>JAKZRU010000138.1:0-5170 GCA_047517965.1 Gammaproteobacteria bacterium | reverse complement strand
CCCATGCGTTCATCAAGGTGACGGCAAAGATCGTCAACCGGAAGTTCGACAAGCAGATGGTTCCGAAAAACCCCGGCCCAGGATTGCTCCATCAGGCGCCGACGTTTGTCCCCGAAATCGGACCAGCGATCAAACAATTCTCCGGTCCGTCGGTCGCGTAAAGTAAACATGCACAATTATAACCCAGCCGACTCTCATGAGGAATCGACTTTTTACCGCCCCGTCAAAAGTTGGTGACGGCGTGATTAGGCGGCGTTTTGAAGTTGCTTGATGCCGTCCTTAAACTCAACCCCTTGAATGACTTCTGGTAGTCGATTGGTACCACTGAGCTTTCGCCATTTTTTCTTGGCGGACAGCATCAGCTTGAAGACCATCGATAGGGCAGTCTTTCGGCTCAGGCAGCCCTTGGTTTTGCGGGTTCGGTTGCGCACGGTTGCGAAGACGCTCTCGATCGGGTTGGTCGTGCGGATGTGCTTCCAGTGTTCGGCTGGAAAGTCGTAGAACGTCAGCAGTACGTCGCGATCTTTGGTCAGCTTCTTGACCGCCCGCTCGTACTTCACGCCGTAGGTTTCAACGAACAGATCGAAGGCCGCAGTTGCTTCCTTTTTCGTCTCTGCCATCCAAATGTCTTGCTGCTCGAAGTCGGGCCTCCAGCTCATCATCCATGATTGAATTGCACCTCTATTTCTAGGTTGCTTGTCATGACAAAAAGAGCTCCGTCGCACGCATGTACAACGGAGCTTAGTGTGCAGTTCCAACTCGGAGCTGCACGGGAGAGATCATGCACCATAGGTCGGGAATGCGTTGCAAAGTTCGGCAACCCGAACCTTGCAACGCGCAACGGTTGCATCGGTGTCACTAGCAGCTTCAGCTTCTACCAAATCAGCGATCATACTACCCAAAGCTTCAAATTCTGCATCCTTCATACCGCGTGTGGTTGCAGCACCTGCACCCAGACGCAAACCTACCCATTCCGGCGGGCGCGGGCTGTCATTCGGAATTGCATTCTTGTTTGCGGTTATGTTGGCTTTTTCCAGCACCACTTCAGCGCGCTTGCCGGTGATGCCTTTCGAGCTCAGATCGACCAGAACCAGATGGGTGTCGGTGCCGCCGGAAACAATTCGCAGACCACGTGCCTGCAGCGTGGCAGCCAGCGTTGCAGCGTTAGCTTTTACCTGCGCGCCATAAGCTTTGAAGTCGTCGGTCAGAGCTTCGGCAAGGCAGACGGCCTTAGCCGCCAGAACCTGACTGTGGATTGAACCCTGAACACCAGGGAATACAGCCGATTGCAGTTTTTTGAACCATTCCTCATTGTTGGTGAGGATCATGCCACCACGTGGACCGCGCAGAGTCTTGGTGGTGGTGCAGGTTACGATATCAGCATGCGGGAATGGCGACGGGTGTACGCCCGCGGCAACGAGACCAGCAATATGGGCCATGTCAACGTGGAAGTATGCACCAACTTTTTTGGCGATCTGCGCCATACGCTCAAAGTCAATCTCACGCGGATAGGCTGAGCCGCCGGTGATGATCAGTTTGGGCTTGATTTCCTCAGCCTGCTTTTCCAGTTCGTCGTAATCGATCACTTCGCTTTCGGCATCAACGCCATAATGATGCGGTTCGAACCAACGTCCGGACAGGTTGGCTTTCAGGCCATGGCTCAGGTGGCCGCCAGCAGCAAGATCCAGCGACAGCACCTTGTCGCCCGGCTTCAGCAGCAGAAAGAAAACGGCCAAGTTCGCCTGACTGCCGGAATGCGGCTGGACGTTGGCATATTCACAACCAAACAACTCTTTGGCGCGGTCAATTGCGGCCTGTTCTACTACATCGACATAAAGACCACCGCCATGGAAACGGTTGCCTGGGTAACCTTCCAGCGTCTTGTTGGTCATCTCATGACCCAAAGCGTCCAGAACCGCGCGGCTGACAATGTTTTCTGAAGCGATCAGCTCGATCTGGTTGTGCTGGCGAGTTTTTTCATTGGCCAGGGCTTCTGCTATCAGCGGATCTGTTTCGGTAATTGGGCTAGTAAAGTGCACGGTCATATTGTGTCTCCGAAGTAAAGGTGAACCCTCAAAGAATTATCGTGAAATAGGGCGGCTTCCGCAAATCAGTTTTGTTATTATTTTTGTGTAGAAAAACTATGGCTAGTATCTTATGGCAGTGTCACCACGTCGCCCCAAGGGACCCCATTTAAATGCTTTGCGGGCCTTCGAAGCAACTGCGAGACTCGGCAGTTTTTCAATGGCAGCCGAGGAACTATCTGTGACTGCCGGGGCAGTTACTCAACATGTTAAGGCACTTGAAGCATGGGCTGGGACCAAGCTTTTTGCTCGGAAAGCACATGGTGTGGAACTAACACCTCTTGCAGAGGAACTGTTACCTCGATTTTCATACGCGTTTGATGAGTTGGGACATGCGGTTCAGATGCTGCGAACTAAGGCAACCCCTAATCGAATAAAGATTGCTACACTGCCGTCGATTGCCCAGCTTTGGTTGGCGCCACGTCTTGGGAGATTGCGTCAAATTGCACCCGAGGTTTCGGTTTCTGTCTTTGCAATGGAGGCACCGCCAAACCTGATAAGAGAGCCTTTTGATATGACGCTTTTCTTTTCGATTGAGCCAACGGGTACAAAAAATGTTGAACTATTCCGTGATCGTATTTATCCAGTTTGCTCTCCCGAAATTGCGAAAAGGTTGAAAGTAATCAAAGATCTCAAGTCAGAAACATTGCTTCACGATAACGCTTGGCTGAATGATTGGGACTTGTGGTTGGGCGCAGTACCAGATGCTAAGGGTATTAACAGTGCCGGTACGGTACATTCGTTATTTGCAGTTGCGTTGGAGGAAGCCCGGCATAGCGGCGGCGTACTGATGGCTCATGAAGCTCTGGTTGCGCCGCTATTACGAAGCGGGGAACTCGTAAAACCATTCGATGACGACCTCGAACTTCCCCACAAGTTGATAGCCAGTCCCACCAAAGCTTTTGCAAAAACACCAATATATGAACGGGTTGTGCAAGTTCTATTTGAAGAAGCTTAGAGACTGGATGTGTTTCATATGCGGTCAGAAATGTGGCTTGAGGTAAGTTTCATCGCCGCAGAAATTTTTTCGACTTTTTCGCTTTCAAAACGATAGCTTGGAATGGATATGCTGATTGCCGCTATCGATTGCCCTCTGCGATCTATGATGGGCACTGCTATGCCACAAACATCGGCATATTCTTCCTGATTGTTTATCGCAAAGCCTTGTTCCCTGACAGACAATAGTTCCCTCTCCAGTTCTTCTGGAGAGGTGATTGTCGTATTCGTTAGTTTTGGCAGTGCGTTTGACAGCACTCGAACGCGGATGCCATTGTTAAACGCAGCAATTACTTTTCCTGAAGCAGAGCAATGATAGAGAGAGTTAGTGCCGATTTTGCCGCTAGCACCTATTGGATGATTACTTTCAATTATCTCAAGGTAGATCACTGCATCTTTTTCTGGCGCAGCCAGGTGCACTGCTTCGCCAATTTCATCACGTAACAAAACCAGCAGATCTCTCGATAGGTCGCGCAGATCCAAGTTCTCTAGCAAAATTCTTGCCAGCTTCAGCAAGCCATAGCCTAGTCGGTAGTTTTTGTCGTAGGCATCTTGCAGAACTAATCCTTCTAAAATCAGGGCTTGCAGTATCCTGTGCAACGTTCCTTTGGGGATGCCGGTTTCGGTTTGCAATTGGGTTAATTTTACAGGCCGATCATACCGGGAAATAGCAAAAAGGACTGTAATGCCTTTAGTGAGTGCCGCTGTGCCAGGGATAGTCCGTTCCATTCTCGCAATCCGATAAAATCTTGACACGCCCGAAAAAGAGGACATAAGTAAGTTGTTAGTCTGGAACATTGTTCCATATATTGGAACTTTATGCAAGGAGAATTACTTCCCATGTTAATCGAACGTGTCGGGATTGTTGGGTTGGGAAACGTCGGTGGCTTTTATGCTTCAAACCTGTTGTCAAGCCTCGGTGAGCTTGTCGTATTCGATATAGATACCGAGAAGCTGGCTAAGTTTGAGCAAGAAGGCGCAAAGGTTGCAAGGTCTTCAAAGGATCTGGCGCGCCAGGTGGATATCATCGTTTTAGCATTGCCAAATCCAAAAGTTGTCGCCATTGAGATGTTTGCCGATGGAGGCATTCTTGCCGCAAAAAACCGCGGCGCACTAATCATAGATATTTCTACCATTGATCCTGATACAGCGATTTCCCTTTATGAAAAGAGCAGCGCTGCCGGATATCAATATCTTGAAAGTCCGATGTCTGGTGGAGAGCCCGGAGGAGCCGGGCATTTCGGCGCTCAGAAAGGGCTCATCACCTTTATGGCGGGGGGCGATCAGACAGCTTTTGATCGGGCCATCCCAATATTTGAGATTTTGGGAAAGCACTGGTTGCTGATAGGTCCCGCGGGTACAGGTAATGCTGTAAAGCTCATCTCCAACTTGATTGCAGGGCTCTATATGGCATCCATGGCCGAGGGATTCGTTTTGGGCGCAGCCATGGGGATCAGTCACAAAACACTGCTAGAAGTTTTCCGCCTTACCGACGCGCAAAGTTTCACAATGTTCGAAGAATTTGAACCACACCTGACTTCTGGCGACTACGAGGAAGGTTTCCCTGTTGAGTTGATGCACAAGGATCATCGACTGGCAGGTGAATTGGGTCGAAAACACAATGTGCCTCTGCACCTCAATTCACTGGCAATGGAAACGTACCAGACGGCTATCGCGCGTGGTCAGGGTAGGAAATCCCATGCTGTCATTGTCGAAACCATGGCAGAGACTGCGAATGTAACGCTCACCAACAAAGGATAAGCGCATGAAAAGATTCGAGGGAAAAGTGGCCGTTGTCTCCGGTGGCGCCGATGGCTGTGGCGCTGCCGCCGCGAAACGTTTTGCGGAAGAGGGGGCGAAAGTCGCCATTCTGGATTGTAATAAAGTCAAAGGAAAAGGGCGTTGTTGCATGGATCAGACAATAGTCGCAAGCCGCCCTTACCCGTGATAGGCGTTGTTGCATGGATCAGACAATAGTCGCAAGCCGCCCTTACCCGTGATACAGGCTATGAGATTTGTTTGAACACGGGTCGGCCGAGTTCGGTCATTTTGTTGAGAATGGCGACGCCGATTTTGGCCTCCGTTTGCTG
>JAKZRU010000137.1:0-13153 GCA_047517965.1 Gammaproteobacteria bacterium | reverse complement strand
CGCATTATGTTTCCCGAGAAGTATCCGGTAGATAAATATCCGCAGCCTAAAAAGCCCTTTGAAGTGGAGGCAAACCTGATTGGGGACACTTTGGGTCCGATATCGGAATTTGGAAATGTCCAAACCCTTCTGGATTTAGTTCGAGTCTATGTCGAAATGAAAGAATGGGCCGAAACCAAACATCTGATTGTTGAAATTCTGGTTCGAGGTGATGCCAGCCAGAGAGAACGAGCTCTCGAGTACTCACGAAACATTCGCAAAGGGCAATTCCAATAAATAATTGGATTGATTTAGGGGAACTAAGTCATTCAATTCCGACAAAGCGATAGTACAACGCTTCCCCAGAATCTTCTGGTCAAACCGCCACTACCGCGTCAGCGATATCTCGAACGAATTCGTGAACGGATTTAACAAGCCTTGAATTCGGCTTACCGTCTGCGTCAATGTTCTCCTTGACGAGATCAACAATGGCGGAACCAATGACGATGCCATCAGCTTTATTGGCTACAGACTTCGCATGTTCTGGAGTTTTGATACCGAATCCGACCGCAAGAGGAAGTTCGGTGTATTTTCGAAGTCGAAGTACCGCTTCATCAACGTGATTCGCCATGGCTGTACGGGTACCAGTCACTCCTAAAACTGATATGTAATAGACGAATCCGCTCACGTTATGGAGAACCGTTGCGATTCTGTCGTCATCCGTAGACGGGGTAACGAGACGAATCCAGTGTAGTCCCGCAGTCAGTGCTGGATCGCACAATTCGCTGTCTTCTTCGGGTGGCAAATCGACGATGATCAGTCCGTCTACACCACTAGAAACGCAATCATGCACAAATCGATTGGGCTCGTAACGGTAAATTGGATTGTAGTATCCCATCAATATGATTGGGGTCACATCATCCGTTTCTCGAAATTGACGAACCAGCTCCAGTGTTTTGGGCAGCGTCATGCCAGCTTTGAGTGCACGCTGGCTGGAAGCCTGAATGGAAGGTCCGTCTGCCATTGGATCGGAAAATGGAATTCCAATTTCAATGACATCAACACCTGCCTTAGGTAACCCGAATATCAACTGTTTGCTGGTATCGAAGTCTGGGTCTCCGCCCGTCAAGAAAGCAACAAAAGCCTTACGCTTTTTTTCTGACAGGGCTTTGAACTTGCGCGTAATCCGGGTGTTGGAAAGAAGATTCGTATTCAAAACTTCTCACCCAGGACATTTGCAACGGAGAAAACATCTTTGTCACCTCTGCCGCACATATTCATGACAAGAATCTGGTCTTTGTCGAATTCGGAGGCGATTTTTGCGACATACGCTAGTGCGTGTGCAGGCTCCAATGCTGGGATAATTCCTTCTGTTTGGCAGCAAAGTTGAAAAGCATCTAACGCTTCCTGATCAGTAACTGAAACATACTCAACCCGCCCGACGTCGTGAAGCCACGAGTGTTCAGGCCCAATTCCAGGATAGTCAAGTCCAGCCGAAATGGAATGAGCATCAATAATCTGACCGTCATCTGTCTGCAACAAATAGGTTCGGTTTCCGTGCAGCACTCCGGGTATTCCACCTGTGATTGATGCCGCGTGCTTGCCGGTTTCGACCCCCATTCCAGCAGCCTCGACTCCGATGATTCGCATGTTTTTCTCGTCCAGAAATGGGTGAAACAGTCCCATTGCATTGGATCCCCCGCCGATGCAGGCAACTAGACAGTCGGGCAGGCGATTTTCCGCCTCGAGTATCTGTTCGCGAGTCTCATTGCCGATAACGGATTGAAAATTACGAACCATTTCCGGATATGGGTGCGGTCCTGCTACGGTTCCAATAATGTAGAAAGTTGAATCAACATTGGCCACCCAGTCGCGAAGAGCTTCGTTCATGGCATCTTTAAGCGTTCCAGTACCCGAAGTGACGGGCACGACTTCAGCACCGAGCAGTTTCATGCGAAAAACATTGGGTGCTTGGCGTTCAATGTCGGTCTCACCCATGTAAACAACACAAGGAAAGTCAAAAAGAGCGCAGACAGTTGCAGTTGCCACTCCGTGCTGACCGGCTCCAGTTTCCGCAATGATGCGAGTTTTTTTCATACGGCGGGCGAGCAGAATCTGGCCCAAAGTGTTATTTATTTTGTGTGAGCCGGTATGATTTAATTCGTCACGCTTGAAATAGATTTTCGGTCCGCCTAGATGCTCACTGAGACGAGCGGCGTAATAGAGGGGGCTGGGGCGACCGGTGTAGTGTTTTGCGTAGTAGTCAATCTCGGCTTGAAAGTCTGGATCTTGGCGAGCACTGTTGTAGGCTTTTTCAACATTGAGAATGAGGGGCATCAAGGTTTCTGCTACAAACCGTCCGCCAAACATTCCATAGTGGCCGGTTTTGTCAGGTCCTGCGCGATAAGATTCAATGGCGATACTGGTTTTGGAATTCAATCGATAAATCCTGCAAGCTCAAATGGAATAGACAAGCATTATACTCAATGAAAATTTGAACGAGTTTCAGGAATATTTTGAAATGAAGATAGCAGGATGTGTCGAATACGATGGTTCAAAATTTTGTGGCTGGCAGATTCAACAAGGCCAGCCGAGCGTCCAGAGTGCGGTAGAAGAGGCATTATCGAACATTGCCAATCACAAAGTTTCGGTGCATTGCGCTGGCCGAACGGATACCGGTGTACACGCTTGTGGTCAGATTTTTCATTTTGAGACTGACAGTCAGCGATCTGAGTATTCCTGGGTAATGGGAGCGAATTCAAAACTGCCCGAAGGAGTGACTGTAATATGGACGAAGGAGATGGATCCATCATTTCACGCAAGATTCAGCGCAATCAGTCGAACGTATCGTTACATTATCCTCAATCGAAGAATGCGCCCAAGTTATCTCGCGAAAAAAATCAGCTGGTATGTTCGTGACTTGGATGTTCGGCGGATGAACTCGGCTGCGCAATCGCTAATTGGGACACATGATTTCAGTGCATTTCGATCATCACATTGTCGAAGCAAAGTCGCTCAACGGAGTATTCTTGTACTGGAGGTGAACAGAAAGAATGACTGGGTGTGGATTGATATTGAGGCCAACGGTTTTTTACATCACATGGTGCGAAACATAGCTGGCGTTCTTCTAGCAATCGGAAGCGGAGATTGTGAAATTGACTGGGTCATTGATGTGCGGGATAGCAAGGATCGAACAAAGGCTGGAGTCACAGCACCTGCCGACGGGCTTTATTTTGTGAGTGCCAACTATCCGCAGCAGTACGAACTGCCGTGTCCTCCACACGCCTGCCGATATTGGTAATTCAAGTTGCTGCTGTATACCAAAGCGAATTGCATGCCAATCCGATTTTATATAATCAGCGAAGATGGTCGTGGAACAAGGAAGACCAACGCTTTGAATCGAAATTCAGAATTCTTGCTGATAGCAGGAGTAGAAAGCCATTACAGCTGTCCTAACTGATCACCACATTGTATGAAACTCTTCACCCGTACACCTGTTTCCAGCGATTCGTCGAGTCACTTCCGTACACAGATTAAAGTGTGTGGAATCACTCGAATAGAAGACGCGATCTACGCTGCACAGTGCGGCGTTGATGCGATTGGCCTAGTTTTTTATTCACCGAGTTCACGAAATGTTGGTAGCGAGCAGGCCAAGAAAATTCGTCAAAATTTGCCCGACACGGTTGTCTCCGTCGCAGTGGTTGTAGATCCAGATGACGAGTTGCTTAGTCAGATCGTTGAGGAAGTGAAGCCGGATTTCATTCAATTTCATGGTAACGAATCTCCAGCCCGGTGTCAGCAATCCGGATTGCCGTTCCTTAAGGCATTTCGAGTCCGCAGTGCAGCACTAGTTGAACAAGCAGTTGGCGATTATTCGTCTGCCAGTGCAGTATTACTGGATGCCTATGTACCGGATAAGGTGGGTGGCACAGGACAAACATTTTCATGGGACTTGGTACCGCGATTGGAGATGCCGATCATACTTGCAGGAGGACTTGACTCCAGCAATATTGCGCAAGCAATTCGAACAGTGAACCCCGTTGCGGTGGATGTCAGCACCGGAGTGGAATCCAGCCCGGGCATCAAGGATAATCATGCAGTTCGAGAATTTGTTATGACTGTAAATAACGTTCACACCATGGCGAGTTGACGTTCAAGAAAATTAGAATGTTCATATGAACTGGTTTACAAAACTGCTGCCGCCAAAAATCAAGTCGAGTGCAAGCCTGACGAAAAAGGGTGTTCCCGAAGGAATTTGGGTGAAATGTCCTGAGTGCACTGCAGTGCTGTACCAACTGGAACTAGGGCACAACCTGAATGTTTGCCCCAAGTGTAATCATCACATGCGCATGGGTGGTATGATGAGAGTCAGTTCATTTCTGGACCCCGGAACTGTTGAACAATTGGAAGGTGAAGTCAAACCGGTAGACAAGCTCAAGTTTCGAGACCGCAAAAAATACAAGGATCGACTTTTAGAGGCACAGAAAAGAACAGGCAATCTGGATGCACTAGTGGTGGCACGAGGCACATTGAACGAGTTGCCGCTGGTGATTGCCGCATTTGACTTTGAGTTTTTGGGTGGCTCAATGGGTTCGGTGGTTGGAGAAAGATTCGTTCACGCGGTCGAAGCAAGTATTGAGGGCGATATGCCAATGGTGTGTTTTTCAGCCAGTGGCGGTGCTAGAATGCAGGAGGCAATGTATTCACTGATGCAGATGGCGAAAACAACGGCTGCGGTCAACATGCTTAAATCTGCAAGGCTTCCATATATTTCAGTGCTGACCGACCCGACAATGGGCGGCGTATCAGCAAGTCTGGCCATGCTCGGGGACATTATTATTGCAGAGCCGAAAGCGTTGATCGGCTTTGCCGGTCAGCGCGTAATTGAGCAAACCGTTCGTGAAACGCTTCCAGAGGGCTTCCAGCGATCAGAGTTTCATTTTCAGCATGGAACTCTGGATATGGTTGTCGACAGGAGAGACCTTCGAGATTCAATTTACAGATTGTTGACAAAATTGTTATCGGCAAGAACCAATCACAAATTTCATGATGCGCAATAAATCTACAGCTAAATCGAATAAATCTGTAGTCAATTTACAGTTGCAGTCACAAGCTTGTCGCGGCGTGGACGACTGGATTCGCTATATTCAGCTACTTCACTACAGAACGATGGATCTCACATTGGATCGCGTGAGATCGGTAATTGACCGAATTGTTTCTGGCAAAATTCCATTCAAAGTGATCGCTGTTGCCGGTACAAATGGCAAGGGTTCCGTGGCAACGATGTTGGAATCCATCTTCAGGCATGCTGGTATCCGCACGGGACTCTATACTTCGCCACATCTCGTGCAATTCAATGAACGATTTGTCGTCAATGGGAAATCTATTTCGGATTCCGATCTGCTTGAGGAATTTCAGAGGGTCGAAGAGAAGCGGGAAGGTGTATCGCTGACATTTTTTGAGTATGGAACTGCGATTGCAATCGATTATTTCATTCAGAAGAAAGTGCAAATTGCGATCCTCGAAGTTGGACTTGGCGGACGCAAGGATGCAGTAAATGTGCTGGATGCGGATTTGGCGTGCATCACCTCGATTGGCACCGATCATGTGAAGTGGCTGGGCAGTACTCGGGAACAAATCGGATTCGAAAAAGCTGGCATATTGCGATCGAATCAGCTTGCGGTATGCACTGATCCGGATCTGCCTCAAAGCGTACGCGACGCGGCAGACAAGTTGTCTCTCCAGTTGCATGTCAATGGAGAGAACTTTGATTCGGATTCAAACGGTGCTGAATGGACTTGGAAATTAACACACCCGCAGTCGGCGACAAAGATAAGTGCAATCCCAACTCCTGCCATAGCTGGTATCTGCCAGCGAGACAATTCCGCGGGTGCGGTAACCGTTGCGGTACTGGCCAGGAAGTTCTTCAATATTTCTGATGCCGCAATTCGGACCGGAATCGGAACTGCCGAACTGGAAGGGCGACTTCAAGTCGTTCAGCAAGAACCGCAGGTACTTCTTGATGTTGCCCACAATATAGAGTCAGTTCGCGAACTTAAGAGATACCTTGAAAACAATCCAGTTGAAGGGCGAGAAATTGCCCTGATGTCAGTTCTATCGGAGAAGCCAATTGAACTGATGGTTGATTGCATCAAGCCACTAATCGATGAGTGGCTTCTTTGCGGAATTCACGATGAGCGGGGAATCACTGCAAGAAAACTGTTTCGGCGAGTAAATCCCATACTAGGCGACGAAGTATCCGCGTCGCTTCATTTCGATGCTCAGCAGGGATTTGATGCGGCATTAACTCAAGCAACCTTCAAAGATCGGATTGTTGTGTTCGGATCTTTCCTCACTGTAGGCGATATAATTGAGCGATACCGGACACAAAGTAGATTTCAGTGAATAGAACAGTGCAGCATCCATTCAAAACCTATGGAGTTAGTAGCTTTGTTGTGGGTTTGTTCTTGTGGGCAGCGGCTTTCATTCTGGTTTTTTTTGTAATTTTGGATGTTCCGAGTTACAACGCTCCATACCTAAGTATTGACGAAAATCTTTCTGATTCCGTTGCATCCACTCAAGAACCTGTGAAATTAGTGGATGATACGGTGGAAAACTCCAACTCAATCGCATCGACTGCACAAAGTGTTGAGTCTTCAGAAGCAGAAGTTGCATCTGTGTCGACCGGATCGTTTCCCGACGCTAGCGCGAGCATTGCGGAAAAGAAGGTTTCAACAATCGTTTCAAATTCCGAAATCCCCGTAGCGACCGTCGAATTATCGCCAGGCTGGTATATTCAAGTTGGTGCCTTTGAAAGCGCCGTCAAAGCGGGAGTTGAACGGCTCAAATTTGCCAAGACGCAGTTACCAACCAGAATCGAAGACGGTGCGGATGGTCTCTCGCGAGTATTGGTTGGTCCCTATTTGTCTGAGGCAGAAGCAGCCGAAGCACAACGCAAAATTTCCAAAGAACTGAAATTCAAGGATGGCATCATTCAAAGTGTGAATATCAGCGAATTACCGTCGAGTGCAGTAGCGAGTCAGAGCACCAACAGTCCGACGACGCAATCCGCAAAAATCCAGAAAGTTCCTAATCCATCATCTGCCAGCAGTGCGAGCACAAGCACTGGAATCGCTAAAACTGAAAAATCGACATCTGAAGATTTGAAATTAGAGCATGGTTGGTACGTCCAGATTGGTGCATTCAAAAGCAGTGTAAATGCCAAGATTGAACACATGAAATTCGACAAGTTGAATTTTCCAACAAAAATTGAAACTGGTCTCGATGGATTCGATCGTGTCTTGGTCGGCCCCTATCTTTCAGAGAGTGAGGCAAATCAGACAAAGGCTCGAATCTCTGCAGACCTGAAAGTGAAGGACGCTGTTGTTCGGCAAATTCAATCCTAACGGGGTTGGAATATGATTAATTTGATTGCTCGCGCATTCAAATAACGTTCAAAATTCTGTCTGCGTACAAATTCCTGATGTTATTTTTTAGGATTGCCTGAGTTTGGTTGGATACAATACTGTCACAGGAAAATACTGATTCAGTAGCAATCAGGTTGCTGGTTGTACCGGGCGTTGTTTCAATAATGATTTACTGATGAGCGTGTTCCTAGATGACCATGAATGGAATTTCTCATCTCTTACTGACAGCAACAGGTTTTGCACTGCAAATTGCGGTAGGTCTTTTTGTCCACTATTGCCATTGACATCGGCTTCGTAGCCGTAGTCTTCATTTCTTTGCTCATCGGTGCTTACCGAGGTTTTGTGCGATCCTTGTTGTCCGTAGTCTCTTGGGTTGTGGCGGTATGGGTGACTTGGAAATTTGCAGGATTGACTGTGCCGTTTTTTGGCGGACTGAACATGGGACCGACAGCGCAGTTGATTGTTGCTCACCTCGCTGTATTTTTCGGGGTACTTATAGTTGTTACGATCATCAGTGCATTGCTGGCGAAAGTGCTGGTTGTTGAGAGTGTCGCTGGTTTGGACAAAACCCTCGGAGTTGCTTTTGGCGCCGTGCGTGGGGTATTGATCGTTCTGGTTATTGCCGTCATCGGGTCATTTACCTTTGTTCTCCACGAACCAATGTGGCGAGAATCATCAGTGTTGACTTTGGTCGAACCCTATGTATTGATGGTTCGGGAGTCTCTGTCGATTTATCTTGCGCCAGAAGTCGTGGCAGAGAAAGCTTTAGATACTAGTCAAGTGATTCGGTTAGAACATCATTTGATTTATTCATGATGTTGATTGACATGGAGTAGAGCGATGTGTGGTGTAGTTGCTATTCTTACTTCCAGCCAGGCTGGTTATGAAATTTATGAAGCGCTGACTGTGTTGCAGCATCGAGGTCAGGACGCTGCTGGAATTGTGACGAGTGATGGACAGCGAGTGTATACGCGTACTGGTCGCGGACTGGTTCGAGACGTGTTTTCCGCAGAAACCTTGAGTGACCAGAAAGGCACCATGGGTATCGGCCACGTTCGCTATCCTACTGCAGGTGCCAATACTGATGCAGAATCTCAACCTTTCTACGTCAATTCGCCTTTTGGAATTGCGCTCGGGCACAATGGCAATCTTATCAATGCAAACGAATTGGGAGAGAAGGTATTCAAAGGTGACCGCCGACAGATCAATACCAGCTCCGATTCTGAAATCATGCTGAACGTATTCGCATACGAGTTGTCTACGACGGTGAGAAAAACTGGTGGAAATTTACTTCCGAAACACGTGTTTCGTGCAGTGGAAAAAGTCTATGAGCGTTGCAAGGGGGCGTTTGCCGTTACAGTTTTGATTGTAGGTTGCGGGATTCTGGCGTTTCGAGACAAGAATGGGATTCGTCCATTGATATACGGTACGCGCGAAACCAGTGGCGGCAAGGATTTTGCGTTCACTTCCGAAAGTGTTGCACTGGATGCACTTGGTTTCAAGACCGAGCGCGACGTGCTGCCAGGCGAAGCGATTTTTGTCGATTCAACAGGCAATCTTCATAGTCGCCAATGTGTGCTGGATGCAAAAGCCACCCCATGCATCTTCGAGTACGTATATCTGGCAAGACCGGATTCCTTGATCGACCGAATTTCAGTCTACAAAACGCGTCTTCGCATGGGTGAGTGGCTTGGGAGGCGGCTGCTTGAGAAATTTCCGCATCACAATATAGATGTCGTCATGCCGATTCCGGACACCAGTCGAGCAGCTGCATTGCAGCTTGCCCATACAATCGGCGTGAAATATCGCGAAGGCTTCATTAAGAATCGATACTTCGACCGAACTTTCATCATGCCTCAGCAGGCAGAACGAAAATACTCAGTACGGCATAAATTGAACGCCATGACACTTGAATTTGAGAACAAAAACGTATTGCTGGTAGACGATTCGATTGTTCGTGGAACTACCGCGCAGCAAATTGTCACGCGAGCTCGAGAAGCTGGCGCAAAATCCGTTTATCTGGCATCAGCTGCACCGCCGATTCGTTATCCGAATGTGTATGGAATCGACATCCCGAGCCCGTCCGAACTTGTAGCGACAGATCGCAATTCAGCGGAAGTTTGTAAAAAAATTGGTGCAGACTTTGTTCTATATCAGCGTCTGGATGATTTGATTGAATCGGTTCGAACAATTAATTCCGACGTTGTGTCATTTGAAGCTTCTGTTTTCGATGGGCATTACATCACAGGGGATGTGTCACCCGAATTTCTTTCCAGAATTGACGCTGAGCGACGCGATGATACTAGAAAGCCAGAGGGAGCTTCTTTACTCGAATTTTCCAGAAAATCCGTTGCAAGTTAGCCTCATCATTCAGCGCTTGGTAAGTATAGATTGAATTCACCGCTTGAGCTGACTCGGATAACCCCGTCATTGCCACTGTCCCAGTCTCCGAGCACATAGCGGCGAAGATTTTGGCCGTTTGCCTGAACTTGATGGATGCCTGGTCTATGTACGTGGCCATGAATGAGAATGTCCGCTTCATGCTTCAGCATGACATCTACGACGGCCTGCTGATTGACATCCATCAGTTGTAAATTTTTTTTTGTTTTTCCTGTTTCACTCTGCCTACGCATGTCCAATGCACGTTGCAGGCGTTCTGTAATCGGCAATTCCAGAATTGCACTTTGCCACTCAGGGGATAGAACAATTTCACGATATCGCTGATGCTCAACATCATCGGTACACAAACTGTCGCCATGCATTAACAGTACAACCTTGCCGCCAATTACAATCAAATGCGGGTCTGGAATCAACGTACCGCCAAATCTGCTTAGAAAATCTTCTCCGATCAGGAAGTCGCGATTGCCATGCAAAAGTGAAATTTGTATGCCCGATTCAGTCAGCTCTTCAAGTAATTCAACTGCTTGATGATGGCCGATCAGATCAAGGCCATCGTCGCCGATCCAGTAATCGAAAAGATCGCCAAGTATGTAGAGCTGTTGTGCATCCGACTTGATCGATCTCAAATAGCGGGCAAACTTTTCATAGGTTTCCGCTCTTGCAGGATCGAGATGTAAATCGGAGATAAAGTATGTGGACATTCAAGTTTCCATCAGTAGAATTCCTATAATAATCCAGTTTTTCTTTTAGTTAGACAGTCATTCGCAGCCGCAATTCACGGACTGAAATATGTTGAATATCTATAACAGCCTGACCAATCGCAAGGAAGAATTCGTCCCCATCGAGAAAAACCGCATTCGAATATATGTATGCGGAATGACGGTCTATGACTTGTGTCATCTCGGGCATGCCCGCGTTATGGTGGTTTTCGATACCATTATCCGATACCTGCGATACCGCGGTTTTGACGTTACGTATGTTCGAAATATTACTGATATCGATGACAAGATTATTCAACGGGCGAATGAACTAGGCGAGTCGGTTCAATCACTTACAAACCGTTACATCGATTACATGAACGACGATCTTGAGGCGCTGTCGATTCTCAAACCGAATTTTGAGCCGCGAGCAACGGAATTTATTCCGCAGATCATTGAAATGATCTCGGATCTGATCAAGGAAGGGTATGCCTATCCTGCAGCCAACGGTGACGTGTATTACAGAACCCGACGTTTCAAAAACTACGGAGAGCTGTCTGGTGAACGTCTTGACGACCTTCGGGTCGGCTCGCGCATTGCACCGGATGAGGCCAAGGATGACGTAGTGGACTTTGTGCTTTGGAAGAGTTCAAAGCCAAATGAGCCGAAGTGGGAGTCTCCGTGGGGCGACGGGCGGCCAGGCTGGCACATCGAGTGTTCCGTAATGTCTACTAGCTTGCTCGGAAATCATTTTGATATTCATGGCGGTGGCATGGATCTGCTTTTTCCACACCATGAGAATGAAATTGCTCAATCCGAGGCTGCAACAGGCGAAAAGTTCGTCAATCTATGGATGCACAACGGCTATCTGCAGATCGATGCTGAAAAGATGTCGAAATCCCTCAAAAATTTCTTAACGATTCGGGAAGTTCTAGGGACTGATTCGGATCGAGAACGTATTGGAGAAGTATTACGGTTCGTTTTCCTGACTAGCCAATATAGAAGTCCGCTGAACTATAGTGATGAGAGTCTGGAGAATGCAAGAATGGGCTTAAGGCGGATCTATTTGTCATTACACAAGGCAGAACAGCTGAGTGATGAACATTCAGTTGAGACTGATGATCAATTTGTTGAAAAATTCCAGGCTGCGATGGATGATGATTTCAATACCTCTGATGCCTTGGCTGTGATATTTGACTGCGTTCGGGAACTGAATCGTGCCGTTGAAGCGAAGAATGTAAAAGTTGCGACTGTTTATAGAAAAACACTGCTTGAAATTGCAGGCTCGCTTGGACTGCTGTCGTTGACTCCTGTGAGATTTCTGGGGGTCGAATCTTCGGGTTCCGATGACGGAACGATTCAGAATTTGATCGACCAGCGTGTACAGGCAAGAAGTGAGCGTGAATGGAAGAGGGCAGACAGAATTCGTGACGAACTTGCCAGCATCGGTGTAGAAATTGAAGACCGCCCGGATGGAACGACAACCTGGCGAAAATCCTGAATTCGTTTACATCTGATTCCGAAGCTAATTCAGCAATCCAAATTTCTCAATCAGACCGAGTTGCTGCTCCAGTAGAAAGGAAGATTGACGCAGCCAGCAGGCTGTAGCTTGGCTAGTCTGACGCTGCTGTCCGGAATTTTCCGCTACGATACGAATACGCGTCGGCAAATTGGTTTCTTTCAGCTTCAGAAATTTCAGAATTTTGAAGTGAAAATCTTACCGGTGGAAATAAAATAGGCGCCAACGGGAAATGCTCAACTGTAAATTCATTCAATTTTCTGTGCAATTCGTTCTATCATGTCAATATATTATCACGCAACTTTCTAAATTAATAAATTTTGAGTTCGACGATTCGAAATTTCTCATTCTAATTCGGCGATAGTGAGAATTTAATTGGTCCCGATACCAGTTCGACTAATGAGATTAAAGAAGCAAGATAGTATGCGACTCGAAAACACTCCCTTTCAGGCTAATTTCTGGATTGAAAGCCGTTCGGAACAAATAGAAAGTCAACAACCTCATGCAGAGTCACAATCTTAGTGCCTTCGCTCTCTCTGCTTCATTCGATGGTTCCGCGACACCCGCTCAACGCGCACGGCTTGGCGCACGCTGGCCGGTCTTTTTCTGCTCGCTGTTGCCGCCGGCCCGGTCCTCCCCGCCCCGGCACAGGCCGCGCGTTTGCAAGTGGTTGTAAGTGCCTGAAATATTCGATTTCCATTCTTGCATTGATGTCAGGTCTGATCGTAGGAATACCTGCCCATGCTGATTCGCTCGATAGCTTGATTGAACGTCTTGACCGACTCGAAGAGGAAAATCGGCAGCTTCGGAAAGAGATTGACGAGCTTAAAGCCAAACAGAATGAGACGGCCCCACAGGCTGCTGCTCCAGAATCCAAGAGTGCTGATGCAAGATCCGTAAAATTCGATTCAGAATTTGGGTATGACATTCTCGATCCGACAACCAATATCAATCGCAAGCAGCTCCTGATACTCAATCGCAAAAGGGATGGAATCCTTGCTCCGAACAGATTGTATGTGCAAGGGGCAGTTACTGCGATATCCAATTACCAATCAAGCAATGTAGCGAACAAGTTCGGCTATCTTATGCGCCATCCGACTGCGGCCAATGAAGTCGGCAAAACGGTTTCG
>JAKZRU010000136.1:0-9088 GCA_047517965.1 Gammaproteobacteria bacterium | reverse complement strand
ATACGAACTCGTGATCCTGCATTTTTTGCCGTTTGTACCAGCGCAATTGTGTCCTTCGGAAAACACAGTCCCCCATAACCGGGTCCTGGGCGTAAATGTTGAGTTCCGATTCTTTCGTCTAGTCCAATACCGTAGGCAAGATCTCTAACATCGACTCCAGTCTGCTCGCATAAGTCCGCAATCTCATTGATAAATGTAACCTTAGCTGCGAGAAATGCATTGGAAGCATACTTGATCATTTCAGCAGTTTCCAGTTTGGAATACAAAATTGGAATCCCCTGCAGTGAGAAAGGAAGATAGAGCTCGCGAAGAGTTTCCTTAGCGCGTTCCGAGTCCACGCCAATAACGATTCTGGAAGGATTCAGAAAATCATGGACGCTGGATCCTTCGCTCAGGAATTCAGGGTTGGAAGCAACATCAAACTCTGCAGTCGGTTGAAACTCTTGAATGATGGCTTTGACCTCCCTTCCGGTACCCACTGGAACAGTCGACTTTACGGCAACTACGGTATAGCCAGTCAGTGAATTTGCAATTTCTTCTGTTGCGCGATATACATCAGACAAGTCAGCGCTTCCATCGCTCTGCCGAGACGGTGTATTTACGCAAATGAAGACAATACTGGATTCTGCAACAGCAGTACGGAGGTTGGTTGAAAAACTGAGACGGCGTGTCTTAATGTTGCGTTCTAGAAGTTCTGGCAACCCCACTTCGTAAATGGGACATTCACCATTTTTCAATTTTTCAATTTTGTCAGCATCTTGATCTACACAGACGACATTGACGCCTAATTCTGAAAAACAGGCACCCGTTACAAGTCCAACATAACCAGTACCAACAACTGAAATTTTCATAGAGTGAAAATCATATTTGAGAACTTAAATTTGAAGATTTTACGATTGCTGAAATATCAACTGATGCTGTTCACTCGAATCGGACAATATGCATCATATAAATCGTTGAAGAATGCAAGATTGTACAGTGCGAGCGTACTTCTTTAAAAATCTAGTTTCTGAATTCGTCCAATTGTTTCAGGAACGGAATTGTGATTCTCCTGCGTTTTTCGAGGGACAGGTGATCAATTCGATCAAGCAATCTGATTAATGAATGCGTATCTCGCGAGTATCGCTCCAAAATGAAACGGATAACAGAATAATCAATCGATAGCCCACGTCGCGCGGCACGATCCGTCAATATTCTGACTAAGGTTTCCTCCGAGGTTGGATGAAGTCTTAATATTTGCCGTCCGGAAAATCGATTGACTAGGTCCTGCAAGTCAAACCCCAGTTCTTGAGGCGGAAAATTTGCAGAAACGATAAACAGATTCTTTTGATTCTCCATATTCTCGAGCAGTGCTATCAGGTTGTTTTCCCAAACCGATTGTGCTGCGATACACTGAATATCATCAATACATACGAGCTGAAACTCTTCGAGTCGATCTAGTACGTCTGGTTGCAGGCTCAGATCCTTGAGAGGTATATACGCACTATTGGAAATCAACTGGCAAGCCGCATAGAGCAGGTGAGTCTTGCCGGACCCGCTTGGCCCCCACAGGTAACAGGTGTTACAGCCAATCCCACCCTCAAGAAAATTTTTCAGTAACGAAACAGTCTGGTGACCGTTATCGGAATGGTAGTTTTCAAATGTTGCGTAGTCTGTTCGTCCTACAGGAAGTGTAGTTTGAATAGATGCAGGCTTCGAAAGCTTCATGAATGTTGTTTGCCATTTCGTCGAATTGCCCAAACGTAGACATATTGCACACCACTGGCGATCGTTGACAAGGCAACAGCGTAGATCAGAAATTCGCTGGTGTGTGGAATTACCAACCAAGATGTGTTTTCTAGCAGAACTGCAATGACCAACGTAATCTGCATTACGGTATTGGTTTTACTGCTCTTGGTCGGCTGCATCGGGATGTCTCCATCCAGGGTATTGAGCACTAGATACCCGCCCACGATCACAGCATCCCTGAAAATTACAAGCGTTACCAGCCAGAAAGGAAGCATGCCACCCAAAACCAGCATAAAATACGCTGAAATGATAATGATTTTGTCAGCTAGCGGGTCAAGGCGTGCACCGAGTTGCGAAGCGCAGTCGAATCGCTTTGCAATCCAGCCGTCTAGACCATCAGTCAATCCCGCCAACACGAACAGGATTAATGCGAGTTCAAAGTTTTCATCTCGCAACAACAAGATCAGTATAGGTGCTGCGGCAATCCGCGACAGCGTTAATACATTGGGTATTTGTGCTATGACCGATGTCATGTTGAAACTTTTGTTTACACTTGATAGAGTGTTCTTGCGATAGTCTGCAATTCAGGGCAAACTATGATTTTACCTTGCGCTTGGATTATTTAGAATAAATGGTTTATTGTAAGAAATTCACAGTCCAAATCTTCAACGGAATGATCGGCAAACGATGATTTCAACCTAGAATTCGGAAAAAACATTGACTGCCAACTCCAGTGATATTCACAATAACCATATTTGAATCTAGAATTTTCCAAACATGAGTGATTCGTTTACCAGTTCCAGTAAGACAACCTATCAAGAATCTGGCGTAGACATTGAACTTGCGGATCAAATGATTCGCTCGTGGCTTCCGCAGATAAAACGTACTTCAAGGCTGGGACAATTAGGGTCACCGCTTGGATTCAGTGCGCTGTTCGAAATTCCTGAAGGATTCGAAAAGCCAGTACTTGTCAGCAGTACGGATGGAGTTGGAACAAAACTCAAAATTGCTTTTGAAATGAATCGCCATGATACAGTCGGCATCGACCTGGTCGCCATGTGTGTCAATGACGTCATCGTTCAGGGCGCTGAGCCATTGTATTTTCTCGATTATCTTGCCACAGGCAAGCTGGATGAAAAAGTGATGGATCAAGTGATCTCAGGTATCGTGCAAGGATGCGAAATCGCCAATGTGGCCCTCATCGGCGGCGAAACAGCGGAAATGCCAGGCATGTATTCTGTGGGAGAATATGACCTGGCGGGATTTTCTGTTGGGATAATCGAAAAATCCAAAATCATTGACGGGAGTCGAGTTGCCGTCGGCGATGTCATTATTGGAATAGAGTCGACAGGAGTGCACTCAAACGGCTTTTCGCTGGTTCGAAAACTGCTTTCCGATCAGAATATTTCGCTTTCAACAGAGATTGACGGCAGAATTCTGGGTGACATTCTTCTGACTCCAACTAGAATCTATGTAGATGCAGTAATGAAGATGATACAGAGCGGCTCTGTTCACGCAATGGCGCACATAACGGGAGGAGGAATTCCAGGAAATTTGCAACGCGTGATTCGTGAAGGACTCACCGCGAGACTGGATCGAAATTCATGGACAATGCCACCTGTTTTCAATTGGATTCAAAGAGTCAGCAATCTATCAGAAGAAGAGATGTTGATGACGTTCAACTGCGGAATCGGCATGGCTGTGATTGTTTCACCGCAGTCGGAAGCAGCGATTCGGACTGAGCTGGATGCAATGGAAATTGCATCTTTCAGAATTGGTACTATTGCTGATTCTGTTGATTCAGGTAATCGAATCGATTGGCAATGACAAAATCTTTACTACGTGTTGTAGTAATTGCCTCTGGTTTTGGGTCTAATCTACAAGTAATCATAAATCATGCGAAAGAGGGAAAGCTGTCTGCTGAAGTTATCGCAGTTGTGAGCGACAAGAAACAGTCCTTCGCCTTGGAACGAGCAAGGATGGAGAACATTAAAGCAGTCTTCGTGAATCCTCAGAAATTTGCCGATCGGGAAAAATATGACACAGCTCTTAGACGCAAGATTGACAGTTTGAATCCGAATTTGATTGTGCTGGCAGGCTATATGAGAATTCTGACAGCAGCATTCGTGGATCATTTCAAGAATCGTATCATGAACATTCATCCCTCATTGCTGCCCAAGTACAAAGGAACCAACACTCACGAACGAGTGTTGTTGCACGGAGATAGCGTGCATGGGGCAACAGTTCACTTTGTAACTGCTGAACTCGATGCAGGCCCGATCATCATCCAAGAAAGTTTTGAAGTCCGATCAACTGACACAGTAGCTGATCTCGAAGAACGCGTACATCAATGCGAATATGAGATCTATCCGCGCGCAATACAATGGTTTGCAGACGGAGAGATTCGAGTAGAAAATGGCAATGTTTTACGAACTGATAGCAACTAATCACACTAGCATACAAGAAATTGAACCAATGAAATTGAACAGAAAAAATTCACACTCCGTAGCGAAAGAAATTCAGAAGATGAAACTAGTGCTGTATGTGGTTGTATTGGCTTTGATTCCCTTTTCCGCAAAAATTGTTGATGCTGCACAGTCAGGAATTCATGGGTTTCAGGCGGAGTATTCAATTCAGTATGGTGATTCTGTACTGGGGAAAGCCAGCCGAACAGTTTCAAATGAAGGTGATGGAATCTCTGTTTCCACATTTGACGTGGTACCAGGGAAACTTCTTGTATTGTTTGGTGAGTCGTCCTATAGACAGCAGTCGGTTTTTAAAGTTCGTGAATCGCGGGCGACCTCAATAGCATTTGAGATTACGGACAGTAAAAACAAAGGTTCCGAAAGTGCAAAATTCGACTGGTCTGCGGGAATAATCGAGTTTGGCAACGGCAAAAGCCTGCAAATGCCCGAAGGGGAAGTCTATGATTTTGAGTCATGGCATGCGTCGCTGATGATTGCGGACCCACAGGAACTAGACGGACAGATAATTTCGATTGTTGAACGAGACAAACTTCGCACTTATCTTTACGAAAGTGCGCAACCAGAGGTTCTCGACATACAGGGTTATCCTGTGAATTCAGTACGTGTTAAACTGCAGGATGTAGACAATTGGGAAAGAGGTTATACAGTTTGGGTTGTTACAGCATATCGGAACATACCAGTCAGAATTGAAAAACACAAGAAGGGCCGAACTCTCAAGTTTGAACTCCAGGCACTGAATTGGACCGAATAGACTGCAATGCGATTTGTTTTGCTAATTGCATAGATTCATCCGTACAGCGAGCAGAACAACACCGTCAGTATTGTGCAGGTGCAGTACATTGAGCTCTTTCGTAACGTAGCAGTTAGGTACAGCTGTTCACTTGCGACCATAGTGTAAAAATTCTTTCGATCACCTCATTCGACTGATGGATTTAGCCAGTGAGCCTCGATCCGACTAGTTGCGATGACTCATCCACTATCACGGCATTCAATAGGCTAGAAACTAGTGCCTTAATGCCCTTGGTCTGAAATTGTCTAGAAATTTGTGCGCAAAAAAAGACTAGAAAATGGGAGAGAAGAAAGGCACAAAGAAGTCGCTAAGAAACTGATTCAAAAAGGATTGGAAGGTAAATTCATCTGTGAATGCACCCAACTGAATCCGAATCGTATCTTGAAATGGTATAGCCAGTTTGAAGCTTGATATCAGAAAACGCTAAGTAACAGATTCTTTAGCTCCGACAAATTTCAAAGACAGTTTATCTTCAATAACCGTAATCTTTAATTGGCCTCCGCTGGAAAGCGAACCAAATAACAATTCGTTAGCCAAAGGCCGCTTGATGTTCTCCTGAATGACTCTAGCCATCGGTCGAGCTCCCATTGAACTGTCAAATCCGGATTTCCCAAGCCATTTTCGAGCTTTGTCGTCTACATTGAGTTCAACATTCTTGATTTTTAGTTGTTCCTCAAGCTGCATGAGAAATTTGTCCACGACCAGCAGAATTGTTTTTTCATCCAGTGAATTGAACCGAATGGTGGAATCTAGGCGATTCCGGAATTCCGGACTAAACAAACGTTTGATTGCCTCTGTGTCATCGTGGGAGTGATCCTGTTTGGTAAACCCAATGGACGATCGGGATATTTCTGCAGCACCGGCGTTGGTCGTCATGACAATTATTACATTTCGAAAATCCGTCTTTCGCCCATTGTTGTCCGTGAGCGTGCCGTAATCCATCACCTGCAGCAGGATGTTGAACACATCAGGATGTGCTTTTTCAATTTCGTCCAGCAACAGTACAGCGTGTGGTGATTTATTGATTGCTTCAGTCAACAGCCCGCCTTGATCGAATCCGACGTATCCGGGTGGGGCACCAATCAGTCTTGATACTGTATGCCGCTCCATGTATTCCGACATGTCGTAGCGAATCAGTTCAATTCCCAAGGTAAGTGCAAGTTGACGCGTAACTTCAGTCTTACCCACTCCTGTCGGACCGCTGAACAAAAACGAAGAAATCGGGCGATCAGGATCCCCCAGTCCGGATCTTGCGAGTTTTATGGCGCTTGCCAATGCGCTAATCGCTTCATCTTGACCAAATACGACAAGTTTCAAGTCGCGTTCAATCATTTTCAGAGAGCGAATATCACTTGAGGAAACTGATCTCGGAGGTATACGCGCAATGCTGGAGACGATTATTTCGATTTCTTTGACGCCGACGGTATTCTTTCGTTTCGACGGAGGCTGTAATCTCGCACGTGCCCCCGCTTCGTCAATGACGTCAATGGCTTTGTCTGGCAGTTTGCGATCCGTAATGTATCGCGCAGCGAGCTCTGCTGCCGCACGAATTGCTGGATTTGTGAATCGCACTTCGTGGTGGCTTTCAAATCGGCTTTTCAGTCCTTGCAGAATCTTGACGGTTTCATCAACTGTTGGTTCGACGACGTCGATTTTCTGGAATCTTCGTGACAAGGCTCGATCTTTCTCAAATATACTGCGATATTCTTGATAGGTCGTAGACCCCATGCATCGAAGATCGCCAGAAACCAGTAGTGGTTTTAAAATATTTGATGCATCCATAGTGCCGCCAGAAGCAGCCCCGGCCCCGATCACAGTGTGAATTTCGTCGATGAACAGAATCGCACCTGGATTTTTTTGCAGTTCATTGATTACTGATTTCAGCCTTTGCTCGAAATCACCTCTATACTTCGTGCCGGCGAGCAGTGATCCCATATCCAGTGTATAGATTGTGCATTCTGCAAGCACCTGCGGAATGTCTTCTTCATAAATTCGCTTTGCCAGGCCTTCTGCAATGGCAGTTTTTCCAACTCCGGCATCTCCAACCAAAAGTGGGTTGTTCTTCCGGCGACGGCACAGAATCTGTACAGTTCGCTCGATTTCGGGAATTCGACCGATCAGTGGATCAATTCTGCCTTTGCGAGCGCTTTCATTCAGATTCCGCGTGAATTGCAACAGGGGATTGTGTTCTTTTTCCTCTGTTTCGGCGTTGAAATCGCCGAGTGAGTCATCATCAGATTCTAGATTTGGCTTGCCTATGCCGTGTGATACATACCGAACGATGTCATAACGATGAACATCCTGCGAGTGAAGAAAGAAGACTGCGTGGGATTCATTTTCGCCGTAGATTGCAATCAGCACATTCTCGCAACTGACTTCCTTGTCTCCGGAAGTTTGCACGTGCAGCATAGCCCGCTGAAATACACGACGAATACCGTGGGTAGTTCTAGGTTCGTAATTTGCATCGTCTGGAGATTTAGGAATGTTGGAATTTATGAAATCTTCAAGGTCGGAACGAAGTTCGTCAAGATCAGCACCACAGGCTCTGAGAATCGTCTCGACGGTTTTAACCTCTAGAATTGACAGTAGAAGATGTTCAACTGTGACGAACTCATGATGACGATCCCCGGCAAGGTTCATCGCCAGAGAAAGCGAATTTTCCAAGTCTTCTGAGAACATATTATTCAGGTTCCATCGTGCATTGGAGAGGGTGTTGGTGCCGACGTGCGCATTCAAGCACTACTCGGACTTTCATTTCGGCAATCTCTCGTGTGAACACACCACAAATTCCACTGCCTTTTTGGTGGACGTTCAGCATAATGCTAACTGCCAATTCTTCTTGCATTCCGAAAAACTTCTGTAATACGTGAACAACAAATTCCATAGGTGTGTAGTCATCGTTCAGTAGTACGACTTTATACAGACGCGGCTTTTTGAGTTTTGGTTTGGCATCCTGTACCTGAGAGTCTATCCGTGCTGGAATAATTTCACTCATTCCCAGTTATCCTCGCTTCTAATCAAGTAAATTTCCTATGGTGATTGCATACGACTAATATAACCCCTTACATGTCCTTTGCAAGTTCTGCTGTAACAGTAGAATGTAGCAAATTTATGTTCGATACCTCATTATATATTAGGCTCGCAATCCAATATTTTGCATAGTAATTAAAAATTTTACTTGATTATTTAGTCTGATTATCTAAGGAAGTAGGGGCAATGAAAATTAAGTTTGTATAAGAATGGAATTATTAACCAAAATCGTTACCAAATTAATTATTCTGGTTATTTCAGATGTTAATACGAATGCATAAATTTAGGAATCCAGTCGTGCCAATCCCACGAATTGTGATTGCCTTCCTAGTCGCGCTTCTTTCAGTGTGCATTGAGAATGCAGTTGCGGATACATGGCGAGGCCTCACTGTGGAACCTGAGTTTCGCTGTTCGCCATATAGCTCTAAAGATTACTCATACCCGCAATCTGTAGAACCCAGGATAGTCGATTCAATCGGAAAAATGTATAGCCCTTATACAGGACGTTGTTTTACCAGTCTCCGCCAAACCGACATAGAACACATTGTTGCTCGTTCAGAAGCTCATGACAGCGGCATGTGCTCTACGGATTATGGAACTAGGCGGAGTTTTGCTTCGGATTTGCTGAATCTGACATTGGCAAGCCCGCAGGTAAATCGAAATTTAAAACGGCACTATGATGCTGCGGACTGGCTTCCTGAACTGAATCAGTGCTGGTTTGCTCGAAGAGTTGTAGCTGTGAAAAGAAAGTATGGCTTAACCGTTGATCAAAGAGAAGCAGATGCACTTGAGGCCATTCTTTCCAAATGTGAGACGACAGACATGATAGTAGGCCCTTGTATTACCAAAGAGTCTTTTACTGTATCACCACCTTCCGGCACAGCGTCAAATCCTGCCAAGTCAAGCGATGCACTGGCCCGTTGGGATGACAATGGCAACGGCAGAATTACCTGTAAAGAAGCGAAACGGCACGGTATCGCTCCAGTCCACAAAGAACATCCTGCTTACATCTTCATGAACGATCGTGATAACGATGGTGTGGTTTGCGAGTAGC
>JAKZRU010000135.1:0-5162 GCA_047517965.1 Gammaproteobacteria bacterium | reverse complement strand
GCGACCGTCCAGCTGACGTTCGGAAAGGACAACAACTCTGGATGATAAACAAATCCATACGGTATGATGAATGTCGTCAGCATCAGTTTCATACCGTCTTTTGCAGTGCCGAGAAATGTTCCGCCTGAAAGTTTTGCAGCGGCCAGTGCGCTGACGGCAACCGGCGGTGTCAGTGTCGAGAAAACCGCGAAATAGAAAACGAAGAAGTGTGCCAGAATCGCTTCAATTCCCCCTTGCTGCATAAACGGTACCAGGGTTAAAGACACAATGATATATGCGACCGGAGTCGGAAGTCCCATGCCTAGAAACAGCGACACAATCATGGTACCGAGCAGCAGCAGAAATTTGCTATCCGGCAGAATCTGTATCAGAACAATTGCCAATCTATTCGACAAGTTCGTCGTCAGGAAAGTTTGTGCAAGTGGTCCAATTGCGACCAGCAGCAATGACAACACGGTAACGATGACAAGTCCATCAATATAGGCATCGTACATTTCTCTGAGTTTGGGACGATATTTACCCTGTAGTAGACTCAAGCCTAATGCAAGAGCAATTCCTGCCACTCCTGCGATAGCAGGGGAATAATATCCAACCAGCAAAATCACTACAGCGGTGAACGAAATCAGAAAGGTAGGCAGCATTCTCCAAATTGCCTGGTAGTCGACCTCGCCTTCCATGCGCGCCAATTTTTCGTGATTTGCGCACGTGATGACACCGAACGTAGTGCCAGTCAGAAACAGTAGTGCGGGAATCAAAGCTGCAAGTGCAACCTCGATATAGGGAACATTGAGGAACACGGCAATGACGAATCCTGCAAGCCCCAGAATCGGTGGCATGATTTGCCCCGAAGTGGAAGCGACAGCTTCGATTGCCCCTGCCATGTCCTTGCGATACCCGTGTTTCTTCATCATCGGAATCGTCAGTCGACCGGTGAGCACGACGTTTGAAACCGCTTGTCCCATGACTGAAGCAACAATCCCGCTGCCGATGATGGCCGGAAAAGCAGCTCCACCTCGCACCCGACGTCCTGTGACTTTACCGATTTCAATCACCATTTTTAACATGCCCACGCCAAGCAGAATTGCGGCGAATATCACTAGAAAGTAGAGCTTGTCAGCCGCAAGTCGAGCCAGCCAGAACATTCCCTCGCTGACACCCAAACCGAGATAGTGAATGACAAATCCGGCATCATATTCCGGTAGTCTTAATATGGGATAAGAGATAAGGTATCCAAAGAAAAAATAGCTGATGACAATGACAATCAACGATGTGAGCAGCCAACCCCAATGCAAAAAATTGAGCAGCAATACACCTGCAATGAACAGAATACCGATAGTGATGTCAAAAGACTCAAAAAAGGGATGAACGGAGTCTAGTCGGAGTGTGTGAATTCGAACATAGCCTGATCCGCCGACCGCCAGTACGCTTGCGACTATGGTAATTGCGAGCCGAATTTTCCAGAAATTCTTAAGCGACTGCGAAACATATTCGTCAAGCAGTTCCTTGAATGCATGCAAAGACGCCAGACACATGATCAAGAACACGAAAGTTGCATAGAAGACTTTCGAATTGCTAACCAGTCCGAACACGGAAATCCCAATGTATGCGGTGAGTACAGTGCCCAAAGATACAAAAATCAGAGCAACTGTACTGCGGATTCGTTCGGCGGAAAACATGAGGAATTTCGCTGGCTTGGCTCGTTAAAGCTGGACGGACAAGATTACGCCGTCTGACTCTAATTCATGAGTCAGACGGCGTATCAGGTAATAATGGACGATAAATTTATGAGCCGGGATAGGTTACAGGAACAAAGTTCTTGCGCTTTTCCCAGATACCAAGCTCTTGATAAGCTCGAATTGCACCCGGATGTGTATTCTCCTCCGACAATCCGTCAACCATCATATCTTCTGTCAATACTTCCCACAGTTTGTTGAGTGTGGCCATTTCTTCCCGGTGCTTGTGAGTTGCCATTACATAATCATATGCAAGTTTTTCCGGAAATTCCGGATGGACTGCCTTATATCCGCGATTGAATCCTGAAAGGAAATCTTCGTCCTGATGAGGCAGAGTTCCAGCCTTGATGGTCAGCCCTAGCCAAGTAGTTCCGAATTTTTCATTCATCATATCGATGGCCCATTGATCCATAGGGATGTAGTAAAGCTTTTTGCCTGATGCTTCAAGCTTTCTCAACGGACCGCTCTGAATATGGAACGACTGTGATGGATCAGTACCATAGCCCGTCACGCAAACGTCTGTGGTGCCATCAATCAGCTGCTGTGTCAATCCACCTGGATTCAAAAGACGAATATCCGTGTTCGATTTATCGATTCCGTATGCATGCTTCAGGAACAGACGTGGAAATACACCCCAGTCACTTTGCCCAAGAAGTCCGACAGAAATGCGTTTGCCTTTCATGTCAGGTATGGTTTTGATCGTCGGGTCGGTTGTCACAAAAAATTTGCCCTGTGACCAGTACGCTTCGCCATGCAGCAGTTGGAACTTGATCGGAATCGGATCCGGCAAGTATTCCTTGACATCATCCGTTCCGCCATGCAGTGCCAACTGGATTATGGTGTCTTCCGTTCCGAAAACAGTATGCTTCCAGCGCCGCTGCTCCGTCATAGCTCGCACGTTGTACATGTACCCCGGCGTTTCCTGAGCAGCGATGAACAATGTACCTCCACTACGGGCAACCACGTTGCCGAATATGGTATTTCCCTCCATGACGCCGCAACCAAACGGACAGGTCAAAATGGAAACAAAATCCTGCGCTTTCACAGTGTGAACTGCAAACATGCTCGAAATAAGCAGTGTTAGCGCAAGAGACAATTTAACGAGTTTTTTCATACTAACTTCTCCATCAATTGTTATTAAATCGGTTCAATTTGTGTTGAATTCTTCAATTTTGCAATCTCAATTCTACAACCAATCATCAATTTTGACTAAAAAAAGTTGTTGATCGAATTCAACGAGTTTTCCATCTTCTGCAAATACAGAGACGATTGTGCCGCTAGTGGTAGATTCCACAGTCGTATAGAGTTTCATAACTTCGATCAGACACAGCGGGTCGCCTTCAGCGACTGTTGCTCCGGGTTCAACGAAAGGATTTGCTTCTGGATTCGGGCGGCTATAGAACGTTCCCACCATCGGTGATCGAATTATTTCGTGACCCGGTGGCGCCTGCGTGTCATCCATGGCAACAGGTTCAGATACGACCGGTGGGCGTTCGAGTGTTGTGACTTCGCGAGAATCGGAAGAATTGGAATCAGATACAGCCGGAGATTGTTGAGCAAATGAGTGGCTGCTCGCTCCTTTCTTTCTGACAGCGAGTCGAAGTCCTTCAACTTCGATTTCAATTTCTTCCGCCTGTGACTCATCAATAGCCTTGAGAATATCGGCGATATCGCGGTAAGTCAGTGTCAAAGTAAATGCCTGTCTATGTTTTTCAGTAGTCCTACCCGTTTACAGCGTACAATTTTAACGGCTATAAATCACGTAGAAATAAAACAATTTACATCATTTATTTATCAAGAATATATTAATTTCGCAAAAAAAAACTTTGTAGCGAGCGTTGTTGCGTCAAGCTTAGTGTATTCAATTGGAAATTTATCGATTAGTGAGCATTTGAATGAAACGGGTACTTATTGCAAACCGCGGAGAAATAGCACTTCGGGTAATACAAGCCTGTAGAAATTTAGGAATTGAAAGCGTCTCTGTGTACACAGAGGCGGATGCTCGCTCGCTGCACGTACTACAGGCCGATCATGCTGTAAAAGTCGGCCCTTCACCAGCTACATCGAGTTATTTGAACCAGAATGCAATGATTCACATAGCTCAGTCTATGAATTGCGACGGGATACACCCGGGGTATGGATTTCTTTCCGAAAAAGCTGAATTTGTTGCATTGTGCGAATCGGAAGATATCCGTTTCATCGGTCCTGTTTCCGACTCGTTGAATCGCATGGGTGACAAGGCGCAAGCTCGCTCTGAAGCTGTGAATCTTGGCATCAGCGTTGTCCCTGGTTCTTCGGAATCGTTCGACAATCCTGCATCTGCACTAGAAGTGGCTAACGAAATCGGGTATCCAATTCTTATCAAGGCACGTGGCGGCGGCGGCGGGCGCGGGATGAGAGTGGTGGAAGATTCGCGACGGTTCGTGCGAGAGTTCGTTCAGGCATCAATAGAAGCGCAAGCGGCTTTTGATGATTCAGAAATTTATTTGGAAAAATTTTTGAGTGGTATACACCACGTTGAGGTTCAGATACTGGGTGATGAGTACGGTGATGTTGTTGCGCTCGGCGAGCGCGATTGTACCGTTCAGCGACGACATCAAAAGTTGGTCGAAGAGTCACCCTGTATGGTCATTGGCGCCGAGATGCGCAGTCAACTGTATGACTGTGCAATACGATTGGGTAAATCTATCGGATACAGAGGTGCCGGTACAGTGGAATTCGTATTGACTGAAGATCGAATAAAATTCTACTTCATCGAGATGAATACCAGAATTCAAGTAGAACACCCTGTAACAGAAGTTCTATTCGGTATCGACTTGGTCGAGGCGCAGCTGAAATTGGCAATGGGCAGTCGAGTTTCGGAGATTGTGGGTAATCGTTCGTCGACAGGGCATGCCATTGAATTTCGCATCAATGCAGAAAATTGGCAAAATGGATTTCGCCCATCACCCGGAGTCATCCGATCTTGGAATTTGCCTGCCGGGTCAGGAATTCGAGTGGATACACATTGCTACCAAAGGTTTCGAATCAGTCCATACTACGACTCCATGATCGCCAAGCTGATCGTTCACGGGCATGACCGACAACATGCTCTGACACGTGCAGAAAGAGCTTTGCGAGACTTTGAGATAGAAGGTGTCGCCACAACAATCGGATTTCATCAGGAATTGCTGGAACAACAGGCTTTCAAAATGAGTAACATTTCTACGAAATGGGTTGAAAACGAATTTTTACCAGAGAACAGTTAAATTGGGACGCAACGTAAAATTAATTGATCTTACCCTACGCGATGCTCATCAATGCTTGTGGGCGACCCGTATGACTACGGCAATGATGAAAGACATAGCGCCTTTATTGGACCGAGCTGGTTTCGAGGCAATCGATCTTGTCGGTGGCGCAGTATTTGATGTTTGTGTGCGATATTTGAGA
>JAKZRU010000134.1:0-4905 GCA_047517965.1 Gammaproteobacteria bacterium | reverse complement strand
CCTGAAACACAGATATTGCAGCCGATGCATTCTCGGATGTCTTCAATCCTCCCCTCTTCAATTTTCTTCGGTAAAAAGGGATCTGCAATCGAGGGGCGAGCCGCTCCAATCATATCCAGCACACCGCGACGAATCTGGGACACCATGGTATCTGGTGAAGTAAATCGGCCTACGCCAACCACCGGTTTTGTAGTTACACTTTTCACTGCGCGGATATATTGCTCCTGAAATCCTTCCGGCTGAAAGCGCGAAGTTGCGGAGTCATTGTCCCAATCGCTGATATTGACGTCCCAAATGTCGGGCAGTTCCGCCAGCATGCTGACGATTTCGATTCCTTCTCCATCACACTCCAACCCCTCGGCACCCAACAATTCATCCACCATCAGGCGAACCGCAATTCCACAGGTATCTCCAACCGCTTCCTTGGCATCAATAATGAGTTCCTTCAAAAACCGCACTCGGTTTTCCAGCGAGCCGCCATATTCGTCTGTACGTTGATTGAATTTGCGAGAGATGAACTGCGCAGGTAAAGTTAGCATATGGGCTGCATATACATACACGATGTCGAACCCGCAGGTCCTGGCTCGAAGTGCTGCCTTTCGGTAGATCTCTCGCATGTTCCGGATGTCGCGTAGCGTCATCTCGCTGGCATAAACGGGATCATGACCTGGGTTCGGACCCGCAGTTGGTGCAAGTGCTACGCTTCGGGTGAAATGATTCGGGGCATGAATTCCATTGTGAGCCAGTTCAATGGCGGCCAGGGAACCATGTTCGTGAACCGCATCCACCATCCGTACATGTTGTGGGATATCGGCATCACTCCACAACCGTTGTTCAACATAAGGAGAAACATCGGAGGTGTGATGAATGTCACATTCTTCAGTAGAAACAACTGCCCAGCCGCCCTCTGCTTTCATTCCTCGCATCGCAGCAGCCGTGTTGGGCTTCTGATATCCCATTCCGCAGCAATGCGGAACCTGATAAAACCGGTTACGGGCTACAACCGGCCCTATCTGTACCGGCTCAAACAGAATGTCGTAACGCGGGTCTCGGCGCATGACAATCGGTCAACCGTTCCAGATTCCCTCTCGCACCAAATCATCCATCGTCATCTGAATGCCGTCCCTCAGAATTTGTACAACTTCGTCAATCTGATCTCGGTCCAGAATCAATGGTGGCGACAGAACATTAAGATGAGCAATCGGGCGAACTATCAATCCGAGCTTTTGGCAGTGTGCTGCAATTCGATCACCAATTTTCACCTCATCATCGAAAATCTCCTTGCTCTGGACATCTTTCACGTTTTCGATACACATCATGAAGCACTTGCCTCGTACGTCCCCCACAATTGGCAGTTCTCTCAAAGTATTGAGCTGGCTCTCGAAATACGGGCCCACTTCACGCACGTGTTCACAAATACCTTCGCGCTCCAAGATTTCAATGTTCTTGAGTGCGGCTCTACAGCACACTGGATGTCCAGAGTAGGTAAATCCATGTGTAAACAGACTCCCGTCGCTGGTCGGCGTACTAATCACTTCGTAAATCTCATCCGAAAGCAGGGTTGCGGATAAAGGCAGATAACCAGAGGAAATACCTTTTGCTGCGGTAATAATGTCCGGTGAAAGGTCGAAAACGGGTTCAGATGCCAGCATGTGTCCTATACGTCCAAATCCAGTAACCACTTCATCCGAAATATAGATGACATCGTACTTCGCGCACACATCTTTTGTGCGCTTATGGTAGCCTTCTGGCGGAACAATTACGCCTCCCGCTCCCATGATCGGCTCAGCAATGAATGCGGCTACATTATCCGCACCCAAATCGACGATCCGCTGCTCAAGTTCCTCTACTAGAAAATCGCAGTATTCGGAGTCCGTCATACCATCCGGTTTGCGGTATGGATTGGGACAGGAAACATAACTGACAAGATCCGGCGCAAGATCAAACCCAGTGTGATCTGCCTTAACACCAGTCAGAGTCATTGCCAGATACGTGCTGCCATGATAGGCATCTATGCGAGAAATGATTTTCTTCTTGGAGGGTTTACCCAAACGGTTGAAATAATAATGAATGATACGAACCGCGGTATCATTCGCCATCGAACCACCGGACCCGTAAAAAACATGGTTCAGGTTTGCCGGTGCAAGTTCCGCCAGTTTGGCTGCAAGTTCCGCCGAAGGGGGAGTCGTAAGGTGATTGAATGATGAATAATAAGGAATCGCACGCACCTGATCCGCAATTGCCTGTGCCATTTCCTCCCTTCCGTAGCCGATATTCACACACCAAAGACCACCGATACCGTCAATGTACCGGCCCCCGTCACTGTCGAAAACATAAGCTCCATCTGCTTCTGCTATGACGAGAGAACCTTCCTTATGGAATACATTGAAATCGGTCCACGGATGTATGTAGTGATCCCGGTCTTTTTCCCACAATTCCTGTGTGTTGTATTCTTCCTTCAACATTTCCCCAATCTCCGATTGTCTTCTATTACCTATTTAATTTCTAGGTCTGATCAACAGTGCTCCTGAGAAGAAACTGCGATTACATCGATCTCCATCACCCATTCGGGTTTTGCCAGACCCTGCACGATTAATCCTGTCGATACCGGGAATACGCCTTTCAGACACTTTCCGATTACGCGATAAACCGACTCCCGATAAGCTCGGTCCGTAATGTATACAGTAATCTTGCATATATCGTCGAGGCTGGAGCCGGCTTCTTCGAGCAACTGCTTGACATTTTTCATGGCTTGTTCGGTCTGAGCTGCAGGATCACCTGCTCCAATGACATTGCCTTCAAAATCGCTTCCGACCTGTCCTCTCAGAAAAATGAGATTTCCCGCCTTCACAACTTGGCACAGGTCATTATCCAGTGACTGATTCGTGTAGGTGTCTCTGGTATTGAATTTACGCAGTCTTACATGCTCTGACATATTGATCTCGCCACCTGGAGTTAGTCGGTAGTAATTTGGTCTGATAGGCCTGCGGCTTTCTTAACAAAGTTCAAAGCCTCAGTAAAATCATAGTTCATGTACACGGCATTCAGATGAGCGAAAGGCGGAGACTGAGCGAACAGCTGAAAAGTGAGCTTATGCCCTGCATAGTCAGAGTTCAACAAATCCCGAGCCAATGCCAGCAGTTTCCTACGGTCTTCGAAATGCCACTCTTCGTTGATGGAGTAGTATTTTTCTAGCCAGGGCCTAATTTCTTCAGTTTCAAAGTTTACCTTGTCCGGAGTCAAACAGATTTGTCCGCCGCACAATTCACGTGCGAGATGCATCATGTGAGGAAGCTGCGAACAAGCCAGTACTCGGCCCGTGTAGAGAAGCGATGGATTCGGCATCAACAAACCTTTGGGGCTCACTTTGGCTTCCGCGATCGCAGCAGTCAGATGTGCATTGATGCCTTCGCGATAACAAACCAGTTGCGCAATTTTTTCGCGCACTGCCTGCTGTTTGTCGAGTCCTGTCTGGCGAACATTGAACAATGCTGCACCGATCATCATGTCGGCAGTTTTCTGTATCCTCTGGACAAATGAGAACGCGCTATATCGGTGAAGCGTCGCACGAATAAATGTTGCGGCGCGAGTGTGCTGATAAAACAGTACATCTTCCCACGGAATTAACACATTGTCGAAAATTATCAGGGTATCGATTTCGTCAAACTTGTTTGCAAGTGGGTAGTCTTCGATCGCAGCGCGTCCAGTGAATCCGCTTCTACAGATGTGCGTGATTCCTTTCGCATTCATTGGGACAATGACACCGACTGCATAATCCGACAATTTCTGATCACCCCAGTTTGCAATAGTCGGTTTGACAAACGCCTGATCCGAATAAGCTGAAGCGGTTTCATATTTAGCACCGCGAATTACAATCCCAGCGTCGGTTTCACGAACCACGTGCAGAAGCATATCTGGGTCTTGGTCTTGTGGGCGTTTGGAACGATCGCCTTTGGGGTCGGTATTGGCGGAAACGTGGAACACATCATTTTTGATCACTCGGTCGATGTGATTCTTGATATTCTCTGCAAAGCGAGGATCAATTTCCGCAAGAACATCGCTGCCGTCATAAAGCGACCACATTTCCCCTACGGTTTCATCACCGACCCGGGTTACGACTCCAGCGATTTCGTTCAATACGACATCAACGCCCTTGCGTTTCCGATACCAGTCTTCCCGGACATAAGGCAACTTCAGAAGCGTGGCATTCGTATCACCGGCTTCGTCAACATAAGCAAGAAGGTCTTGATGCTCTTCCTCATGCGTCATATCGAACATCCGAGCTCGAATATCAACAACTGGCTTGAATGCGGGATGGACAGATACGTCATCGACTCGTTCGCCGTTCATCCAAACCACTCGACCGTCCCTTAGGGAATCTCGGTATTCCTGTCCTGTTCGCAACATAAGCTACGCTCCAAAGTAAACTTTCTATCTATTGCAGATAATGCACTTATATAAAATATCCAGCTCTAACCCAGAACCAAGTAAGCCTGAAAATATATCACAGATTCTGTAGCAACTGGTGCCGCCGACCTTAACCCATAGTGGGAAATTCGAAGAATTCAATTGCTGCCATCTTCGTTAAAAAATTCTCAAAAAAAAGGCCGCCATTTCTGGCGGCCAAATAGTAGGAGGATAAAGCTACTAAAAAAAGGAGTAATTAAGCTGCAAGTTTGGTATGTTCAATGGTTTCAGATTCATTCAAGTCTTCAGGCTTATGCACTGTAATTCTTGGTTCGATTCTGCGTGCCGTCTCATTCATTTGGCTTTCGACAACGTCTCGAATCGAGTATCTCGGAACTCCGATATCTGCGAGCTGTACATCGCTAAGACTCTCAAGTTCTCGAATTGCCTTTCTGCGAATCCTTGCGATTTTGAACGCCAACATGAATCTACCAATCG
>JAKZRU010000133.1:0-4950 GCA_047517965.1 Gammaproteobacteria bacterium | reverse complement strand
AGACTTTCGTTGATTGAATCTGTTAATAATTCAACGATTTGATTGATAATTGTCTCGTCCGCAATGTAGGGTGGTGCGAGCAGTACGTGATCGCCATGAAGTCCATCTATTGTTCCGCCAGCCGGATAGCAGAGCAATCCGTTTTTTTGACATACGCGTTTCAAGACGGCATGAAAGGAATAATCTGGGTTCAGCGATTCTTTACTAGCCCTGTCTGCTACAAACTCGATTCCGACAAGTAATCCGCGACCTCGGATGTCACCGACATTCGGATGCGAACCTAAGTGCTCTTGCAACTGGCTGATCAGATAGTCTCCCTGTTTAAGTACATTTTCGAGCAAACCATCCTCTACAATTGTATTCAGCACAGCCAACGCTGTTGCGCAGGCAATTGTATGCCCCATGTAGGTAAATCCGTGCATAAGGGCTCCTGATCCTTCGCTTATGACAGAATAAATAGAATCTGAGCAGAGAGTGGCTGCCATAGGCTGATAGCCAGCGCCAAGGCCCTTGGCGAGCGTCACAATATCAGGAACGACTTCATCCTGTGTGCAACTGAGGAATGTCCCGGTTCGCCCACATCCACACATTACTTCATCCAGAATGAGAAGGATGTCGTAATCATCGCATATTTTACGAATATGCTGTAAATAGCCATCTACAGGAGGCTGAACCCCTGAGGTGGCGCCTCCGACTGTTTCTGTGACAAAGCCGATTACAGAATCCGGCCCTAGTTCAACTATTTTTTGTTCCAGTTCGGCGGCAATTCTGAATCCGTAATCCCGCTCTGATTCCTCTTCTCGTTGCTCTCGATAAGGGTAGCACGGTGCAATCGCGTTGGAGCCCATCAGCAGAGGGCGATACGGCTCTTTTCTGGGTTCGTTGTTGCCAACGGAGAGTGCTCCAAGAGTATTGCCATGAAAGCTTTGACGGCGCGAAATAAAATGCTTTCGGCCTAGTTCTCCGCGTTCGACATAATATTGTCTAGCCAATTTCAATGCAGTTTCCATGGATTCCGAGCCGCCGGAAACAAGAATGGAATGGTTAATGTCGCCAGGCGCCAAAGATGCCAATTTATCGGCCAGCTCTTCAGCTGCGTTTGTGGTAAAAAAGCCTGAGTGCACATATGCAAGTTCAGCTGCTTGCGCTTGAATCGCTTTAGTAGGAGCGGGGTGGTTATGACCAAGACACGATACTGCCGCTCCACCGCAAGCATCCAAGTATTTTTTACCTATACTGTCATAGAGATAAACCCCTTCGCCGTGTGTCGCGACTGGGAGCGTTGCGCAGGGATTTCTATGGAAAACGTGAGTCACTTTGAGTAGTTGCTCCTTTGTGTGATTTTGGTTGAAGACTTAGCGTTCGGCTCTGAAATATTGCATTTAAGCGTTGGGTTCTTGTTGTACGGGTGAGTGGAGGAATCAATTTCTACGCGATTAAAGAGAGTCAGAAAGGAAGTCGTGTAGCGGATGATAAAAAGTATTTTGTGCAGTCGGATATTTCCAGATTTTGTGCATCGAATGTACACCTTTACTGAAGCTAAAAATGGGGTCTGACAGTTTCGACATCCGCGTATTTTTGAAATGTTCTTTCTTTGCCACTTGACTCGTGCGCGCAATTCGCCAAGTATAAACAGAATCACACAAGAAAATGTACAATTTCGCTAAGAATTGGAGTTGTAATGGCATAAAAATCAGAGAGTTACTGGATTTGCGAGCAGAGTTGGACAAGAGCGATTTAATTTCGTGTATTGATGCAGGAAATTCGCTGTTGTCAATTTGTGAAATTCTTTTCGGATGCTTGTTTATCCATAAGACTGAATGCCAGTCATGTACTGAACAGAACAAAGTGCAAATGTGAATTGAGTCGTCAGTTCGAATTGAAAATTTCGTATTATTAAGCAGTCAATTCGATTACCTGAAACTGAAATTTAAGAATAGCATTTTCAATGTTTGAGAATTCATTGTGGTTGCGGATTTACGGACCTAGTGAAAGCTTTGAGTACTGCATCAGTGAGCCCAGTAATTCTGGAAAACTCCCCCGAATTTGATATGGCGTATTTACTCGTTTGACGAAAATTGCTTTGATGATAAGCAAAGTAAAAATTATTGAATGAATTGGAAACAAGATTTACAGGGCATAGCTGGGTATGAGTGAAATTGAACTACTGTTTTTGTCGAAGGATGACGTTGAATCTCTGGATTTAAGTTTGTCCGAGGTTATGGATGCAATCGAAACTGGACTCGTTGCACATGGTCAAAAGAAAGTAATCATGCCCTCCAAGAGCCATCTGGTTCTTGATTTTCCGAACAAGCTATTTAACATACTCAAGGGATATGTAGAGCCCGTCAATGCTGCCGGCGTCAAAATCATTGGAGATTTTCACGACAATTATCAGCACAATCTTCCATCAGAGTTTGCGTTACTTAATCTGTATGATCCTGAAACGGGTGTGCCTATTGCCATAGTTGACGCGACATTAAACACCTGGATGCGAACTGGTGCGGTGACTGCACTTGGCGCTAAATATCTAGCGAGTGATTCTTCCCGTGTGCTCGGTCACATCGGTGCTCGAGGGACTTCATGGTATAACGTACGAATGCTGGACCTGCTATTTGATTTTGAAGAGATTCGCGTTACTAGCCGCAGAGCGGAATCTCGGGAACGGTTTGCCGAAATCCTGTCCGCTGAACTGGGTAAAGAAATTCGCGTCATGGATAATACTAAGGACACGGTTAGAGACGCAGACATCATCATCGACGCTTCCCGACTACTGGAGCATGAAATTCTCGTAGCTGACAAAGATGTGAAGCCCGGAGCCCATTTGCAAGCGTACGGAGCGGTAATGTCTGTAGAACGGACATTGCCATTTTCAGTCGACAAGTTCGTAGTGGACGATTGGAATCAATGCAAGTTATCCCCATATGGGCAGTTTGCTGATCTTGTGCAAAAAGGCGAACTACGAGATGAACATGTGTATTGCGATATTGGAGAAATCGTCGCGGAGTTGAAGCCCGGTAGAGAGTCGGAAAGCGAACGAAGCTTGTTCTGGCACAAGGGGTTTGCAGTCAGCGACATCATGCTCGGAATGTTAGCTGTAGAAAAAGCGAGAGAGCGGAACATAGGCACGAAGCTTATGTACTATTCTCGTCCAAAGGATATGTAGTTTAGGATTTAATGAACTAGCCTCATGTCTGCCGACCATATAGCTCGCAAAAAATCCAATTTGGTGTGGATTGATCTTGAGATGACAGGTCTTTCTCCGCAAAATGATCGCATTATTGAAATCGCAACTATCGTGACGGACATTCATCTGAGTATCGTAGCGGAGGGGCCTGAGCTGGTTGTCCACCAAAGCGATGAACGACTGGACGGGATGGATGCCTGGAACAAAAAAACGCATGGCGAAAGCGGTTTGATTGATCAGGTGCGAGCATCGGATATTGATGAAGAGGAAGCTGAACGACGGACTCTTGCATTCCTCCGCCGCTATGCCACTAAACAACGCTCCCCTTTGTGTGGTAATGCAATCTGTCAGGATCGAAGATTTCTGGATCGTTACATGCCCCAGGTTTCCTCTTATTTGCACTATAGACATGTTGATGTCAGTACGATTAAAGAACTTGCCAGGAGGTGGCGGCCGGATTTAACTTCCAATCAGACTAAGAACAGCAGACATCGTGCAATGGATGATATACGAGATTCAATTCAAGAACTGCGAGTGTATCGAGACAGTTTCTTTCTGACGAATCCAGTTGAATTCGAATAGCGCGGCTCGAACATTGGCAAATCCGGTGTGAGGCTAAAAGAGTACGAACAAGAAATGCTCGAAGGCGAGCATGGTTATCCACGCAAGTGGGCTATGCAGCAGCAGATGCAGGTTGGGCATTTCTTCGGTGCGACTGACTTCGTAAAAGTTTCTCAATCACACATCATGTGTGACACAGAATCACTGGGACTGGCAGGAATCGAGCACCTGGAGAGCATTGCATCACACAGCGAAGAACACAGACGGGTTGCAGTTCCAGCTGTCACTGATCCACGGGGAATGGATCTGAGTGTTTACAAGAAATTTAGCCAATCCGAAGAGTTCGCCGACCGTGAAAGGCGTACTACGAACGCCCTGCAAGCGATGGGCGTGTTGATGACAGATACGTGCATCAATTATCAAACTATTTCACCTCCAGTATTCGGAGAGCATGTTGCGTTTGGCGATACTGGGTCGACAATTTATGCGAACAGCGTTTTTGGCGCTCGCAGTAATTTTGAAGGAGGTCCGGCTGGGTTAGCGGCAGCACTTACAGGTCGTGTACCTCGCTATGGCTATCATCTTGATACACATCGTGAAGCTACGCATCATTTTCATGTTGATTTTCGTCCACGTACACTTTCTGACTGGGGTGCGCTCGGCGCGGTAATCGGCAGAAAAACCGGCTCATATTGGACTACACCTTGGATATCAGGAATTGACGGCAGTCCTACATCCGATGAACTCAAGCATTTTGGAGCAGCACTGGCGAGCTATGGTTCAGTTCCATTATTTCATCTGGAAGGAGTGACGCCTGAAACTCTGGACCAGGCAAGCGCCAGAGGTAATGCAAAACATTCGACTGTCCCAATCAGTCGCACGGACATCAAGGAACTTTATGCACGGACAGAGCAATCGATAGATGTTGACGTGGTAGTTTTTGCCGCACCTCAGTTATCGATTTTTGAAATTCAGGATATCGTCACAATTCTTGATGGGAGAGAAGTGCACAGGAATACGGAATTACTGATTGCGACTTCTCCTGAAATCAAATCCGCTTGTGATCGATTCGGATTAACTTCCAAACTGGAAGGAAGCGGGGCTAATCTGCTAAGTGGTGTTTGTTTTTATCAAATGTATGCAAGAGAGTTGAGTCAGGCAAACAACTGGAAAACGCTTGCCAGCAATTCAGCCAAACTGAT
>JAKZRU010000132.1:0-7313 GCA_047517965.1 Gammaproteobacteria bacterium | reverse complement strand
TTCTCATCGCTGACAAAATCAGAAAGCTGTCTAAGCACTGAAATCACTGCATCGACATCTCCAGATGAGCCTCGATAACCCTTTAGCAGTTTACCAATTTTTAACTTGCCCAAAGCCTCTCGAATCGCCTCTTCGTGTACCGGAAAGAACACAACTGCAGTGTCACCAATCAACTCAGCTAGTTTGCCCCCCGCTCCAATGACCATGATGTGGCCAAAACACCTATCACTACGTATTCCGACCAGCAGTTCAAGATATGGCTGCGGTGCCATTTGCTCAATCAGATACTCTTCTGAAACACCAGAGAATGATTCAATCGCTTGACGCAATTCTTCTATCGACTGGATGTTCAGAACGACAGCACCTGATTCAGATTTATGGACCAGCTCGGAAGACGACGCTTTTGCTACGATCGGAAATTCGAGGTTTTCGGCGGCTGCCAACGCATCCTTTACATTTGTTACCAAAATTCCTGCAACAACTGGAATTCCAGCATTCAACAGGATCTGCTTTCCTTGATGCTCCGTCAAAGTAATTTGCGCTCCTGATTCCGTTCGAACCCCAGGATGCGGATTGATCGATTCGACTTCCTTACGTTTCCTGGCAAAATTTGCCGCAGCCGAAATTGCAAATATGCACTCTTCCATTCCCATCATTGGAACAATACCATTCTCAAGCAACACTAACTGAGTGCCAATGGGAAGGTTTTCATGCAAGGTAGCCAAAACCACAACACGAGCGTCCGTTTCTTTCTTGGCTTCTATGATTGCGCGAATTGCATAGTCCCACTCCCGAGTATCACAAACCCCATCTGCTGGAAAATCAAGAACATTGACGCTGATCGTCTGTGTTCCCTCAAAAACAGCTCGAAAACACGCCTTTTGTGACTCTTGATTCCCCCAGATGTAAGTGTGGTAGTCCAGCGGATTCGATATCACCACACGATCTCCCAACACTTCGTTAAGGCGCTTGACTTGCCTGTTAGTAAATTTCGGGAACTCTATAGCATGTTTATCAGCCAAGTCGGCCATCAGAGCGGCTTCCCCGCCTGAACAACTGATCGAAGCAATGGTTCGATGTTCCATCGGAGTTAGTACAGAAACAAACTTAAGCGTTTCAAGCAGTTGCGGAATGGTGTATACCTGAATAATTCCATATTTTTCATAAAATGCACTGTTCACTTCCCGATTTCCTGACAATGAATGGGAGTGACTTAGTGTTACGTCGGCGCCTTTTTCAGAATATCCAGACTCTAAAACAACGATCGGAACATTTTGTTTCATTGCTGCGACCGCCGCAATCGATAGTGCTCGCGCATCAGGAATTCCTTCCAGATACAATCCAATTGCTGTGATATCCGGATTGGCAAGCATCGCATGAATGTAGTCGTGGGTTTTAACACCTGCCATGTTTCCCGTCGAAATCAGGTAAGCCAAAGGCACTCCGCGACGCTGCATTGTCAGACTGACGGAAATGTTGCCGCTCTGACTGATAATTGCTACACCTCTTTTGCATCGCCACCCGCCTTGCTCGTCCGGCCAAAGTGCTACGCCATCCTGATAGTTGAGTACGCCATAACAGTTCGGGCCGATCACAGGCATATCACCCATAACGAACTCCAAACGTCGCTGAAGTTCTTGACCTTCGCCGCCGACTTCCGAAAAGCCGGAAGCGTAGCAAACCGCTCCACCTGCGCCAACCTTTGCTAAATATTCAACTGCTTCAACGGTTGCAGTTCTAGGGACGGCGATAAATGCCGCGTCCGGTATGCCTGGGAGTGCTTGTAGCGATGAGTAGCATTTTCGCGACTCAATCTGTTCACGGTTGGGATTTACAGGCCAGATTTCTCCGTCGAAACCGAGGCGGTCGCACTGAATAATTGAACGACGAGCCTGTTCGCCACCTACCATTGCGATAGAGCGAGGTCGCAACAGCCTGTGCAAATCTATAGTTGCAGAACTATTCAACACCTGTCTTGGGGTTCGCTCTAAACTGTGTGGTTCCAGCCGCATAGTTGTATCTGCTCAGGACTTCGAGAATATCAATCAGACAATTGTCCCTCAATCGTTCCAGTTCCGGAATCGAATGATTTTCCGCCTGTGATAGAGTTCCTTCGACCATTCGATTGATCAGAGTTTCATTTAACTCCGGCGCTTTTAGATGAGTCCACGGTAGTTGTAAAGCTGGGCCGAATTGTTCCAGCATGTGCTTCATGCCCTGCTCACCACCTGCAAGATGAAATGTCAGGCAAACCCCCATAATCGCCCAACGCAACCCGGGGCCATAAATGATTGCATCGTCAATATCCTGAGTCGAGGCAACCCCGTCTGAAATCATGTGCAAAGCTTCTCGCCAGACCGCCTCTTGAAGCCGGTCAGAAACATAGCCTTCAATTTCCTTGCGTACCATGAGCGGATGCATTCCGATCGAACGATAGAATTCTGCAGCTTGTTGAGCGAATTGCTCGGAGGTCTGCTCCCCGCGAACAATCTCAACAAGCGGAAGTATGTAAACTGGATTAAACGGGTGTCCGATAAGAACTCTCTCCGGGTGACGGGTAACCGATTGGATTTCTGATGGTAAAAGCCCCGATGAACTAGATGCGATGATCACATCTTCAGCGGCGTATTTGTCAATTTCCTGATGTAGTGTGCGTTTCAAGTTAATATTTTCCGGAGCGCTTTCCTGAATAAAACTGCAGGATGAAGCAACTTCTGCCAGGTCATCCGTAAATTTGACCTTGCCGGACGTTTGTCGATTGAAACCCAATTTCTCAAGTGCATGCCATGCATTTTCGATGTGCGACAGCAACACGCTCTCACCCTGTGGCGACGGATCGCAAACGACTACGTCGTGACCTCGGGCGATACAGCGAGAAGCCCAGCCTGAGCCAATGAGTCCGGCACCGATAACGCCAATTTTTCGAATTGAATCCATGTCAGACCTTTTCTCCAGATTGGTCATATTCCCCCAATGCAGGAACCTTTTTGATTGCCGTGTCACAGTCTTGCAGGTTCGCAACAATTGGTAGTGGCAGTGCGTTTACTCGATTTCCAGTTTCGGTTTCGATCATCCTGTTGAATACTCCACGTGTTCTGTAGTGGACGTCTTGTACTGCCTCTTCCAGCGTGTTCACGATCACAGCACAGGCATCACGCCCTTCGAACAGCATTCGCCATTCGGAAGCACTCTTCGTTCGTACAATTTCTTCAATCCCTTGAATGACTTTTTGAGGATGTATTTTCTCATCAACAGATTTCGTATCAAATTTGACGATATCGCAGAAAACATTCCAGAATCTGTCTTCCAATGCGGCAACCGCAAGATATCGTGCATCCAAAGTTGTGTATATCTGGTATCTGGGTGACCCACCGGTCAACAACTGACCGCCGTACTGAGGCCAGGTTCCGCTACCCCAACCGAGACCAAGTCCCCAAAACATCAATGGAAACAAGCAATCCGTCATTGAGACATCGATGTAAGTGCCTTTACCTGTATGGTTTCGCTGCTGCAGTGCGAGCAGGATGTTCATCACCGCAGGATATGAGCCTGCAGCCAGGTCTGCTGCCAGCAATTGAGGAATCGCGGGTTTACCGGAACTGCAATCGCCGATAGCCAACATCCCTGTGTCCGCTACATAATTGAGGTCATGTGCAGCAATTGACGCTTTTGGTCCATTCTGCCCGAATCCGGTTATCGAACAATAAATGAGACCTGGATTCTCCTCAGCCAATTCTTCATAATCCAATCCAAGTTTCGCCATTACTCCAGGTCGAAATTGCTCAAGAACTACATCACTTTTTTTAATTAATTCTTTTATTTTAAGCAAATCTTTTGATTTCTTGAGATCGGCTGTGATGCTACGTTTACCGGCGTTCAGTAATGCAAATGTGACTCCCTCATCACCAAAGGCATCTTTGTAGATTCGCATTTCATCGCCGATACCAGGACGTTCAACCTTAATGACTTCAGCGCCGGCGTTGGCCAACATCAAAGATGCGAGCGGACCCGGTGCAAGCGTGGTGAAGTCGATGACAAATACACCTTTTAGAGGCGGTTTGAGTGGAGTGTCCATTTAAGCTGCGAACCCGATTAACGATCCTTGAGCTTGCGCAGTGTGCTCGCGTCTTGACCAAACAGAATCTTCTTCTCCGCTTCCGTCATCTGTGCTGGATTGGGATTAATTTCTTTCGCAACATCATAGGCATGAATGGTTGCGGGCCGATTCCTGACCTGGTTAAACCATCGCTCTAAATTCTCAAACTCTTCAATGTGCTGCAACTGGCGCTTGTGAGGAACAATCCATGGATAACTGGCCATGTCCGCGATCGAGTAATCACCGCAAATATATTCATTGTCTTTCAACTGATAATCTAAAACTGCATACAGTCGCGAGACCTCATTAACATAACGATTTTTGGCGTAGGGAATATTTTCGGTGGTGTATGTCACGAAATGGTGATTTTGTCCACCCATTGGGCCCAGGTTCGCCATCTGCCAGAACAGCCACTGCAGAACATTTGCGCGACCTGCAATATCTGATTGAACAAACTGGCCATGTTTTTCCGCCATATAAAGCAGCATGGCTCCAGACTCGAACAATGTGATACTTTCCTTGCCGGATGCGGGTTGATGATCAACCAACGCCGGAATTCGATTATTCGGCGAGATTTTCAAAAATTCGGACTCGAACTGCTCACCTTTTCCAATATTGATCGGTACGATGTTGTAGTCCGCCCCAACTTCCTCCAGAAACATTGTCAACTTATGGCCGTTAGGTGTCGTCCAATAGTACAAGTCATACATGATTATTTTCTTTCCATAGATGTTTGCCGGCTACAGTAATCTGATTCTTTTTCATAACGACAACGCGCGCGTAAAGGATTTTTGCGATACAGATTGCGCCCGTATTTTAGCAAATCAGGCAACAACTTAGCGGTTTCGATATTGGTATGCTACAAAGAATGCAGGCGGTCGAGAACCCAGAAAGATAGAGAATTGAGGGAAGTGTTCGATTGGCTAGATTTGCGTAATTTCAATCAAGCAGCTTGTCTCAACCCCAATATCTCCCTCGCTTCCTGCGGTGTCGCAGGCCTACGATCAAACCGTTCCGCAACGTCAACAATCTTTTCGACGAGTTCAGCGTTGCTGTTCGCCAAACGCTCCCGATCATATTTGATATTGTCTTCAAGCCCGGTACGACAATGCCCGCCGAGTTCCAGGCACCAATGATTCACTTCAAATTGATGTCTCCCGATGCCTGCAGCAGTCCAGGTTGCACCCGGCAGAACTTCTCCAAGTTCCGAAATCAGGAACTCTAAAAGTTTCCGCCTGGCTGGTAAAGCATTTGGAATTCCCAGTACAAACTGTACATGAGCTGGTGTAGCTAGCAAATGCTTCCTTACCAGAGAAGCAGCGTTGTAGAGCATGGCAACATCGAAAATTTCAATTTCCGGTTTGATCTCATACTTCAGCATGATTGAAGCAAGTTCCTCCACAAACGCCGGATGATTTTCATAGATTGATGTCGGAAAGTTCACTGAGCCCGTTGCAAGTGAAGCCATATCCGGCCGCAGATTCAACATGGCACCACGCTCTCCGGCTTCTCTGCCTCTGCCTCCGGTGGAAAACTGGACAATCATCCCAGGGCAATGTTTGACAATCCCTTCTTGAATCTCAGCAAATTTTTCTGGGTCTGAACCAGGTGATTGGTCCGCGTTACGAACATGAATATGTACAAGCGCGGCTCCAGCTTCGTACGCTTCGTGCGTAGATTCAATTTGTTCCACTGGAGTCACTGGTACCGCTGGATTGTCCTCTTTCTTCGGTACAGCACCGGTTATGGCAACGGTAATGATGCTAGGTGTAGTCATATAAATCCCTCAATTGCTGAATCTTCAAGCTGAAACAGATTTCAGGCTGAATGCGCCAATAGAACGACGCGAAGCTAGTTCTTTTATCAGAGTCACCAAAGGCGTACTGCCGAACGACGATACATCCACCCGAATTGGACCGGCACGCTTCAGCTCTGAATATTCCTTGTCTGTATAAAACGCAGCAAGCAAGAGATCATCATCCGATGCAAATGGACCTCTTGTTTTTCGTAGTTTGTCCAATGCCATTGGTACATGAACTCCTGGCCGCTCAGTAATCGGCGTGGCGCCACGAGTAATCTTGTCATACAGATTGGGATCGATATCTCCAACGACATTCCCGTATCCACCTCGCACGTACAAGCGAACCTCGTCCGGAACTGAGTCATATCGATTTTTGCCTTGGTCGCGTCCCATCACATTCAAGACCGACTGCGTGATGATGTATTGTGCGAACGGACTCACTACAATCGGGTATCCGAGATCAGCGCGAACATGCCCGGCTTCTTCCAAAATCTCCTCAAGGCGATCTTCCAGTCCAATCATAGACAACTGATACTGTAGGTTTGAAATCATGCCGCCCGGCACCTGATGATGGAAATGGAATTCGTCGTACTCTGCAACTTCACCTACAGGCTTGCCCTCAACCTGCGCCAGGTATGCCAGCTTGTCCGCCACTTCATCTATAAGTTGCAAATCTATATCTACCTGATGGCCTCTTCGTCGGCAGTTGCGAGCAAACAATTCCGTCGGAGAATGAGATGCACCATTGGCCAATGTAGAAGTTGCGGTATGAACCACATCGACTCCGTAGTCCACAGCAAGAAGCGCCGTATAGGGTGCCAGGCCAGATAAACAGTGTGAGTGAAGCTGCAACGGCAGATCTCCGATCGCTTTTTTCAATGTTGGGATCAGCGTAGGTATCCTGTCAGGACGTAGAAGTCCGCTGGGGTCCTTGATATACACTCCGTCCACACCCAGATTGACCAGTTCTTTGGCTTTCTGCGCATAAAACTCGTCCGTGTGAACCGGGCTTTCTGTGTAAACCAAACCACCAACCGTATGAATACCGTGCTGTTTGGCGGCACGAACCGGAATTTCAAGATTTCGAATATCGTTAATTGCGTCATACGGCGTGTGATATTTCATGCCGTTGGCGGCAAATCGTTCGGCTGCAAGTTCTACAACGTCGTCTGCGAAAAACTCAAAGGTAAACAGGCTCTGGCCACGCGTATGAATGATCAAAGGGGTTTCTTTCACCCAACTGTTCAGTATCCGCATGCGCTCCCATGGATCCTCTCTCAAATATCGCACACAAACATCAAATACTGCGCCACCGACAAGATCGATTGCCTCGAAACCAGCTCGGTCCAATAAAGGCGCTATGTCTTTCATCATTGCCGTAGTCATACGGGTCGCCCACAAGCATTGATGAGCATC
>JAKZRU010000131.1:0-11397 GCA_047517965.1 Gammaproteobacteria bacterium | reverse complement strand
CTCCAACAGGGACCTGCCATGGACCAACCATCTGATCCCGATGTATCAAACCTGATACTGTTCGATCTCCAATCGTTATTAGAAATGACTTGTCACTGACACTGGGAAAGCGCAACACTCGCCTCACACAATCATCGAATTCCAATTCACCGAGCTTTGATTCTTCCTGAAGTTGCTGTTTACGGCAATCCTCTCGTTGTGTTTGAATAAATCCACCCATTAAGAATTTCATATCGATATCTATCGACTTGATCTCTGAATACGTATCTGAGTCATTTTCACTGACTTGCAACTGGCTATCAGCAGACACTGTGCCAACTACTGCGAAAGGACAATGCTCTCTTTCACATATTTGAGAAAATAGCGCCAGTTGCTCTTGCGCTATGGATAACACGTAGCGTTCCTGCGCTTCATTGCACCAAATTTCCATTGGCGACATTGCAGGGTCATCATTGGGAATCTTGCGTAAATCAATACGAGCACCAAGGTCTGCAGCATGCACGATTTCAGGTAGTGCATTGGACAGGCCTCCAGCACCTACATCGTGTATTGATAGTATGGGACTGGCTTCACCCAAATCGCAACAACGATCAATGACTTCCTGACAGCGGCGCTGCATTTCTGGATTGCTCCTTTGTACTGAAGCAAAATCCAATTCTTCCCCGGATTGTCCCTGTCCTAGACTCGATGCGGCTCCACCCCCCAGTCCGATTAACATGGAAGGCCCTCCAATAACGACCAATAGATTCCCCGGAAGGAGCTGCTTCTTTTCAATATGCGAAGGGCGAATATTTCCTATACCACCGGCAAACATAATTGGTTTGTGGAAGCCATACCAGGAAGTTCTATTCAGATTTGATGTTTCGAAAGTTCGAAAGTATCCACCTATGTTTGGCCGGCCGAACTCATTGTTGAAAGATGCCGACCCGATAGGTGCTTCAAGCATGATCTGAAGTGGAGAGGAAATACGTCGAGGAATTTTTTCAGCCTCTTCCCAAGGTTGAAGCCAATGTGGGACGCGCAAATTCGAAACGGAGAACCCGCACAGTCCGGCTTTCGGTTTTCCACCGATGCCGGTTGCACCTTCGTCACGAATTTCGCCTCCCGCTCCAGTCGCTGCTCCTGGAAAAGGTGAAATTGCAGTAGGATGATTGTGCGTTTCCGCTTTATATATGATATGAGCCGGCTCTGGAGCGAACTGATATCTTCGATCCAAAGGAGAAGGCGCAAATTTTGTAGATGGATTGCCTTCGATTACCGATGCGTTATCATCGTATGCAACCAGAGTTCCTGATGGGTTCAATCGATGCGTTTCTCGTATCATTGAGAACATGGAATCCGGATAATATTCACCGTCAAATTTCCAACTGGCATTGAATAGCTTGTGTCGGCAATGCTCCGAATTGACTTGTGAAAACATCATCAGTTCGGCGTCGGTAGGATTGCGACATTGCGATTCGAACCACTTGTGAATGTAGTTCAGCTCTGATTTTGAAAGCGCCAGCCCTAATTGTTCGTTTGCATTCTCGAGCGCTTCGAGACCGGATGACAGAATGGCTATTTCCTGCAGCTGTCGAGGCTCACTTCGGCTAAAAATCAATTCTGTCTGACCAGCCTCAGTCACAATTGATTCAATCATTCGGTCATGCAAATAGGGCCAGAGCAGTTGTGTGTGACTTTGATCCACCAGCACAGTGGATTCAACAGTCCAGATTGTGCCTCTTTCAATTCGCAAGATATCTTCAAATCCACATCTTCGAACAATTTCCGTTGCTTTCGAGCACCATGCTGAAATCGTCCCAAATCTTGGCACGACCAAAACTGACTGACTATCCAATTCGTCAGCTGCGAGTTTGGAGATTCCACCGATCAGGCTGAGCAGCCCGCTGGATTTCTTATTGGAGATAGGGGTTTGAGAATGGATGAAGAAGCAAAAGTCAGCTCTGATTGACTCAAACTCAGGCAGTTGCGGACGAATGACCGCTTCCAATTGCCGGATCTTGAAATCGGATTGTGCCTTCGGCCCCTTCACGCACAGGATATGCGCTACCGGGTGAACGTCGACACGATCATTCATCGCTTACAGTGGATACCCTGAAATTTCAGTGAACACCGAATCCAGGCTGAACCTTTTAGGCCGAACTTCTATGAGAATGCTTGAATTCAGTTATGGAATGGCGATTCCTAGTCGACTAGCTGCAATCTCGTAAGATTCGACTACATCTCCCAGCCCTTGCCGAAATCGGTCTTTATCAAGCTTTTCTTTTGTTTCCAGATCCCAAAGTCTGCAACCATCTGGAGTGAATTCGTCTCCAAGCAGCAGTCGATTTTCATATCTCCCGAATTCAAGTTTGAAATCAACAAGAATAATTCCCGCATCACGAAAAAGAGGAACAAGAACCGAATTGGTTACAAACGTCAAATGCTTCATCTGTTCTATTTCGTCATTTGTCGCCCAGCCGAAAGACCGAATGTGATATTCATTGATCATCGGGTCGTGAAGCTCATCATTCTTGAGAAAAAACTCAAAAGTTGGAGGCTTAAGCTCAATTCCGTCCTCTACCCCGAGCCGCCTGCATATTGAACCGGTTGCGATGTTTCGAACTACACACTCAACGGGAATCATGTCCAAATGCTTTACCAGCGACTGGTTGTGATCTACTATTCGATCGTAATGCGTGCTGATTCCTGCTCTCTCAAGTTTCTTCATAATGAAAGCATTAAAGTGATTGTTCACCTTACCCTTGCGACTTAGCGCTTGGGTTTTTCGGCCGTCAAATGCAGATGTGTCGTCTCTGAACTCCATCAATAGAAGACTGTCACCTTCTGTGTGATAAACGGATTTTGCTTTTCCTGTATAGAGTAGTGTTCCGGGCTTCATTATTTAATCAATTGGGGTCTTCAGTTGTTGCAGTGGGTATGGGTAAAAGTATACTCGTAGTGGCTTTGAGATTGATTGGAAAAACCGCCTTCGCGGGAGCGGGAGGAAAAGATAAAGCTGTCATGTGTATCTGTCGCACGGCGGCAGTCAACAGTGTCCGAAGTGTGGCGAGGTGTGTTCGGGGTGTTAACCAAGCGCTTGCGGGCACCTTAATGCAACGCTCCGGCGAGGTGCGGTTGCTGAGTGTGTCAGTGTTAATTGAAAAGTAGCCAAAGTGCCAAACGAAAAGTGATTCAAAGGTGATGACTGCTCAAGAGCCTGCTCATTTTATACCCTCTTCCCCGAAGTAGTCATATCAATTTGACAGCACCCGTCCCTGATGGAGTTCATCTAGAAAGTGTTCATAGTTCAGCACCTCGATTCCATCAACTACCCGGTTGGCCGGTTCCATACTTACGATGATTGATCTTCGAGGTCGAAATTCTTCCTTAAAAGCTTTCATTGCTCGTAGATCTCCAGAGCGAATTCGATTTTTAACTTCAATGGCGATTGCCCCGTTTCCTAAAACAAAGTCAACTTCGAGACCATGTTTCGTTCGCCAATACTCAATACGATCAGCCGATTTCTGATATCCTCTCGCTGCGATCATTTCAAGAAATATGAAGTGCTCAAAACTTCTGCCAAATTCTCTGCCGCGTGTATGAGCAATTGAATGACCGCAGATATGGCTGGCGATGCCGATATCGAATAAATAAAACTTGGGAGCGCTTGAAATTGCCTGACGCGTTCCACGTTTTCTGAATGGATTGACAAAATAGCCGATTAGCGTATCGGCCAGAATTTCAAAATAGGTACGAACTGTCTTTGCATCAATTGCACAATCACGGGCAATCGACGAGTAGTTCAACATCTCGCCATGACAGTATGACAGCGCATCGAAGAAACGTAAGAATCCAGCACTGTTTCGTACAAGCGCTTCGTTGAAAATCTCCTGAGTCAAATAATCTCGAACATAAGCGTCCAGTGAACGACACTGGTCTGGCTGCGCATAGAGTCCCGGCAATAAACCTGTGGACATCGCAACCAGCAAATCAAATTTCGGCACCTCACTCCACGATAGAGGATAAAGCTCCAATCTCCAGGCCCGCCCGCCGAGAAGATTGACACCGCTCTGATTCAGTTTCCGTGCACTGGACCCGCATAGAATGAAGCTATAACCATATGATTCGATGAGCCGATGCACTTCGTTGAGCAGATTTGGGACTTTCTGCACTTCATCAATGATTACAGGTTGAGTCAGATCTGCAGAATCAAAACTCTGTAATTCATCTCCGAGCAATCGCGGTCGAGACAAGAAGCGTATCATTACATCGCTGTCAAGCAGATCGTAGAAAACGCTTGTCGGAAACTGTTTGCGGAGCAACGTCGATTTTCCTGTCTGACGCGCCCCCCAAAGAAATGCTGACCTGCCCGGCGGCAGTTCAATCTTTAGCCGTCTTTCGTACTGATGAGGTAGCATATACAAAATTAGTTGAACCAATTGGGAATAATATCCATTAGAATCCGAAAAATCAAGACCTACACCTCTAAATATCCGTTTTAGAGTCATCGGGTTGTTGTGCCGGTCGGGTTCCATTTAGGAACTTGGCACGCTGTTGGTGAATCCTGTGCGGAATATTACTTGGTAAAGTTTCGCTGCAGAAGACAACAACTGCCTACTTTCCGAACAATGGAGTTAGCAGGGTTATCGGAAACCAGTTTGCTGATTTAGCAGAATCGTTTCACAGAGTCCGATATTCAGCACTGCTGGAGGATCTGGTGACTCTGCCTCTCAATTAGCCCATAGACTTGAGCATTTAACGTCAGTGCCAAGGTTCAATGCCAATCAAGCACAAAACCGACTTGGCGAAGCTGGGATTCCGCATAGTCAGTCATCCCTAGCGAACTAAAAGGAAGTTAATTGAAATTCAGATTTGAGAATCTGTCTACAGTACACCAGTCGTAATCATGGCTGCTCGTACATGATCATGTGCCTCATCAGAAAGAGGAACTAGCGGGAGTCTCAGATTATTCTGAATGAAACCTTGTTGCGACACACCCCATTTTGCAGGGATTGGATTTGACTCGATGAACATCGCCTCATGCAGCGGCATCAACTTGTCATTCAATTCAATGGCTAGATCTGTGTTGCCAGCTACAGCTGCCGTACACATCTCGTGCATCAGTTTGGGTGCGACATTTGCCGTAACAGAAATCGTGCCCTTGCCCCCTGCCAGCATCAGTTCCATAGCCGCAGTGTCCTGACCCGAGTAAGACACAAAATCGTCTGCCGACTGTTCCATCAACTTACGGCCACGTTCTATGTCGGCAGTCGCATCCTTGATGCCAATGATATTGTCAATGTGGCTCAGGCGAATTGCCGTACTATTGTGCAAGTCCACAGAGGTACGGCCCGGAACGTTATAGAGTATCTGCGGGATGGGAACAGATTCCGCGATCAGTTTGAAATGCTGGTACAGACCTTCCTGAGGCGGCTTGTTGTAATAAGGAACAACCAATAGGCAGGCGTCAGCACCAAGTGCGTGTGCGGCTTTAGTCAATTCCAACGCTTCTGCAGTGCTATTGGAACCGGTCCCTGCTATTACCGGAATTCGGCCATTTACACATTTAATCGTTTTCTCAATCACCACTTGATGTTCATCATGGCTGAGCGTGGCTGATTCACCAGTTGTGCCGACTGATATGATGCCGTCCGTTCCCGCCCCGATGTGATGTTCAATCAATCCCGCGAGGGAATCCAAATCTACCGATCCATCCTCATGCATCGGCGTTACGATCGCAACTAAACTACCTGTGATCATGGAAAAACTCCAAAAGAATATACCGAGTCCACTGTTACCCAATTACATTGAAAATTTGCTTGCAAACTTAAATACAGAGAAGTTTGCAGAATGAATATTCCCATATTCCTAGCCTTGTAATTACGAAACTCACAGTGGTCACTGTAAGGTTGTGCTATCTAGCTGTGGCTGCAAATCGAGCCTTAACAACCGAAAGTAATCGAATAGTAAAATATTCTCAAATTATCTGTGAAATCCAACTCATTGTCAAAATTATCAACCCGCCTCTCATAGCGTTTTCTAATCTAGGAATGTCTATGGATCCCTCGACATCATCAACTGCTATCTTTACTTTGAAAACTGGCAGGCACTTCTCAGTGCCACAGCCGCGACAGCCCTTGTAACTTCATATCGCCTTCCGGCTAACAAGCCGGATACTCAATTCCGCTTTTTTCAAAAACATACAGATACATGGAAATAAAATCAATTACCTAAAATGAGAACTTCGGATTGAAGAAACAAGAACTTCGGATTGGAATTGGATAGAAAATAGACAAAATACTTGACAAGCTATTTTAGAGGTGTAGAGACCACACGATGGAAGACATTCTATCCACGGAGAAAACCTACTTGAAGGACAATCTCGAGGAACTCTTGAAAGATTACCCTGGCAAGTACTTGTTGATCAAAGGGAAAAGTGTCCATGGCGCTTATGAAACTCTTGAAGAAGGCGTAACCGAGGGTGCTAAATTATTTGGCACGGATCCATTCTTAGTACGTTCAGTGTTGCAGCCTTACGATTCAGAGAGCCCAAGCATTCCCGCCCTGGCTGTAGGAGTTCCGCTCGTTGCCAACTCTTAGTATACGTGTCCAATCAAAGAGGAAAGATCAGCATGGGAACGTCGTACTCGCAAACCAAAGTACGGCGTTGCGAGTGGGTGGCCCAAGAGTGTATGTCACATTGTCTCCTTTTGAAGATCAGATCCAATCACTTGCCAAAAAAGGCGAAATTCCAATAACACCAGTTACGGGGATGGCCCTTATAGATACGGGGCGAGTGCGACATGAATTGATCGAACTGCAGCAGCGAAAGCAGGTTAGGCAATTGTCGATAGTGGAAGAATTTCCTCAGCTACTCACGTAAATGAGGTCGTGCAAATATTTGCGGGCCGACTGGAAATTCACGGCCTTAGGCCTTAGCTCCGTCAACACATTTAGAGCTTACGGCGTAAACCTTGAATCTCAAAAATTGATTGCGTTGTTTGGTCGAGATTTGCTAGCTAGATGTGTGTTGGTCTACAACGGCACGGACGGTTCATTTTCTCTATCCCTATGAAAACCTTTCCCGGTGTGATCGTAGCCAAGCCAACCGCTCGCAACTGACTATGCTGAAAAAGAGAACGGTGGGCATTGGGTACTCCACTTTTTGTGGTTTGAATTGGGTGCGAACGTCTCCACAATTTCAACGCAGCTACTCGCTGACAATTTCCCGACGGAAATGGCCGAGTTCCTAACTGACCAGCGTCATGCGCATTTCACGGGTGTAAACTGCAGGAGTCAAACCATGATGAAATACAAAGGCTACACAGCTGAGGTGGAATTCGATGAATCTGTCGGTCGTCTTCACGGACGGGTCGTTAATTGCGGTCCCTATCCTATCGCAACTTTCGAAGCCACTGATGTCGATGGAATTCGGCATGAATTCCACCGTTCTATTGACGAATACCTCAAGTCCTGCCAGGAAGATGGGATTGAACCCAGGAAGTCGTACTCAGGTAAACTGAACGTCCGCCTTGGACCGGACCTGCATCAACGCGTTGCGCGCTCAGCGGCAGAAAACCGACTGAGTTTGAACAGTTGGATCGTGCAGGCTCTGAAACAAAGTGTATCTGAATGAGCGAAAACCTGTCTGATTGCTTATTCTTACGTAAATGATCAGATGGTCTTCCTTCGCATCTCATTAGCCTCAAATACTGATATATTGACACCCACTTCAATTCAGGAAAAGGTTTATGGGCAACAGACTTTCAAAAATCTACACAAGAAAAGGTGATGACGGAACAACAGGACTTGGAGACGGCAGCCGGACTTCCAAAGACTCCCCTAGAGTCGATGCCATGGGCGACATTGATGAATTGAATAGTTGCATAGGCGTCATGCTGACTTACGAGGTACCAGAAGAAATTCAATCCTGCCTTTCGAGTGTTCAACATACTTTATTCGATATTGGCGGAGAGTTGAGTATTCCAGGACTGGTACTGGTCAACGATGATCGAGTTACATTTCTTGAACAAAATCTGGACCAATTCAACAGCGAGCTTGCACCTCTTAAAGAGTTTATTCTGCCTGGTGGAACTCCCGCGGCAGCAATGGGACACATTGCACGCTGTGTCTGTAGGCGTGCGGAGCGTAAAATTCACACGGTGGCAAAATCAGAAGATGTATCAGTTATATCTCGTAAGTATTTGAATCGACTGTCTGATCTTCTCTTTGTCATATCCCGATATATAAATCTTGAAGCTGGTGGCAAAGATGTCTTGTGGCAACACGACAGAACCAAAAAACCGAAGTAAGTCTATATTACGACAACTTCTAACACGCTTTGATTACCGCACTCTAGACCATTCAAAATTGGGGCCCGGGTCGGTTTTTCTTTTTGGAGCAATTTCCGAGTGGCCAAATATTCTGGAACGGCTGAATTGCGGATATTCGGCAATCAGCAACCTAATTAAATCATCCAGTGCAGCATATTGATCTTCTTCGAAGGTATCTTCATCACACCCTTCCAGTTCTATCCCGATAGAAAAGTCATTTACATTCTCTCGCTCCAGGCAAAACGACTCACCAGCGTGCCAGGCACGCTCGTTCAACGATACAAACTGAATCACTTCACCATTTCTGCGAATCAGCAAATGTGCGGAAACTTTGAGATTCTTCAATGTATGAAAATATGAATGTGCGCTGCAATCCAGTTTGTTACAGAAAAGCTCCTCAATTTCACTGCCGCCATATTGACCGGGAGGCAAACTGATTGAATGTATGATGAGTGCTTCGGGTCGAACGCCCAATGGACGACTATCAAAATTGGAAGATGGGGCCTGCTTCACCCCCTCAATTATTCCACTGGACAAGTCAATTTTCATGCAACGCTCTGCAAAATATTTACAACCACATTGTACAAAGTGCCGACGGATAATTGCCTGTTGACTTCAATTGGCAGGTTTACCGATTGTCTATAATTTCCGCAATATAAAGAGTCCTTGTAAATATGAATGAGATAGCAATACAAAACCAGATGCCTCGACGCTGGCAGTTTTGGATCGATCGTGGCGGAACATTTACTGACATCGTAGCCAGCAATCCGGACGGTTCGCTCGTCACCCACAAACTGTTGTCTGACAACCCTGAACGCTATAGGGACGCAGCGATTCAGGGGATTCGGGAAATACTGAATTCTTCAGAAACTGAACTTGGACCGGAGCTGATCAGTGCCATAAAAATGGGCACAACGGTTGCCACCAATGCTTTGCTGGAACGAAAAGGCAATCCATGCGTGCTGATTACAACAAAAGGATTTCATGACGCCCTGCGTATTGGATATCAGACACGCCCGGATTTGTTTTCAAGACAAATCGTGTTGCCGGATCTTCTCTATGAAAATGTCATTGAAATCGACCAGCGTCACAGTGCTCATGGAGAAGTGTTGAGAGAACTTGACTACGATGCCGCATACAAAAGCCTAAAGAATGTCTATGATTCCGGAATTCACGCATGTGCAATTGTGTTCATGCATGGTTACCGATTTCACGAACACGAAAAAATCGTCGCGCAAATCGCCCGTGAAATTGGCTACACGCAGATTTCGACTTCACATGAAACAAGCCCGCTCATGAAACTTGTCGGACGCGGTGACACTACCGTGGTCGACGCCTATTTATCGCCGGTTCTGCGCCGTTATGTCGATCAGGTTGCCAGCGAACTGAAAGGCGTGAGACTTATGTTCATGCAATCCAACGGAGGTCTGACGGACGCCTATCGATTTCAAGGCAAAGACAGCATTCTGTCCGGTCCGGCAGGAGGAATAGTCGGTGCAGTGGAAACCAGCAAAATTGCAGGATTCGACAAGATTATTTCATTCGACATGGGCGGAACGTCTACCGATGTTTCTCACTACGCGGGAGAGTACGAACGTGCCTATGATACTTTCGTGGCAGGCGTGAGAATTCGTTCGCCAATCATGCGCATACACACTGTCGCCGCAGGTGGTGGTTCCATCTTGAAATTTGATGGACTGAAGTATCGGGTTGGCCCTGAATCAGCTGGTGCCAATCCAGGCCCGGCCTGCTATCGACGAAACGGTCCCCTCACTATTACCGACTGCAATCTGATTTTAGGCCGGCTGCAGCCGGAGTATTTCCCAAAAATATTCGGTTTGAACGGAGATCAACCGATTGACAGTGAAATTGTTCGCCTTAAATTCGAAGAAATGGCGGATGCGATAAGACAAGCAACGGGTGATGATCGCTCACCCCACGGGGTTGCTGAAGGCTTTCTGAAGATTGCGGTCGACAACATGGCGAACGCTATCAAGAAGATTTCCGTGCAACGAGGATATGACATTACAGAGTATACGCTTTGTAGTTTTGGAGGTGCTGGAGGTCAACATGCCTGTCTGGTGGCGGATGCCCTGGGTATTGAAACAGTATTCATTCATCCTTACGCAGGAGTGCTTTCCGCATATGGGATCGGCCTCGCTGATGTTCGCGCCATATATGAAGAAGCAGTGGAGGGGAAACTTTCAGATGAACTCATCTCATCCTTAGATGAGCGATATGCCAAGATTGCAGAAAAAGCAAAGAAAGATGTTCAAGATCAAGAAATTCAAGATGAAAGTATCTTTATACAAAAAAGAGTGCATGTGCGATATGACGGTACTGATTCCGCAATCGTCGTTGATGCAGGAAACAGCGATGTAGTTCGCCGACAGTTTGAAGAATCACATAAGCAGAGATTTGGCTTCACCATGCCTGAAAAAGCAGTAGTCGTCGAAGCAATTGCGGTAGAAGCAATTGGCAAAACTGAAATGCATGAAGAACTGAAACAGGAAATATCACCCCGCAAATCTCCATTGAAGCCCGTCAAAGAGGCTCAGATGTATTTTGCGAACCATTTTCATCAAGGCAAAGTTTACATTCGAGAAGATCTTCAGCCTGGGGATCGTATCCAGGGGCCGGCAATTGTGATCGAATCTACAGGAACGACAGTTGTAGAACAGGACTGGGAACTTGAGACAACAAGCTACAACCATCTGATTCTGAATCGAACAGTACCTCGCCCCACCCGAAGAGTCGTAGGCACAGATGCAGACCCTGTCATGCTCGAAGTTTTCAACAATCTTTTCATGTCCATTGCAGAACAAATGGGGGCATCACTCGAAAACTCGGCATATTCAGTGAACATCAAGGAGCGACTTGATTTCTCTTGTGCGATTTTCGACTTAGAAGGTGATCTGGTAGCTAACGCTCCGCACATGCCGGTACATCTTGGTTCTATGAGCGAATCCGTGAAAATTGTCATCCGTAATCGACATGGAACAATGAAGCAAGGGGATTCCTATATTTTGAATAATCCATACAACGGCGGGACTCATTTACCGGATATTACTGTCATCACCCC
>JAKZRU010000130.1:0-20888 GCA_047517965.1 Gammaproteobacteria bacterium | reverse complement strand
TTGCCAGGAAACTCATAATACATTGATATTATTATATAAAATCCGAATATTCTCGAACGAAGATCGCGATTATTTCTTATAATTAAGGGAATATCGCGTCAACCAGGCAAATCTTCGAGGAGTTCGGGGTATGAGAACAGTCGAAAACACGCAGATGCACTTTGGCGAGATCGCCATCGCACAAATCGAGATTGATTCCAAATCGCGGGACGACATTCCAGCTGTGCTCAAGGGTCTGCAGCACATTTATACCAACCCGCCATTGCGCGAACGGGTATTCGCGCTTTTACTCGAACAGGTTCGCCCGGGTGTTGATCTGAAAGTGGGTCGTCCAGGTATGGACTTGTGGCGGATATTCGTTCTTGCGGTTCTGAAGCAGGGGTTGGGTTGCGATTTCGACCGATTGCAGGAGCTTGCGAATCAGCACCAGACAGTACGGCAGATGCTGGGGCACGGGGACGGTTTCAGAAAAGACCAAACGAGTGATTACCAGTTGCAGACGCTGATCGACAATGTGTCGCTTCTGGGTCCGCAACTGTTGTCGCAGATTGGCCAGGTAATAGTGGAAAGCGGTCACGAGGTGGCGAGAAAAAAGCCTGGCGCGCCATTGCACGGGCGCTGTGACAGTTTCGTGGTGGAGACCGATGTCCACTACCCCACGGATATAGGGCTGTTGTATGATTCGATGCGTTGTGTGATTCGGGAGACGAGGCGGGCGGCGCAAAAATGCGGTTTGGGCGGCTGGCGGCAGCACAAACATCTGGAACGAGGGGTACGGAAGCGTTTCAACCGGGTGCGCGACTCGCGTCGGTGGCACAACACACGCAAGGTGAAAGACTATGTTCAATACTGCCGGTTGATCGCGGATCGCGCGCAGGCGACGGTTGCGCAGCTGGAGCAGTGCGATGGACCGCCGATACTGGCGGTGTTGATGATGGAGCATTATCTTGGCCATGCCTGGCGTCAGTTGGATCAGGTCGAGCGTCGGTTGCTGAACGGCGAATCGATTGCGCACCAAGAGAAAGTGTTTTCGGTGTTCGAGGAGCACACCAGATGGATCTCCAAGGGCAAGGCCGGAGTGGCGGTGGAGTTGGGGGTGCCGGTGTGCATTGTGGAGGATCAGTTTCAGTTCATTGTTCATCACAAGATTTTATGGCAAGGCGGAGATGTGGATGTGGCGGTGCCGATGGTCGAGGAGACGCAGGCGCGATTTTCGGATTTTCGCATGTGCAGTTTTGACCGGGGTTTTCACAGTCCGAACAATCGAAAGCGATTGGACCAGATGCTGGATGTCAATGCACTGCCGCAAAAGGGTTATTTGAGCAAGGCGGATCAGCTGCGCGAGCAGGAGCCCGGGTTGCTCGCGGCACGCCGTCAACATCCGGCGGTGGAGTCGGCGATTAACAATCTTGAGCATCGGGGTCTGGAACGAATCCGCAGTCATGGTGCCGATGGCTTTGAGCGCACAGTTGCACTGTCGGTGCTGGCTGCCAATTTGCATCGCATTGGGTTGTTGCTGCAGCGCAGAAGAGAGCGCGAAAGGACCCGGCGGCAGAAAAAGGTGCGTTTGCGCGCCGCCTGAGGTCCCGGTATCAAAACCGGCAACCGCCGGGCCGCTCCCGCTCAGACGGGAACGGTTGCCTATGCCTGTTCGGTAAGGAATCGCACAGCAATTGGTAGAATCGCTTTCAAATGGACTGCGCTGCCGCCATTTTGTCGGGAGCCGCTGCGAAAAATTAGAAAAATTCTCGAATAATTACTTTGTGCCCATCATAATGGGAGTTTTCTGGCAGACACTAACTACTAAAATGTCCTTTTGATGCAAGTCGAAACTGATTTCTTGTTAAGCTGAGGGCCGGCACACTCAATATCTGATGATGCCGTTCTGTGGCAGCGGTGAACAGTCAGATATCAACACTGTAACAGTCGTGCTAGTTAACGAAGTGCCTATTTGATGCCCGGAACTGAGAAAGAGACGGACAGACAATTCATTCCGTCTTCAATTTCAGTCTTAGAAATTTGATCTCGAATCGCTTCGTCACGATCTTTTCATTACTGTGAATCTACAAGACCAAATTATCAATTCGGCACTCTCTTGGATAGTAGCTATCGTCCTTGTGCTATCCGGAACCGTTGTTGCGGTAGCAACAGAACCAATATCCCAAGTACCACCTCAATATATGGTTTCTGCTGCCAATCCAAAGGCAACTGAAGCTGGACTCGATATACTCCGTCGAGGTGGAAATGCAGTTGACGCAGCAATTGCAGTTCAATTGGTACTAAATCTAGTTGAACCACAAAGCTCTGGAATTGGTGGTGGAGGTTTCATGCTGTTCTATGATGCCTCTACTCGAGAAATACTCTCTTACGATGGGCGAGAATCTGCACCCACAGGGGTGACACCTGACATTTTTCTGACACCGGAAGGCGAACCAATGAAGTTTTTCGATGCCGTTTTAGGAGGCCGCTCTGTCGGTACGCCAGGTACTGTGGCAATGCTGGCTCAGGTCCACAAAAATCATGGGGAAATGCCTTGGTCGGAACTGTTTGAGCCAGCAATCAAGCTCGCGCAGGATGGATTCGCTGTCGGTTATCGGCTCGCTTCGATGCTTGTCGGCAGACACGCAGACCGACTGAAGACGTTCGCTAAAACTAGAGAATATTACTTTCCAGGCGGCTCACCGCTTACAGCCGGAGATATCCGTACAAACTACGCGTTCGCAGAAACCTTAATCGAGATTGCACAACATGGCCCTGAAGCATTCTATCGAGGTGCAATTGCTGAAGATATCGTTGAGACGATTCTAAATGCATCCCACAGGAGTGGGGAACTTACACTGTCGGATCTTTCGAAATATCAAGCAATCCGCCGACCGCCAATTTGTCTTTCATATCGAAACTATCGCATATGTGGAATGGGTCCACCAAGCTCGGGCGCATTGACAGTCGGTCAGATTCTCGGGCTACTGGAATACTATGATCTGAAATCTTTGGGTGCGGGCAACCCAATCAGTTGGCACCTCATTGCGGAAGCATCGAAACTTGCGTTTGCAGATAGAAATCGTTACATGGCCGACTCCGATTTCGTCGAAGTGCCTACTGAAGGTTTGTTTGATCCAACGTATCTCGCTAACCGCTCCAGGCTGATCAAACTGGATTCTGTACTGGACACACCCGTAACTCACGGGCTGCCACCTGGATCTCCAGCTGTCAGCTACGCAGCCGACTTCGATGTGAGTCGTTCAGGTACAAGTCACCTTTCAATTGTGGACTCCGAAGGCAATGCTGTGTCAATGACCGGCAGTATTGAAGGGCCATTCGGGTCCTACTTGATGGTTCGCGGGTTTCATCTCAACAATGAATTGACTGATTTTTCATTTGTTCCCGAAAAGGATGGCATGCAAGTGGCGAATCGTGTAGAGCCTGGAAAAAGACCGCGCAGTTCAATGGCTCCCACTCTTGTATTCAACTTAGATGGTTCACTTCGACTCGTAGTGGGGTCACCGGGTGGCAGTCAAATTATCGGATACTTAGTCAAGACTCTAATTGCGGTCTTGGATTGGGATATGGACATTCAGACTGCAATCGATTTGGGGAATGTTGTGAACCGCAACGGTACAACCGACCTAGAAGAAGGAACTACGGCACAAATATTGCAATCTCATCTGGACAGTCTAGGACATCAGACCCGAGTACTCAGTTTGACGAGTGGGCTTCACGGCATTGAAATTGTAAACGGAGTAATGCGAGGAGGTGCAGACCCTCGGCGGGAAGGAATTGCGCTGGGAGAGTATGTCAGACTCAATTAATCATTGATTAGGGCCTAATTTTGATTGCTTGAAAAATTGTCGGGCAAAGCTCTCCGGCATCTACAACCTCCATCTTGAGTGTGGAGCTCACCAGTCGCGATTCTGCTATCTCTTCACCAAATAGATCAACAAATTTCAGCCGGTTTTCTCCGCTTACTTTGGATATTTCATCTCGCACAATCGAACGGTACCACTTGTTGCGATCGCGAGTGCTTACTGAAGCAAACCCGGCCTGCCTCAGTAACTTCATCATCTGTTCAGCCGTGCAAAAGTGAAAATCCAATTTCGAGAAATCTAACCAGTCTCTCACTCGTTGTGATTGATTCGTTGCTTCACTACCCAGCCAGTCACTTCCGACAAATTCACCGCCATTCTTCAAGACGCGAAATATTTCTTCATAAAATTTTTGTTTGTCCTCGATGTGAACAATAGAATCTTTGGAAAACACGATGTCAAGCGATTCATCTTCAAATTCCAACTCCCCCGGTTCGACCAAGCGATATTCTATCCACTCTGTCAAACCGGCTGCCTCAGCTTCGTATTTGGCACGAGCAATCAGATGATCAATAATGTCAATCCCAAAAACCTTTTCTGCACCGTAATCAGTGACCAGCAAACGATCTATTCCTCCAATTCCACACCCTATATCCAATACCTTCCTTCCGCCAACGGAAGTCCGTTTCAGAATTTCGTAAACTTCAGCCGACCCCCCAGGTGAGAGGAATCCTTCTCCCCACAACCACTCGAGACCTCTTACAAAATTGTCGTCATATGCCATACATGAACACCTTACACTCGATTCGCTCCAAGCTGAATTGACTCTGTTGCCCTGAATCTTACGAACGGTACAAGATCGCTACCCCATTTCACTGAATCTTACTCAGATATACTCATATACTAGTGCCATTTGTAAATTCATTTCATTTAAATATGGCTTGGCTCATGAACATGCCACATTCACTGGAGGAATAAATTTTGGCAAAGGAGACATTGAAACAAAGGATTGATGCGGGCGATTTTGTAATTACTTGTGAACTTACTCCACCCAAAGGCACCGATCTTGTGCCACTGTTTGAAAAAGCAGAACTGCTGAGAAATCTTGTACACGCTTTCAATCTGACTGAATCTCACTCTGCGAGAATGGCCATGGAACCTACTGCAGTCGCCCATCTATTGCTCGATCGAGGCATCGAACCAATCGTGCAAATGACCTCACGAGACAAGAATCGAATCGCAATTCAAGCAAGCATGCTCGGAGCGGCTGCTCTTGGAGTGCCAAATCTGGTTTTCATGGGAGGCGACCCGCCAAAAAATGGTGATCATCCGGATGCAAAACCTGTTTTCGACCTGTTTGCTTCGCAACTCCTTGAAGCCGTCAATGCCTTGAAGGCGGGAACGGACTTTGCTGGCAATGCTTTGAAAGGAACTCCAGATTTCTGCGTTGGGGCCGTTGTCAATCCAGGAGCTTCGGACCCTGAAGCCGAGATCGAAAACATGCATCGAAAAATTGAGGCTGGTGCTTCATTTCTTCAAACCCAAGCCGTATATAACGTAGGTGAGTTCGTTGAATTTTTGGACAAAGCGGGTAAGGTTGAAGTTCCGGTCCTGGCAGGCGTCATTCCGATCAAATCTGTTAAGATGGCGCAGTACATGAATGACCGGGTACCCGGAATTACCATCCCCGATCATTTAATCAAAAAAATTGCCGAGCAAGGTAACGACAAGGAACGTATCGCAGAAACAAGCATTCAGATATCCGCCGATCTGGTCAAAGAACTACGACAAGCTGCAGGCGGTCTGCACATCATGGCGATCGGATGGGAAGAAAAAATTCCACAGATTCTGGATCGCGCCGGCTTTCATGCTTGAAAATATGCACTGATTTTCAGCATTGCTTGCTTGTCATGTTTCCAGAAAACAGTTTATTCATGAAACTCGGCTTCTTGGCCGGCATCTACAAGCCAACGCCACAGATAGTCTGCAAAACTTCGCCTCACAATCACATCCAGAGTCATTTCGTCGGCTTCCTGCTTCAAAATCGTGACCGCAGTTCTTGCAAGCACAGTTTGCGCACATTGACCGAATTTAAATACTCGTGGATGCAAATCAAGCGCAATTCCTCGACTTAGCAAATCTGCCGCTTTACGCCCTTCAACTCTGATGATCGTTTGAGCACTGGGTTGATCCACGCAGGTAGAATATCCTTCCGAGATGACTTCACCGAGAGTCATTCGTATCTCCTCGCTACGGTGCTGTGGTGAAACTATAAGCCATTCATCCGGTCCGAGCCATGCGCACAAGATGTTGTTATGTACCACGAATGTATTCGGTTCATGCGGAACATCAAATCCAAGAGATTGTTTGAACTCTTTCAAAACTAGCTCATCATCTGGCTGAATACGAAAATTGAAATGTCCCAAAAATGCAAGTTCAGACAGCTTCACCTGTTTGAAGCTTGCAACCGGAGCATTGTCACTGTGAATTTTGGACAAAGGCGACAATGCCTGAATTTGGCTAGACATTCTGTCGCTCCCCTTGAGAGTCATAGAAAACCGGACTGCAAATCGTAGCCGGAATCGATTCTCCTGACATCAGCGTCGAGTAAATTCGTGCTCCCATACGTGAATGTCCGCCTTTTACCACTGCTAATGCGATTGACCGGCCCAAACAAGCACTCCAGTAACTAGACGTAACGTGTCCAATCATGGGCATCGGATAGACTTTTGAAGGCGCTTCCACTAGCTGACACCCTTCAGGCAACACTTTGTTCGGATCATCAGTAAGAAGTCCAATGAACTGCTTTCGATCTTCTCTCATGCAATCGGACCGACTCAGTGATCGTTTGCCAAGACAGTCTTTCTGCTTGGAGACAATCCAGTTCATTCCAAGGTCAATGGGAGTCATGGAACCGTCTGTATCCTGACCCACAATGATGTATCCTTTTTCCGCTCGTAGAACATGCATCGTTTCGGTGCCATAGGGTGTAATTCCGAATTCCTGACCAGCTTCATACACTTTTTTCCACACATGCATGCCGTAATTTGCAGGCACATTGAATTCATAAGCGAGTTCTCCGCTGAAACTGATGCGAAAAATACGGCCTGGTACGTCTGCTACCATAGTTTCTCTGAAAGTCATGAAAGGAAAATCCTCATTTGATGCATTCAGATCAGGTGCAACCCGTTGCAATACTTGACGGGCTTTCGGTCCCGAAATCGAAATGACTGCCCACTGCTCTGTTACTGAGGAGAAATACACCTTCATCCACGGCCACTCGGTCTGCCGCCACTGTTCCATCCATGTCAACACATGAGCTGCACCGCCGGTTGTTGTCGTCATGTAGTAATGATTTTCACCAATTTTCGCCGTGACCCCATCATCCATGACCATGCCGTCTTCTCCAAGCATCAATCCATAGCGACAGGAGCCTGTAGTCAACTTCGACCAAGAGTTGGTGTACACCAAATTCAAAAACTCAACTGCATCCGGTCCGTAGATTTCGATTTTGCCTAGGGTCGATGCATCAAGCATCGCGACCTGATTTCTTGCCGCCAAGCACTCTCGGTTGACTGTTTGCTGCATGGTTTCTCCTGACTCGGGATAGTACCATGGTCTTTTCCACTGACCGACATTCTCAAATTCTGCGCCGTGCGTGACATGCCATTCATGCATCGCAGTCTTGCGTACCGGATCAAAAAATTCCGGCCCCAGTTCTCTTCCCGCAATTGCCCCAAATGTAACCGGTGTATAAAACGGTCGGAAAGTCGTCGTGCCGGTCTCGGACATCTCCTGCCCCAAAATCTTGGACAAGATTGCCATGCCATTGATATTTCCCAGTTTCCCTTGATCTGTACCAAACCCGAGCAAAGTGTATCTCTTTAGATGCTCAATGGATCGATAGCCTTCCCGCGCCGCAATTTCAATGTCCTTTGCCGTTGTATCGTTCTGAAAATCGACAAACTGTTTCGATTTTTTCCCGGCATTTGCACTCGGCACTCGCCAAAGCGGCTGTATGTCATATTCCTCCGAGCATTGACCTAAATACTCTTCGTTCTTCTGGCCTTCAACCGCTTCATATCCGGCTAAGCAGGCCGCAGCAACACCTGCTTCAAACCCTTCTTGAATTGCCGGTTCAGCCGAAAACACCGCGTTGGCGGCACCTACGGATTGTTCCTTCTGAACTGAATCTCCTGGTACGAAGCAAGCTTTATCTGAATCGAACCTAGGTCTCGCGCCAGACTGCGCTTGTAAATGAACAGCAGGACTCCAGCCACCAGAGATGGCGAGCAGGTCACAGTTGTAAACTCTCTTGCTACCCTTAGTCGACTCAAAATCATCCGAAAGTTCCATGACATCCACTGCGGTAACTCGTTTTCGTCCTTTCGCACAAACAACAGCCGACCGGACAAGAATGTTTACCCCGCGAGCAGCAAGCATTTCAGAATAAACGGTGGATCCCTCGGAACGGACATCAATCAGGACTTCAATCTGAATACCGGCATCCAGCATGTCCAGGGCAGTTCTATAGGCGCTGTCGTTGTTGGCAAAAAGCACTGCTCGACTACCTGGATTCACGCCGTACCGGTTGACATACTCCGATACCGCGGAGGACAACATCACACCCGGCAAGTCGTTGTTGCCGAAAACCAGCGGCCGCTCAATTGCTCCGGTAGCCAATACTACCTGTTTCGCGCGGACTCGCCAATTTCGTTCTCGAGCACTGTCGGACGACGCATCAGCCAGATGATCGGTTACCCGTTCATTCAGAACCAGGAAGTTGCTGTCGTAGTATCCAACTACTGTTGTGCGTGTGAACAAACGAACATCCGGATACTCTCCAAGCTCTGTCAAAACACGCTCTAACCACTTTCGATCTTCGTCACACCTAGTTCGCAGAAATCCACCGCCGAATTCATTATTTTCGTCCGCGATAATCACACGCGCTCCGGTACGAGCAGCACTCAAAGCTGCTGCTAATCCCGCTGGACCACCGCCGGCAACCAGTACATCGCACCATGCGTTTACTTTGTCGTAACGATCTGGATCAGCATTCGACTGAACTTTGCCAAAACCGGCTGCTCTGCGGATCACTTTTTCATACAGCATCCATCCTTTTCGGGGATACATGAAAGTCTTGTAATAGAATCCGGCAGGAATTACTGGCGAAAACCACCCCATCACTGATGCGATATCAAAAGATAGGCTTGGCCAGCAATTTACGCTTGATACTTCGAGCCCCTCGTAAATCTCCGTCTGAGTAGCACGCGGGTTAGGCACCGAACTTGAGCCCGATTCAATCTGAAGCAAGGCACTCGGTTCTTCCGCACCAGCGGCCATGATTCCTCGAGGTCTGTGATACTTAAAACTGCGGGCGACCAAGTGGACACCATTGGCAATCAGAGCTGAAGCGACAGTATCTCCTTCAAAGCCTCTATATCGTTTCTTGTTGAAACGAAAGGTGATGGGCTTGGCGCGATTGATTCGACCGCCATTCGCGAGCCGGTACGGCTGATTCACTGCGGATCCTCCGGAATCGGATCAGTCGGCTTGTAGCTCGCAGCAAATTTATAGGTAACTGTATTTCGTTGGGCGTTGAACCACTGTCGGCATCCAGCACTGTGATACCACTGCTCGCGTTGGTCACCTTTGATGTTTTCGCGCATAAAAAGATAGTCAGCCCACTCACCGTCTGAAAGATCGTCCGGCTTCGTGGGGCGAACGATATGCGCCTCACCTCCACAAGTGAACTCATCCTGTTCTCGCAAACCGCACCAAGGGCAGTGGATCAAAAGCATGATTTGTCTTGCCTGCTTCGATAAAAATTAGTGGGCAACACCGGCAGCCCCATGCTCGTCAATCAGTGCGCCCGAAATGAATCGGTCGAGTCCGAATGGTGCATTCAAACTGTGGGGCTCGTTGCGTGCGATCGTATGTGCAAATACCCAGCCTGATCCCGGAGTGGCCTTGAAACCGCCAGTGCCCCAGCCACAATTGAAAAACAAGCCATCTACAGGAGTTTTCCCAATTATGGGGCACGCGTCGGGACATACGTCAACGATACCTCCCCAGTGTCTGAGCATTCGGACGCGAGAGAAAATCGGAAACAGCTCGACAATTGCAGCAATGTTGCCTTCAATGGTAGAAAAGCTGCCGCGTTGTCCATAGCCAAGATAGGAATCGACTCCCGCCCCAACTACCAATTCGCCTTTGTCAGACTGACTGATGTATCCATGCACAGCATTGGACATCACAACGGTATGCAATATAGGCTTTATGGGTTCGGATACCAGTGCCTGCAGCGGGTGACTTTCAATCGGCATTCTGATACCGGCCATTTTCGCGAGTACGCTTGAATGCCCTGCTGCGACAACTCCTACCTTGTTGGCGCGAATGAGGCCACGAGTAGTTTCGACCCCTTCTACTGCGCCATTCGTTCGACGAATTCCAGTCACCTCACAGTTCTGCAAAATATCGACTCCCCTGCTATCCGCTGCTCTTGCGAATCCCCATGCAACGGCATCATGGCGGGCGATTCCACCGCGAGGCTGAAACGACGCACCCAAAATTGGATATCTAGCGTTCGGTGACGTGTTGATAATTGGAATGAGCTTCTTGATGTCCTGCGGATAAAGAACCTGACTGTCGATTCCGTTCAAACGATTGGCGTTGGATCGCCTGTAAATGTCTCGCATATCCTGCAGATTGTGGCCAAGATTCATCACGCCACGCTGACTGAACATGACGTTGAAATTCAGCTCCTGCGACAGGGACTCCCACAACACCAGGGATTTTTCATAGAGATGTGCGGCTTCATCCCACAGATAGTTGGATCGAACGATGGTCGTATTCCTACCGGTATTCCCGCCTCCAATCCAGCCTTTTTCGACTACTGCAACATTGGTGATGCCGTGCTCGGCCGCGAGATAGTAAGCAGTGGCAAGACCATGTCCGCCACCGCCGACGATAACTACATCATAAGATTGTTTCGGCTCAGGGTCTCGCCACGCACGCTGCCAGTTCGAGTGCTGACTGAGTGCATGCCGGGTCAAACTGAAGATAGAGTACTTCTTCACTGTCTGACCGGCGAATTTGAAGCTAGCGCAATAGTATTAGCTATAGACTGGAAACCGACTACACAGTTCTTTTACTCTATTTTTGATGTCGTTGATGACCGATTTATTTTCAACATCATCAAGAATGTCGCACATCCAGTGAGTCAAGGTTCTCATCTCCTCTTCCTTGAAACCGCGGGTGGTCGAGGCCGGAGAACCAATTCGCAGTCCACTGGTGACAAAAGGAGAACGAGGGTCGTTCGGAACGGTATTCTTATTAACGGTAATATTGGCTTCGCCGAGTGCCGCAGCGGCATCTTTGCCAGTCACATCCCTACCGATCAGATCAAGCAGAAACAGATGATCATCGGTACCACCTGAGACAACCTTGTATTCTCGTTCCGTAAAAACGGCAGCCATCGCTCGGGCATTTTCCAGCACCTGCTGCTGGTATGCTTTGAATTCGGGTTCGAGAGCTTCCTTGAACGCAACCGCTTTACCTGCAATAACATGCATCATCGGCCCGCCTTGTCCGCCCGGAAACACTGCTGAAGCGAGTTTCTTCTGAATTTCCTCGTTCTTGCGTGCAAGTATCATTCCGCCTCTCGGGCCGCGCAGAGTTTTATGTGTCGTTGTGGTAGTAACATCCGCAATCGGTACCGGATTCGGGTACAAACCGGCTGCAACCAGACCAGCTACATGGGCCATATCTACAAACAGGTAGGAATTGACACGGTCGGCAATCTCGCGAAAACGCTCCCAATCCATAACTCTGGAGTAGGCCGAGAATCCGGCAATAATCATTTTGGGCTTGTGTTCATCGGCAAGGTCACTGATCTGTTCGTAGTCTGCGATGCCTTCTGAATCCACTCCGTACAGAACCGAGTTGTAGATTTTTCCAGAAAAGTTGACTTTAGCGCCATGCGTCAGGTGACCGCCATGGTCCAAACTCATCCCAAGCACCGTGTCATGCGGTTCGACCAGTGCCATGTAAACTGCAGAATTTGCCTGGGAGCCGGAATGCGGCTGGACATTTACATAGTCTGCATCAAATAGTTGTTTTGCTCGTTCAATTGCCAGATTTTCCGCGACATCGACGAACTCGCAACCACCGTAATAGCGGCGGCCCGGATAACCTTCGGCATACTTGTTCGTGAGTACCGAACCCTGAGCCTGTAGAACTCGTGCACTGGTGTAGTTTTCGGAAGCGATCAGTTCAATATGCTCTTCTTGACGAACTTCCTCATTCTTGATTGCTTCCCAAAGCGACTCATCGTAATTTTCGATAGTGTCGGTCTTCCTGAACATTTTTGTCTCCTTGTCGGTTTCAGAAGCCCTTTTCTCGGCTGAAATGCTGTCTTGGAATTAAGTGAACTCAACATTGTAGTTGAAATTGTCAATATTTTATTCTTGCGAATTCTGTTGTTGGCAGATGTACAAACTACGCTTGCACTATAATTTACCAGTGATATGATCGTTCAAAATCAAATTCGACAAACTCTGACTGAAGCACTCAATCCAGTTCATCTTGAAGTAATCAATGAAAGCGGTATGCACAGTGTACCTGCGAATTCTGAAACCCACTTCAAGGTAGTAGCCGTTTCAGAAAACTTCCGTGACCAATCCCTGGTTTTTCGACATCGCACGGTCCACGAATTACTGGGGGAACAGATTGCAGGACCGGTACACGCGCTATCCATCCATGCGATGACGCCGGAGGAATGGTACGCAAGCGGTCAAACTGCTGCTGATTCTCCTCTTTGCAGGGGTGGCTCCAAAACGCAGAGTTAATCTGCCTGTAAATCAATCACACCTGTGCCGTGTATACGGCCATGCCTGAGATCATCCAGGGCAGCGTTTATGTCCTTCAACAGATAAGATACAACCGTTGGTTTAATGGGTATTTGCGCGGCGCGCTTCAGATACTCCTCACCATCCGTTCGCGTCAAATTCGCCACCGACCGAATTATGCGTTCTCCCCAAAGATACTCATAAGGAAATGACGGAATATCGCTCATGTGAATTCCTGCACAGATTACACTGCCACCCTTTCTGACTGCTTTCAAGGCCATCGGCACAAGTGGACCGGTTGGTGCAAAGATGATGGCTGCGTCGAGCTCGACCGGCACATCCTCATCCGATCCTCCCGCCCAAATCGCTCCGAGCCTACGGGCAACTTTCTGCCTTTCGACATCAGCAGGCCTGGTTACTGCATAGACATCGCAGTTTTCATGCTGTAAGAGCTGTAGCAAAATGCGCGCAGCGGAACCGAATCCATAAAATCCGATAATTTTGGCACTGTCAGTCCTATTGGTATTCACGGCCATACGAAATGCGCGATAACCGATTAGCCCTGCACACAGCAGGGGAGCCAAATGCAAATCACTCAAACCGGAATTCTGATTCAGCGGGAAACAGAAACGTGCATCGACTACACAGTAGTCCGCAAATCCGCCGTTCAGGTGATAACCGGTGAAGCGGGCATTTTCGCAGAGATTTTCCTGTCCTTCACGACAGTACCTGCAGGTTCCACAAGTCCATCCCAGCCACGGTACGCCGACTCGCTGCCCGGGGTAGAAACCCGGTGCTCTCGATTCGATGACTTCACCAACAATCTGGTGACCTGGAACAATAGGAAGAGTCGGTGCGTGTAGTTCTCCGTCAACGATGTGCAAATCGGTTCGACAGATGCCGCACACTCGGTTTCGTATTAGTACTTGATTTGCTCCGGGCGAAGGACAATCAATTTGCTCAAGTGACAGGGGTTTGCCGTATTCTTTCAGAAGTGCGGCGCGCACGGCTTTGGTCCTTTCAGTCTGCCTCTTTCAAGTCTCTAGACCGGTTTACTCAAGGAACCAATCAATCTGATTCACGACGACGAATAATTTGCGTTACACGAACCGTCATAACCTTTTCCGATCTCTGGTTGACCACCGTGCACAGTTTTTCGACATAGCCACGATCCGATCTAGAGGATGATGCTTTCGTACCGAGAACTTCCACTTCCATGTGCAATGTGTCGCCGGGTCGTACCGGCAGCAACCAACGCAATTCATCCATGCCGGGAGACCCCATCCCCTGTTTCAGCATTCCTTCCTGGATGTACATTCGGAATACCAGTGCCAGTGTCTGAAAACCACTGGCGATCAATCCCTTGAATGGAGAATTGTTTGCAGCCTCGACATCAATATGGAAAGGCTGCGGGTCATATTGAAGCGCGAATCTGACAATCTCGCTCTCAGTAAAAGTAACGCCGCCACTGCTGAATTTGTCTCCAACATTGAACTCTTCAAAATACATGCGACTTCAAATCCTCTATGAAATTTCAGGGTTCGAGCTGTAATAACGAGCCATAGACTCTCTTGAGCGTCTGTAATGATATTTCATTTGATCGGGTACATAACGATATTCCGAACCAACCGGACATGCTATTCGGGAGAAGCAACTGTAAGTACAAGGGGAAGAATCCTGAAGGCGGAATCGCGCACATTCATCCAGTCCGAACGCGCCAATCTCCCTTACCGCGCCTGACGGACAAACCGTCTGACAGGGTTTGTCCAAACAGGAATGACAAGGATGATCCGCTTGATCTGGCTTGGTTGCAGGCAGTTGCTTTTCCAGCAGGAATATGGCGCGATATGCAAACCAAGTTCCGAATTTCGGATGTATGCTGATGCCCATGGGAGTGGTGTAACTCCAGCCGGTTCGCTCTCCGATAGCTCGCAGTGAAATTGGGTAGCTTGAAGGATAGAGAATCATTGCTTCAGAATTCAGATAGTCGTTGGCGTATGTTGTCGCCAAATGGAGGCTGAAATTGTCGACTGGATCATTTCCATGCATTCCAAATGACTCTAACGAGTTCCACAGCTCATAGCCTGCATTGGCAATCAGAACCGCGCTTGGGTAGTCTTCCAATAGAAGATCCGGCACCGCCGGAACTAACAGGTCAGCAATGAAAGATGTATCAAATACATGATAGAGATTGATGCCATTCATTCGGAGATATTCGAGACCGTCAGATTGATTCATATACTATTCACCCAATGCTTTCGTCTAAAATTCAATCGAAACAGGATTGATCATTCTCATTTCAAGAAGCGTGATTGTATCTGGATTGAATTTAAAGGAGATTATAAAGATAACTACACATTTTTTTGGCATATGAGTCTAAATCTGCTACCATTATAGTGAAGTTAAATAAATTAAAACAAATACATAGATATGGCATACAATGCACCCGGCAAACATTACAGAGAAGGTATTACATAAATTGAACTGTTCGAAGTCGATTGACTCCACCGTTGAATGCCGAGTCGCAATCGATTACGGAAGTTGTAGTTTAGATGTAGCCGCTATGGGGGTTGGACGTGTCCCGCATAAAATAGTCGTTTGGCTGGTCAATTTTGCCATCTGATCTGTCAAGCATCTTGCGCGTGTGTCGCACTGGCAGCAAGTGTGCTGACAACCCTGCGAATTCAACAAATATGAGATAAACCTTTTACAGCACAAATTAATTTTAGTGGAATTGTGTATTTCAAGGCGAGTATGCTGCTCAATCTAGGACTCGTCGAATGATCTGGGTATCATGGAACCATAATGTTGGTAAATTTGACAGAATGCGACGACGCCTGTTTCATTTGTTATGTTGCTTTTCTATAATGATTTAAACGTATTGCAGAATAAATATTTGATGGGAGGACATTGGAATGCCTGATGCGGGTGGATTAGAATCTGTACGTAATTTTTCTGCGTGTGAATTTACTGAAATTAAACCCGACGTTCGCTTCGCTTTTATCCTTTCGCCAGAGTTTACATTGCTACCATTTGCTGGCTTTATAGACTCTGTCCGTCACTGCGCGGACGAACGCGACTTAAGTCGCCAGGTTTACTGTCACTGGACCTGTATCGGTCCAACGCTTGAACCAGTAAAATCAAGTTGCGGAATAGAGATTGCACCGTGGAAAACCTTCGACGATCCCCAAAACTACGACTATGTTATTGTCGTGGGCGGTAGGCTCGCGGCCTTCGATCAGCATCGTCCCGAAACATTCGAGTTCCTGCGTGAGGCCTCTGAAGTCGGTATTCCACTTGTGGGATTGTGTACCGGGAGTTTTGCACTAGCCGAAGCTGGACTTATGGACGAGATAAGATGCGCTGTTCATGCCGTTCATAAGGATGAACTGCTTGAACGCTATCCATTGGTTATTCCGATTATCAATGAAATGTACGTCTCCGAAAATAATCGAATAACTTGCCCGGGCGGCACGGCAGCAATTGATTTAGCCATCGATATCCTGACACAACATTGTGGCATCAACCGCGGCAATAAGGCTTTGTTCGAGCTAGTTATTGATAAACATCGAGATGCGCGCCACATAGGCAAACTGCCCTTTAGGGAACTTCAAACCTGCGGTGACTGGCGAGTGGAAGAAGCCATCGGTTTGATGAATCAAAGCATGAGCGAACCCATCTCAAGTGAGAAACTAGCTAAATGCCTGTCAATCAGCCGACGCCAACTTGATCGGGTATTTCAAACTCATGTCGGTAAGACTCCTCAGGAGCTATACCGTGACATGCGGCTCGAGCACGCCCGTTGGCGGCTGCTAAACAGCTCAAGAACAATTACTCAAATTGCTTATGAATGCGGATTCTCCGATTGCGCCCATTTCGTCCGCTGGTTCAAACGGAAGAACGGTCTCAGCCCAAAACACTACAGAGGCAGCAGGCGACGAGACTTTTGGTCGTCACCCCATGAATCAGAAACGCCGTCAGCACACTGATAAAACTGGTGAACCACGAATCTGTTGGGTAGGGTATTGAAACTTGGCGAGACTAAGGCTGTATCACCACGCGATACGCAAAATGGCGGAATTTTTGGTTATCGATTCACTACTGTCCCAACGCTTAATTGAATAATATCATTTGGTTAGATGATTCGGTCGGTTCGGTTGTGTAATACGTTTCACTAAGTAGTTGAAATAATGGAGTTTTCTCAAACAGAGTCAGGCTCAATGTCTGCAAAATTGTGTAGTGAGTTTGCTCCAGATGTAATCGTTTCTTGATGATGGCGCACAGAACGTAAACCGAAACCGCAATCCATAGCTGACTCTTGAGCGCGTATTCAGACACGCCGTAAAACGATTTGATGCACAAATGCTGCTTGATCCACTTGAAGAACAGTTCCACCTGCCAGCGACTCTTGTACAGTTCGGCAATGGAGAACGCCAGTAGTTGTATATTGTTGGTCAGAAACACCAGTTTCTTGCTGCGTGCGTATTCCAATATAAATAAACACTGATTCCAATAATTTGAACACTGATTCCGACAATTTGAACACTGATTCCAATCAAAATGAACGGTATCAGTGATACAAAATCGGACTTTTGTCGCAGTCAAAATGAATCCGGAGCATTTCCGGCGTTTGTGTGAAATCCTTTTTACCTCAAAATTTGTGTTCGTGTCAAGTTCAAAACCCACCGCTGACACAGCCGTGGCAGTGTTGCAGTATTTTCCAATTCCTGGGATCCGGCTTTTGTCGGCTGGCACTGAGTGGAAATAAATCTGTGGGTAAACCTGTGTTAAAAACGATCGCTTTAGCGAAACGGAAAAGACGCTTGCGTCACTTGCGTTTTCCGTTAGTTTTATGCACAGGTTTACACATGGATTTATTCTACGGGGGCGAAATACGGCAGTTTGACCCCGACTGCCGTAAATCTTTGGCATAGCTGGGGAAGCGTTCAGTGGCCGCCGCAAAATTGCCGCTTTGAAGGTTGCACAGCTCATAGACGCTCGAATATTCAGCTCAGGTCGACGTTGCGCTTGCGCATTGACTCGCCGTGGATGACGATGCGATGTGCATTGTGCATCAGCCGGTCCAGGATTGCGTCAGCCAAGGTGTTGTCGCCGATACAGTTGTACCACTGATCGGTCGGTAGCTGGCTGAGCACTGCGGTGGAACGATAGCCATATCGATCATCCATGATTTCCATCACTATCTGCACTTCCTGACTATCTGCAGTAGTACCACTAAAAGTTTGTTTCTACTGCAAATAAAAATATTAGTAGCGACATAATACGGACTCCTTAATTCAATCAGCCCCATGTATGGGGAGGAGTCTATCATGAAGTATGTCATTGCTAACCAAGTGGTTCTGTTGCGAGTGCCAGAAGGCCCGCTTGTGCCCTATCTCGATAGGTTTGCAAACGCAGCGAGCACGAAAGGATATGCGGTTAAGACGATTCGTCATCGTGTTCTGCTTGCAACGGGTTTTAGCCAATGGCTAAAGCAACAGGGAATCGAACTATGCAGCATAACCTCCAACCATCCGAAACAGTATTTGCAATATCGCTACTGCCAGCTGCGACCTTCCAAAGGGGATCGTGCTGCGCTCAGACATCTGATCGAATTTCTACGCTTTGAGGGCGTAATTCCTGCTGAGAAGACAGCCGTACGTGAAGTGACTGAAGCCGAGCTTTGTGTGCAGACCTATGAGGAATATTTACGAGAAATGCGTGCTTTGGCCACGGCAACGATCGCCCACTACGTACCGTTCATACACAGCTTTCTTGAGCACTGTTTTGGCAACGGACCCGTTACACTCTCGCGTCTTTGTGCCAGCGATGTCGTGGAATTCGTGCAGCACCAAGTATCGCAGTCAAACAGGAAGCAAGCGAAGACCATGACCAATGCGTTACGCTCTTTTCTAAACTACGTGCATTATCACAGTGAAGCAGCACTGGATTTGGTCGCTGCTGTTCCCGTTGTCGCCAACTGGTCGAATACATTGATCCCTCGCGCAATTTCAACCGATCAAGTTCATCAGCTGTTGACCAGCATCAGTCGGGATACCTCGACGGGACGTCGAGACTATGCAATTTTGCTGTTGCTTGCTCGACTCGGTCTACGTGCGAGCGAAGTAGCATTTCTCGATCTTGATGACATTGACTGGAACACCGGGACATTGCACGTGCGTACCAAAGGTGGAGTGCGCAGAAAGTTCCCTTTGTCTCATGAGGTCGGTGAGGCGATTGCGGACTACCTGCGCCGTTCCCGACCGATGAGTAACAGTCGACGTGTATTCCTACGTGCCAAAGCTCCCATCCAAGGCTTTCGAGATCACTGCGCTGTTAGCCATGTCGTTCGCCGTTCACTCGAGCATGCCGGAGTGAACGCACCAAGTTTCGGCGCACACCAGTTTCGTCATGGATTGGCCACCGAGATGTTGTGTCAAGGTGCCTCTCTCAATGAAATCGGTGACGTGCTGGGGCATCGTCGTCTCCAAACCACCAAAATATATGCCAAGGTGAATTTTGAGGCGTTACGCACACTCGCTTTGCCATGGCCAGGAGGTGTACGATGAACACCCTTCGCCAAGCCGTGCATGAATACTTGGAGATGCGGCGCAACCTAGGCTTCAAATTAGACTGTGCTGGAAAACTGTTGCTCGACTTCGTCACGTTTATGGAACAACATCAAGCACCCTACGTCACCGAGACGTTAGCACTTGCCTGGGCACAACAACCAGCGTACGCAAAGCCGGCGACTTGGGCACAGCGCCTGAGTCATGTACGTGTATTCACGCGTTATCGTCGTACCATCGATCCACGTACACGAATTCCATCGCCGGGTTTATTGCCCTTTCAACCCAAGCGGGCGAGACCGTATCTATATACGGATGAGGAGATCCAAAACTTACTTTGTGCCGCACTCAGTATGTCGCACAATTATGAACGCACTGCAATATTACCTTGGGTCTATTATTGTTATTTCGGCCTTCTAAGCGTGTCGGGACTGCGTCCGGGCGAAACGCTCAATCTTGAGCTTCAAGATGTTGATCTTGAAGCGGCCGTGATAACAGTGCGCGGTGCCAAATTCGGTAACACCCGCCTGGTGCCATTGCACACCTCGACCTGCAAGGTGCTTGAAGACTACATCGCTCGTCGACGCAAGCATTGGGCCGGACGCCCGGTGTCGTCCTACCTGTTTGTCTCCAGTGCGGGGAATCAGTTAGACGGTGCAACCCTGCACTGCGCTTTCTACGAGCTGTCGCGCCAGATTGGACTGCGGGGTGAGGGTGACAGTCATGGGCCCCGTCTGCAGGATTTTCGTCATACATTCGCAACCAAAACTTTGGTGAACTGGTATCGATGCGGTGAAGATCCCGAGCGTCTCCTGCCCGTTCTGTCGACCTATCTTGGTCATGTGCATGTTGCTGATACGCAATGGTATTTAGAGAACTGTCCTGAGTTGATGCGTGAAGCGATGCATCGCTTAGAGCGTCGCTGGGAGGAACAACCATGACCTCTGATATTAGTTTGGCTCCCTTGTTGGAGCATTTCTTTACGCGGCGCTTGATGCACCAGCGTCAGGCGAGCCCTCATACTATTCGTTCCTATCGAGACACGTTTCGCCAATTCCTGATCTTTGCACAACAGCGCCTACATCAGCCGCCCTCGCGTCTAACATTCGAGCAGATCGACGCACCGTTGATCGTGGCTTTCCTGGAAGATCTGGAAAAATACCGAGGTGTAACCGTTCGCAGTCGCAATTTGCGCCTCACCGCGATTCATTCGTTCTTTCGTTACGTGGCGTTCGAGTTGCCAAGCCATTCGGCTCAGATTCAAAGAGTGCTGGCAATACCGAGTAAGCGCTTCACCCGCAAACAGGTCAGCTTCCTCAGCCGTGAGGAAGTCGATGTTTTGCTCGCGGCACCGGACCAAAAAACCTGGCTGGGGCGCAGAGACCATGCCTTTATACTCACGGCGGTGCAAACCGGTCTGCGATTATCGGAAATGACCGGACTTCAACGAGAGGATGTCGTCGTCATTGGCACTGGCGCTCACATCCGGGTATTGGGCAAAGGTCGAAAAGAACGCTGTACACCGCTTGCGAGGACGACCAGCGCTGTTTTGAAAGCGTGGCTGCAAGAACCACCGCGTGGCACTCACGATGTGCTGTTTCCCAACGCCAAAGGTGAACGACTCAGTGTCAGTGGCGTGCAGTACTTGTTGAACAAACATCGCATGA
>JAKZRU010000129.1:0-2599 GCA_047517965.1 Gammaproteobacteria bacterium | reverse complement strand
GGAATCGAGTTATTCGGGTTATGGAGAACGCTTCGGTATAAAGCGGTGTGTCCATACATTGTATGTGGACGCAAACTATGAACGCGTAACACGTTGTCGACGGTACCGTGCGGCGTTCTAGCGGAATCAAGCGCTTCTTTGGCCGCTCCAGCAGCTTCGGAGTCGGAAATCATGCGAATCCAAGCAGTCATCGATCTATTCCAGTTATTCAGCGGTATCAGTGGCGATATACAAATGAACGATTAAATCGCCCGGTAATATAAGCATCGCAACTGATTGCCTCGTATAGTGGCGTTTCATCAGCACCAAGAATCGGGTCAACTACAGTTTGCGAATTAGGATCTACAAAAACGACAACCGAATAGCGCGCAGAATTTCCTTCGTTCACCACGTAATGTGGAACTGAGCGAAAGCGCCCGTTTGTCCACCGCGTCAATAAATCTCCAACATTGACTACGAATGTCTCGGATATTGGGTCTACGTCAAGCCACTCGTCGTTTTTCGTTTGGACGCGTAGCCCGCTAGAGCGTTGTGTAAGCAGCGAAAGACATCCAAAATCCGTATGCGGAGATACACCATATTCACTGGAAGAATGCTTTGTGGCAGGATAGTAAATCAGCGATCCTCTGGATGTGGGTCGATTGAAATGATCAGCAAAAAAATGGCTGCTTTTGCCTAAAGACACTGCCAATGCGCGCAATATTTTCAGAGTGACTTCATGTGCAGACTCAAAATATTCATTCAGAGAATCTTTCATCTCGGGTATGGATGCATGCCAGCGGTTCGGTGCCAGCAAGGATTGATCGCCATCAACTTTGGATTCATTTACCCCTATGTCAAGTCCCCAGATGAAGCTTTCTTTTTGATCAGCTCCACTATACCCCTCCATTGTAGACTCCCCCTATCGGAAGAAAACCTCGATGGGGGCCGGATACTTTCACTTCTGCTTTAGTGTCTTTCGGCAATGAAAAAAATTGTTGCGCAACCGCAAACGTAGAATCAACAATACGATCTGGCACGCCATGTCCTTTGACATAGAAAAAACCGTGGTCCCGAGCGGCAGCATGCAATTCAGATCCAACCTTTCGCAAAGCGGATTCTGAGTTCTCCTGCAGAGGAGAATTGTCAATGACTGGAATGATTTGCATGTGATATTCGGAGAAACTCTACTCAAATGGGGTTCGACGGTAAAGTATACAATGTAAGATGTTGAAATTCCGCAATAACATGTCGCATCACGTTCTGCGTACTTGCTACAAAAACTGGTTCATCTGAGTCGTGACAGCTTTCCTCATATCCAGACTTTACCAGACCATAGCTGTCATTTTCCTGATGTCGTTCGTATGCTATATGTTGCTCGGACTAATGCCAGGCGACCCCATCGATCTTCTGGTTAGCGCAGACCCTCGCTTGAGTGCAGAGGATGCAGTTCGGCTGAAGGCACTGCATGGACTGGATCAACCACTGGGTAAACGCTACCTGAATTGGCTGTTCTCGGCGTTGCAGGGTGATTTAGGATACAGCCGTCTGTACTCCAAGCCAGTTCTTGTGGTTCTGTGGGGCGCGCTAGAAAAAACACTGCTGCTGATGGGAATCGCATTCATGATATCCGTAGCGATTGCAATTCCGGCCGGCGTTCTCGCTGCAAGACGCATACACAGCCTGACCGACTATTCCATCAACCTGCTCTGCTTCGCCGGCATCTCAATACCTGCGTTCTGGTTGGCGCTGATGCTGATTCTGCTGTTTTCTGTCGTTCTTGGCTGGCTTCCAGCGAACGCAATACCCTTGGGTGATGCTGGGTTTTTTGAACAAGTCAGAGGACTGATACTACCTGTCATTACTCTAGCAATCGTGAGCATCGGCGGAGTTACCCGATATATGCGCGCTTCGCTGCACGAATCACTTCAACAGGACTACATTCAAACTGCATACGCGAAAGGATTGTCAGACCGACAGGTGGTGAGAAGGCATGCGCTGCGAAATTCTATGATTCCAGTTGTAACTGTCCTGTCGTTGGATATCGGAACTTTCTTTTCAGGTGCCCTGATTACAGAAATCATGTTTGGTTATCCAGGCATGGGGAAACTGCTCTTTGATGCCATACAAGGCAGCGACTACAATCTAGCCTTGATCGGCTTGCTGATGGCGACTGGCGTAACTCTCGCCGCCAATTTTGTCGCTGACCTGTCATATGCGGCTCTAGATCCACGAATCTCATACCGCGCCGACTAATATGAACCGACTTGAAAATCTTGCCAGACGTCTGCTGCTGCACCGATTTGCGATGTTCAGTGCAGCAATACTGTTGCTATTGATTTTGTTCACTATATTGGCTCCTGTCATCGAAACACTGCTGGGCACGGACATATCGAAAATCAATCTGTTTTCGCGCTTTCTGTCGTTCTCTGCCGAACATCCGTTAGGGACTGATGAACTCGGTCGAGACCTGTTAGTGCGGCTGGCTTATGGCGGTCGAATCTCATTGATCGTAGGCTTCACTGCGGCAATATTTGCGGCTGTCATCGGCACAACAGTTGGCCTAGTCGCTGGATATTATGGAGGTTGGATAGACAGCCTGCTGATGAGAACGACCGAC
>JAKZRU010000128.1:0-30002 GCA_047517965.1 Gammaproteobacteria bacterium | reverse complement strand
CGCCACGGATGCCGATGGCAATATAGAACGATACAATCTCGACGCAGACCAAGACCCAATGTCGGTAACAATTGAAGACATACAGGAACTCCTTGAGCGGCCTAAGCTACCGAGAAGTGTCGGAATGACGCCGGAAGGTGAGAAAATTACTGCACACAGGGGGCGATTCGGTCCGTACCTTTCTGTAACCCTTCAAGATGGTTCCAAATTGAGTGTCAGCTTGGGAAAGCACGATGACCCGTCAAGCGTTGCACTTGAGCGAGCGCTAGAGTTAATAAGTGAAAAGAAGAAGAACCCATTCAAGAGGCAAAAGCAGATCATCAAGAAATTCAACAACTCCGACATACAAATTCTGGAAGGTCGTTATGGACCTTATGTCACAAACGGCAAAGTGAATGCAACTATACCATCCGATCTGATTCCGACTGAACTCCAACTGCAGTTGTGTGAACAGCTGATAGCAGAGAAAGCTGCGAGGAAATCCACGAGGAAACCCACTCGACGCACTCGACGTGCTAAATAAGGCATTCTATTGAACTTCGTCTAGCCTCTGTCAAAAGCGGAATTTCCCTGAAGGCCAACACCACGTTTTGTTTTTGATTCGCACTACGCTCGCCAAACAACAGATTCTACAATGGGGTATTCAGCGATCAAAATTCTTCTCCTTCGTGCTGCTGACATAGAGCGGAAAGACTCCTTGTGTTTTGCCGACCGCTTCTCTTGCTCCAACATTGAGTTTGATAATTTCAATTTGCTAGGAACTGCACATGGAGAAAGTTGAGCAAATTTCACAATTACATTTGCACCGACGGATGCGACTAAATGACCGGTAGCACCTATATATTTTTCGATGAAGCTGGCAATTTCGACTTCAGTTCCAACGGAACCCAATTCTTTTTACTGACCTGTGTAAGTATGCGCCGCCCGTTCCCGGTGGTTAAGGAGCTTGATAACTACAAGCACGAATGCATCGAAAATAACGTGAATCTTGAGTACTTCCATTGTTACAACGACAGCAAAAAAGTACGGAGAATTGTCTTTGATTTTATTGCCGCCCATCTCGATAGCTTGAGCATCGACTACTTGGTGGTGGAAAAGGCCGCTATTACCGCAGAATTACAGAATGAGGTACGCTTCTATTCGGAGATGTTGGTACGTTTAATTCACCACATTGTGCACATTGAGGTAAATTCCGCCAATGCAGATCAAATTATTGTCATCACTGATACTATTCCTATCAACAGGAAACGACGAACCGTCGAAAAAACTGTGCGAACTACACTCGCTAAGATGCTGCCGACCGACGTGAAATATCGAATCTTGCATCACCAGTCGCGTTCACACTATGGATTACAGATCGCGGATTACTGCTGTTGGGCAGTTTTCCGGAAATGGCAAATAGGCGATCACACTTGGTATGATCGCATCAAGCCAGCAATTCGTACTGAACTACAGGTTGTCAACTCAAGAGCGGAGCGCCCGCATAAAAAGTAGAACTGGTTAAACAAAATGACCCCCCCGACTACCCCGTCTCCGGGGAGGGCACCCTTGGCACTCTTGTCATCAGGGGGGAACCTTTTGAACATATAATAAAACATTGCGGTTACAAAGTCTACGAATGAAGCCGGAGTCTTTTCCTTTCACCGCCTGTCCTCACCTGAGGCTCCTTTGCTCCATCGGCATTGCCCGACTTCTTCACTACTACGCACCTCTCCGCCACTCTGCCAGCCCGGCCCACTCCTCACGGACTACCAGTTGGTGTGTACCGCCCCACCGACAGGGTTTCCCGTGTTGCTGTTTCTATCCTCTTCCATTCATGCCAGTGCCAAAACCCCGGTGGAAACGCAACGGTGCCCATGACGCTCACTTCCCTCTACGCCGGCGGCCTTCCCCAAAGCTCAGCTGGGTCGGCTTCCGCATTGCCCGTTTCGAGGCCTGCTCAGCATTCACAGGAACCAGGCGAAATGCCATTTATGTCAATTTAACGGTATTAACCGGACAATTCTTACTGGTTTCTGAAAGAGTGTGAATGGTGCTTCAATGGAGGAGATCATCGACAGTTGTTAAAGCAGCTACAATACTGGTACAAGACAACTAAACATTAACTCTTAGCTACTTCAGCCCCAAGATTAAAAAGCCCACTATGGCGATAAAAGAAATAAAAGCAAATGATGATTGCCGTGAAATTTATGATTCCACTGCAACCCTTTACAACATAACTTTTCCGTGGATATGGCGAATAGGTTTCAGGTCGTTGCATAAAAAACTCTTATTAGATTTTAAGGGGTGCGATACGATCCTTGATGCAGGAACAGGGGTGGGCTATTGGCTACGCTATCTCGCGAAAAACGGCCAGTTTACTAAAGTCGTTGGAGTGGATTTTTCAGAACCTTATCTGGCCTATGCAAGAAAACGTATCACAAATTTGCCGAAGGCACACTGTGAGCAACAAAATATACTGACTATGACTTATGCCGATCAGTCATTTGATGGAGTATTATGTAGCGGTGTATTAGATACGATGCCGCAACCTGAATTTGCGTTACGTGAAATGAGCCGAGTACTAAAACCCAAAGGCAAATTAATTCTAATATTACGTGCCAAAGGTAAAAGCTCACAAATCGTTGAAAAGCCCATCCGGCGCACCATTCATTTTTGGCTGCTCGTATTTCATCCTAAGAAAGCACAACTGATTAATAAACGTAACATCTGGAAAAGAAAAGGTATTGCAGGTCGTATTTATCAGATGTTGGATGGAACAGATTTAACCATAATTAAAGAACATTCTAGTCTGACGATTACTTATATCGTTCTGCAATGCCAGCCTTAGTGTTCACTGATACCGCAAAAAATGGGCACTTACCATTTATTAAAGATAGGATGCCCAGTGCCTTGCTGTCAAACCCCTGATGCGTCCCAAAGTCCCGCAGCAACTGCGAGACCCGCTTGACCAGCAAATAAAACATCTCGCTGACTGCGCCAAATACGCCGCTTGCCGATCCCGCGGGCACTCGCACGGCCGCGCTCTGCGTACCGTTGCAGACCGGTTGCTTTATGTCGTCTGTAACATGTTGCGCAACGCCGCGCTCTATCAGCCGCCGCCTGACCCGCAACCGTCCGCGCCAGCACCATGACGAACGATTTCAATGATCGTTTGCCAGCGGCACAACGCACTGATCTTTTGGACTCACCGAAATGTGCAGTACTGACAACTGCTCAAAATATATTTGACAATTGGTGGATATCCTCAGTGTTGACAATCGTTTACAGCGATCGAAACTGTCTCCCGATTACGGAGACATCTAGCGATGTTGTATAAACTTTTCTCAGATAACGGCAATTTCTACAAAATCGAGCCAATCGACATTAAGTTTTTTTCAGACTTTGGTCTTGCTGCCGATTTTTCGTGAGCGGCAATTCCAGCCCGAGACGGATTCCTACGCTCTCAATAGGAAAGGTGAACTCTGTATTTTCGAATTAAAGTGTAGTTTAGCTGCCGAAAAATATGTTCCTATGAACACTAACCTCCTATTTATCGTGGAGGCGCCACCGTCTGCACTTGAGCGTTATATTTAATTTAAGGATGTGCAAACCGGCGACTCGTTGTGGATTGAGTTAATGAAAGTTCTTTATAGCTCTGAATTCGGTGTAACTGCGGAAAAACGTTCGAAGTAAAAGGATTGGTTGACTAAATTCAAAAACGATGGTTATAGACTGATTGATGCTTTGAAAGAACCAGTCTGCAGATCTATGAGTGGGCAAAAGTGGAAAATTTTAATAACAGACCGTGCGGATGAAATTATTAAGGAAGTTAAAAAGATTTCACCGAAGCAGGTTTGTTAATCAAGGTAACTGTTTTCGATGCGTTACATCAAACCTTACTAAATGCTGGTATTCCAGTAGTGTGTGGAAGATTACCCTTTCCTAGATCAGGGCAGCAGAAAAAGTTTCAAGAAGGTTTTAGGATGCTTGTTGCCAATGGTAAATTGAATTTAACGCAATGATCATGAAGTGGTTCAATGGCATCAATCCTTGATTTGACCAAACCGACTTCCAAACAACTCCAAATTAACATTCGAATTAAGCGTCTTCATCTTCTGTTGAAATTCACAATTTGTTGCTTTCCAGAATTCGTTTTACTTTCTTATACGAGCCCCAAGTTATTGGCTTGCCATTTGTCTGGCATAAAGGGGGGTAAGGCTCGCCGGGCAAATAAACAAGAATCTCGATATCAATTCCATTTATTGAAGCCTGATATCCTGGTACACTGCAGAAACCAGCACGCGAAAACCGCAAACGCTTATTAAACAACTGACTGCTTATGTCATTGGATTCAAGCACCAAACCGACTTCCTCGAAGGTACCTGAAAACAGATGCACTTCAACGGGGCGTGAGAAGGTTATGTTTCCCGAAAGCGTAGCGCCAGTCACTCGCGGTGAATAGTCTCGCAGCAATTGCATGATCGCACAGGCTGTCTCAAGATACTTTCTGTGCATTTCCTGTACTGATTCTTTTGCAAATATCGACAACTGTTCTGCTAAGGAATTCTCGATTTCAAGATTTGTCGGTACCGAGTGAACAGTCGATACTCCAATGCGCATACAGGCTTTCTCTTTTGCCCGACGATAGTCTCGAATACCTTCTTCGGCCATGATTCGGGCCGCTTCATAGCGTATCGTCCGTCGAAGACGGTCATCTGATCTAGCCATTTACAAACCAAAGTAGAATCTAGAACAAATCGTCGACTGTCTGCTGCGGACTCGCGGTTGTGTCACCGGAACCGTCCGTAGCAATAGGCGAAACAGTACTCAACTTGGGCTCGGAACCGACGATGAATACTTCCCGCAAAGCATCAGGGTGCCCCCTATTGACCGCTTCACCGGTTTCCGGGTGAACCATCGCAACAACCACATTGTCGGGCGATTGTAGGGGTGTTTCGGGAATGTCCTGTAAAGCGGACTTCATGAATTCGATCCAGATTGGAAGCGCGACTTTCGATCCGGCTTCATGCTGCCCCAAATCGGATGGTTTATCAAATCCCACCCATACCGTCGCCGCCAAGTCTGCATTGAACCCAGAAAACCAGGCATCTTCGAAATCGTTAGTCGTACCGGTTTTCCCGGCAAGATCGGAACGCTTCAATGATTGGGCTTTCCTCGCGGTTCCTGAGGCGACAACCGCGCGCAACATGTCATTCATGACGTATACGTTCGCACTGGAAATCACGCGTTTGGCAAATTGAGCTTCGAGCGGTTGATTCTGATCTTCGACAGCTAAAGGATAGAACAGTCCTTCTAGACAAAACTTACACACTTTGGAAATCTGACCTCTCATGACCACCTTTCCATCTCGATCTTTCACAATATCAATGATATACGGATTGATTTCGTATCCGCCATTGGCGAAGACAGAGTATCCAGAAACAACCTTGAGAGGAGTCGCCGCTGCAGAACCCAGTGCAAGTGATAGCCCTTTCGGAAGTGTTTCCTTGTCGAAGCCGAACTTGCTGATGTGATCGATCGCGAACTCTGTTCCCATGCTTCGTATCAAGCGCACCGAGACAAGATTCAGTGACAGTCCTAGTGCTTTTCTAAGTCGGGTTTGACCATAGAATTTTCCGCTATAGTTTTCCGGACGCCACAATATTTCCGTCGATTCGTCTTCGACAACGACAGGGGCTCCACTTACCAGACTGGCTCCGGTAAATCCTGTTTCCAGCGCTGCTGAGTAAACGAAAGGCTTAATGTTTGAACCCATCTGTCGTACTGCCTGAGTCGCCCGATTGAATTTGCCCAGATAATAATCGAACCCGCCTACCATAGCTTTGATTGCACCGTCCCTGGGATTGACAGCAATCAGCGCCCCCTCAACAGTGGGAATCTGCGACAGCATCCACTCGCCTTCGTCTACAGGACGTGCATAGATGATATCTCCTGGTCTCAATACATCATGGGGAGACTTTAACGGAGGTCCGAGTTCACGCGAACTGCGCTGCAACCTGGCCCATTTCATTTGTTCCCACGGAATGGTTATCTGCTCGGCTGTTTTAGTGGCAGCGATTGCCTTATCTTCTTGCACTTCAAGCACCAGAACAGGAACAATTTCCTGGCTGGACTCAAGCTGCTTTAATGCATCAAACCTCTTTTTGTCGGTATCTAATCGCGCTATATCCCAGTTTCTCGGCGGACCACGGTAACCGTGTCTCATGTCGTAGCTGATCAATCCCTCTCGCAGACTCCGCACCGCCGCTATCTGATCTTTGGAATTCACCGTCGCATACACGCTGTAGCCATCTTCGTACAATTCATCACCAAACTTTTTGTACAACTGTTGACGTATATATTCAGCAACATAGGGGGCTCTAAGCTCTACTTCTGCAAGGTGAAGTTGCGCTGTAAGCAGGCTTTCGGTTGTGGTGATGTGTTCTTGTTCCGATATATAGCCCAATTCGAGCATTCGATCTAGAATGTAGTTTCTTCGAACTAGTGCCTCTTCAGGATTGGAAACCGGATTTACGCGAGAGGGCGCTTTAGGAAGAGCAGCCAGCATGGCATACTGCGCCAAATCGAGATCGTCCAGCGATTTGCCGTAATACGCCACCGCGGCTGCACCAAATCCATAGGCGCGATGGCCGAGAAAAATCTTGTTCAGATAGAGTTCAAGAATCTCGTCTTTGGTGAGAAGCTGCTCAAGTCTCAGTGCAAGAAGCGCTTCATTAGCCTTTCGGATGTAAGTTCTTTCCTTGGTGAGGAAAAAGTTTCGCGTAACCTGCATGGTAATAGTGCTGGCACCTTGCGACTTGGCACCCGACTGGATATTGACGTAGATAGCGCGAAGAATGCCTTTATAGTCAATACCGACATGTTCATAGTATCGATCATCCTCAGCGGAAAGTACGGCGGCAATCAGCGCAGGAGGAGCATCGTTAATTCTTACTGGAATGCGACGTTCGGAACCATATTCCCCCATCAGAAACCCATCGCTGGAGTAAACACGCAATGGTACTTTCAGTTCCAGAGTACGGATGGTTTCGATATTGGGCAGCCCTGGCAACAGCAAAAGTACAACAATTACCAGAGCTGCTGCGCCTGCTACAACCAGATTGCTGACGATAATCAGCGAGCGAAAAAACCAAGGCGAAACCACAGTTTGAACTATCTATTAAGGGTGAGGTCTATAGACATTAAATTACTATTACCATACTTGTAAATCTGTTCATTTTCAGAATATTTGAAGAGATACGTCTTTTTTTTCAGTTTGTCTCGTGCGGTGGACTTTTCAGTTCCATGCGTGCATTGATTCACCTGAAAAAGTAAGACGTCTACCCGCCTGAATCTGGAAACACAACTCAACTTGCCTGTAAACGTTCACGAAACTAGATTGTGGCGATGGAATGAGTGAACCAAAATCAACTTTGCTGTATATTTTCTAATCGAGTTATCAAGGCAGATACGGTTAAATTAGCAACACAGAATTTTAATTTTGGTTCAGATAAAGACAAAATACAGGCATTCGGATCCCATGATTGTTCTAGTCGGTCCGATGGGTGCTGGCAAGAGTACTGTCGGCAGGAAACTAGCGCAACGAATTGGACTCAATTTCATTGATATCGATAAAGAGATTGAAAGTAGTACCGGAATTTCCATTACCAAAATTTTCCAATCTGAAGGAGAAGAAGGATTCCGAAAAAGAGAGACTGACATGATCAGTCTTCACTGCTGTAAAAACGGAACTGTCATTTCAACCGGAGGCGGTGCGATATTGTCGTTGGAGAATCGCACGATGATGCGAAACGGAATCGTGGTCTATCTTCACGCGACACCGAATCAGCAATATGAACGAATCAAGAATCGAAAACATCGCCCGAATCTGGACCGTCAACGCCCACTGGCTAAACTCGCAGAATTGATGGAAATTCGTGACCCGCTCTATCGAAGCGAAGCCGATATCATTGTGCGCACCGATGGACAGTCGGTAGATGAAGTCGCCTCTCAAATTGAACATGGCTTGTTGAATCAATGAAAACCATTGAAGTGGCTCTTGGAAGCCGTTCTTATCCTATTTATATCGGAGCCGGTATTCTCGACAATTCTGAGCTTTACCAACCTCACGTACCCGGGTCTAAGGCGGTTGTCATAACGAATGAAACGATCGCCCCCCTGTATGCACAAAATGTTGTTGATTCAGTTGGAAAATTTGCCGAGGTTCACACCCATGTTCTTGGTGACGGCGAAATTCATAAGAATTTACAGACCATCGGAAAGATATTTGACAAACTGCTGAACATTCCCTGCGACCGGAAAACGACGATTATTGCGCTTGGAGGCGGCGTTGTCGGTGACACTGCCGGGTTCGCAGCAGCGTGTTACCAGCGCGGCGTACCATTCATCCAGGTCCCAACGACACTTCTCGCACAGGTAGACTCGTCTGTTGGCGGCAAAACCGGCGTTAACCATCCGCTTGGTAAGAATATGATCGGGGCATTCTATCAGCCTCAGTGTGTAATCGCCGACACCGATACACTGCATTCCTTACCGGACCGAGAACTGCGGGCGGGTTTAGCTGAAGTGATCAAGTATGGCGCCATACAGGACGCTACTTTTTTTACCTGGCTTGATGAGAACATCGACTCCATTCTGGAGCGTGAGCCTGCAAGTCTTGCTCATGCAATTGAAGTGTCTTGTCGCAATAAAGCGGAAGTTGTGGCAGAAGATGAGCGCGAAACCGGCATACGAGCCATTTTGAACTTTGGGCACACCTTTGGACACGCAATTGAAACTTGGTTGAACTACAAAAAATGGCTGCACGGCGAAGCTGTCGCAGTTGGAATGGTAATGGCTGCAGAATTTTCAAGAAGGCTGAACCGGCTCAGCGTCCACCAAGCCAGTCAAATTGAACAAACTATCAAAAGAACAGGCTTACCGGTGTTGCCGCCTGTCGGCATGAGTGCCACCGACTTTCTGGAAGCCATGTCGCTTGATAAAAAAGTGCAAGGCAAAAAAATACGGATCGTCGTGTTAGATGGAATCGGCAAAGCTGAAATCAAGGATGACTATGACTTTGCAGAATTAAAAAATACACTTGACGCGTTTACCTCCCGTTAATCGCACACTGTCTTAAGGTTTTGACAAAGCGTTGATGACCAGCTGCGCGACGCGTTGTGCTCTGATGTAATCGCCTTAATACACCAAGACGGCGTTTGTGCAACTAAAACTGTCTCATACTGAACACCATCGTGACTGAGCAAGAAATTACCCATCAGGCTAGTTAATCTGAATTCGGACTGGTTTGTGTTGAAAGCCGCAAAAATGTTACAATGTATATTTTAATCTACATGTAATGAAATATATGGCTTTGAATATTCGAAACAGCAAAACTGAAGCTCTCGCGCGGAGCGTCGCGGAACTGACGGGCGAAACGAAAACACAAGCAGTTACTGTGGCACTGGAAGAGCGTCTGCAGCGGATTCAGCGCAATCGCTTCGACAAATTCAGGATTGAAGAACTTAAGGAAATCGCGAGACATTGCAGTTCGTTACCTGTCCGAGACAACCGAAGTTCCGATGAAATTCTAGGATACGATAAAACTGGATTGCCAAACTGATGGTTATCGATACGTCTGCAATTGTGGCAATATTGCAAAACGAGCCAGAACAAGACACATTTATTGAGGCGATTGAATCGGCAGACATTCGCTTGGTTTCAGCAGCTTCTTTCCTTGAAGCTTCAATCGTTATTTTCACGCGGTATGGAATGGATGGAATTCTCGACCTTGATCTTTTTATGGCAAAGGCGGGAATTGAAATTAGTTCCGTCGACTCAGATCAAGCGAACATTGCTCGCAGAGCCTTTCGAGATTTCGGAAGGGGACGGCATCCAGCTGAACTTAACTTTGGTGACTGCTTTAGCTATGCTCTGGCAAGATCTCTTGATCTACCATTGCTTTTCAAAGGAAGTGATTTCTCGAAAACCGATATCCGCCAACATTAAATTCGGTAATTCAAAAGATTGGAACCGAATCTGGATCTCTGAATTTGTAGCTGCTTTCAACGAATGTATACACCCTTGTGAATCAATAACCTAATAATTCAGCGCTATCGATATCACAATTGAGCTTGCTGAACCGTCGCGTTCTTGGCCCTCCGTGATTGTCATCATTACTTAAAGAGACATTCAGGCCTCGAAGCCGAGAACAGGTCTTTAGTCCGGCTTTTTGCCAACGCAAACTTTGTGTTACGGTAAAATGGCTGACAGGTTCAAATTCGTATTAGCCTGTGTCAGCGATCCTCGAAATTCAAAATGTAACCAAGTATTTCGGCTCACTGCTGGCGGTTCGAGAGTGCAGTCTCGAAGTGGAATCCGGCGTGATCGCCGGCCTGATTGGGCCCAATGGTGCAGGAAAATCTACACTGTTCAATATCGTCGCTGGTGTTCATCAGCCTGACTCAGGCACTGTTCGGCTCAACGGCGCACAGGTTACCGGACTCCCACCTCACGAAATGTTTGCCCGTGGACTGCTCCGCACTTTTCAAATTCCACATGAGTATTCCAACATGACAGCCGTTGAGAATCTGCTGATGGTGCCATCTGGACAGGTGGGCGAAAATCTAGCATCGGCCCTGTTTCGTCCTTCGAAGTTTCGCTCTCAGGAAACCGAAAATCTCAAAAAAGCATCCGAGGTGATCGGCTTTCTGGGTCTGTCCCATGTCAAGTATGAACTTGCAGGAAATCTTTCCGGTGGTCAGAAAAAACTCCTGGAACTCGGCAGAACCATGATGACCGAAACCGAGATCGTTCTTTTGGATGAACTAGGCGCGGGGGTTAATCACACGCTTCTCAACACACTTTCCGACAATATCAAGAAACTGAATCAGGAGTTTGGAAAAACATATTTCATCATTGAACACAATATGGATTTCATATCTCGTCTATGCCATAGAGTAACGGTAATGGTGGAAGGCGAAGTTGCAACCGAGGGATCTCCAGAGGAAGTGTTGGCGAACCCAATGGTTGTAGAAGCCTACTTCGGCGGCGGAAAACGAGTCGCTTGATGTCCGCAGGCTGAATTATGTTGCTTCACGCAGCCAACATCATCGCCGGTTATGGTGGAGAACCTATCCTGCACGGCGTTGACATCAAATTGAATTCGGGACAGATCGGTGTCATCGTAGGCTCCAACGGTGCAGGCAAGTCAACCGTCTTGAAATGCCTGTTCGGATTGATCAAGCTTGAACGGGGTACCGTGAAGCTGGAGGGAAACGACATCACCGATGTGCCACCAGACAAGCGCGTTGATCTCGGCATTGCCTATGTGCCTCAAGAAATGAATATATTCCAGTCACTGACAGTTCAGGAAAATCTGGAAATGGGAGCATTCATCCGTCGAGATGATTTCTCTTCCTCAGTGGAGCAAATGTTTGAACTGTTTCCACCTCTCAAGGCAAAACGCCGCGAGTTTGCAGGACAGCTTTCTGGAGGACAGCGGCAGATGGTTGCGATTGCCAGAGCGCTGATGACCGAACCACGCCTGCTGCTCCTTGACGAACCCACGGTCGGCTTGTCCCCTTCTTATGTTCAGGACATCATCTATCGAATTTTGGAAATCGCGGCGTCCGGCATCGGGGTGCTCATTGTGGAACAGAACGCACGCCGCGCTCTGCAAATCTCGGATACAGGCTTTGTGCTGGCTGGCGGCCGCAATCTATATACTGACACCGCCGAAAACCTGCTCCTTAATCCGGAAGTCGCAAAAAGTTTTCTCGGAGGCTGAACGCACTCGTGGATGAACTGATTTTCTTTGTCAACAAGGTGCTGATCTCAGGCACAGTGATTGGTTGTATTTATGCGCTCGGTGCAGTTGGGGTCACGCTGGTTTTCGGAATCCTGCGCTTTGCCAATTTCGCACATGCAGATTTGATGACAGTCGGCGCCTATTTGGCACTGGTTCTATCAGCTGTGTTTTCCGGCGGCAAGGAGATCGCTGGACTGCCTGCGGGATTCATGGTTCTGCCACTGGCGGCTGCAGGTGTCGCCATTCTCGCAATTGGCCTGGATCGACTGTTCTACCGCCCATTGCGAGAGAGAAATGTCAAGCCGATCCTGCTACTGGTTGCTTCCATAGGCGTTACGCTAATGCTTCAGGGAGCGATCAGGCTGTTCGCCGGAACGGCTCCGCGTAATTTTTTCTCGATTGAGAAAAAAGACATATTCCACATTGATCTGCCATTTGATCTGGCAACGAAAGACATTGTCATTTCTGAACCTCAGGTGCTGCTCGTTCTGACTGCTGTTGTTTGTGTGTTCGGTCTGCATCAGTTCCTCACCCACACACGCCTGGGCAAAGCGATGCGGGCGATGTCGGACAATGCAGAACTGGCGCTGGTATCTGGAATCAATACCGACACAGTGGTCAGAGCGACATGGGTTATTGCCGGCGCTCTAGCCGCCATCGGCGGAGTTTTGCTGGCGCTCGACGTATTCCTCAAGCCGGACTTGAGTTTCAATCTTCTGCTGCCCATCTTCGCTGCTGCGATTGTTGGAGGCGTCGGACGTCCGTACGGTGCCATCGCCGGTGGCATGCTGGTGGGATTCTCTGAAACACTGGCGATATTCAACTGGTCTATTTTTCTGCGCCCCCTCCAAGACTACATGCCTCAATGGATTGACATCCCTGCGCGTCTGGCTTTTGTTCCTACCGAATACAAGATTGTTGTCCCGTTCGTCATACTCATTGCAGTTCTGATTTGGCGGCCGACAGGAATCTTTCGCGGACAGGTCCTGTAACCGAACCAGCGAATCATGGCAAAGTTCCAAAGAGAATTTATCCTTTTCTCCATTTTGGGAATCGCCGTGCTGATTGTATTGCTGACCTTCGGACAAGCTTACACGCTGCGAATGTTGATGGAAGCCTCCTGCTACGCAATCTTAGCACTAGGACTCACGATTCAATGGGGCTATGCAGGCCTGTTCAACGCCGGAGTGATGGGATTCATTGCAGTCGGCGGGTTCGTAACCATGCTGATGAGTTTTCCGATCAATGATTCGTTCTGGGAATCCGATGGCCCTGCAGCTCTGGGAATTTTGCTCCTAAAGGTGTCAGTGATCATTGTCACCATTGTTGGCTTGAGCCAAATTCACAGATTCGGAGTCAGTGAAAGAATCAAAACGATTTCTCTAATTATTGCCCTGTTAATCGCATTTTTTGTTTTCAACAGTGCGTTGGCACCTGTTGCGCGGTTGATCGAAAAAGAAGCAGAATTTATCGGTGGATTCGGATTACCGGTTGGAATCGGCTGGGTGGCAGGGGGAATTGCTGCTGCTGCAATAGCTTATTTCATCGGCAAGGCGTGCCTTGGGCTACGAAGCGACTATCTGGCGATCGCGACGCTGGGATTTGCTGAAATCATCAAAGCAATCCTGAAGAATGCCGACTGGCTTACGCGCGGAACCCTCACCGTATCTCCCCTGCCATGGCCGGTGCCAACACCGAATGATCTGGGATTCGTCGCGGCTCGAGCAGCATACCTGTGTTTGATGGCAGCAATCGTCGCGGTTGTCTTCCTCCTGCTGCAGAGAGCCTATCATGCCCCTTGGGGGCGGATGATGAGAGCGATTCGGGACAATGAAATCGCAGCGGCAGCCATGGGCAAGAATGTGAATTTTAGGCGATTGGAAATTTTCGTCATCGGCTCTGGATTGATTGGAATGGGCGGTGCCGCACTGATAACTTCTGTGCGGATTTTCGACCCTGCTGGATTCCATCCATTTCAACATACTTTTCTGATCTGGGTCATGGTGCTCTTTGGTGGTGCGGGCAACAATCTGGGAGCCATATTCGGAGCAGTCGCGATCTACATCATCTGGACGATGTCGGAACCCGTCACACTGGTTCTGTTTGAAATTGCACGCGACTACGGCTCAATGTGGTTTGGCTGGGAAGCCCCCTCTGACTTTATGGCGCGAGCCCTACAAACGCGGGTATTTATAGCCGGGCTGACAATCGTTCTGGCGCTTCGCTATGTGCCGAATGGTCTGATTCCCGAGCGAATACGCAAGGATTCATGACACCTGGCACCTGCTCCACTCAACCTTGACGGTACAAACACCCAAAAAGAAACAGTGGCGCCGAAGCGCCACTGTCTTTGGTAAGAATTTTTCCGAAAAATTACATGATTGGACCAATTTCCACAAGCTGTCCACCTTGAACGGTGACTTCCACAATAACACCAGCTACATCTCCATTCTCGTCAAAATCCTGGCTTCCAGCTGCACCTTCGTAATTGATGTCTTCACCCTGCTTGAGCGCTGCAAGTGCCTTGTCCCATTCGCCCGCATACACTTGCATACCGGGAGGACTTGCAACTGCGCGCAGTGCTTCTGACATTCCTTCGCGCTCAGCGTTTCCTTTTTTCTCCATTGCCAGTGCGAGAAGAAACGTGGCGTCATAGGCTTGCGAAGCATAAATGGGAACATCAAGTCCATCTGCTTTCCACATAGCATCGAAATTGTCTTTGCCCTGTCCTTGCACAGTCCCCGCTTTTGTAATAATCATACCTTCCAGAGCTTCAGCGCCGATGGCATCAATTAGAGATTGTGCCGACATTCCGTCACCGCCGATGAATTTGGTGAAATCGCCGCTTTCCAGCGCTTGACGGATGATTGTCTGACCTGAACCGTCGGCATATCCCAGAACCGCCAGATGTTCAGCACCGCTTGAAGCCAGCGAACCGATTTCCGCTCGATAATCCGCTTTGCCGTCCTCATGGGCTTCGCTTGCAGCGACATTGCCGCCCAATGCTGTGTACGAATTTACCAAGGCGTCGGCAAAGCCTTTTCCATAGTCATTGTTGATATAGGTGATGGCAATGGTTGTAATGTCTTTTGCCATCAACAGTTTAGCCATCGATTCTCCCTGAAACGAATCAGATGGGACAGTTCTGAAAAGCAGGTCGTTGTCATCTACATCAGAAACTGCCGGGCTGGTCGCACTCGGTGAAATTATGACAGCTCCGCCAGGAATGGCAGCATTATTGGCTGCAGAAATGGTTGCCCCGGAACACATCGGCCCGACAATGGCAGGCAAATTTTCCGAGTTGATGAGCCGGTCGGCTGCGTTGGCAGCTGCTGTTGAGTCGGCACAGGTTGAGTCACCCGTCACGAGCTCCAGGGCTTTTCCGCCTAACAGGCCGCCACTGGCAGAAATGTGATCAGCGGCCAACTTGGCACCTTGTAAAATTCCGGGAGCAAGCGATTCGATCGGACCGGTGAATCCGCCCAGAAATCCCAATTTCACGACATGTCCGTCACTCTGAGCACTCTGAATGGTTACTGTGGACATAGTAAGAATTGCAAATGCTGCCACAGTAAGTTTATTGTTGAATAGTTTCATAACTTTTCTTCCATGTGATAGTTAACATTTAGATTAGATAGATTCTAGTTGAATCTACGGTGTCATTTTCGCATATTCACCTTGAATGGCCTTCGGTTACCCGAAGAAGTGAATGTCAAGTGTCAGTGCGTCGCGCGGGGATTTTCATGCATTCGCCTACTCAAACTGGAGTCATTGCCGAAATCCGGTGCTGTCAACTGAGAAATTCAAACATGCCTTTATCAACTGGCTGCAAGAACTTGATTAGTTCACCTCCCAAACGCGCCGGAATGCATTGGAGTATTGATGACGCCAGCACCATCACTGCTTTGCGCTGCTGCAATTCAAATAAACGACTTGATGACTACTGGTATTCACAGGCAACAAAATCTTAGCTCAATTGAAAATTTCTGATATACGCCCTTGATCTGCAAATTATTTATTTGCGAAAATCCTCATTCTGTCGTTATACTAAAAAGTTCGGCAATTGAATGCAAGTGACGAATAGTGCACGGATGTGCGCAACAAATCGCGACGAAATTATTTCACCAGCTCATCTCAGCCTGATACAGGCCTGCAAACGATGGGTTGACGAGTAGAGACAGAATTCCATGAATCGACACAGTCGAGATACAGGTTTATATCGCCCGCAATTTGAGCACGACGGTTGCGGGTTCGGCATGATTGCCCACATGGACGGGCTGGCGTCGCACTGGCTGGTAAAAACCGCCGTTCAGTCACTGTCCAATCTGACACATCGAGGGGCAATTGCCTCTGATGGGAAAACCGGAGACGGGTGCGGCATTTTGTTACGCATTCCCGATGGTTTTATCCGACATGTCGCAAAAAAGGAACATATTGGGCTAACCAGGAAATTTGCCATTGGCATGGTATTCCTCAACAGCGAGCCGGAGATGGCAGCTCGAGCCCGATCGCTGATGGATCAGGAACTGAAAAAGAAAGGCCTCGAAACGGCCGGCTGGAGAATTGTTCCAACGAATTCCGAAGCATTGGGAGAATCCGCGCAAGCAGTATGCCCACGGATCGAACAGATTTTTGTCAATGCGCCAAACAACCTTTCAACGGTTCAATTTGAGCGCCGTTTGTACGCAACACGCAGGACCTCGGAAAAAGCAATATCGGAACTGGATAATCAATTTTATATCTGTAGTCTGTCATCTAAAGTAATGGTCTACAAGGGATTGTTCATGCCGGACAATCTGACCCTGTTTTATCCCGAACTTAACGATTCGAGATTGGCATCGTCCCTTGCAGTTTTTCATCAGCGCTTCTCGACCAACACTGCGCCGACTTGGAGTCTCGCACAGCCGTTTCGCATGCTGGCTCATAACGGTGAGATCAATACCATTCAAAGTAACCGCAATTGGGCGGTGGCAAGAAGCGGGAAATTCACCGATTCCCTACACGAGAGCATTGACGAACTGTTGCCACTGGTAGATTTTGAATCTTCGGACTCCGCAAGTCTCGACAATATGCTGGATTTTTTCGTAAGCGGCGGAATGGACATCTTTCGAGCGATGCAAATTCTGGTACCCCCGGCCTGGCAGAACGTCGATTCCATGGATCCAAATCTGCGTGCGTTTCACAGTTTCAACTCGCTGCACGCTGAACCTTGGGACGGACCGGCAGGGATCGTACTGACTGACGGCAGATACGCGGCATGCGTCATGGACCGAAATGGCCTGAGGCCAGCACGCTATGTTGTTTCCTCCGATCGCCACATCACGTTGTGCACGGAAATTGGAGTACATGATTACCGAGAAGAAGACTTGGTTGCAAAGGGAAGGCTGAAACCGGGAGAGATGATCGCCGCGGATACCAAAACCGGTGAACTTCTTCTGCCGAAAGATATCAACGAACTTTTGATAAACCGCCAGCCATACAACCGCTGGCTGCGACAGAGACAGAATCGAATTTACACCAGGCTGCTCAACGACACTCACATTAGTTCGAAACTCAACCCGTTTGAGCTTGCTGTTTACAGAAAACTGTTTAATCTGTCTTTCGAGGAGCAGGAACAGGTCATCCGGGTCTTGTGCGAGGTTGGCCAAGAAGCGGTTGGTTCCATGGGAGATGATACGCCGCTGCCGGTTCTATCACAAAGAAACCGATCACTTTACGATTATTTTCGCCAACAGTTCGCCCAAGTTACCAATCCTCCAATTGATCCCTTGCGGGAAAAAATTGTTATGTCTCTGGAAACGACAATTGGATTGTCGCTTGGCCTGTTTGAAGAAAACCCCGAACATGCAAAACGGTTGATAATCGGCTCTCCGGTACTGTCGGGACGCAAGTTCTATACGATTATGGAGCAAGAGGACCCAGCATATAAAGTTTATAAAATCGGCCTGAATTACACTCGCGGAGAAGGTTTGAAAAATGCCATTAATCGCATTTGTGACGAAGCTGTTGAGGCTGTCCAGTCCGGATATTTGATCATCACGCTTTCAGACCGCAGCATCACAAAGAACACTCTACCAATACACGGTTTACTGGCAACCGGTGCGGTCCATCATCGACTAATCCAAGCAGGTCTGCGATGCGATGCAAATCTGATTGTTGAAACCGCAACAGCAAGAGATCCACATCATTTTGCAGTTTTGATCGGCTACGGAGCGACTGCAATCTACCCGTATCTGAGTTATGCCGTCGTGCGCAATATCATCGGCAACGATGCAGTTGGAAATCGAGCCATGTCAGCCTTGCGCGCATATCGACAGGGGATCAAGAAAGGGCTGTTCAAGATTATGTCGAAAATGGGAATCTCTACGGTAGCAAGCTATCGAGGCGCCCAGCTATTCGAAGCCGTTGGTCTGCACAGCGAAGTCGTCGATATCTGCTTTTGCGGTACCGTTTCAAGAATTCAGGGTACCAGCTTTGAAGACATTGAGAATGATCAGATTGAACTCTCTGACGCAGCCTGGGATCCTCGAAAGTCCGTCAATCACGGCGGACTGCTGAAGTATTCGACAGACAGCGAATATCACGCCTTTCACCCGGATGTAGTACATGCATTGCACGCTGCAGTCGAAAGCGGCAAACAGGAAGACTACCGGATATTTACATCGCTAATCAATGAACGGGAGCCTGCGGTTCTTCGTGACCTGCTGAAGATCAAAGTGAATAACCGAGAATCGATACCACTGTCTGAAGTGGAGCCGATTGAGTCGATTCTCACTCGATTTGACAGTGCTGCCATGTCGCTTGGCGCCCTTTCTCCGGAAGCGCATGAAGTGTTGGCAGAGGCTATGAATGAAATCGGTGGTAGATCCAACTCCGGAGAAGGTGGAGAAGACCCGAGACGCTACGGCACCTCTCGAACATCGAAAATCAAACAGGTCGCATCCGGACGGTTTGGCGTGACGCCGCACTATCTGGTAAATGCCGATGTACTGCAAATCAAAATCGCCCAAGGCGCCAAACCGGGCGAAGGTGGTCAGTTGCCAGGACACAAAGTGAGCGAAATGATCGCATCACTCAGATATTCCTCGCCTGGAGTGGCGCTGATTTCACCACCACCGCACCACGACATCTATTCTATCGAAGACCTTGCCCAACTCATATTTGACCTAAAGCAAGTCAACCCCGACGCCCTGGTGTCTGTCAAACTTGTGTCCGAAGCAGGCGTAGGTACGATTGCCGCAGGTGTGACCAAAGCCTATTCTGACCTGATTACAATCGCAGGCTATGACGGTGGTACCGGAGCAAGTCCCGTAACCTCTGTGAAATATGCCGGCAGTCCGTGGGAAATGGGGCTGGTCGAAACCCAGCAGACACTCAGAATAAATGGACTTCGGCACCGCGTCCGATTACAAGTGGACGGTGGCCTGAAAACAGGCCTGGACGTTGTCAAAGCAGCCATACTGGGGGCAGATTCATTCGGTTTCGGCACAGCACCGATGCTGGCCATCGGGTGCAAGTATCTGCGTGTTTGCCACCTCAACAACTGTGCCACCGGTGTCGCCACGCAGAATGAAACCCTGCGAAAACTCCACTTCAAGGGCACCAAAGATAAAGTTGTACGCTACTTTCAATTTGTCGCCGAAGACGTTCGGGAGATTCTTTCAGCCATTGGTGCTCCCAGATTGAATGACATCATCGGCAGACCGGAACTGCTGGAAATTATCGAAGGGAAAACAGCAAAACAGCAGCGCCTTGATTTGAGTCCACTGCTTTCAACCGCCGAAGTGCCGGAGGAAGTCCCGCGAAGGTGCACAACCAGCAGAAATGAACCCTGGGACAAAGGTGAGCTTGCACAACAAATGGTCAGCGATGCTTTGCCGAACATTCTCGACGGTACCGGCGGGGTGTTTGAGTACCCGATCTCCAACACAAATCGGTCAATCGGTGCAAGACTGTCCGGGGAAATCGCAAAGTCGCAGTTGGAAATCTCGTCGCCAATCAAGATTAACTTCAAAGGTATTGCTGGCCAGAGTTTCGGTGCATGGAACGCAGCAGGTCTCGAACTCTATCTTGAAGGCGATGCAAATGACTATGTCGGCAAAGGAATGGCGGGCGGAAAAATCGTTATCAAACCACCTCGGAACAGTCCGCTGGAATCCCGCTATACGCCAATTGCAGGCAATACCTGCCTTTACGGAGCAACGGGTGGTAAGTTTTTTGCTGCAGGTACCGCGGGAGAACGATTTGCGGTGAGAAATTCGGGAGTGATTGCAGTACTGGAAGGTTGCGGCGACCATGGCTGCGAGTACATGACCGGCGGAGCGGTGCTGTCTCTCGGCCAGACTGGTGTAAATTTTGGAGCAGGTATGACCGGAGGCATCGCCTTCGTTCTGGACCTGGAAAGAGTTTTTGTCGACTGCTACAACCACGAACTGATCGACATTCATCGATTGACTCACGAAGACATGGGACCACATTTGAGTTATCTGCACGAACTCATCGACGAGCATGTCGCAGAAACCGAAAGCAAGTGGGGGAAAATCGTGAGCAACGATTTCCTGGAATTGGTTGGACGCTTCTGGCTGGTAAAGCCCAAGGCAGCAGAAATCAAGGATCTCATGGAGACACTCCGTGAAGCTGCTTAAACCCTCCGTTTCGGAATCCTAAAGTGAAACAGCATTTCCAGTTCCTGGAGCTGCCGCGGCAGGACCCACCGAAAGATCCTGCGCAATCCCGCATACATCATTGGAACGAAATTTACCACCAGTACGATGCGAGCACCGCAGCCGGACAGTCCACTCGTTGCATATCCTGTGGAAATCCGTATTGTCAGTGGAAGTGTCCGGTTCACAATTACATTCCTGAATGGCTCAACCTGATTTCGGAGGGCAGACTGTTTGAAGCGGCCGAGCTGTCCCACCAGACCAATTCGCTACCTGAAATCTGTGGCAGAATCTGTCCTCAGGATCGCCTGTGCGAAGGTGCCTGCACGATGAATGACGGATTCGGGGCGATTACGATTGGTTCAATTGAAAAATACATCACTGACGAAGCGTTCAGTCAAGGATGGAGGCCTGACATATCTTCTATTGAATCAACCGGCAAAACGGTTGCAGTTGTCGGCAGCGGACCTGCCGGACTTGGCTGCGCGGATGTACTAGTCCGAAATGGAGTCAGTGCGACTGTATTCGACCGCTATCCGGAAATTGGAGGCTTGCTCACTTATGGAATTCCACCGTTCAAGCTTGAAAAGAAAATTGTCCTCAAACGGCGTCAAGTAATGGAAGAAATGGGCGTCAGATTCGTACTGAATACCGAAGTTGGCACAGACATCGAATTTTCTGACCTTCTCAAAGAGTACGATGCCGTATTTTTAGGCATGGGAACATACACCAATATGGAAGGCGGTTTTGTGGGCGAAGACATGCAAGGCGTCTATGAAGCCCTACCTTACCTGATCGGCAACAATAACAAAGTGGAGAACTGGGAAGCCGGCAACTGGCCCGCAATCGACATGAGCAATCAGAATGTTGTCGTTTTGGGTGGTGGCGATACTGCGATGGACTGCGTTCGGACTGCCGTGCGCCAGGGTGCCAACAGAGTGACTTGCGTATATCGGAGAGATGAAACCAATATGCCGGGATCGCGCCGAGAAGTATGGCATGCGAAAGAAGAAGGCATTCGATTTTTATGGAATCTTCAACCCACCGAAATTATAGGCAACGGTAAAGTCGAACAGGTTAAAGTGATTGAAACCCGATTGGGCGAGCCGGATGAACGTGGACGACAGCAGCCTGAGCCCGTCCCCGGCAGTGAGCAGTCAATACCGTGCGACAGCGTAATTATCGCATTTGGGTTTCGATCTAGCCCGAGCGACTGGTTTCCGCTACATCAGATTGAAACCGACTCTTTCCTGCGGGTAAAAGCGAGTCCTGAAAGTGAATTTCCATTTCAGACTTCAAACCCGAAAGTGTTTTCTGGAGGTGACATGGTTCGAGGTGCAGATCTGGTCGTAACAGCAGTATTTGAAGGGCGTGAAGCGGCACGTGGTATTATGAATTACATCGGCGTATGAACCTACAGACTTCGTTCGCAATGAACACAATTTCCCCCAGCGATCGACTGATATTGGCGCTGGACGTTCCAACAAAAGGGCAGGCACTGGAACTCGTCGTTCAGGTCGGCGATCATGTATCGTTCTTCAAAGTGGGTTTGGAGTTGCTTTCGAGCGGAACTGGCATTGACCTGATTGAACAGTTGACGAGCCGAGGCTGCAGCGTTTTTGCAGACTTCAAGTTATATGACATACCCCAAACTGTGCATCGAGCGGTTCGAAACTTGAATGGCCTTGGTATCCGGTTTTTGACAGTGCATGGAGACCCAGCGGTCATGCAGGCTGCTGTAGATGCAGCAGAAGATATGCAGATTTTGGCGGTTACTGTTCTAACCAGTTTGGATGATCAAGCACTTAAAACCATGGGATTTGCAACGTCTTCAAAGGAATTAGTGCGTGCACGTGCACTCAGCGCACATCAATCTGGATGTGCCGGAGTGATTGCATCGGGACAGGAAGTTCAAACCATCAGAAGCGAGCTTGGCGAAGATTTTTTGATCGTAACACCCGGCATTCGAAACCGCGGAGATGCGCCAGGCGATCAAAAACGCACTGTAAATGTTGCAGAAGCAATTCAGGCAGGCGCTGACTACCTTGTAGTCGGCAGACCGATTCGCGACGCCGACCAACCTTCCCAGGCGGCGAAAAATTTCCAATCAGAAATTCGCAGTACACTCGCAGCACAGTAAGCTGCGGAACAGTTTAACTGTGCCAACTTTGAAAAACGACCGTTTCCTACGAGCAATCCGTAGACAGAGCGTCGACCAAACACCTATCTGGATAATGCGCCAGGCGGGCCGTTATCTGCCGGAGTATCGGGAAACTCGAAGAAAAGCAGGAGACTTTCTAACTCTTTGTCATACGCCGGAACTCGCCTGCGAAGTCACGTTGCAGCCACTGCAGCGCTATTCACTGGATGCAGCCATTATATTTTCCGACATCCTGGTTATTCCAGACGCAATGGGGCTCGGCCTGCGGATGGAAGAATCAGTGGGGCCAGTATTTGAAAATCCTGTCAAAAACTCTGCAGACATCACGCGACTGGCAGTGCCTGATCCAGAAGATGATCTTGGCTATGTTCTAGAAGCAGTACGTACTACCGTTAGTAGTCTTGACGGTTCAGTGCCTTTAATCGGGTTCTCCGGCAGTCCGTGGACGCTCGCAGTCTATATGGTTGAAGGAAGATCCAAAACGGAATTTAAAAAAATTAAGGGTTTCGCGAAAGAAAGCCCTATAGACCTGCATCGACTTCTTGACGTTCTTTGCAATTCGGTGGCGACTTATCTCACAGCCAAAGCCCTAGCAGGCGCATCCGCACTCATGATTTTTGACACCTGGGGTGGAATATTGGATACCGAGCAGTATCTGGATATGTCACTTCGATACATGGAGCGAATCTTGGAACATCTCGCTGCCTCAGTTCCCGATACACCGGTAATCCTGTTCACTAAAGGTGGTGGGAAATGGCTGGAGAACATGGCAGAAACGGGTTGCCAGGCAATTGGTATCGACTGGACAGTAAAAATTGGTGAAGCCAGAAAAAGAGTCGGCGACCGCGTTGCTTTACAGGGAAATTTGAACCCAGCATCACTCAGATTAACCGATACGGAAATTGAGAAACAGACTGCAGACATTCTCGCGTCCTTCGGCCACGGCAACGGACATGTCTTTAACCTCGGTCACGGAATTACACCAGATATAGATCCAGCAAAAGTAACCGTGCTCGTTGATGCAGTCCGTGAACTGAGCAAGCAATACCACTGATTGCATTCAGCGCTCTCGGTTCGCTTCGGGTTAGCCTACAAATCTAAAGCTTCCGTTCATTTGTGGACTGCCATCGCATTCCACTCTTTTTTCCTCCCACAACATGACTAAAGTTGCAAACAGCGAATAGGCCGCCGCTACATGAAGCGCTGGATCAACATCCCGATAAACTTTTGCCACCATTTCACGCACTGTCGTCATGCCGCTCTCGAAACACTCGATAATTTCAGATACTCTTTGAAGGCGGTGTTTTATGAGAGATTTCAAGTATGGTTGGGGTTCATAAACTGGAGCTCCGTGCGTCGGATAGTAGATTTGATCATTTGCATCCAATAGTAACTGCAGGCTGCTCATGTAATCTGACATTGAACCATCCGGCGGAATAATTACAGTGGTTGACCAGCCCATGATGTGATCGCCGGTAAACAGAGCCTTTTCAAATGGGAAGCGATAGCAGAAGTGATTCGACATGTGACCTGGAGTATGCACACATTCCAGAATCCAATCGTCTCCCTGCAGTGTTTCTCCATCAGAAATTTTGTGAGTGAGATCGAATGATCGGTCAATGGCTTCTTCCAATTCTCCGCTTTCGTTATCCTCGAAATTGCTGTCAGGGAGATTGCACCCATAAATTGGTGCTCCACAGATTTCCTGCAACGGTTTCGCGGCCGCTGAATGATCACTATGCGTGTGGGTGAGAATGATGGCAGATATAGTATCCTTCGAAAGGCTGCTCACTATCGCCGATATATGGCTTTGCAAGTTCGGACCCGGATCAATTACGGCGACGTTGCCGTGGCCCACTATGTAGGTTCCAGTACCTCGAAAAGTGAATTTACTCGGATTTTCTGCAACGATTCTTCGGATGAGAGGAGATACATCGTGGATCTCCCCATACTTAAAAATATCAAATTGCGAATATGAAATCGAATTGGTCAAAGCGCATTACCCTAGGAAAAGTTGCTTCAATTTTAAATCCACTTGAAGCTGTCAACTCGCAAATTTAAAATTTTACTTTGAACACCATGATTCAAATATTCGCGATTCTGTAACAATTTGCCTACGCAACTGCCTTTTGTTCACCAACATCGACTTTGGCAAACTGAAACTCCCCATCATACCAGACTACTTCAATCTCATCTCCAGTAGCGAAATTACCCGAAAGAATTTCCTTTGCCAGCGGATTTTCGATTTTCGACTGGATCGCTCTGCGAAGCGGACGGGCACCGTAAACCGGATCAAAACCCGCTTGTGCAAGATGCTCCAGTGCTTCCTCACCCATGTGAAGTTTCATGTCACGACTCTCGAGACGTTCTTGAAGATGGCGCATCTGAACCCTGGCAATACCGTGAACATGCTCTCTGGACAGTGCATGAAACACGATAATATCACCAATTCGGTTTACAAATTCGGGGCGAAAATTCTGACCGACTATGGTCATGACTGAACGCTGCATCTTGTCGTAGTCAGCGCTTTGTGTCATCTCCTGAATCAAGTCTGATCCCAGATTTGACGTCATCACAATGACTGTATTTCGAAAATCAACCGTGCGACCATGCCCATCGGTCAATCTACCGTCATCCAGAACCTGTAGCAGAATGTTGAAAACGTCTGGATGTGCCTTTTCGATTTCATCCATAAGAATTACACTGTATGGCCTTCGTCGAACCAATTCGGTTAAGTATCCACCTTCCTCATAGCCAACATAGCCTGGAGGAGCGCCAATCAATCTGGCGACAGAGTGTTTTTCCATGAACTCAGACATATCAACCCGAATCAGTGCGTCCTCAGTGTCAAACAGAAATTCCGCCAGGGCTTTCGATAATTCAGTCTTACCAACGCCTGTCGGCCCTAGAAACAGAAATGTTCCGTAAGGCTGACTTGGATCAGAAAGACCCGTGCGCGATCGTCGAATCGCATTTGCTACCGCAGTAATGGCCTCCTCCTGACCAATCACGCGACCTGCAATCTCCTGTTCCATTCTCAGAAGTTTTGCACGTTCACCTTCGAGCATCTTGCTGACAGGTATTCCAGTAGCACTTGAAACTACCTCCGCTATCTCCTCTTCCGTTACTCGATTTCTAAGCAGTTCAAAATCCTGATCCTCCACCGAACGGGCACTCTCCAGTTGACGTTCAAGTTCGGGGATTTTCTGGTAGCGATACTCGGCGACCCGGTCGAGATTGCCGGCTCTTTCTGCATTCGCCTCCTGAATTCTAGCCTGATCCAGCTGCTCCATGATGTGCTTTGAACTATTCACTGCAGCTTTTTCGCTGTGCCAAATCTGCTCCAAATCAGAATATTCTTTCTGCAAAATTTCGATTTCCGTTTCCAGTTTTGCCAAACGTTTTTGGGATGCGTCATCAGTCTCTTTCTTCAATGCCTCCCTCTCGATCTTGAACTGAATGATTTTTCGATCCAGACGATCCAGTGCATCTGGTTTGGAGTCAATTTCGATTCGAATTCGACTAGCAGCTTCGTCAATCAGATCAATCGCTTTATCTGGAAGATTTCGGTCGGTAATATACCGATGCGACAACTGACTGGCTGCAACGATAGCTGGATCTGTAATATCAACACCGTGATGGACTTCATACTTTTCCTTGATGCCGCGAAGAATCGCAATGGTGCTTTCCAGACTCGGCTCCTGAACAATAATCTTCTGAAACCGTCGTTCGAGCGCCGCATCCTTTTCAACATACTTGCGGTATTCGTCCAGCGTGGTAGCGCCGACACAATGCAATTCTCCGCGTGCAAGTGCGGGTTTAAGCATGTTGCCTGCATCCATCGATCCTTCGGTCTTACCGGCTCCCACCATGGTATGCAGTTCGTCTATGAACAGAATTATTTGACCTTCCTGACGCGCTAGGTCGTTGAGCAGCCCCTTAAGGCGTTCCTCGAATTCGCCACGAAATTTAGTTCCCGCGATCAGAGCACCTAGATCCAGCGCAAGCAGACGTTTTCCTTTTAGAACCTCTGGTACTTCACCGTCAATGATTCGTTGAGCAAGTCCCTCGACGATTGCAGTTTTTCCGACGCCAGGCTCCCCTATCAGAACCGGATTGTTTTTGGTGCGTCTCTGAAGAACCTGAATTGTTCTACGAATTTCGTCATCCCTGCCAATTACCGGGTCCAGTTTCCCCTGCTCAGCGCGTTCGGTTACATCTATGGTGAATTTCTCAAGCGCTTGACGCTGATCTTCGCTTGCGGCTTCATCGACCGTTTGACCGCCACGCATCAGTTTAATTTTTTCATCAAGCACGCCCCGTGTTGCGCCAGCAGAACGAAGCAGATTCCCAACTTTGTGCTTGCTGTCTATGGCGGCGAGAATAACAATCTCACTGGAAATAAACTTATCCCCTCTTTTCTGAGCCAGTTGGTCAACTCGATTGAACAACTTCGATAAATCTGTCGAAATATGGACCTCGCCATCGTTTCCAACTACAGTCGGCAGACTGTCAAGATATTTGTTAAGCTCGCTGCGCAGCTGAACAACATTCACGTCCGCCTGTACCAATAGATGATGAACAGTTCCCCCTTTCTGATTGATCAAAGCGACGATCAGATGCACCGGATCGATATACTGATGGTCGCGCCCAACCGCGATACTCTGAGCTTCCGCAAGAGCAGTTTGAAGTTTCAGCGTAAATTTTTCTAAAAGCATCGAAGCCTTTCCTCTTCTCTAGGCATATTGGGCATCATTGAAGAAAATAGGGACGGAAATAGAATATTCAACGGGCTTGAAGCGGACGGAATGGAGTTGCGATTATCAAAGTCAATCGCAGAAATCGCTAAAACGCTGCTGGAAAATTCTTAACGAAACATCGACAAGTTCAGAACCAAGAATAGGCTGCCCTCAGCCAATGGTGAGCGCTTTACTGAAGACCTGCTCACCGATTCGTTTTGAACTGAAAAATTATGCCACTTCGTTTTCTTCAAAAACGCGGTTCAGCTCAGCGAGTGCAGTCTTGCCCAGTGGTGTTCTCGGCAATTCTTCGACCACGGCGCAGCGCGTAATCTGGTTGTGGAAGGACGCCTTGGCGTTGAACTCTTTCAATATATCCTTGGCCATGGAAGCGCAGCTACTGGGATTGTCCATTGCGAAGACCACGGCTGGACGCTGGTTGATCTCAATGACGCCGGCTTCCTTGACTCCATCGTATCGTTCCATCAGAGTTTCCAGTTCCTCGGGGTAGACGTTCTTACCGGCTTCCGTGACAATTAAACGCTTGATTCGGCCTGTCAGACTCAGATTTCCGGAAGCATCAAGTCGTCCGATATCTCCTGTTCGAAACCACTCTCCCTTCATCACTTCTTTGGTCAACTCATCATCAGAATATCCCAACATGACATTGTCCCCTTTTACAAGTACCTCACCGCTTCCAAATTCGTCGGGATCGTCAATCTTGACTTCAACCCCTTGAATAGCGTAACCAACACTGTCCAAATTAGCAGGAAATGCTTCCTGTGCACAGGTTACGGGAGATGTTTCCGTCAACCCATAGCCCTGTCTCAGGCTGATTCCCAAATTGCGAAAGAACTGCGCAATGATCGGGTCGAGTCGAGACCCTCCGCTCACCCAATAACGAAGATTTGGGCTTAGCTTATTTCGTAATGGCGCGTTCAATCGACATCGCAAGCCCAATGGCAGCATACCTAGCAGAGCAACGTAGCCACGCAGCAGGAAACTGCCATCGCGAAATTTCTTTTCCATTCCGTTCTTGATGTTTCTGAAAAGACGAGGTACCGCAAGGACCACTGACACCTTCTCTTCCAGCATCGCAGCCAATACTTCCTGAGCCGTCAATACCTTGGGTAGAACAATCGAAGAACCACTGTATAGCGGCAACAACATACCACCGACAAGCTCAAACATGTGTGAAAGCGGCAGCAGATTGAGGAAGCGATCTGAACTATCAATCTTGACAATTTTGCTGCAAGCAACGAAATTCGTCGTAATATTTCGATGCGATAGTCGTACGATTTTGGGAGTGCCGGTACTTCCAGAGGTATAAATTCGCAGCGACTCTTCGGAACTCAAAGTGTTGCTTGGGCTGTTTGACTCCTGTTCGGCCAGCTCGGAGCCGATTTCGAGCTTCATAAGCGGGTAGCTGACATCCTTGATCTTGGTGTCTGAATCATGCGTCAAAATCAATTTTGGATTCAAAGCATCAAGCTGTTTAAGAATGTCTCCCTCGCTGTTTCCGATGTGAACAGGAGCCAGCACCGCACCGACTCTCCATACAGCTAGCGCACCTATTGCCCACTCCGGACCGTTCGGGCTCATCAGTGAAACGACATCACCTTGTGAGATGCCTTGTTGTCGAAGTCGACCAGCCATATGAAGTGCACCTTCATAGATCTGGCCATAAGTAAACGACACTGATTCGCTGTCTCGATTCCTACGTATCCAAGCAATATTTGACCTATTAGATTTGAGACGCGGACCAATCATAGCCCATATATCGTGACTCATAATCCCCCTACCCCTACACTTGTGCTGATATCATTTTCTGAGAATTGAATCGAATCGCATTCGCTGATTCTAACACTGAGTGACTTTTCTATATTTCCGCCATTCCATGTTTGGAATGCTAGCTACTACAAATTCTACTCCAATACTTTAACATTGTTGCACATTCTCGATTATCACATGTAGAATTCCTACAGTACTAACCAATTCATTGAAATATCCAGATTTACTAGCATGAATGCTGATTTCATACTTCCTGTTGACATTTCCGCTGTGGTTAGCAGTGCAATCAAAGAAGATATCGGCTGTGGGGATGTCACCGCTGCTTTGGTAGATGACAACATCAAAGCAAAGGCAAGTGTTATTTGCAGAGAACATGCTGTGGTTTGCGGTGTTCCCTGGTTCAGTGAAGTTTTTAACCAAATCGACCGATCAGTTCGCATTAAATTTTTGTGTAATGAAGGTGAAACAGTTGAAGGTGGGCAGACAATCTGCAAAATTCAAGGCAACGCCAGATCTCTACTGAGTGCTGAACGGACTGCACTGAATTTCTTGCAGACGCTTTCTGGTACCGCCACTACGACCCGAACTTTTGTAGACAAGATTTCTGACTATGGCACTCGCATACTGGACACACGTAAAACGATTCCTGGACTAAGAAGTGCACAGAAATACGCAGTTCGGGTTGGCGGAGGCGTTAATCATAGAATTGGACTTTATGACGGAGTGTTGATCAAGGAGAACCACCTATACGTTTCCCAGTCAATGGATGAAACCATTCAAAATTTGTCCGTTGATCAATCTGGCATCACACTAATCGAGATTGAAGTTGAAAGCCTTGAGCAGTTGGAAGCAGCATT
>JAKZRU010000127.1:0-25957 GCA_047517965.1 Gammaproteobacteria bacterium | reverse complement strand
CAAGGCGCACACCAAGTCGCCCAGAAATTTACAATAACCCACTCGCCTCGATAGTCAGACAGACTGTGCAATTTGCCGTCAATATCCGGCAACGTAAAGTCCACTGTCTCGAGATTTGAATCAGCACGTACAGTACCAAGAAATAGCGCGATCACCGCTATGGCGATCACGCAGGATTGATTTTCAAATAGCTTTTTAAAAAAACTCATTTTCACTTTAAACTCAAATGTAGTACGGCCGAACTTATATCTATTTGACTGTTGCTGTTGTACAAAGTTTTCTGATATTTTGAATTTTACTCGTCCACTACGGAAGTTCAATAAGCAACATCACATTCCATATTTCAATTGCGACTGCCGTTCACTCGGAAATATGATCCAGCAGTAACAGATTGATCCATTCACTTGGAACTTGAATCAATTGCGTGTAGAACAAGCTGGTCACAAGATCTTCCGCTTATATTGGCTGTGACAATACTCGCCGTTTAGCAAAGTGTGTTTATTGGACGCCAAATCGGCTTTCAGGCAGGATAGCCTAGTGGCTGGTCTGACAATTTCCACGACATGTCGTCCAACAACTTGAATTTAGAATTATTGACAGCCAGAGCATAGTCTGAGAGCCGTTGCCGACACTGCAACATTTTCAGCACAGTTCACTGTCTTGAAGTATGATAATGGTGTCAAAGTAGCCAGTGAACTGAAAAGGAATTGAATTCTTTGCAGCGGATTACTGGCGTATTTTCTGATAACTTACCGCTATGGAGGTAATATCAATGCGTAAATTTTTTATTGTGGTTCTCGGAGGATTACTGGTATTCGCTACTTCGTTGGTTGCAACAGCGGAATCCAAACCCGTCGGAATCACGCCCGAGATTATGGCAGTACCTGTCACAATTAATGGGGCTGTTGTTGAATTCAAACGAAATCAAGATAATGATGCAACCGTAAATCCAGCATTCGCAAAAACGTCTCGGCCCTGCCCACCTTTTTGCATTCAGCCTTCAAAGCTTGCTACTGGTGTAGAAACCATTGGTGAATCTGAGCTGATCAGTTATGCCAAAGATATGAATGAAGGAAACGAAGACGTTGTTGTCATTGATTCCCGTACGCCAGACTGGGTCGAACGCGGCACCATTCCAACAGCTATGAATATTCCCTGGACCAATCTGAATCCAGCAAAAGGCGCGACGCCAATTGAAATTGCAGAAATTCTGGAGTCTACATTCAATGTTACGGAGAGCGAAGGGCTTTTCGACTTTTCAAATTGCAGAACTGCTGTCATGTTCTGCAACGGAATGTGGTGCGGACAGTCGCCGAACAACATCAAGAATTTGCTTCGGCTCGGTTATCCTGCACACAAAATCAAGTGGTATCGAGGCGGCATGCAAGATTGGGAAATTCTGGGCCTGACGACCATCAAACCAAATTCCTGATAGTCTGCTGACGATCAAATTCAAACCGCCCTGTGCAAGATGATGCGCAGGGCGGTTTTTTATTGCGTCTGAAATTCGACGGAATCCTTTTTCAGCGCCAGTACCAAAGTCCGCAGGTCCTCTGGAAGACCGACATGCCAGTGAACAGACTCATCGTTTGCTGGATGTAATATCTCTAATGTCTCAGCATGTAAAGCCTGCCTGCCCAATTCTCTCAACGCAGCAATCAACTCATCACTCGCACCTGCCGGAAGCTTTGGTTTGCTGCCGTATTCCGGATCGCCAACCAGTGGAATACCCGCATGTCGAAAATGTACTCGAATCTGATGCGTGCGACCGGTATCAAGCTTGACGCGTACAAGAGTGTGCAGTCGATAACGCGAAACGATTCGATAGTGACTGACAGCCGGCTTGCCGGTTCCAACTGTCATTTTCCTTCGATCTCTGGGGTGTCGGCCAATTGGAGCATCGATTGTTCCACCCGAAATTAACCTGCTCTCAGTGATCGCGAGATAATGCCGCCCAGCAACGCGGGATTTGAACTGCTTTATTAAATTCAGTCTCGCGGGTTCCGTTTTTGCAACGACCAGAAGCCCCGACGTGTTCTTGTCCAAGCGGTGAACGATTCCGCCCCGAGGAAGGCTGCTTAGCGAACTGCAATGCTCAATAATTGCATTCAGAAGAGTGCCTTGTGCATTGCCGGCTCCGGGGTGCACTACCATGCCTGCAGGCTTGTTGATGACCAGCAACTGTTCGTCTTCGAAAACAATCTCAATCGGAATCTTTTCTGGCAACCAATTTTGAGGCTGTCGCTCTGGCACGTCAATCGTAACATTCTCTCCACCCACAATGATGGTTCGTTTCGATGGAATTTGATTGTTCAATTGCACTCGGCCCGCATCCAACCAAGATTGAATCGTAGTACGAGAAAAATCTGGAAACACAGAAGCAAGTGCCTTGTCCAATCGCTCGCCACCAAAATGATTTGAAATAATTGCTGTCAATTTCACTTTTCACCGCTCCTCGAACTTACACATGATCTTGGTCTAGGATTGTTGCTTAATATTTGAGAATTCATATAGAGGATAGATTTGGCATCTGTATAATGGTAATTCGTAACCGTTCAACATCGGAAATTCTTGAGATTTCTGTTACTTCCTGGATTGTTGTTCAATAATAAGATTTATGAAGACTACTCGATTCTTTGTTTATTCAACTTTAGTTTCACTGCTGCTGATCGCGGGTTGCAGCAAGAAAGAAGAAGTCATCAAATCCGAGAAGGAATTGTATGATCATGCATATTCGGCACTTGCCAAGGGAAGATTTGAAAGCGCGATTGAACGTTACGAAGAACTCACGAATGCCTACCCTTATGGTGTCCATGCGACACAAGGAGAACTGGAAATCTGTTATGCCTACTACAAGGCCAAAAATTCCGATGCAGCTGTACCGTGTCTGAATGAATTTCTGTCTCTGCACCCAACACATTCACATATCGATTACGCATACTACCTGAAGGGACTTGCCAGTCTGCCGATTCGGCCTCCGAAATTCGGAGAGAAATTTTTTAAAACCCAAGAACAGTTTAGCGATCACGATGCCGATGCCGCACGAGACGCCTATGCTGCTTTCACTGAAGTAGTCAACCGCTTTCCACTCAGTGCATATGCTGACTCTGCCAGACAAATCCTGATTGACCTAATCAACACGTTTGCACGACATGACCTTCGAATTGCTCGCTTCCATCTGTATCGTGAAGCTTATGTAGGCGGCATCAACAGAGCAAAGCGGGTACTTGAACGCTACGAGACATCACCACACACAGAAGAAGCCCTAGCCATTCTTGTGTACGCTTACGAAAAACTTGATTTACCTGACTTGGCAGCTGAAAATCGTCGCGTTCTAGTCTTGAATTTTCCAAGCAGCGAGTTTATTGGCAACGAACACCGAGTTCTGGATGAAGATATCATTGCCAAAAACAAAAAGCCTCTGCTGTTCGGCCTCTTTCGTTAGGCATCTTCTATTTCGAAGGCTGGAAACATCCACTTACTGCTATCGTTGACCTCCATCGGATACACAGAACGCGTCCAAGCGCCTCACTCCGTTCATTCCACACCAGGCAAGGTGGTTGTAGAGCAACTCTCTGAACAGGAAATTTCATTTAAGCCGCTGTTGGATTGTCGAAACCCTCTATCGAAAGTACACTACGAGCAGAGCCCCATTCGGTGAATAGGATTTGTGCTTGGTTTTCGCTTCCAACCATACAAGATCACCTTTTTCGTAGCGAAATCCATCGTGATCTACAATTTCACCCTCAAGGATAAGGAATTCCTCGTCCCCATCGTGAATGTGTGGTGTAGTAGTGTGCCCAGCGGGCATTCTGTAAACATGAAAACCGTAACCTAACAGTTTTCCAAGATTTACCTGGAGAACTTCTCCGTCTTGACGTCCGGTTTCGTCAAATAGAGGCAAATATTCACCACTGTTGATGTTGGATACTCGTCGTTTATTTGAATCTATTGGTTGCACAATTACGTTCTTGTTGGTTTAATCATATGAAACATTGAAATCACTTGGTATAGACATTCCTGCATAAATGAACAGCTTCCTTTATTCATCTTGCTACCCCGTAGGCTAGAGCTGAATGGAACCGTGGAACGCACCAACGGCAGGTCACAATATGAATTGTACTCGTTCTATAAAGTGGAACCAAACTTCGGAGCGTGAAGCCTGGAACTTGAAAAATACCACCAACAATACGACCAGAATCAACCGCATGATTCAATCAAATTGATGCCGCCTTTCAATTGGTATAATCAGCGCTACAATCAACTCATACTCGCTACCTGTTTTTCTCTTATATAAATTAACCTCAGCAGTGTGTTACAGTCACCGAAACAATTACTACACTGTTTCAGTTTGGCTTTGATCCCAGGCGGGGCTTCCTCAATGGGTGAAGATGAAATTCCATTGACATGTTGCGTCCTGAAGCCATTTATTTTTCTTTAAACGCTAACGAACGGAATTACCATGACCAATATGCCATCAAAGCAACAATTTCTGAATATTGCAGACGGCTACCACCCCAATGTTTTCAGCTCCCATACTCTACGTGCAGAAGCCTATGTAGATCCCTGCTGGCACAATGTTGACCAGCAGCAAATCATTGCCAAGTCGTGGCAATGGGTTTGCCATGTGGAAAAGGTGCGAGAACCAAACGCGTACGTTGCAATCGATATTGCTGGACAGCCGATTGCCGTAGTACGGGACGGAGAAGGAGTTCTTCGAGCGTTCTATAACGTCTGTAAACACCGAGGGCATCAACTGCTTTATGGAGAAGGCACTACCAAGCGAATGATCTGCCCATACCACGCTTGGGTCTATCAGCTTGATGGGCAACTGGCCCGGGCACGGAACACCAAACATCTTGTCGACTTCGACCCTACGCAAATTTGCCTTGATGAAGTTCAAGTCGAGGAGTTCTGTGGATTTGTCTATGTGAATCTAGACCCAAACTCGCCTCCACTTGCGGAACAGTCGGGCAATCTGGAATCGGAAATTCGACATTGGGCTCCCGATATTGATCAACTTACTTTTGCTCACCGCCTGACCTACGATATCAAGTCAAATTGGAAAAATGTCGTTGACAATTTTCTTGAGTGCTACCACTGTCCAGTCGCACACAAGGATTTCTGTGAGCTGGTCGATATGAATACCTACGAAGTTAAAACCTATGGCATATACTCGAGCCAAATGGCTGATGCTGGAAACAATCCCAACGGTGCCTATGATGTCAGTAACGCCACAATCAAAAAGCAAGCCGTATGGTGGCTTTGGCCCAATACCTGCCTGATGCGCTTTCCCGGACGCTCAAACTTCATCGTGCTGCACATCATCCCGTCAGGGCAAGACCGCACTCTGGAGACCCTGGATTTCTTCTTTGAGACGCCCGAGCCAAATGAGGCCGAGTTGGAAGCGATTCGATTTTTCGACGACGTGCTGCAAGTTGAAGATATCGGTCTTGTCGAAAGTGTTCAGCGCGGTATGGGCACCCCTGCTTTTAATCAAGGGCGCATCGTGGTTGACCCAAACGTATTAGGAAAATCCGAGCATGCAGTACATCACTTTCATGGGCTTGTGCTTGATACTTACTCAAAAGTTGCAGGTAGCGTTTAAGCCGACACACAGCTTGGACTAGCGGGTTTCCAAAGCAATTTCCTGAAGTCTATAACTACCGGAATGTCCGGAAAAATTAGAGGGATATAGCATCTTGACCGGGAAGTTGAAGGGCAAAGTGACCATGATAACTGGGGGGCTTGGTGGGATTGGCCGTGCGGTATGCGCCCGGTTTTTGCGTGAAGGCGCAACAGTTTTAGCAACAGACCTTGCCGAGCAGCGATACTTGGCCAATCCTGACAGCGAATGCAGCAAGTTCATTTGTCTTGATGTGGCATCCGAAGAAGAAGTGCGGGGGATCATGGCGTCAGTGGACGCGCAGTATGGCAAATTGGATGTATTGGTTAATGCGGCTGGAATCGAAATCGAAAAAACCATCGAAGACACCTCGCTGGAAGAATGGAACCGTAGTTTTGCCGTCAATGTGACCGGTACATTTCTGACCAGCAAATTCGCATTGCCGTTATTGCGCAACGCCGCACGGAATGGAAGCAGTGCAAGTATCATCAACTTTGGGTCTTACGACGGCTTTCTCGCAGATCCTGGACTAGCTGCCTATTGTGCGACCAAGGGCGCGGTACATGCACTAACCCGCGCGATGGCCTGCGATCATGGCCCCGAAGGAATTCGGGTGAATGCGATCTGTCCTGGTTATGTCGATACGCCGATGCTACAAAGCTTTTTTACCGGTGAAGGCTCCGGCGGTGGAGGTGCCAACATTGAGACGTTACAGCAGGCAGTACGCGACATTCATCCAATGCGCATCTACGGAATGCCCGAAGACATCGCCAACCTAGTGAATTGGCTGGCCTCAGACGAGGCGCGTTATGCCTCGGGTCAGCTGTGGGTACTGGATGGCGGTCTGTCCGCACAAGTTCAACAAATGAGGCTTTGACAATGGCGAAATCTGTCATCATAACCCTTGGTGCAGGTATGCCAGAAATGCCTTGGATACTATGAAAGAATCGGGACCCAACTACGCATGAGCATCTATGTCTTGGATGCGAACACCTCGGTCCGCCATGTTATGCCAGCACACAGGTGAATCAAATGATCCGACATGTTGCAATTGTAACCGGTGGCAGTCGCGGCATCGGACAGGCGATTGTCAATCGGCTTGTTGTCGACAGAGCACAAGTTCTGACCTGCGGCAGAGGGGAACGGCCAGATAATTTGCCGGAACACATCGGCTGGGAACAAGCCGACGTAGCCGACCCAGCAGCGGCAACCAGAATTATCAAAGCCGCAAACGATCAATTCGGCCCAGTCTCTCTACTTGTCAACAACGCAGGAGTTCAAGTGGAAAAGACCGTCGCCGACAGTTCCGATGATGATTGGGACCTTATTGTGGGCACGAATTGCCGTGGAGTCTTCAACATGTGTCGCGGTGTTCTGCCCCAGATGCTCGAACATGGCGGCAACATTATCAACATCGGTTCGATCTCTGGGATGGTTTCAGACCCCTCGATGGCACTTTACAATGCTTCCAAAGCATTTGTGCATGGACTCACGCGATCTATTGCGATTGATCACGGACCGAAAGTGCGCTGCAATGCGATCCGGCCCGGTTGGATTATGACTGAAATGGCTGAAGATGGTTTTGCCCTTGCGAAAGACCCTAAGGCTGCCATGGCTCACGCTTTGGCATTGCATCCGGTCAACCGTTTCGGTCAACCCGAAGACATTGCGAACATTGTGGCTTGGCTGGCTTCAGATCAGTCGACCTACGTGACGGGAGAATGTTTCACCGTAGACGGCGGGCTGACCGCCGCTTCCCCGCTCCAACCGGGGTTGTCCTGATGACTGAATATTCCAACGATGCACAAGACTCTTCTCATCATTGTTTTATTGTTTACATGCTCTGCTCATGCCTTAGACGAAATTAGCGCCAGTATTGAAGCTGCGGAACAGGGCGAGGCCAGTGCGCAAATCAATCTCGGCGCTATGTATGACAACGGCGACGGGGTTGCCGAGGATGATGTCGAAGCCGTCCACTGGTTTCGCAAATCTGCAGAACAGGGAGATGCCGACGCGCAATACAATCTCGGACTTATGTATTACTATGGCGAAGGAGTAGCCAAAGACAGTGTGCAAGCATATGCCTGGATTGATGTTGCTGCTGCACAGGGAATTGAAGAATCCAAGACAACGAAAAATCAAATTGCCAAAGGCATAACAATCGCCGAAATTACCAAAGCACAGAAACTGTCACGTGAATTATGGCAAGAATACGGTTCTGCCGATTGACTTAAGCTAACCTGATTGCCGCGAATCTTAGTCAGAATTAGCCTGAATTCATTTATGATTTGTATACGAATTTGGATGGGAAATTGAATTGTGCACAGTCATGCGTATCCCATATGATGGCATTGCGGAGACATTGGTAATCTGTATTCAATTTTTAAAATGGATGCGGAATCTACTCACGCAGATTCTTCCCGAGACTCAAAGGGATACCATTATTATTGAACCAAATTTGCCTGCGTCACTTGTTTGAACGCGACTCAGGTTTTAGATTGCCATGAAGACTTCATCCGAACTTATCTCCCTTCTATGAGTAACGATGGTGAGGTGATTCAGTTGATAGATAACCTTTCCTGTTGATTAGTATGTGGCAATATCAATCCATGAATCAGCGTGAATCTCGCCATAATTATTCTGTTGTATACGTTTTGAGTTTGTACTAGTTGACAGCCTCGACGTTTACTGCGGGATTAAATTTAGGGGATTACGCCAGAAAGGGCTACCAGTCAATAACAATTAATATTACTACTGAAATAAATTTCTTTCGTTAATATCTGTTGGTTATCGGGTAACGCCGATCACGTCCAAATGCTCTCGGTGTGATTCGCACGCCGGGAGGTGCCTGTCTGCGCTTGTATTCGTTGCGATTAACCATGGCAATGACTCGATCCACCAACTCAACATCATGACCTTGCGTTACTATGTCTTCTGCAGAACATCCGTTCTCTACATAAGCCTCAAGAATTTCATCCAGTACGTCATAAGTCGGCAATGAATCGCTGTCTTCCTGATCCTCTGCCAATTCAGCTGAAGGAGCACGTTCGAATACTCGTTCAGGAATTACTTTCCCGAACCTGTCATTTCGATACTTGGCAAGTTCGTATACTAGATTTTTCGGCACATCCTTGATCGCAGCAAATCCGCCAGCCATGTCTCCATACAAGGTGGCATAGCCGACCGCCATCTCGCTTTTATTGCCGGTTGTGATTACCATTTTTCGTTTCTTATTCGAGATTCCCATTAACAACGTTCCGCGACAGCGCGCTTGAATGTTCTCCTCTGTAACATCTACGCCCAAGCCGTCAAATACTGGTGCAAGCTGACCCAGAAATGCTTGAAATATCGGTTCAATTGAAATAATCGTCCAAGATACGCCTAAACTGTCAGCTTCCTGAATCGCATCATCCAGACTCATCTGTCGGGTATAGCGCGACGGCATCAGTATCGCTTCTACGTTGTCGGGGCCAATCGCATCTGCGGTAATTGCCAGTGTCAGCGCCGAGTCGATACCACCCGACAACCCAACTAGTGCACCCTGGAATCCGTTCTTTCTGACATAGTCTCCTACGCCGAGCTTGATTGCGCTGTATATGGCTTGTAGAAAATCTGGTGTTGGAGAGACTGCTCCTGCCACCGGCAAAATACTCGTGCCATTGGTAAATGTTGCGCGCACCACCGTCTCTTCAAAATGAGGTGCGCGAACGACGATCGCACCCGTTGCATCACTCACTAGTGAGCCACCGTCAAATACCAGCTCGTCTTGGCCGCCAATCAGATTTACATACACAATACTGACATCGTTGCTCTTTGATCGCGCTGACACGATTTCGTTCTCACGATAAGCAATTTTTCCAGAATCAAATGGTGAACCGTTCAGTGTGAAAATCAGTTTCGCTCCGTCACTTACCGCGCGTTCGACCGGGCCTCCCTCCCATACGTCCTCACAAATAGTGATTCCGACGGGTATTCCATCCACCTGCACAACCGAAGACTCAGTGCCAGGTGTGAAATATCGCTTTTCATCAAACACGCCGTAATTCGGCAGATGATGCTTGCAGTATGTCGCAAGTATCCGGCCGTCATCAATCACGGAGGCTGCATTGTACAGTTGATTTTCCACGCGATGCGGATGTCCTACGACCAAAGCAATGCCGGGAACAACATCAGTGAGGCGATGCAGAACACTTTCGCAATCACGTATGAAGCGCGGGCGATGTAACAGATCTTCGGGAGGATAACCCGATATGGTCAGCTCTGGAAAAACGACAAATCGACACTCCAGTGCATCCCTCGCAAATACAGCCGAGTCGATGATTCGTTTCTCGTTGCCTGGAAGGTCGCCGACTACAAAATTAACCTGAGCCAGCGCTACGCCAAAATTCGCATCCATCAGAATATGTATTTCGTTTGCTTCAGGTTCTGTACAATTATTCAATGACTTGCGAATCAGAAACTCACAAAATCCGCAATCGTAATTCTACGGAGTGGGAAATTGTCCAATCTATTGATCATGCCAGTCCACATGATTGGAATCGCTGCGTGCCTTCTGACTGTCCGTTTCTGCGCCATGAATTCCTAAGTGCTCTGGAAAACTCAGGCTGTGTGTCAAAAGAAACTGGATGGACACCTCAGCACATTGTATTACGAAATTTAGCTGGCAACGATTCAGAAGTACTGGGCGTTACCCCGTTGTATTTGAAAGAACATTCCTGGGGGGAGTTCATATTTGACTGGGAATGGGCAAGAGGCTATCAACGACATGGGCTTCACTACTACCCAAAGTCAGTATCGCAGGTACCGTTTACACCGCTGACAGGTCCGAAACTGCTTGCAGCGCCTGCTATCGACAGCGTCGAAATTCGTCGTCAGCTCGCTGAGGCCGGATTGAGTGTCACACAAAATCAAGATCTTTCCTCCTTGCATTGGCTGTTCGTTCCCGAAGCAGAAGTTCAAATCTTCGAAACCGCTGGACTAATTACTCGTTGCAGTACTTTTGAGTATGTGTGGAATAACCAAAATTACAATGCCATGGACGATTTTTTAGCAACCTTTTCGAGCCGGAAGCGCAAGAAAATTCGCCATGAACGAAAATCTATTTCAGCACAAGGAATCAAGATGGAAACGATTCAAGGTGCTGATATGACTCAAGATCACTGGCTTGCCTTTGAGCAGTTTTATATCAGCACACTGAGCAAGTATGGATCGAACAGATACCTCAGCTATGAGTTCTTTCGGATGATCGGAGAAACCATGCCAGAAAATATCGTATTTTTCCTGGCTTCAGTTGACCAGAAACCAGTAGCCGGATCTTTATGCCTGCAAGGCGGCAACAAACTATTTGGAAGATACTGGGGAGCACTTGCAGAATTCCCAAATCTCCATTTCGAAACCTGCTACTACACCGCAATTGAGTATTGCATAACAATGGGCTATGAAAAGTACAACGCCGGGGTTCAGGGAGAACACAAACTGAGCCGAGGATTTCTTCCCGAGCTTTCCTATTCGGCCCACCTGATCAATGAACCGGCGTTCGCTGACGCAATCCGCAACTACGTCAAACAGGAAGCTAGGAATGTTAGAGCTTATCTATATTACCTAGACTTGGCTTCTCCTTATTCGAAGGCTGGAGAATTTCAAAAATAATGAGACTGTTGGTTCCGCATTCTCTGTATCCAGGATTTCCAGATCTTGAAGATTCTGGCGACCGTAAAATGCCTGTTGCGCTGGGAGGAGACCTTTCGGTTGAACGCGTTCTGATCGGTTACAAACGAGGCATCTATCCCTGTTTCATGGATGACCGGTACATATTCTGGTGGAGTCCGGACCCGCGAACAGTCCTGTTTCCCGCTGATTTCAAGGTTTCCCGAAGTTTGCGCAAAAGCATACAAAACAGAGGCTACCGAGTGACCGTCGACAAAGCATTTGAAGCAACCATTAGAAACTGCGCAACATCGCCTAGAGCTACTCTGAATGAAGAAGACATGACTTGGATCACAGACGGTATGATTGATACTTACTGTGAGTTGCACCGACTGGGTTTCGCTCATTCAGTAGAAACATGGCAAGGCGAAGAACTTGTCGGCGGATTGTACGGAGTCAGTATTGGAAAAATTTTTTTCGGAGAAAGTATGTTTTCAAAGCAGCGTGATGCGTCAAAAGTAGCACTATTTCAAGTCGTTCAATATCTGAAAAAGTGGAATTTTTCGCTCATTGACTGTCAGGACCCAACGCGTCTATTGCTGAGTCTGGGTGCCGTTCAGATTCCCCGCAAACTCTTTTTACAATTACTGCGAAAAAACATTGACAAAAAACAATCTAACGAAATTTGGAAAGACTTCTGAATTGCTCTGTCGCGTTAAATGTAAAATTCGTAAATCAATACATTTTCATGGAAATATTTCCGTTAACATTTTGTATTTACTTATATGATTGTGATTATAATTACGCATATTGGTCAATCAATTCTGGATTGAGAGGAAGTGTAAACTATGAACGAACGAACGAATAATTTTAAATTGCGTGGCACTTTGCTAGGTATCATCGTCTTGCTGGCAATCAACATATCAGCTTGCTCAAATTTGAAGAACATATTTAGCGAAGATGCGACGGCCGAACCAGCACCGGCAGCAGTAACGGCAGCAGTAACGGTAGTTGAACCAGAGCCCGAGCCCATGGCGGAACCTGAAGAAATAGCACCACTGATGGTCTCGGATGACGTTTACGTTGTTTCGCAGGGAGAAAATCTCTGGTCTATTTCAGGACTATCGGCCATTTACAATGATCCGTTCCGATGGCCGCTAATTTATGCTCGCAATAAAGACATTCAGGATGCAGACCTGATTTACCCGGGACAAGAGTTGACCATTCGGCGTGACTTGACACGGGATGATATTGATGCTGCTGTCGTGCATGCAAAGAATCGCGGTGCTTGGTCAATGAATGAAATTGAAGAGACGGATACTGCATTTCGAGAATCCATGATGTAAGTGCATTCGTGCTGACTGCGATATCTACAGTTTGTTTGCACATACCGCTGAACCAGCACAATTTGAATTGTCGATTTTTCGTGCTCTCGTTCAGGCAGGAGGTTCATCGGTAATTTCGGTAGTTATCTGACTGCCATTTTCTTCAAGACAGATTGTCGCTGTACACATTCATGCGACAATCTGTCTTAATTTAGGCTGACCTGAATTATCCTGATTCGAGTCTACAGTTCGTTCCCCCCATTCTAGGGACTGGTAAATTTAATGTATAAAAAAATGATTTTGTCAGCCCTGCAGATCTGTTGCCTGTCTGTCTTTGTTGTGTGCTTGCTAGTCGTCCCACCAGTACAAGGAAGCTCTTCCTTGACCGAACTTCGCAAGTCGTATGTTGAAGCAGATAAACTGCTAAATAGGAAACGGGTTGGCCAGTGGCTTAAGCTAAGTCCCAAATTGGAAAATTACCCGCTGTATCCGTATCTCAGACTGAAAGAAATTCGCGTTACACAGTCGCAATTTACAAACTCCGAAATCTCACAAATAATTTCAGGAATGGAGATTCCCATTCCCAATCAATTCAAGAAGTGGTGGTTGAATCGTCTCATTGCACGCAATGACTGGGATTTGATTAGTTCGCATTATGGAAATGCATCCAATACCAAAACACAGTGCATCCACACCCAGGCACTAGTTAAAACCAAGCAGTACGAAAGAGCTGGTCCAGCCATTCGTAAACTGTGGCTGGTCGGACATTCGCAGGTTGAACAGTGTGATAAAGTGTTTGAATTTGCGCTTAAGAAGGGTGTAATCGACGATTATCTCATCTGGCAGCGCATACTTCTTTCGAAGGCCAGTGGCAATCAGAGTATGGCGAAGTACCTGGATGGATTGCTTCGCTCACAAGACTTGAGAGATTGGGTTACTCAAATCGATTTGAGGGGGAGCCACCCACAAACCACCATCGAAAGAAATTTATTGAAATGGAGCCGGTCCAATTACGGACAGGACGTCATCCATTATCAAATCACGCGCTTGGCAAAGAGAGACCTGAGTAACACGGCAGCCTTCTGGCAGCGTCTGAAGAGAGCTTATCCAGAAACAATCGTCGAGCTTCCTCACGTCGAGAAGACATTAGCGAAGAGGCTCGCATGGAGGCTGCATCAAGATGCCTATGAATGGTTGTCAGAGTTACCGGAAATTTATCGCGATGAATCGATACTGTCCCTGATGATGCGAAGCGCACTCGCGGCAGAAAATTGGGACGGAGTGCTATCGACCATAGATCTGATGTCCGAACAGGAGGCAAATCGCTCCGAGTGGAAATTCTGGCGAGCTCGTGCACTCTATGAAACAGGTGATGAATCAAACGCCATGCAGCTATGGTCTGAAATTGCACCTGAAAACAGTTACTATGGATTCCTATCTGCTGACCGTCTCAACCTTGATTATTCGATTGACGGTCTTGTTACACAAGTTGCTTTGAGCGAGGCAGCCGAAATCGCCATAGCGGTCGACGGTGTTCAGCGCATTAGAGAGTGGCTTGCTCTAAACAAACCCTACAATGCAAGACGAGAACTCATGCAGCTGAAAAAGACGCAATCGAAAGAATTTTGGCTTCACGCCGCTATTCTTTTTGACGCCTGGAAATGGCATGACGGTGCAATTCAGGCAATCAACCGTTCCGGTCAATATGCAAGATTTGAGCTTGATGTTTCTCATCCCTCACCGTTTATCGAGACTGTGCGGCGCGAGTCAGTTCGCTACGGAGTGCCTGAGCACTGGATCTATGCCATTATGCGCCAGGAAAGCCATTTCGTTCATGACATCAGTTCAAGTGCAGGAGCAGTAGGGCTGATGCAATTACTGCCGATGACGGCCCGTCAGACTGCAAGTCGCCAAAGACTAAAAAGACCATCGAGAGGCGATTTATTCATAGTATCGGTGAATATCAGACTCGGAGTTGCATATTTCAAGCAGTTGCTGGACTCAATGAACGGAAATCCAGTCTTTGCACTTGCAGGCTACAATGCCGGACCGAGAAATTCAAAACGATGGCAGAATTCATCGCGAGTATCAGACCCTGCAATTTGGGTTGAAACGATTCCCTATACCGAAACCCGAAACTACCTGAAAAAAATACTGTTCAACTTCGTAATCTACGAAAGCATTCACAGTTCAATTTATGTCAGACTCAGACACTATTTGCCAGTACCTGAAACACAACAAGCTACTTCTACAAAATGATTGTAACCAGAAAATTTGTCGTATCCGGAATTGTTCAAGGCGTATGGTATCGCAGGTTTGCCGCTGACACCGCAAGAAAACAGGGGCTTAGTGGCTGGGTTCGAAATACAGACGACGACCGAGTCGAACTTGTTGCTTGTGGAAACCTCGAACAAATCAGTAAGCTGGAATCTGAACTGTGGACCGGCTCACCGATGTCCGAAGTGACCTCTGTAGCAAGCGAATTTTCGGAAGAGCCAACTACCGATAACTTCAAAATCCTGTGGTAGCAACGACCACCTCAAACTGACCAATCAAGTTTTTCTTATTCGCCTAGCAATCTGCTCAACCAGATTGTCCAGTGGCAGATTTACGATTTCATGGCTGGCACGATGTTTGTATTCGATTTCTCCATTCGATATTCCACGCTCGGATACGACCAGGCGATGGGGGATTCCAATCAGGTCCATGTCTGCAAATTTGACACCTGCTCTTTCATCTCGATCATCCAGCAAAACCTCGACCCCAGCACCTTTCAGGCTGTCATGTATCTGATTAGACACCCTTGCAACGGTTTCAGACTGATGAAAGTTTATGGGCACTACGCAGACAGAAAATGGTGCAATGGAATCCGGCCAAATGATTCCCGCATCATCGTGATTCTGCTCAATTGCTGCAGCAACGATACGCGAAACCCCAATTCCATAACAGCCCATCCACATTACGGTATTTTCGCCATTAGAATCTAGGCAAGTCGCATCAAACGCTTCGCTGTACTTTGTACCAAGTTGAAATACATGTCCGACTTCAATTCCGCGTCGCACAGTGAGATGCCTGTCTGGCGCGTCGGGACATGGATCGCCTTCCACTGCCTTGCGTAGATCGACAAATTCCGGTTCATCAACATCTCGGCCCCAATTTACGCCAATGTAGTGCTGTTCATTGGCATTGGCACCGCAGATGAAGTCCGACATTACTTGAGTCGAGTAGTCAGCCACAATTTTCAGTTTATTGCCCGAAGAGGCAGATGCAAGACCTATAGGGCCAATTGAACCCGCTTCGGAACCAGTCTCCGCTGCAACCTCACCCAACGACAAAAATTGTAAGGGTTTTGCAATTCCCGGGATTTTTTCTCCTTTGAGTGCGTTCAGTTCATGATTTCCCCTCAATACAATCGCGACTGGTTCCTCTTCGCCCCTAACAAGAAGCGTCTTTATGGTCCGATCTACGGGCACACCCAGGTATTCACATAACTGGGGAATCGTTTTGACGTCTGGTGTATCGACGATTTGAATTTGCTCCGAGGGATCAGTCCGTTTTCCAGAAATCGGCGGTAACGGAACCAACTCCACGTTGGATGCATAGCCGGTCTCTGCATTGATGCCAATTCCATCTTCGCCGGATTCAGCCAGTACGTGAAATTCGTGAGATACACTTCCACCAATCGCACCAGAGTCCGCTTCAACCGCAACGAAGTCTAGTGCCAGACTTTGGAATATTTTTGTATAAGTGTCATACATGATCTTGTAGGATTCTTCCATGCCCGCACTATTTACATCAAACGAATAAGCGTCTTTCATCAGAAATTCGCGGCAACGCATGATACCGAATCGAGGTCTGATTTCATCGCGGAACTTCCACTGCATTTGATAGAAATTGGCAGGCAACTGGCGATAGCTGCGAATCTCGTTGTTGATCAGTGTAGTTATCACTTCTTCATGGGTTGGACCTAAACAAAAATCTCGTTCGTGCCGATCCTTGAATCGAAGCAGTTCGGGTCCGAAAAAATCCCATCGTCCTGATTCTCGCCAGATCTCCGCTGGCTGAACAGTAGGCATGAGCACTTCCTGCGCACCACAATCGTTCATTTCCTGTCGCACAATATTTTCAACCTTGTTCAGAACCCGAAGTCCGGAAGGCAGCCAATTGTAGATTCCAGATGCCAACTGACGAATCATCCCTGCTCTCAGCATAAGCCGATGACTGACGATTTCCACTTCAGCCGGTACCTGTCGAACAGTCGCCAGCATGTAATTTGATGATTTCAAATGTCTATTTCCTTTCTGCCAATTCGTTACCAGCGCGTTTTTTCCCAATTTTGTGGATTAGCCCAGTTTTTTGCATTCAACCACTGTGGTACCGGCTTATAGAATTTCAAGCTGAATTCATACCACTGCGAATCTTTACTGCCGAAATTCTGTGGCTCCACCATTCGCATGCCTTGTGCAATGGCATCTTGACTGCCAAAATTGTAATCTGAGTGGTCTGTTACAGCAACCCACAGCAGTTTCGCATGAATGTCGCGCAGACGAGAAACCAGGTGCTGCGCGGTTTGCTTTTTCAACTTTTCCAAGGTATCCACCACGATCACAAAATCGAACCGTCCCAACTGCTCAACTGATTTTTCAAGACTATCGAATGCGACATGAGTAAGTGTTACATTTTCTGCCTGCGCTGAGTACTCCAGCAATTCGGAAGGCATTTCCGGCGCAATGATGAGTAAGGTCTTCGGTAATTCAATACTGAGCCGCTGCAAAGCTGCTTGAACAAGTTGCGAATTCACATTCAAACACGCGCAGGGCTCGAAGATTCGTCAGAATCTGTCAATCCACAATCTTGAGGCTGGGTTGTGTTTCCTTGCTTCCGGAGATCCGTGCGTAGGCAGAATGATTATGGATGGATTCGAAGTTTTCGGATTCCACAGTGTACGAGAAAATTCTCTCGTCTCGTATCAACGCGCTAGCGATATCCCGAACCATATCCTCAACAAACTTCGGATTGTCATAAGCTTGTTCAGTTACGAATTTTTCATCTGGTCTTTTCAGCAATCCGTACAGTTGCGAACTGGCATTCAATTCAGCCAATTCAATCAGTTCCTCGATCCAGACAAATGCTTCAGCAAGCACCGTAATGGTTACATGTGATCGCTGGTTGTGAGCACCATAATCGGAAATTTCCTTGGAGCATGGACAGAGACTGGTGACAGGCACAACAATACGCGTAGAGATACTGACATCGCCATCAATCAAATCACCAAACAGGGTAGCCTCGTAGTCTACCAGACTCTTCACCTTTGTCACGGGTGCACTTTTCTCCAAGAAGAAGGGAAAAGTCATCTCAATTCGACTGGTTTCCGAGTTCAGTTTTGTAGCAACCTCTTTCACAATATCCCGGAAAGAATGCACCGAAATCACGTTATCATGGTCATTAAGAACTTCAACGAAACGCGACATGTGAGTTCCTTTGAAGTTGTGGGGCAGCCCAACATACATATTGAAAACCGCAATCGTGTACTGTTCTCCATGACTACGATCGCGTACCTTTACCGGATGCCGAATCGCCCTAATGCCAACTTGGTCTATGGCCAGTCTGCGGGTATCTGCTTTTGATTGAATGTCCGGAATCGCATTTTGTCGATGTTCCATCGGTACCGGCATTATTTTCGGAAAATTCATTGCGCTACTTGCTCCATTGAGTCTAAACCTCTGATTGCTTCAACCTTTTGAACGATCGCGTCAGCATCCATTCCGTATTTGGCAAATACTATTTTAGGTACACCGTGATCGACATGTTCATCCGGAAGACCGAGGTTCACCGTTCTGGTGAGAATACCATGTTTGGCAAGAACTTCATTTACCGCTGATCCAGCACCACCGGCGACAACATGTTCTTCTATTGTAACAATCAGATCATGTGACTTGGTAATTTCAGCAACCAATTCTTCGTCAATCGGCTTTACAAATCGCATGTTCACAACAGTGGCATTCAGCCGTTCACCTGCATCCATGGCCGCAGCAAGCATGCTGCCAAAGGATAGAATAGCCGTGCCTTCGCCGTTTCGTTCCACTGACGCCTTGCCAATTTCAAGTGCAGTCATCTCCTCTTCCTGCTCTACACCGACCCCAGCACCACGCGGATAACGCACTGAGATTGGACCCTCGTGCATATACGCGGTGTACAACATGTTTCGACACTCTCTTTCGTCCGCCGGAGCCATTACAACCATATTCGGTATGCAACGAAGATAAGCATAATCATAAGCACCTGCATGAGTGGCACCATCGCCACCTACATAACCGGCTCTATCCAGCGCAAACATCAAATCGAGATTCTGTACGCAGACGTCATGAATCAACTGATCATACGCTCGTTGCAGAAAGGTTGAATAAATTGCCACAACAGGCTTCATACCTTCACACGCGAGCCCGGCTGCAAATGTCACAGAGTGCTGTTCTGCAATTCCCACATCGAAATAACGATCTGGAAATTGCTTCTGAAATTCAACCAAACCTGACCCTTCCCGCATAGCCGGTGTGATCCCGATCAAACGATCATCCTTGGCAGCCATGTCACACAACCATTTACTGAACACTTTCGTGTAAGTCACTGCCGTGGATTTCTTCTCCATTTTCCCCGTGTCCGGGTTGAACGGGACGACTCCGTGGTAAACCAGGGGATCTGCCTCTGCAGGGTCGAAGCCTTTACCTTTCTGAGTAATAATATGAAGAAACCTCGGGCCTTTGATGTTCTTCATGTTTTTGATTGTACGGAGCAAAGTGGGGAGACTATGTCCATCAATCGGGCCGATGTAGTAGAACCCGAGTTCTTCAAACAGGGTACTGGGGAGAAAGAGTCCTTTCGTATGCGACTCGAATCTGTTGGTCAACTCCTGTACTGGCGGAATCGTGCCCAGCACTGCTTTGCTGCCTTCCCGAACCGACATAAACGCTCGGCCCGACAGTATACGCGCGAGATAATTCGAAACCGCACCAACATTCGGTGAAATCGACATTTCATTGTCATTCAGGATAACCAGCAAATTGGTATCCGATGCACCCGCGTTGTTCAAGGCTTCATAAGCGAGTCCCGCAGTCATGGCTCCATCGCCGATTACCGCTACAACCTGCCTCGACTCTCCTTTTGCTTCTGCACCAACCGCCATTCCATAGGCCGCGGAAATGGAAGTACTGGAATGTCCAGCACCGAAACAATCATAGATGCTCTCTTCTCGCTTTAGAAAACCACTAATTCCATCCTGCTTGCGTATCGTGTGCATCAGTTCCCGTCGACCAGTTATGATCTTGTGAGGATATGCCTGATGACCGATATCCCACACGATTCGATCTTCCGGAGTATCGTAAAGATAGTGAAGTGCGATCGTCAATTCAACCGCACCAAGTCCGGGGGCAAGATGGCCGCCGGTTTTTGATGTGACGTCAATCAGAAATTCACGAATCTGATCTACAAGTTTCGGCAACTCGCTTTCAGGCAGTTTTCTCAGGTCGGCTGGCGAATCGATTTTGTTAAGCAAATCATACCGGTCCACATTAATCCCTCTACTTGCAACGGATGCAGAATCTTTTTTGGTGCTCATAGCTCCTCCTAGTCGATCAGAAACTCCGATCTACAACAAATCTAGCGATTTTTTCAAGATTCTTAGTATCCCGGTTCACCCGTTGAACCGCCGCAATTGCCTGATCACGCTGATTGGCGGCTTTTTCTTGAAGATTCTCCTCTTGGTGTTCTTCATCAAGATAGTCATCAGTAAACTGGAATGCAAGACCGATGGATTCCCCATATTCGCTCAAAGCTTCGTAATCTCGCTCATCGAGCTGGTCACTCATCAACGCACCAAGTCTCACAGAAGCCTGAATCAATTTCGCGGTCTTAAGACGATGTACCGTTGTCAAATCAATGGTAATCAAATCCGAATCAAGCAGATCAATATCCATGACCTGCCCACCGACCATACCTCTGGAGCCTGCCGCTTTCGCTAATGTTTGCACTAATTTACCCGCCTGCATCGTTAAGTTTACCAAATTCGAGTCATTCGCGAGTATTTCAAATGCCAATGTCTGCAGCGCATCTCCCACAAGAACAGCCGTCGATTCACCATAGGCAATATGACAAGAAGGTACGCCGCGGCGAACATCGTCATCGTCCATGCACGGTAAATCATCATGAACAAGCGAATAAGCATGCATACACTCGACTGCTGCAGCAGGCGCCATCAGCATTTTTGTGTCGACGCCAAGCATCTCCCCAGTCATGATCGAAAGTACGGCACGGAATCTCTTGCCGCCGTTCAGGGTGGAATAGCGCATCGCCTGGTGCAACTTCTGTGGAGGTTCATCCGCTGAAGGAAGCCACGCCTCCAGTGCCGTTTCGACCGCTTGCTGACAGCGTTTCCAATCCTGATCAAAACTCATCAGCGGCACTATTCCGTATCGAATGATTTGACTTTTTCCAATCCGCCCTGCCGAGTCAATATTTCCACTCGTTGCTCGGCTTCTTCCAGGAATTTTCGGCACTCGCGAACAATCTTGATACCTTTTTCAAATTCTTCAAGCGACAATTCCAGGGATTGCTCACCGCTTTCCATTCGCTTTACTATCGCTTCGAGTTCCTTCAGTGCCTGCTCAAAAGACAGTTTGGTTTCTTGTTCTTTATCGTTCAATTCATTCGTTTCGTTTTGCACAATATTGCTTCCACCGTAAACTATTCCATAACTTTACCAAGTTATCAGAAACTGATTCTCATGAATTCATCATATACCATACAGTCAAACATTTGAGCTTTTTACAGACATACGACGCCTGTTTTTGGTTGGAATTACTGCTGTCCAGTAGATATGTGAATATTTTACTGTGCCTCAAACCTATTTGCGAAAACTCCAACATTCGATTCAAATAATCACTAAAATAAATAGTTGAAATTAGCTCTATCAGAATTCATTTATCAACACTATCAGGAGACTATTGAATGGAATTGAAAGGCACGAAAACAGAACAAAATCTGAAGGATGCTTTTGCAGGCGAATCGCAGGCGAATCGGCGATATTTGTATTTCGCTGGAAAGGCCGATGTCGAAGGTTACAACGATGTTTCCGCTGTATTCCGGTCAACTGCTGAAGGTGAGACTGGACATGCGCACGGACACCTGGAATATCTGGAAGCCGTCGGGGATCCTGCAACTGGACTTCCTATCGGTCACACTGCAGAAAATCTGAAAGCCGCGATCGCCGGCGAGACGCACGAATATACGGATATGTACCCGGGAATGGCTTCCTCGGCACGAGATGAAGGATTCGAAGAAATCGCGGACTGGTTTGAAACCCTGGCCAAGGCCGAACGTTCACACGCAAATCGTTTTCAAAAAGCTTTGGACAATCTTGACTCCTGAAGTACCTAACAAAAAATCGAGTACCAAGCGGAATCGTAGTCATGCGGTTCCGCTTGTTATTTTGACCTCCTACAAGTTTCCAATCCCCTTCAAGACAAGGTAATTGAAATGAGAGAAGGATCTCTCGAAGCTCCGCAACGACACCCTGTGGAGTGGAACTCTCCTGACTTCCTCAACGAGCAATATCTGTTCCAGGAACTGGAACGCGTGTTTGACATCTGCCACGGATGCCGACGCTGTTTCAGCCTTTGTAACTCATTCCCAACTCTGTTTGATGCCGTTGATGAATCAGACACCATGGAAATCGATGGCGTCGACAAAAACAAATACTGGGATGTAGTTGACAACTGTTACTTGTGCGATCTGTGCTTCATGACCAAATGCCCTTACGTTCCGCCCCATGAGTGGCAGGTTGACTTTCCGCACCTGATGCTGCGAGCCAAAATTGTCGGTTATAAGAAGGGAAGACCAACGCTGCGGGACAAAGTACTTTCGTCAACTGACCTCTTGGGTAAAGTTTCCAGCATTCCGGTCGCTTTTCATGCAGTCAACACGGTGAACGGGAATGCACTTGCCCGTCGCGGATTGGAAAGTACCCTAGGCATACATAAACAAGCAAAATTGCCGAGATTCTGCAGTTCCTCTGTACATCGAAAATTTTCATTGAGAAAACCTCTTGCAAGCGAAGCACAGAGCGCTGGGCAAACCAAGGGGAAAATTGCGATATTCGCAACCTGCTATGGGAAATACAATCAACCTGACATGAATGAAGATATTGCAGCTGTATTCGAGCACAACGGCATTCCGGTTCAGGTCATACAAAAAGACAAATGCTGCGGGATGCCGAAACTTGAACTTGGCGACATGGAGTCCGTTAAGCGACTCAAGAACAAAAATATACCTATACTGGCGGAACTGACAAGAGATGGATGGGACATCGTGACACCGATTCCTTCCTGTACGCTTATGTTCAGACAGGAACTGCCGCTATTGTTCAAGGATGATGAAGATGTCCAACTGGTTAGAAACTCCATTTTCGATCCTTTTGAATATCTGATGCTGCGCTACAAACACAAGTTGCTGAAAACAGACTTCAAGAATTCCCTGGGAAACGTCGTTTACCATGTAGCCTGCCATCAAAGAGTACAGAACATGGGGTCGAAAACCAAAGAAGCGCTTTCATTGGTTCCAGAAACTTACCTCACCGTAGTAGAGAGATGCTCCGGGCACGACGGAACTTACGCAATAAAAAAGGAATTTCACGAATTCTCGAAGAAAATTGCTCGCCCAATCGTCAATCAAGTGAAAAAAGTACAACCTGACCACCTGGCAAGCGACTGTGTTCTGGCAGCCGCTCACATTGCCAACAACGCAGGTATAAAATCACTGAAGCCTGAACATCCGATTACCCTTTTGCGTACAGCCTACGGAATCTGATTTATGCAACCACTGAAAAGAAGCGACTTGCTGTCTCTTGAACAATATTCGGAGCAGCGCGAAGAATTTCGCAGAAACGTTCTAGAGCACAAAAAACTTCGTAGAGTTCACATCGGTCTGAACGCTAGTCTGTATTTCGAGGATTCCCTGACGATTCAGTACCAAGTCCAGGAAATGCTGAGAATCGAGAAAATATTTGAAGCGAGCGGAATTGAAGAAGAACTCGCCGTTTACAACCCTCTCGTTCCTGACGGCAGGAATTGGAAAGCCACTTTTATGGTTGAATTCCCAGAGGTCGAAGAACGCCGCGTAGCGCTTTCTCGGCTGGTTGGTATTGAAAATTGTGTTTGGATGTGTACTAACGGCGAACCCAAGGTGTGGGCGGTTGCAGATGAAGATCTAGAGAGAACAACAGAAGAAAAAACCTCTGCGGTTCACTTTCTCAGATTTGAACTGCCGGCGTCATTCGTCGTGTCTGTCAAATCCGGCTCCGAAATTTCTGTTGGAATCGATCACGAACACTACAGGTTCAGCGTGGATTGCTTGCCCACAGGTACGAGGAATTCTCTGGTTCAAGATCTTGATTGAAATTTAATTCGTTTACACTGAATATTGATGCGAGATTTGTTAATAGTTGTACAAAGCTTTTCTAACAATGCGTCTTGACCAATATGAGAACATTTCTAGCATCCACACCGCATATTGTGCTGAATTCATAGCATTGGAAAACACCGCTCCAACACTGCCACAGGTGCGTCAATGGTAGTTTTTGAAATCGACACGAGTGCAAATCTTGATAAAGATGAATTCCTCATTAGCGCTGGAGCACCTCCGGATTCATATTAACCGCAACAAAAGTTTGCTCTTTTATCACTGAAACAGTTCAATTTGCTCGAATTGTTATATTTTTGAATTCAAATAAGCACCTCCCATACGGTGCAATTTGGCGCAGGTGGAAAGCAAGACATTCAAGACATAACAACATCGCGTTGTTTCATACGGCAAATACCCGGTGACGAAATGGAGAACAAAACAAAGATTGAAGACTCCTGTGGCAAGAAACCTGACGGTTTGCATCTGTCTCGCCAAGAAATGCTTGATCTAGCAAGCAATGTAACGGAGATTCTGGTTGACAGAATCAAAGCTTTGCCAGCTGAGGATGCTTGGGATGGTGAGTTCAGACAAGAGCTAGATCATCTACTGATGAAACCAGCACCGGAGGGAGGCCGCGCCCGGCGGCGGAAGTAATCGAGCAAGCCGCCAGCGGAATATTGCCGCTTGCGGTGCGTCTCCAGCATCCGCGTTGCTTTGGATTCGTACCGTCATCGACGACTTGGCCGGGTGTGCTCGCCGACTTCTTGGCTGCAGGTTTCAACAATAACATATGTACCTGGCTGACATCCAGCGGTCCGAGCCAGATTGAATTGGTTGTCATTGACTGGGTTCGGAATTGGCTCGGTTATCCCGAGACCGCTGGCGGTTTGCTGACATCCGGGAGTTCGGCTGGCAGTGTGGAAGCCTTTGTCGCAGCCCGAGAATCGGCTGGCCATCCCGAGCGAGCAACGGTGTACATGAGTGACCAGAGCCACTATGCTCTGGTAAAGGCAGCAATGGTTGTCGGTGTTAGACACGAATGCATTCGCAAAATTCCGAGCGACGAAAACTTTTGCTTGGACATGGAGGCACTTGCGAATGCAGTAGCCGAAGATCGCGCAGCAGGTTTCAGTCCCATTTTGATTGCAGCCAATGCCGGGACAACAGGCACCGGGGCTGTGGACCCGCTTGAAGCGATGGCGGACTATTGTGAGGCAAACAGCATTTGGTTTCATGTCGATGCCGCGTATGGAGGCTTTGCTTGTGTCACCGAGCGAGGTAGAAAACTCATGCAGGGAATTGAGCGCGCCGACTCGGTCACACTGGATGCCCACAAGTGGTTTTTTCAGCCTTACGAGGCAGGCATTTTGATGGTCAAAGACTTGCGAACGCTAGAGGATGTGTTCGGAATGCGTCCGGACATACTTCAGGATACGGTCTGGGGTGCCAATCACCCGAATATCGCGAACCGCGGTTTTCAGTTAAGCCGCTCGTTTCGGGCGCTAAAAATCTAGATGTCTGTGCAGACGTTCGGAATGTCGGCGTTCCGCAAGTCGGTGTTAAATGGATTGGAACTGGCGGAACAGGCTGAAGCCTATGTCCGGGAGAGTTCAAAATTTGAGAACTTGAGCCCTGTGACTCTCAGTGCGGTGTGTTTTCGATTCAATCCCAGCGACCTCGAATTGGATGAAGCGGCCATCGAGAAGATCAATCGGACTGTGCTCGCCCGAGTTTTCTGGGAAGACAATGCGTTTATATCATCAACACTTTTGAGAAATGTATTTGCGCTCAGGATGTGCATTATCAATCACGACACGACTTGGGACGATGTACGCGAGACCTTGGAAGTGGTAGAGAAGTTCGGAACCGAAGCTCTGGAATCGAGTTGACCGGCAACATACTACGCGTC
>JAKZRU010000126.1:0-3439 GCA_047517965.1 Gammaproteobacteria bacterium | reverse complement strand
CTTTCCACCAGACTCAAAGTTGAAATTCAACGTAATGGGGGCTTGTATCGAATTGAATTTGCTGATGGCGAAGTTGATCAGGAACTCACTAAAATCGGAACTGTAGCAAAAAAGAAAACCGGCACCAGAATTCAGTTCTGGCCAGACCGGCAGTTTTTCGACTCGGTCCGATTTAAGGTCAAGAATCTAAAGCGGTTGATGCTCGCGAAAGCTGTACTCTGCCCTGGAATGGAGCTTGTATTCTCTGACGAAATCAACCCAGAAAATAACGAGAGTTGGAAGTTCGAAGAAGGCTTGGGAGACTACCTGATCGGCCAGCTGAATGGTAGCGAAAGAATCCCGGAAGAGCCAATTGTCGTTCATCGAAAGGCGGATGATACAGAGGTCGACTGCGTAGTTGCATGGACACCGAATGCTAGTGAGATCGTAGCGGAGAGTTACGTCAACTTGATTCCAACAGAACTGGGGGGAACCCACGTAAATGGTTTCCGAACTGGCATAACCGATGCTGTTCGAGAATTTTGCGAGTTTCGCAATCTGCTACCCAGAGGACTTCGTATCTCCGTTGAGGATGTCTGGCGTTACTGTAGTTATATTCTCTCAGTTCGAATGGAAAATCCTCAGTTCACAGGCCAGACCAAAGAACGCCTGTCATCAAGACAGGTTGGGAAATCGCTTTCTTCCATTGCAAAAAGCGCCTTCAGTTTATGGCTAAATCAACATGTCGCCGCGGCAGAACGAATTGCTCAGCTATCCATAGAACATGCACGACTGCGTGAGAAATCCAGCAAGAAAGTCGAACGGCAGAAAACCGTAATCGGTCCCGCATTGCCCGGCAAACTTTCCGATTGTACAAGTGCAAATATCAGCGATACAGAACTGTTTTTGGTCGAAGGCGATTCTGCAGGTGGTTCCGCAAAACAGGCACGCGATCGTGTAACTCAGGCAATTCTTCCATTACGCGGAAAAATTTTGAACACTTGGGAAATCGCATCAGGAGAAGTGCTGGCCTCTGCAGAAGTTCACTCGATTGCCGTGGCGCTAGGTGTCGATCCTGGTTCGACCCAAACCAATGGTTTGCGCTATGGCAAGGTATGTATTCTGGCAGATGCTGACTCCGATGGTGCCCATATCGCTACATTGCTGTGCGCACTGTTCGTAAAACACTTTAGAGTTCTAGTTGAAGAGGGTCGAGTTCATGTCGCCATGCCTCCCCTTTACAGAATTGATGTAGGCAAGGATGTCCATTACGCACTGGATGACGAAGAACTCGAACACATTACCTCAAATATCAAAAAAGCCAGACCGAAAGCAAATATATCGGTGCAGCGTTTCAAGGGTCTCGGTGAAATGAATCCTTCTCAGTTGAAAGAAACCACCATGAACCCAGATACTCGACGACTCTTACGTCTGCAAGCCGATTCCTGGACTAGAGTCAACGACACACTCGACATGCTGCTCGCAAAAAAGAAGGTGGCGGAACGAAAAGACTGGCTAATCAGCGTTGGAAATCAGGCGCAGGTCTGACATGGCTCTTGATCTAACCTTGTTCGACAACCCTCAATCCGCTCAGGAAGAATCCATTCCGCTGGAGGAATTTGCGGAAAAAGCATACCTCAACTACTCGATGTATGTCATTCTTGACCGTGCTCTTCCGCACATTGCGGACGGACTCAAGCCGGTTCAGAGAAGAATCATTTACGCAATGTCCGAACTCGGGTTGAACGCCACTGCGAAATACAAAAAATCTGCACGTACAGTCGGCGACGTCATTGGTAAGTTTCACCCGCATGGTGACAGTGCCGCCTATGAAGCAATGGTCTTGATGGCGCAACCGTTTACTTACCGTTATCCTATCATCGACGGTCAAGGAAACTGGGGTTCAGCAAGCGATCCGAAGTCATTTGCAGCAATGCGATATACGGAGTGTCGCTTCACGCCTTATGCCCAAGTGCTGCTTGAAGAAATCTCAAAAGGAACGGTCGACTGGGCACCCAATTTTGACGGTACTCTGGAGGAACCCAAAAGACTGCCGGCTCAGTTACCGAACATATTGCTGAACGGAGCTTCCGGCATCGCGGTGGGCATGGCGACAGACATCCCTCCGCACAACATTCGAGAAGTAGCCGCTGCCAGCATTGCTCTTCTTCGAAAACCATCTTCCAGCATCAAGGAATTGTGCGAAATCATCAAAGGTCCCGACTTCCCGACTGAAGCTGAAATCATCACCCCCGCTGCAGAACTGCTGAAAATGTATGAAACCGGAGGAGGATCTGTTCGGCAGCGAGCTGTTTGGACAAAGGCAAGGAATTCCATCGTTATTGAGGGTATCCCGCATCAAGTATCAGACGCCAAAATCATGGAGCAGATCGCCACTCAGATGCTTGCAAAAAAACTGCCGATGGTCGTAGATTTACGAGACGAAGGTGATGAAACGAACCCGACCCGTCTCGTACTCGAATTGCGCAGCAATCGAATCGATTACGACGCGCTGATGCGTCATCTTTTTGCGACAACTGATCTTGAAAAAAGCTACCGAGTCAATCTAAACCTAATCGGGCTTAATGGAAAACCACAGGTTCACGATCTGAAAAAACTGCTTGCAGATTGGCTCACATTCAGAAAGAACACCACCCTCAGACGTCTTAACAGTCGCTTGGAATTTATCTTGGATCGTCTGCATATTCTGGATGGGCTGTTCATCGTATTTCTCAATATTGACGAAGTCATCCACATCATTCGAACCGAAGATGACCCGAAGACTGAAATAATGAATAGATTTAGGCTAAGTCAGCGGCAAGTAGAAGCAGTTCTGGAAATTCGGCTCCGGCAGTTGGCGAGACTCGAAGAAATCAAAATTCGTGAGGAACAATTTTCGCTCCGAAAAGAGCGCGATAAACTCGACGCGACGATAAACTCGGATAGTAGATTGAAACTGCTGGTCATCCAGGAAATTGAGGCGGCAGCGGATAAGTATGGTGATGAACGACGGTCACCGCTTCGCGAAAAAGAAGCTGCACGAGCATTTACCTCTGAAGAACTGAATCCATCGGAACCGATTACCATCGTTCTATCCAAAAGCGGCTGGATTCGGTCTGCCAAAGGACACGAAATAGATGCTGATCAATTGAACTATCGAGAAGGCGATGAATTCCTGGCATCCACGACTGGAAAATCGAACGAGTCTCTGATTTGTATGGATTCGACTGGACGAATGTATACCCTACAGGTTCATAGTCTCCCATCCGCCCGATCATACGGTGAACCTCTCACAAAGATGCTCAATCCAACCGCAGACGCTAGATTTACAGGACTGCTTCTTGGCAGCGAGAACATTCACTGCCTGCTGGCTTCAAGCGAAGGAAACGGATTTGTTTGCAAGCTAAGCAATGCAGTATCCAAGAACCGTTCCGGCAAAGCAATTCTCACCATCAAAGAC
>JAKZRU010000125.1:0-4924 GCA_047517965.1 Gammaproteobacteria bacterium | reverse complement strand
CGATCAGGTGTGCGTTTTGAAACATTCGAAGTACTTGGGGCTATGCTGGATGCTTGGTCGTTAGAACCGGTAATTGAAAACTGGGAAGTTCCTATTCCGGCCGCTTTCGACGAAATCGATTTGACTGACGTTCCAGAGTTGGAAGAACGATTTTTCACCATCTTGCAGAAGAATCCGCTGTTCTGCAACAAGGATTTTCATAACGTACTGGCAAATCATTACAAACGTACCGCGCGTGAAACTATTCGGTTTGATGCTACGGAGAAAAAACCTTGGGCAGAAGCGGAGCACCTAAAGGATCTGGTGTGCGTAGTTAACGAGAATGGGCATTTTCTGGATGCTAGAAATTGCGGCAAAACGATATTCACCACCCACTCCGGAAAAGACGCATCACCAGAGCGATTGAGCGAACTGATTGATTTTCTTGTCGACCTGCCTTCCAGCCTTGCGCCTCAGCTGTCGCACCATCTGTTACTTTGGCATCAGCTATTGCGAATGGCGATCAAGTTGATCACTCAAGGGGCTTACCTGCCTGCGGTGCTACTCAACAGCGCCGGTGAAACAATGATACATTGGCATCCCGCGATCGTCAGTAGACCCGTCAAAAAACTAATTGACTCGGTGGCAAAGCTTTGTCCGCCTGATCTTGTGCTGCTGGAGCATAGTCCTGGGAAACGGCGCAAACCTGCGAGCTACCATGCGGATGCAAAAACTCAGGTCATCACCGCATTACATCTGTTAATAAGTTTCTTCGTGTACAGCACGAATCAAAAACGTGCTCAATCTCGCACGTATGATCCAATTGACCAGATGTTTTTTGCCGGCCAGCCTCAGAAATTCGACAGTTTTGAGACAGAGGAACATCCCAAGGTGATACGTCATTGGTTAAGCCGACTCCACTTGCCTGATAGAGCACATCAGTTACATTTGTTGGTGGAAGAACAACCTGAAGAAAATCAACTTGGCGTGACAGTTCAAGTGGAAAGAGACGGAAAAATTTCAACTCTCGCAGAATTGTTTGAAATTACTGAACTTACTAAACACAAAGCGAACGTACTAGGCGATCTCGCTGTACTCGCTGAATATTTGCCAGAGATTGAGCAGCTCTACAATGACCGCAATCCTGCGCCAGCACTAAGTTTGTCGCTTGCGGAATTCACTCCGATCTTTCGACGAATTCTGCCAGCTTTGCGCATGCTGGGAATTCGAATCATCCTGCCCAAGTCACTAAGCAACCTGATTACACCGCGATTGAGTCTTTCCTTGTCTGCTGTCTCGAATGACGCGCTAGTCAACTATATGAATATCGACGAATTACTGGAATTCGACTGGAAAGTTGCTATTGGTGATTTGCGAGTTCCAATAGATGAGTTCCGTAGACTGGTGACTGATGCCGATGGCATTGTACGTTTACTAAACCGATACGTACTGATTGATGGGGCAGAATTGGAAAAGATGATGAAAAGACTGGATGCATTGCCAGAGTCTCTATCACGGACCGAATTGTTGAAAGCCGGATTTTCCGGCGAATTGAATGAAGCCAATGTGGACTTGGGAGAAAGCGCCCAAGCGTTGTTCCGACAACTGACGAAATGTGACGCTGTCCCGCTTCCGGCCGCGCTGAATGCAATTTTGCGTCCCTACCAAGAACGCGGGTTTCAGTGGTTAATCCAAAACATCCGCAACAACTTCGGTTCGTTGCTTGCAGACGATATGGGACTGGGTAAGACACTGCAAGTGATCGCTGTCCTGTTGCATCTCAAGGAAAAGGAGCGACTCAAAAAGCGTAAGGCTTTGGTTGTAGTTCCTACGTCACTGCTGACGAACTGGCGAAAGGAGATCGAGAAATTTGCACCATCACTGAAAGCACATACTTACCACGGTGCGAAACGCAGTCTGGACCTGAGGGACTGCGATGTCATATTGACCAGCTATGGTCTGGTGCGCAGTGACATAAAAAGATTAAGTAAACACGACTGGCAGATGCTGGTAATTGACGAAGCACAGAACATAAAAAATCCTGCCAGTGCGCAGACCAAAGCAATCAAGCAGTTGAAAGCCGATTGTCGTATTTGCATGAGTGGTACGCCGGTGGAAAATCGATTACGCGAATACTGGAGTTTATTTGATTTCGCTAACAAGGGTTATTTGGGTACGCAAAAACGCTTTCACAACGATATCGCTGCTCCGATCGAGCGAGACCGAGATCAGTCCATATTGGAGTATTTACGCACGATAACCGGCCCATTCATCTTACGACGCATGAAAACCGACCGTAACATCATCTCTGACCTGCCCGACAAGATAGAAACCAATCGCTACTGCTCGCTTTCCAAAGAACAGGCATCGCTGTATCAAAGCGTCGTACAAACTGTGATGAAGGAGTTAGATGGCAGCGACGAAGGAATTGAACGACGCGGACTTATTTTCAAACTCCTGAATGCTCTGAAGCAAGTATGCAACAGCCCGGCACAGTATCGTAAAAGTAAATACGCGATAGTTGAAGAATCCGGCAAGTTAGCCGTTTTTATGGAAATCATGAAGGAACTTGCAGAGTCCGGAGAAAAAGCGTTGATTTTTACTCAGTACACGACTATGGGGAGGCTGCTTGTCGAAGTACTGCGAACTGAATTAGGGTGGAAGATTCCCTTTCTGCATGGCGGTCTCACGCGCACAATGCGCGATAGTATTGTTGACTCGTTTCAGAATGAACGCAGTACTCGTGCCTTGATTCTGTCCTTAAAAGCCGGGGGGACCGGGTTGAATCTCACAGCCGCAAGTCAGGTGATTCATTACGATTTGTGGTGGAATCCCGCAGTTGAAGCCCAAGCAACTGACCGGGCCTTTCGTATTGGGCAGCACAGTACTGTGCTTGTTCATCGCTTGATAACGGAAAACACTTTCGAAGAAAAAATTGATGCCATGATACAAGACAAAAAAGAGCTTGCAGATCTCACCGTATCCAGCGGCGAAAAATGGATTACAGAACTCTCGGACAACGAGCTTCGCAAAATGTTCGAGCTGGTTTCCACTGTTTAAACCTTGCAAAACGGGAGGCGAAATAAATGAACAGTGATTTCGACAAAACAGAGAGCGACAGTTTTCAAACAAGATTGAAAGTTGCCTGAAATTTAACTAATGATATTTTGGGAAATCGATTATTCCCAAAGATAGACAAATGACTGTAGCCCACCAACACCGACATTGGATTCTGCTATGCGGATTATGGCGAGTCCCAAGGGTTGATAACTTCTAGACCGAGATTTTCAAAATCCCGAACATTTCTTGTCGCAATGGCAAGAGCGTTTGTTTTGGCAGTCCCCGCAATAAGCGCATCTCCAAGGTCTAAAGTACGACCCGAACTGTGCATCTGTGCCCGAAATTCGGCGGCTTGGGTAGCTTCCGAATAACCCACGGGCAGGATCCGGTCGCCATATTCCGTCACGAATGCCGATAATATTGCACCAATACTGTCGCGACGCCTGCCTGGTGGGAGGAGACCAATACCGAATTCCAACTCGTGCAGAACGATGGCGGACAACCACAAATCGTCATGGTCGACGAGGAACGCAAGCACCCGTGCATCAGGTACGTCCCTCGTTAATTCCGATACCACGTTGGTGTCTACGAGAAAGCCGTTCATTCAGTCTCGCCAACCGTGAACGGGATCTCTCGCCCGGACTTCCTGTCCGAATGGATATCAAGATTAGCCCCCCGAGGCATGTTGTCGACCAGCCATTGCCCCATGGGCCGGCTGGACCGGACCTTCGCGTACCAATCACTCGCAGGTACAACAACAAAAGGTCGCCTCTTGCCAATATGCTGTGGTCCTTCCTCTTCGGCGAGGCGTAATACTTCGGAAAGACGAGCCTTGGCTTGGGCGATTGTCCAGACACGGCGAGGATTGTAGTTTAGGGTGCTCATACTAATTACTCCAGTAGAGTGTATATAGTCTATTATGGACTACATATGGGAAAAATTCAATCTGAAGAAACACTCAGACGCAAGTACTAAAGGTGAAGATATTAAAATTCGGTGGACACGGACAGAAAGAATTTGAACCTTAGCTGGATTGCATTTCACAATTGACTTCCACCAAGTCAAGAATCGACCCTTCTATCAAGAAATTGCTGCAAGAGCACTACATTTAAAAGAATTTGGTTTAAACACCTCCACAATTGCTCATCGCTTCAGCGTGGGACGCAAAACCGTCGTTAAGGCAGTTGAATGTATCGGACCATTGGTCCATTGCTATGCAAGTATCATGTATTGGTTGCCCTACAAACAACCTTGCCTCAGTGCCAGCGGATCATGACCAATCCAAATTTACCGTCATTGTTAACGGTAAACAGCTCAATCCAGAACTTGGCTGGGTTATGACTCTGCTCTTCAACATGCTGAGCCGATGCCCTGTCATCAGCATACCTTCCGGAAGAAGGCGAGACAATCTCCCGACAGAAATTCAATTGGTCGGGCCGAGCTATGAAGATGCACGTGTAATCCATGCAACGTTCGCCTATGAAGCCGCTTTCGAGCCATGGTATGTACATCCGGACAACCGCCCTTCACTGGAAAATGAGGAATGACCGCTCCAGAGGGATTGAACCTTTCAAACTGGCGAGAACATCCGTTCAGCCAATGGTCCTTTCAGCACGTGCCGGAAGTAGTTCCGTCTGCGACAATTCCTGCATGCACTGAGATGGAACAGAATTTCCATCAGGCATCAGGAACAGAATTGTTCAGTGAAACCACTCTTCCCTCATCAGGCGAAACCCTCCAAGTTTTCCTGAAAAAGACTCATACCGATGGAATTATGATTGCTCACAAAGGTTCCGTCGTCGCCAGCTGGTACGCCCCGCATTTCGATCCGGCTAACACTCACATTCTGTATTCCGTCAGCAAATCCATTACCGCCACTGTCGCA
>JAKZRU010000124.1:0-6468 GCA_047517965.1 Gammaproteobacteria bacterium | reverse complement strand
CCGAGCCCGAATTCCCGCATAGTTTCTTCAGGCGGCTGAAGAGTTACGTAGACAATGACTGCGAGAACAATACTGAGGGCATAAGAACCGAACGGCGCCCATGCCCCGGCAATCCAGCGCAGTGTAGCAATGGGTTTAGGCTTCCAATCAAATGCTGGCGACAATTTTACCGGCAATTGTGGAACATAATTCCATTCTTGATCAATCCTTGATGATGTAGATGATGATTTCATTGCGTTTGCTCGCCTCCTATTCGGAATTTTGCTATCTGCACCAAAAGGCTGCAACAAGCACTGCAGTCGGTTTCAGCACCAACTCTATAGTAAGTTATGGGTCAATATCATAACTTCAAATATCGCGTTTTCAAGATAAATTTTTCTTGTGTATATTCTCGTAATTTTCTGACAAAGCGTCAATCGCAGCGACTTGCGAAACTAAATGAAGTTGTAGTGTTGTCTGACCTGAATCTGGAGTAGTACTTCCACGCTGCAAATAAACTTTTAGCAAGAATTCGGAGTCGTGCCGGTGCAACTGCCTTGGGAAGACATTGAGGTTGCAGTACAGACCGGTGAACTGGACGGAGTTGCATGGTCCGGCATCACCGAAGACTACACAGTCGGCTGGGCGGATGTAACCAACTACTATCTGACGAATAATATCTCCGGTGCATGGGCTGGCTCGTATTTCGTCAACTCGGATAGATGGGCTGAAACTCCGGAGCATCTAAAAACCTTGTTTAAACTCTGCATGGATAGTTCACACTACTATCGCCAGCATTGGTACTGGTGGGGAGAAGCGCATTTCCGTTCAACCGGAACTAAGCTTGAACTGACCTCCATCCCTGAATCGGAATGGAAAACTGTGGAAGATGAAGCCCTTAAGTTCTGGGACGAAATTGCTCTGACCAGCGAGCGGAACGCCCGTGTAGTAGAAATCCTCAAAGGCTATGTTTCAACAATGACCAAAGCAGGACCTCCGTACCGCTACACGTAAAATTGAGAACTAGCAGTCAGTAAGCAATTGCCTCAGACTGCAAACTAAGGAGCCGGCTTCGGAACTTGATTTCCGAAGTCGGCTAATTTTTTTGAAAGTTCGACATCACTGGCTGATCATTCGTGTGGCAATGCGCACCACCGCCGGACGCCCAGGAACTGAGCATTTCAACGACATGAATATCCCGACTCGGAAAATAAGATTCCACTCGTGACTTTGCTGCAAGGTCTGTTTGCGGGTTGCCAAAACCGACCAGAATCACAAAACCGTTGCCGACAATCCAGTTAACATAGTTGGTGTCGAACGCCTGGCCTCTGAATCTCACAACAGCTTCCATGGGATCTCGAATAACTCTAAATCCGTGATCTTCGATAGTCTTCGCAGCGTTTTCATATACAGCATCATCTCGCCCATCACCCGGCTTGCAATTCGAAGCAGCAGTACATTGGGTGACCACCACTGTTTCGGCGTCGATAAATCTCGCGATTCCATCAACATGTCCTTTTGTTAAATCGTTTACAGGAATGCCTTCAATCAGAATCACTTTCGAAACACCGAAGTGCCGTTTCATATCTGCTTCAGCCTGATCACTGGTGTAGCCTGGATTGCGATCAGGATCTCCCAAAACACTCCAGTTGACAATCACTGTATCAACTCCATTGAATTCCAGATTGCCTCTCTCATGTACTATTTCGACGGTATCCACGGGCATTTTTAGATACTCGCCGATCCGGATTGGAACCTCATTGTCTCGGGAATAGGGGATATTCAATCCGAATGCACCTCCCCAAGCGTTGAATTTCCAGTTCTGAATTCGCATCTCGCCATCAACGACTACGTAAACCGGACCATTGTCCCGCATCCACGCGTTGTCATTCGGAATAGTGTGCCAGGTAATGTTATCGTGATCAGGGTTCGTTCCGGTCTTCACAGTGCGACACGGGCCTGTTGTCTGATGTCGTCAGAGTCACAAAGAATATGAAGCTGTTCGTATTGAACAATGACTGCCGACATTGCGGCAAACGCTTCTTCGTGAGCTCTTTCATATGGACCCGGCCACTGTAACCAGATCGCCACCTGCGGATCCCATTCGGCGGGCACTCGTATGTTGGAATCTGATTCCATACCTGAAACTGAATCGGCAATCGCGAACATTACGATGACAGATATCGAAACATCAACCGCATATTGAATATAGCGATTCATCTTTCATTTACTGAGCAAATAATAAGTGTAGAGTGGAAACCGGGTTGAACGCGGGTGATGATAATCTGTTCAAACGAGTATAGTTAGTTTCGAATGGCATGCAATTAAAGTCTGCCACTCGAAGAGAGGTTTGAAACTAGATTCAGCAACGTATTGCCCATACTGATCAATTACGATTAAATGCCATTCAAGACAAATTGCCAGTCAACACCTGGAAACCTATTGCACGAGCAACGGCCTCTTGCCTGCCATCTAGCGTTATAAAAAAATTCTGGTATGGCTCTCTAAAGGCATAAAGTGCTGAGGCGACATGCCATAAATCTGCACCTCTCAGGTACCCTGCATCCAAAACCATCTTCAACTCTCTTGCTAACGGACGTTCCGGCAAAATCCAACCGATTTCCGAGAGAAGAGGTTCGGGAAACTCGATATTCTCTCGCGCACATACAGCTCGAGTTTCTGCTTCGAGTAAGTTGGATGAAACGAGATTTTTCATCGTGGCAAGTTTCTCGGTCAGAACAAAAGCATCTGGTTCATGGAAAGCCATAGCAACCACTGCGGAAGAATCTATGTATGCAAAGCTCATTCGTTACGATCTTCTAGAAATCTTTTCAAAGCACCAGGTCTTCGCTCCCCATATTTGAATGGTATCAGCGGCCTTTTTGCAGGGATATAGACTCCGCGTTTCTTGAGTTTATCCAGACGTTCTTCGGTTGATACTTCCTTGAGTTCAACCGAACGGATTTCCGCAACCGGATTTCCGCGATAGGATATCGTAACGGTCTTGCCTGACCGAACCAATTGGAGAATCTCCGAGAAACGCGCCTTTGCTTCATATGTAGAATAAATTATGCTCATGCGAATATTTTACACTAGACAGACTAGTCATTTCAGGTAGAGGCGATTCTCGAAGGATGCGATTGAAGTGATGCGTCAGTTTCAAAAATCGTAGGATCTGCCATTGCTGTAATAGGTGCTATACACGAGTCCATCCAATTCGGAACAAAACAAAAACCTACTGAACACTCTGGACAGCCGTACCGACCTGTGCGTACATTACGTATGCACTGCTAGGCAACGAACCAGTGACCGACAATAGATGGCAAAATTTAGTCAAACCGCGTCAATGTTCGCAATACTTCACATAAGACCAGCTCAGATTGTTTCTTCGTTACTCTTCACCTAGCATTCTTTCTTAACTGTTAAGCGTCTAATCAGTGATCGCAGCGAATGTGGAATTTCTAAGAACTTGTCTAACAAATTCTTGAAAGTTGACAATTTTAAGATATAAGTTGATAATAGATCAATATTTAGTTGACAACATATGGATTCAGCATGACAAAAAGAAGTCAAGAAATACGGAATTTCATCATTCAGAATGTAGAAGAGTTTCCAAAAGACATCGTAAAAACGACCTCAAATAAATTTTCTATATCTCGGCAGGCAGTCAACCGACACTTAAACCAGCTTATAGATGATCAAGTATTAGATGCCGAAGGAGTAACCAATAACCGCTCCTATCGACTCCGTATTCTTGAGAGATGGGAGAGGTACTATCCGTTAGACGACCAATTGGCCGAAGATGTCATATGGCGAAATGATATTGATAATCTATTGGTCGAGCTGCCTGACAATGTTTTGGATATTTGGCACTATGGTTTTTCGGAATTATTCAACAACGCAATTAGTCACTCAGATGGAAATATCGTCAGTGTAGAGGTTGAAAAAACCGCTGCTAGCGTTAAGCTTGTTCTGCTAGACGACGGAGTCGGAATTTTCACGAAAATACAAAACAAATTCGGGTTTCTGGATGAGAGACATGTGGTACTTGAACTGTCCAAGGGCAAACTGACAACCGATCCCGAGAACCACTCGGGTCAGGGCATCTTTTTCACTTCGAGAATGTTTGATGAGTACTCTATTTTATCAGGCGAAACATACTTTTGTCATAAATACGGCGAAGCGGGGGATTGGATTCTGGAAAGCGGCGGACAGTACTATGGCACTATGATCTCGATGAAGTTGAACAATCAAATTTCACGAACAGCAAAAGAAATCTTTGATCAATATACGTCTGGTGAAGATTATGCCTTTTCGAAAACAATCGTTCCAGTCCGATTGGCACAATACAACCGTGAAAAGTTGATTTCTCGTTCTCAAGCAAGAAGACTAATGGCCCGAGTTGACAGCTTCAATACAGTATTCTTGGATTTCAATAAGGTGGAAGCTGTGGGGCAGGCATTTGCGGACGAGGTGTTTCGCGTTTTTCCTGGCAGGCACCAAGATGTGGAAGTTTTTGCCATCAATGCAAATACAGCTGTTCAACAAATGATTTCGAGGGCCAAATCTTGATTTTCAACTTCAAAATGAACGAGGTCTGAATTCGAAAGCAACACTTAAGTGACTGTAGTATGTTCTTTCTATACCTTCAATGGGAAGACAGACGACCTCTGGTGGAGCCCGTAAATCAATGCCCGGCAGTACCTACTTTCACACGGAATTCCTCCGCACTATCATCGGCGCGAAACGTTTTCACTACTGAGTTCGAGATGGATTCAGGTGGTACCCGTTTGCTATGGCCGCCGGGCAAATCGGTAGATCCAGCTTCATGTAGAAATACTGAATCAATAAAATTGGTAGTCAAATGCTTGATATGCACTTTAGTGAACATACAACCACTCGAACAGCTCGAGTGTTATATGGTCAAGCCTCACGGGCAATTAGTACGGGTTAGCTCAATACATTACTGCACTTCCACATCCCGCCTATCAACGTTGTAGTCTTCAACGGCCCTTCAGGGACCTTAATGGTCCAGGGAGACCTAATCTTGAGGGAGGCTTCCCGCTTAGATGCTTTCAGCGGTTATCCCGTCCATACATAGCTACCCAGCAATGCCACTGGCGTGACAACTGGAACACCAGAGGTATGTCCACTCCGGTCCTTTCGTACTAGGAGCAGCTCCTCTCAAGTCTCCAGCGCCCACAGCAGATAGGGACCAAACTGTCTCACGACGTTCTAAACCCAGCTCGCGTACCTCTTTAAATGGCGAACAGCCATACCCTTGGGACCAACTCCAGCCCCAGGATGAGATGAGCCGACATCGAGGTGCCAAACACCCCCGTCGATATGGACTCTTGGGGGGTATCAGCCTGTTATCCCCGGAGTACCTTTTATCCGATTAGCGATGGCCTTTCCATACAGTGCCACCGGATCACTAAGACCTGCTTTCGCACCTGCTCGACGTGTCTGTCTCGCAGTCAAGCATCCTTGTGCCTTTACACTATCCGCACGATTTCCGACCGTACTTAGGATACCTTTGCGCTCCTCCGTTACTCTTTAGGAGGAGACCGCCCCAGTCAAACTACCCACCACACACTGTTCCGGATCCGGATAACGGACCTCGGTTAGAACCTCAAAAATATCAGGGTGGTATTCCTCTTGTTGGCTCCACCAAAACTAGCGTTTTAGTTTCATAGCCTCCCACCTATTCAGTACAGATATGTTCAAAATCCAGTATGAAGCTGTAGTAAAGGTTCACGGGGTCTTTCCGTCTAGCTGCGGGTACGCTGCATCTTCACAGCGAGTTCAATTTCGCTGAGTCCCGGGTGGAGACAGTGTGGCCATCGTTACGCCATTCGTGCAGGTCGGAACTTACCCGACAAGGAATTTCGCTCGATTTCTTACCTTGATTTCCTTAAAGGAATTGTTAGGCGGATAGCTTACTAACCATCCCTGCAAGTCGCCTTGCAGATGGGACTATATCTTCATCCGCAGAATGCAGATGTCCGGCGTGTAGTCTCTGAGGATTCTGACCACTGTTTGTCAGTCTTTCCTGCTGATTGTCCGCACCCCTCAGATTGTCACTGTCTCGATTTGAGACCAGTACTGGAGGATTCACGGAGTTTCCAGCATTTGGCCGGATTTTACTAAGGCAGCGTTTCCTACCTTAGGACCGTTCATTATGTTAACAATGGATGGATTCCATCAACATTGCGGGTCTTTGAAAGACCCCTGCATATCGCTATGCAGATCGGACTATATCTTCAGCAACACATGCTGCCTGGCGTATAGTCTCTGAGGATTTTCTTCAATTGAAGCATCTCAGTATTTCTTCGTCGGAGTACTTTCGTCTTCCCACTCCTCCATCGTTCATATCCTTGCGGATATCAAGTATGGATTGGATACCTTCGTTGCTCAGGTGATTGCCTTCCCTGATGATCTTCCCCATCTGCCTGAATTCAGAGAAGTCTCTCTTTTTCTTTGCAGATA
>JAKZRU010000123.1:0-32233 GCA_047517965.1 Gammaproteobacteria bacterium | reverse complement strand
AGTGATAATTCCAAGAATTCTGGAAACAAAACCAGACTACAATTTACAGTCTGGACTGCATAGACTATTTGAAATCGGTGCAATTGCAAAAGTTACTGTCAATAGGCAGTGACTGTCTGCAATATAAACAAAAAAAGGAATCAGTTAGAATTATGTTTAAAGACTCAGCCATTGGAAAATACTGTCATCAAATTTTGTGTGTGCTTGAATGTGGCACACCGATTGCCGATTTGCTGTTGAGACTTTGGGTGGCAAACGTATTTTGGAAATCAGGTCTGACCAAAATCGCCAATATCGATTCAACTATGTACTTATTCGAGTACGAGTATGTTGTTCCCATCATACCTTTTGAATTAGCGGCTTATATGGCAATAGTGGTTGAACTGGCTCTTCCTGTCCTGCTCGTGTTTGGACTCGCTGGAAGGGCGGCAGCAGGCATATTGTTCGTCTTCAATATCATTGCTGTAATCTCTTATCCAACTTTGAATCCCGCGGGAATTGTGCAACACCAAGCATGGGGAATCATGCTTCTGGTACTTCTGCTTCGCGGTCCTGGAAAGATTTCGATTGATCATTTCATTCGAAAACGGTTTATGAATACAACAGGCAAACTCTGTTAACTGACTTATGAAAACCATGCCGTCAATTCTGGCGGAGGCGCACTACCCAAAAATTGGAAACGGCGCATCAAAGTCAAACTTCAATTTCTATTCCACTCTTCTGAATTATGGATTTCAAGAGCTGAGAAGAACTCAGATTCGCGATGTCCAAGTGAATGTCGGCAAGCTTTGCAATCAAGCTTGTAATCACTGCCATGTTGATGCCGGCCCGAAAAGAACTGAGATCATGACCTGGGACACCATGCAGAGAGTCATTGAATGGTGTATGGTCCATTCAATCGAAACAATTGACATCACCGGTGGGGCACCGGAACTCAATCCAAATTTTCGACGCTTTGTTGAAGCCTTTTTGAGCAATCAGTCAAAAGTTCTGTCGCGGTGCAATTTGACAGTGCTGTTGGAACCGGGACAGGAAGATCTCGCGGAATGGTATGCGGCTCATGGCGTCGCTCTGATCTGCTCCTTACCCTGTTATACAAAAGAAAATCTTGAATCCCAGCGCGGGAAAGGCGTGTTTGAGCAAAGCATTCTCGCATTGCAGCGATTGAACGAATTAGGATACGGCATTAACCCTGATCTTCCTTTGGACCTCGTCTACAATCCAGCTGGAGCTTTCCTGCCTCCATCACAACGGGACCTGGAGGCAACTTACAAGCTGCGTCTTGCCGAAGATTTTAAGATCCAGTTCAACAGTCTTTATACGATTACCAATTTACCAATCAGTCGCTTTCGACACTTCCTCGAAAGGAATGGTGAGTATGATTCCTACTTGCATCTACTTTCGGAGAACTTCAATCCCGACACTGTTGCAGGCCTGATGTGCAGACACATCATCAGCGTTGACTGGCTGGGCCAAATTTACGATTGCGATTTCAATCAAATGCTGAACATTCATGCGGGATGGAAAAAGCCGAGATATTTGTGGGAGATTGAGGCGGACGAAATTGCAAATGAAGCCATTGCAGTTGATTCACACTGTTTCGGTTGTACAGCCGGTGCAGGAAGTAGTTGCACCGGGGTGCTTACTTAACTTTCAATAAGTCCCTATATTTCCGCCGCACTTATAGCCGAGTGGCACAATTGCGGTCGTTCCCCGGAATTTTCTTTCCCGATACAGACGACTTTCTTTTTGAGAGTCGGGTTAATATGCTCAAACCGCTTGACGGGTGTGATTGAAAGACTACAGCAATTGCATCACCGTGAAGAGGTTGTGTTGGACGAAATGGACAAACCCTTGCCGGGCAGAGGAACAGATTATGGAACAGGTTCTCAAGCTAGGCGAATTCCTTGGCCGACAATGGGCTCAGAGCAAGAACTGCCATGTGATATGTGTCTAAAAATTGTACGTCAGAACCAGTGCGACGTAACTGTCATTTCGTGAGCCATAGACGATATCTTTTTTATCGGCTTCGAGGAATTCAACCCACTCAACATCCAACTCCCACTGGTCCGACAGCCGCCGATCAAATTCTACAGTCAAAGTGCTTGTATCAAGTTCTGTGTCTTTCACGGCTGCAACGGTAATTGCTGTATTCTGCACGTCATTGAACATGAATCTCCCGGCAAGAAAAAAATCATTATTCAAATCATCCGTCGAATTCACACCTCGTTCATCTTTGTTCCACTCGCTGAACAACGTCAAGTCGACAACTGAATCCAATATTGAGTAAAACGTGTACTCTCCACCAAGTGTATAAGCGGAGTAGTCGTCTTCTTTGCCAACCAAGTCTCGGGCACCGGTTCGGTGAATTGCTTCAAGCTTAAACAGCAATGGACCTGCAACCATCGAAGCATCCAAACCGAATTGCTGAATTTGCTCATAGTGCGGAATCAGGATATTCCCACCGTCGTCGCTCTGACCTGGCTTCAGATAAGGTTCACGGCTCATGCCATCGAATACGCTTACCCCAATATCGGCAGACCCGATTGAATGACTGTAGCGGGCAGCCCAATCCACATGTTTCTGTTCTGCTTCATTCTCGTATGTTGCCTGCTTGTTGTCCACAACATATGGCGATCGAAGGCGTCCGCCACGGCCCGGAAATGTGCGCAATCTATGATGTGGCATACCAAAAATTTCCGCCACACCCCAATCTCCCGAAAAAGTGAGATGCGCCATGAGCTGACCCAATTTAATTTCGCCATACGGATGGTCGACAAGATCCGTCTGATTGACAATATCGACCAAGTGATTGGACTCGGCTACACCCCAGAAAACCCGATCAACACCAAGACGCAACTCCCATTCACTGGCATCTCCAGCCTCTCCAAACCATAGTAAATATGCTTCGCGCAGATCACTGTGCGAGCGGTCGTTGTCTGCGCTGTCAGTACGGAAGAATGGCACGAGATTGAAGCTCCAGCCACTGCCTTGCGTGTCCTCGAAATACAAGTTCGGCTCCAAGACGATGCTGCCACCACCGCTTTTTTGGCCCAGATATAGAGCAGGTTCAGTAAACGATCGGCTTTCAATACTCAAGCGTCCAGAATACTCGAACTCAATTCCAGAGTCAGCGCTAGCACAATTTCCGAAACCCGCAACTGAAATCCATACAGCGCCAATTACAGCGCATCGCTGGACGATTGGGCTCAGCATCAACGCACTCGTTTCAATCCGGTCTTTGTAAAATCTTTGTCATCAAGATCCGTTTGGAACTGGTAATCAACCCAATTCAGAACAGTACTTTTCCCAGACAAATGATTCACCATAGTCATTTTGCCCGCGCGCCAGTACTGATCCAAATATTGATCATAGTCATCCAGCATGAGAGTTTTCAGATGTGCATCCTTTCGATCGTAATACTCTACTTTCCACGTCCGAAGTGTTTCGCGGTCTTGCCAGATCAATTGTCGACGGTAACCCGATTTCTTGTCCGTGGGGATGCGTTCAGTAACGGTACACGTCAACTCTCCGCAAGGCTCGTCACGCAAATACCGATAGGTAAACTTCTCCACTTCCTGAGGTGACATGTCTTCATAGGCAAATTCGCTACCTATGAAAGAGCCGGACCGATTGGACGAACTGATCCGCTTTACCCGTTTCAGAGCAGGCAAATAGAGCCATTGATCATCTGCCGATTCCCTGTGAGCATGAATCAGAAAGGCTGTCCCCTTGACATCTTGAGGCTCATCAACACAAACAGGCTTTTGTCGCCATCCTCGGCAACCTCAAGAACTTTTACCCTAACTTTACGTTCGCTTTGCTGTCCTTGCTTATTACGCAAAATCATGGCTTGTTGAGCTGTAAAGTTACCAAAGCCTCTTTCGCGTGAACGGGCGTCCTTCGCAATCTGCAAACCGATTTCCTCCGCGGTAGCGCTTTGTGAATGTGCAGGGGTTAACAAATTAAACCAATACCAAACGGTGAAACAGAACACAAAAAACAGGAGCGGAATTCGTGCTGTTCGATAAACAAAAATCATGACTTTCTCCGGTCAATGGCAATCAACAGAGGTGGAAGCAGCAGAAAATCGGCAGCGAGCGCAAAAACTATCGTAATGCTAACCAGAAATCCGAGTGCCCAACTAAGTTCGAAGCCTGATGCGGCAAAAACTAGAAATCCTGCCGCCAAGACCGCCGTCGTAGTAAACAACGCACGACCTACGGTTCGAAAGGCGGATCGTACAGCATCTGAAGCGTGTTTCCCTTCGCGACGAGCTTTCAGATATTTGCTCAGAAAATGAATCGTATCATCAACCACAATTCCGAATGCGATGGCAGTCACCACCGAAGCGGCCATGCCTATAGTGCCGACCAGATATCCCCACAAACCGAAACTCATGGCCGCTGGAATGAAATTGGGCACAAGACTGACAAGACCAATTCGGACGCTTTTGAATACCAGAATCAAAATCAAAGAAATTAAAGCCATTGCGGTTATTGTGCCACGCAACATGCTGACAATGTTTTGTATCGATAGATGAGCAAATATTATGCTGACGCCCGTTGCCTCAGTCGCCAAGTCCGGTGAATTGGCAAGAAGCCAAGCCTGTGCGCGCTGATCGAGTTGGCGCTGTCCCTTGGACGAAACATTTCGGATTACAACGGTCATGCGCGTTGCAGATTTTGCAATATCAATTCGGTCATTGAGGTCACTGCCAAACGGCAGGGAAAGCTCGTATAGCAACAAATACTGCGCAGCAAGCTCCGGATCGTCGGGTATTCGATAAAAATTCAGGTCGTCGTCATGCATGTTTTTGTTCAGACGTTTCATAATGTCCGGAAATGCTTGGACATAGGTTACTTCAGGTTGCCCGCGGTACCATTCGGCGAAAGCATCGACCTCACGCAAATATACGGGGTCAGTAATGCCACCTTCGCGCCCTGCGCTCAGTGAATATTCCAACGACTCCATACCGGTAAGATTTTCAATGATGAAATCTGTATCGCGTCGAAATTCATAGCGTTCATCAAAAGATTTTGTCCAGTTATCGCTCAATTCGTTACGGGGAATTCCTGTGATCAAAACAATTGCAAACAGGATGAAAAACCAAAGCAAGAAATTACGTCTTGCAATGACGAATTCAGCGAAGCGGTCAAGGAACACAGGTTGTTCAGATTGCACAAGGCGTGCACGCAATGGCAAAATATGAAGCAACGCCGGAAGCAGAGTCATGGAATAGACAAAGGTGCATAACACACCAAATGCCACAAAATTGCCTAACACGTGGAAAGGCGGAGAATCGGAGGCATTTAGACTTAGAAATCCAATCGCAGTGGTTAGCGAAGTTAGAAATACCGGATAAGCATTGAGGTGAATTGATTCAGCAATGGCTGCACTCTTGTCCAAACCCTGATTCATACTCGATAAAGTAGCCGTCACAATATGCACGGAATGTGCAACCGCGATCACCATCACAATTATCGGGATGCCGGAATTAGTAGGACTCAACACCTCTCCGGCCCAGCCAATCAGCCCCATCGTGGAATTGATGGCAAACATAAGCATGATGACAATGGCCACTGTGTCGAAAATTGATCGCAAGAGTAAAATTGTAGCTATTACGATTATCAGAAACACGATGGGTGCGAGTGTCTCAAGATCTTCTTTCGTGGTATCGGCAAAGGCACGATTCATGACAACATCGCCAGTCAAATAAAATGCCATTCCTGGATGTTTCGCTCTGGCTTCAGTGATGAGGCGATCAAGATAGTCGGTAATCTCGACTACTCCAACATCATGATTTTCAGGTAGAATGAAAGTGATTGCTACACCACCCACATGCCCGTCGCGAGAAACAAGACGTCCAACAATATCAATGGCGTTAAGCGCAACCGTTTCTATTCGAGCCAAATCGGTATCGCTCAGCGAAAGTGCGTCTTCAACCAGCGGAGCAACTACCAAATCGTCTTCGAACGACTCGCTGTGGGAATAGTTGGTCAGCGAATCAACTCGACTGGAGTAAGGTGCCAGCCATGAGGCTTCTGTAAGATCTTCGATCGCATCAAGAGCCTCGCGGGAGAATAACAAGCCATCTTGAGGTGCAATGGCAATCAACGCCCGGTCAGAGGCAGTATATGTATCCTCTAAGGAGGTGAACGCGAGAAGTTGAGGGTTGTCATCTGCAAACAGGATGCGGTAATCATTCGTAACCGTGACGAATCGGGCACCCGCTGCCAATACCAGCATGATCAGAACCATAACCGCAACGACCAGCCAACGCCACCGCAAGACAGAGGTGATGTAATTTTCCAATTTCATAGATGCTGTCTCCTTAGCGATGACAGACTTGAAGCAACTAGTGACTCACGAAATTGAATGCCCGGTACCATCAATCATTCGCAGATGATCCCGATATGCCTGGATTGACCCCCACCAACTTGCTGAATTACTGGATTGAGGCCATCACAGCGCCTGCTCCGTTCACCAGTCGGCAGATTTGCGGGTGTATACGTGATCAGGCATCTTGTAGCTCAACCCATGGTCGTCATACACAGAAATATGCAGAAGCTGGGTAAAATTTTCAGATCTGGTGATCTGCGTGTCTTCCAGAATGTGCCGTAGGTGTTGTTTCATGCGGTAGAAAAACAGTGTTCCAAAGGTAGAGGATTTTGGAAACTCAAAATCATTAGCGAGTTTGTTTCCTATGAACGCCCGTGAAAGCTTATACGCCAAGGCAGTTAATTTTTTCTGTTCAAGTGGATCGTCAATATCTGCAACTGCCGGAATGGATCGTATCAGCATATTTGCCACTGCTATCGAATCCGCATCCGGCGGCGGTTCGCACATATAGCCAATCTTGTACGTCTGTTGTGCTTCGGCAGCGTTGGTATAGAGAATGGATTCAGGGATACCCATAAGATAACCGGCATAGCGCCAAACGACGAGAACGCTCGTCTTTTCTTCCTCCTTGTATTTCGCTCCCACAGCAAGCGAGTACTCCAACAACCGCTTGGAAAAGACGGAGATAGCAAAACCCATGTGAGCCGCACTTACAGGCGTACCCCAAGCTTCGAAATTCCAATCTTCAGAGTCTTCCAGCAAGACCCGTATTCGACTATGAACAAAACGGATGCGCGCGGATAACTTCCATCCATCGCCATCCCTACGTAAACCGTTTGGAAAGAATATATCCATCATATGACGATTATTCTGTTGCAAGCGTCTTTTGGTACCGCCCACTCGGCCGGTTATATTGAAAGATTTCGCGATGAGCGTAGAAAATCCTTCCACCAGCACTCCAGTAACGGATGCAACCAGCATGAGGTCTACGTTTGCGAAAAATGCAGTTACCCCTGGACGAAAGGCATCATGGTCAAGCCAAGGTGGAGGTTCATTTATCGTATCAAAAAAGTCGCGTAGATCTTTTGGAGCTTGACTTAACTTTTCTTCATCCTGCTCTATGCCAGCCCCAATGAAACGATGCAATGTTTCCATTGGCAACGACGCCAGCTCCCTCATTATTGGATCAAGTTCTGCATCTCCCATAGTAATATGACTAGCATAATTATCAGCTAGAACCTGATCATATTGCAGGGCTTGCCGAGCCGGCTTGCCGAGCCAATTCAGCCACTCAGTAACGTATTGTGAATTGCGCGCAATGTTGGGTGTGGCATGGGCGCATAATACCGGCGCGCTTGCGGTAGATGTTTAAAATTGCTGATTGATGAACAAGATAGATGTCAATGAAAGTGATGCCCAATACGACACTCGTAGTGACAGTCTCGTGGTTCTGAATTTGAGTGAAAATTTTTAAAATCAAAAAGTTCTTGCAACTGGTAATATTCAGCTTAACATTTGAATTTGAATGTCTATTCGACCATTCGTTGGCGGGCAGTTTCGAACGTCGCCACTCCCACTGCTACCGAAACATTGATACTCTGAATTTCACCCAGCATTGGAATTCTTCCCAGTACGTCGCATTTCTTCTTCGACTCTTTTCTCAATCCTGCCTCTTCCGTACCGAAAACGAGCGCACATGGTTCAGACAAATCCATCGCATAAATGGAATTCTCTGCTGCCAAATCCAGCCCGATCACCCATAATCCAGCAGCTTTCAGCAAATCCAGGGTTCGCGCAAGATTGGAAACTCGAAGTATCGGTGTAATTTCAGCCGCACCAGCCGCAGTTCGAGAAACTGTTGCGTTCACCGGGCAACCTCGATTTCGAGGCAGAATGATGCCTCCCGCACCTGCAGCGTGAGCACTCCGAATGCACGCTCCGAGGTTTCTCGGATCCTGAATTCCATCCAAAACAACAATCAATGACGAATCTGGCAAAGAAGAAAGCCAATTCTCAACGTTCGGAGATTTCATCCTCTTGCCATCCTGACAAATGACAATTACACTCTGATACCTGTTGCCTCCAGCATGTTCGTTCATGGCGTCGTTAGAGGCGCGATGCACTGGAATGCCGTGACTATTCGCTAGCTGTTCGATTTCCTGCAACCTGCTGTCGTTTCTATTTTCACTCAAATACACGCATTCAACTTCCTGCAGCCGGTGCTGCAGCACTGTCTTTGCAACATGAACTCCAAAAAACTTGCGCATGGCTACTTTCTATCGAATTTCCGTTTCCGCCTGTTGGATTTGTGCTCGTTTATTAGCTCAAAATCAATAAATCCAAATTCAGCATCGGCTTTGCATACCCGAACTCGTACTGGCATTCCGATCGTGTAGGTCTTTCCAGTGGATGATCCATAGAGCGCTCTACTGTCTTTTTTATATTCATAATATTCAACTCCCAATTGTGAAATCGGAATCATGCCGTCAACAAAGGGAGAGCTTAATTGTACGAATACCCCGAATGACCGAATGTCCACAATGACACCGTCATAGGTACAGTCAATTTTTGTTTTCATGAATTCTGCTTTGAGCCATTTTTCGGACTCTCTGGAACAAGCCTCAGCTCGTCTCTCCAAATAGGAACACTGTAGTGCAATCGTATTCAAATTTGAAGTGCTCTTTGAATTATTCAGTACGTTTTTGATTAGTCGATGAACAATCAAGTCGGGGTATCGACGAATAGGTGAAGTGAAGTGAGTGTAACTAGGGAAATTTAATGCGAAATGAGGATTCTTCTTCTCTGAATAAATTGCAGTAGCCAAACTGCGCAGCAAGTGCATTTGAAGCGCACCGAAAGCTATAGGGTAGCCACTAATAACCTCCATTATCTTCTGATAATCACCAACCGTAGCGGTTTCGTGCACTGGCAGACTGGCACCAAAGGAAGCCAGTATTCCGTTCAGTTCCATCCGGTCTTGCGAGTCTGGTTGATCATGCACTCGAAACATTGCTGCCTTTGGGTAGTGTTGGTCAATGAACTTAGCAGCACACACATTTGCCGCTAGCATGGCCTCTTCAATCAAACTATGTGCGGGAACACTCTGAGACTTTTCTACTGCTTCAACGTCCCCCGAACTATCAAATTTCAGTTGCACTGCCGGAACGTCGAACTCCAAAGTTGCGCGTTTTTTGCGTGCTTTCAACAATGCTTCATGTACTTCAAAGAGGCACAGGAGACTCGGTGAAACGGCTTTCGGCAAGATCTGTTGAATCCGACCTCGTTCAACTTCAAAGTAGTTCAGCCTGGCATGGGAATTAATCACTGCCTCAAAAAACAGATATGACCCTATCTCACCGTCAGCACTTACTATCATCTCGCACACGATTGCCAAACGATCTTTATCGGGAATCAAAGAGCATAGGTCGCTCGATAGTTTCTCCGGCAACATTGGCACTGACATAGTTGGTAGATAAATTGTTGATCCTCGTGCATACGCTGCATGATCAATTTCTGAGCTTTCATGAACGTAGTGTGATACATCCGCGATTGCGACCAGTAACCGAAATTTGCCTGCTCCAGATCTTTCACAAAATACGGCATCATCGTGATCCTTTGCAGTAGCAGGATCAATCGTAACGAACGGCAGCTGTCTTAAGTCTTTACGAGATTTGGAGATGGCATTGGCTCGTAATTCCGAAAGCTTCTTCACCTCAACGCTGACTTCACTCGACCAAGCTCCTCGAATTCCAAAACGGCTTAGTGCGACAGCGTTCGCAATCTCGCATGTGCCCTCAAGCAATCGATCTATTCGCACTAAACGCCATGCTGCTTCCGATGCCGCTGTGGCTACCTGCCTGCTAATTATGACTAGAAGGTATTGACCATGACTCGCTTTTAGATCGAAGTCTCGGATTTCTATTCTAGAGCTTAGCGAGAGTCCAACAGGAACGAGTGTAACTGGTCCAACTCCCTTACCGCCTTTTTTGACTACTCGTGCCACAATCTTGTAATCAGCAATTGGGTCAACGTTATGAATTACAGAGTACGGTTTCTCATGTCGACTGGGACGCATTAACTCGAGTTCGACACGGTCTCCTGGCAAATAGTCCCGATGTTGACCTATCTTCGGTAAAAAAGTTCTGCCATCTTCAGTTCTGACTCGCACATTTCGATGGTTTACAAATTCAACTGTTGCAGCGGTAAATTCGGACTTGGAATGTTTGCGGGATTTGCGTTGATGCTTTCTGCTCATAATGGACACATAATCGGCGAAATTGGACGCCTAGGAATTAGTTTCAGGGATTGATGTAGAGTGAATTGTGACTATTGATCGAATTCAATCGGATCAATGCAGTCACGTTGAGTGTAGGTGGGATTGTTGACACGCGTTGAAATTGGATACGCCTTGAGCCTGTCACCTTCATAGGTTTTTGTCATCGGGTATGCGGTTTCAAGATCACTGGAGAGCCATTGATCTCTGAGTTCTGGATCAATGATGACTGGCATTCGTTTATTTGAATTGTGAATTGTGGCCATTAGCGCATTCGCTTCAGTAGTAACGATCGTACAAGATTCATATTCTGTGCCATCCTCAGTTTTTCCTCTTTCCCACAGCCCTGCAAAACTCATGATCTCCTGATCCTTGTGTTGAATATGCCAAGGTTGTTTGGTTTTTTGCTGGGAGATAACCTGCCATTCATAAAATCCGGTTGCGGGAATCAAACATCTCCTCCCATATCTCCAAGCATTTCTATAACTGACAAGTTCTCGCATGTTTTCCGAACGTGCATTCGCCATGGAATACTTTTTCGATACCTCACCCTTGGACCAAGCCGGAATCAGCGGCCATACTGCTGATCTCATCACCAAACGTTTGTCGTCTTCAAGCCGGACAATCGGAATTTTTGTCAGCGATGTCCCATCCGCTGAGTCCACCACCGAACCGCGGGAAGCAGGGCTGATATTGTATCGAGGCTCGAACGGAGCAAGTGTCGAATCGTTCTCCAATATATTGAACATCGTCAACAGTGCATCGACATCAGTCAGAATGTTAAACCGACCACACATTTAAGTTTCGTTCACTTCGTAATGTTCGTCCATATTTTCCATCGAGACAGGTGGGTGCAAATCCTGGCGCGCCCGGAGGGATTCGAACCCCCGACTCCCAGATTCGTAGTCTGGTACTCTATCCAGCTGAGCTACGGGCGCTTTTCAATGAGTCTTTCGTAAAGTTACATAAACTTGACGATTGACGTTAATGGCGGAGAGGGAGGGATTCGAACCCTCGATGGGGGTTGCCCATACTCCCTTAGCAGGGGAGCGCCTTCAACCGCTCGGCCACCTCTCCAAGGGAGATATCTAAAGAACTTACCTTTACAAAAATACAAACTCTCAGCGATTCGGTGTCGCCTCTTCTTCTTCTAATTCTTCTTTCTTCACGCGCTGGTAAATTTCTTCACGATGTACGGATACATGTCTAGGCGCATCTACGCCAATACGAATCTGGTTTCCCTTGACTCCTAGTACAGTAACCGTTATGTCTTCGTTAATTATTACCGACTCACCAATCTTTCTTGTCAGTATTAACACAACTTTGATTTCCTCCATCAGTGTTCATATTTTCATGAATTCACGCTCTTCATAGGATTTGTGTACGGTTACTTCATTCCAATGTCAAACGCTCTTGCTGACGCTACATTTTGTTAGACTCAATCCAGTCTAAAACGACTGTATTATAGGTACGGTTCAACTGAATTGGCTGATAATCGTCTTGACACAAGACGACTCATCTGCATCAATTTTCTAGTTCCTGCTGTGGCGCGTTTTCGCGCAAGGGAGCATGGTCGTCGTTCAATTGGAACGCTTGATGGAGCGCTCTGACTCCGAGTTCCACATATTTCTCATCCACTATGACAGATATTTTTATCTCGGATGTAGATATCATCTGAATGTTGATTCCTTCAGCTGCCAATGTTGTAAACATTGTGGTAGCAATCCCAGTGTGAGACCGCATCCCTACCCCGACCAGAGAAATTTTCGCAATATTGTCTGCTGCAACAACGTCCTGCGCACCGATTTCCGGCATGATGCTTTGGATTAACTTTAGACTGTTTTCAAATTCGCTACGATCGACGGTGAACGTCAAATCAGTATTGTTGTCAGTTCCAACATTCTGGATGATCATGTCTACGTTTATATGGGCATCCGCAATCGGGCCAAAGACCTTGGATGCTATTCCCGGCCGGTCCGGCACATTCCGAATTGTCAATTTGGCTTCATTGATGTTGTAAGCAATCCCAGTGATTTTGGGTTGTTCCATAGTTGATTCCTCCGAGGTAATCAATGTACCCGGCGTATCGTGAAAAGATGACAACACACGCACCGGCACTCCAAATTTATGTGCGAACTCCATCGCTCGATTCTGCATTACTTTGGCACCGAGACTGGACAGTTCCAACATTTCCTCGGCTGTAATTCGCTCCAGAACCCGGGCGTCCGGTACAACACGCGGGTCTGCAGTCATAACACCGTCGACGTCTGTATAAATGCGACATTCCTGTGCATTCAGCGCCGCTGCCAGTGCCACAGCGGTTGTATCAGAACCACCCCGGCCAAGCGTAGTAATCTCCCCAAATGCAGTGATGCCTTGAAATCCCGCTACGACGACCACCAATCCCTTTTCGAGCTCGTGAAGTAAGCGCTCCGCCTCAATACTCTGAACCCGGGCCTTGCCATGCATTTCATTTGTAATGATGGGAATCTGGCCTCCAGTGTAGGACTTTGCCGGGCAACCATCTCGATTCAACACCATGCTCAGCAATGCAATTGACTGTTGCTCGCCAGTCGACATCAGCATGTCCATTTCCCGAAGTGTCGGATTGCCGTCAATCTGATTTGCCAATTCAATGAGGCGGTTGGTTTCCCCTTCCATCGCCGACAGCACTACGACTACATCGTAGCCATCCGCCTTGGTTCGCAGTACCCGCTTCGCGACCCTGTTGATCCGTTCAATACTGCCAACCGACGACCCACCGAATTTTTCTACGACCAGTGCCACAATCAACTACCGAACACGAAATATTTCATCAATGGTGCGAGTATGGAATCTTGCTGTTATCAGACCAATGCGATTCAAGCGATCGCTTCGGCCACAGCATCGAGCGCAATATCGATTTTTTCCCCTTCGGTACCACCGCCTTGAGCCATTTGCGGTTTGCCACCGCCGTTTCCCCCAACCAAAGGAGAGATCTTGCTGATAATTTTGCCGGCATGCAAACGATCAACCAGATCGTCGGATACGGAGCACAGCAGAGTCGCCTTGCCATTATTGACAGACCCCAGTACCACGACTCCAGATTCAACTTTCTGTTGCATGCGAGCCATAATCTTGCGCAAATCTTTGACATCAATTCCGTCGTGCCGGGAGACCAGCACCTGTACGTCTCCCACAGATTTAATTGGTATATCTGCCACTCCATTGCCGCCGGTTGCCAGCTGAGTTTTCAAGTCGGAAATCTGCCTATCCATGGCACGATTGGCCTGAATCATCTGTTCGACTTTCTCCTGAACATCACCCACTCCGGTATGTAGAGTTCTGGCCACTTGGGAAAGAAGCTGTGAATCAGCCTGCATTCGCTGTACCGCCTCCATTCCTGTCAACGCTTCAATTCGACGTATTCCGGAAGCTATGCTCGACTCCTGAATGATTCTGAACAAGCCGATATCACCGGTTCGCTCCACATGAGTACCTCCGCATAGTTCCATCGAATATGGCCCCATTTCAATTACCCGGACTTCCGAATCATATTTCTCTCCGAAGAGTGCGGCGGCTCCCTGTGCTTTCGCTTCCTCCAGTTCCATCCATGAACTGGATACCTGCGAGTTGGCGCGAATTTCGTCATTGACTTGTGATTCGATTTGGAGAATTTCCTGACTGCTAAGTGCACCATCATGGGAAAAATCAAACCTTAGGCGATCTGGTGCAACCAACGAACCTTTCTGTTGAACATGTGGTCCAAGAACATTTTTCAACGCTACGTGAAGCAGATGAGTCGCTGAATGATTTTTCATCGTGGACTTGCGTCTTCCTGCATTTACTTGGGCACAAACTTTTTTTCCAGATGCGAAATCTCCGGCTGCGACGTGTCCGATATGTCCGATGACTTTATTCGAGAGATATTGTGTATCTTCTACTATAAACTCGCTCCCGTTGGCACAGATAGTTCCCGTATCTCCAACCTGACCTCCGCTTTCTGCGTAGAATGGTGTGATATTGAGCACTAAAACGGCCTTCTGACCTTGCTTAACGGATTGTGCCTGAGAATCTTCAATCAATATCGCTACAATTTCGCTATCCTGTTCAAGCGCACCATAGCCACTAAATTCAACTTCTGCATTTATGGTTGTAACAGACGCCGCAACAGCATCAAACTTGCTCGCGGATTTCGCTCTTTCACGCTGTTCCTGCATGGAACGTTCGAATCCCTCCATATCAACGGTCAAATCTCGTTCTCGCAGAAAATCAGTGGTAAGATCCACTGGAAATCCGTACGTATCGTACAAGCGAAAGGCAATTTCACCAGGCAATACATCACCTGATAGCGAACTCAATTCTCGGTCCAGCATCTTCAAGCCTTGACCCAGAGTTTTTGAGAATCTTTCACCTTCTCTCAGTAAAATCCCTTCAACCTTGCTCTGCGCATGCTGAAGTTCAGGGTAGGCCTCACCCATCTGCTCAACCACAGCTCCGGTCAACTTGTGAAAGAAAGGCTCTTTGCAGCCGAGTTGATAACCATGCCGTATGGCTCGGCGAATGATTCTGCGAAGCACATAGCCTCGATTCTCATTGGAAGGCGTAACCCCGTCGGTAATCAAGAATGCCGCAGACCGAATATGGTCCGAAATTACTCGCAAAGCTTTACTGTCTCGTTCCTGCGTCCCTACGATCTGAGCAGCAGCTTCAATCAGAGCGCGAAATAGATCTATATCGTAGTTGTTGTACACCTTTTGCATAACTGTCGCAATTCTTTCCAGTCCCATTCCCGTATCAACTGAAGGTTTGGGCAGCGGTTCCATGGTGCCGTCAGAGAATCGTTCGAACTGCATAAACACGAGATTCCACAATTCTACGTATCGATCGCCATCCTGTTCTGGGGTGCCCGGAGGCCCACCTTCAATTTCAGGCCCGTGATCGTAAAAAATCTCAGAGCACGGTCCGCAGGGGCCAGTATCGCCCATCGACCAGAAATTATCCGAAGTAGCGATCCGTGCGAATCTTTCGGATGGAATTCCGATCTCATTCAACCAAACATCCGCCGACTCGTCATCTTCTGAATACACCGTTACCCATAGCCGATCTTCTGGCAGGGAGATTTCACGCGTTAGCAAATTCCAAGCATAATGAATCGCCTCGCGCTTGAAATAATCACCAAAACTGAAATTACCCAACATTTCAAAGAAAGTATGATGCCGAGCGGTATATCCAACGTTTTCCAGATCGTTGTGCTTCCCGCCCGCACGAACACATCTCTGTGAAGTAACGGCACGATTGTACGGACGCTTGTCGGTTCCCAAGAAAACATCCTTGAATTGCACCATGCCGGAATTCGTAAAGTGCAAAGTGGGGTCATTTCCTGGCACCAAAGGACTGCTAGGCACAACTTCATGCCCTCGTTCGCGAAAGTACTCTAGAAAGAGTCTTCTCAATTCTATGGTTTTCATGGTTTCAGCTTGCTAAGCCTGTGAGATATCCGAGTATCTTCCGATAGCCTCGTGAATCTGAGAGGAAGTGAATCCTCTGCTTCTTAAAAAGTTTGCCCGTTTTGCCCATTCTTTGAAATTCTCGATGGGTCGACTGTGATATTTACGTTCCGCTACATTTACGACTTGTTCGTGCCATTGCTCATCATTCTGATTTAAGTGATTCTCAATGACTTCTGAGGCAACACCAAGACGACTTAACTCCGCCTCGATTCTCACTGGTCCATATCCTCGCAACCTGCGTACCCGAATCAGATTTTCCGTAAATCTCTCGTCATTGACCATATTTCTTTCTTGCAGGTCATCCACTACCTGCTCTGCCACTTCAGGATTCGAACCTCTGCTGACAAGTTTCTGCACGAGCTCGTTTCGGCAATATTCGCGTCGAACCAGAAATCTGGCTGCCTGTTCCTGTGTTTCCTTGAAATTTCTCATACCCTGCTAGGGGTTCACTCAGTTGTCACTTCCGCTTGCTTGTCGGTGGTCAATTTTTGCCGGATCTGGGATTCAATTTGATCGGCAATTTCTGGATTTTCCATTAAAAACATTCGCGCATTATCCCGCCCTTGTCCAATGCGAGTGTCGCCATAACTGTACCATGCACCAGCGCGCTGGACTATTTTGTGTTCAACGCCTAAATCAATCAATTCACCTTCTTTTGAAATGCCCTGACTGAAAATCATGTCGAACTCGCATTGCTTGAACGGAGGTGCAACCTTGTTCTTGACAAGCTTTACACGAGTCTGATTGCCGATAATTTCATCGCCTTTCTTAATCGCTCCAATTCTCCGAATATCAATCCTCACAGATGCATAAAACTTCAGTGCATTTCCACCCGTCGTTACTTCCGGACTGCCGTAAATCTGACCAATCTTCATGCGAATCTGGTTAATGAATATCATCAGTGTTTTGGATTTGCTAATGCTGCCGGTCAGTTTTCGCAGGGCTTGAGACATCAGCCGAGCATGCAGCCCCATGAATGAATCTCCCATTTCTCCGTCCAGCTCGGCTCGCGGTGTCAGGGCGGCAACCGAGTCCACTACGACAACATCAATCGCTGCGGATTTGACGAGTTGATCAGCAATTTCCAGCGCTTCTTCTCCGGTGGTTGGCTGAGAGACGAGCAGATCATCCACATTCACTCCGAGTAAGGCCGCGTGGGCTGTATTCAAAGCGTGTTCTGCATCAATGAAGGCCGCAGTGCCGCCGAGCTTTTGTGCCTGTGCAACAACCGACAGAGTCAAGGTAGTCTTACCGGATGCTTCGGGTCCGTAAATCTCAACTACTCGTCCACGCGGCAACCCACCTACTCCGAGAATAATATCCAGCCCCAAAGAACCGGTTGGTATTACTTCGATGGTTCGATCTACATCCTCGTCACCCAATCTCATAATCGAACCCTGGCCAAATTGCCGTCTAATTTGACCTAGGGTAGCCTGTAAAATTTTTTTCTTGCTTTCGTCCATTTATTGTACCTGGCAAACTTAATTCATAGATTATCCACCGGAACGCCGGTCAAGGCGAACCTGTCGTGCATGTACATAGTCAATCGAATCGGATCGGCAACTAAGGTAATAATTGCTCCTAACTCAGGAACAATTGATATGCGATCCAATGTAATCAGAAAGGTCAGAAAATGGCAAGAGAAAATTCAGAATCCGCTGAAATGAATTAATTCGCACTCAATCCAACTCGAGCAAGTAGTTCATCCGCAGGCACATATCCACCAATCACTGTACCATCATCCAGCACCAAGGTCGGTGTTCCATTGATTCCTGCTTGCACACCCTGTCGGTATTGGTCGGCAATCGGATTCGTACAACTTGCAACAGGCAGATTTACTCCATTCTTCGCTTCTGTCATTGCTTTTTGCTGATTATCGGAGCACCACACGTTGACAATTTTGTTATAGCTTTCAGATTCCACTCCCGCTCTTGGAAATGCCATGTACCGCACCTCCATGCCAGCAGCAGTTAGTTGAGGCACCTCCTGATGAAATCGCCTGCAGTAACCACAATCAATATCTGTAAACACCGTGATATGACGCTTGGGGTCGGTAGCGGCAAAAACAACCATATCGCTCGGTGGTGTGCTGTTTACTACTCCGTAAATAGCCTGCTCGGTCTTTTTATCGCTCAAACTCGCACCACTGCGCAAGTCAATGGCATCGCCAATGATTAGATACCCGTCTTTCTCGAAAACATAGTAGGTCTGATTATTGATCAAAGCTTCGTAAACACCCGAAATTGGGGACTCGATAACTGAATTCAGAGGCAAACTTTGCGGAAGTATTGAATTGAGCGCATCATGCACTCTATCCAATGCCTCATCCGAAACAGCATTCGTAGAAATGATGGCTGCCGCTGCCATGCTCAATGCAACAAATTTAAACTTCATACTCACCCCAATTTAATAGATTAAGTTATCACTACTACGTATGATTACCGCAAATGGAAAATGTTCTGAATTTCCTTCCTGCTAATCATTCTCTTCGACTTCCGCGCCAGACTCTTTCCATGCGTCAAATCCGCCGCCAATATGACAAACACTCTGTAATCCCATTCTTTGAGCAGTCTGGGTTGCCAAAGCCGACCGCCAACCCGATTTGCAATAAAAGACGAACTTTTTATCTTCGGAAAATACATTTTTGAAATAAGGGCTTTCCGGATCAATCCAGAACTCCAGCATGCCGCGTGGCATATGGTAAGTCCCTGGAATTTTTCCTTCGTGCTTGAGTTCTCGAATATCCCGTAAATCTACAAATTGCACATTGTCTTTTTCATGCAAATCAACGGCTTCTTCAGCCGTGAGCGTTTCGATTTCCGACATTGCCTGATCAAGCAACTGTTTGTAACCAATTTTCATATCACTTCCACTGCCAAATTTAAAGATTCAGGTAATTGCTATTGTAATTTCTGAATTTAAATTTCATCTATCTTTCGTCAATTGATGGTGCTATTCAATAGCGTCAATGGTTTACCGACAATCCGGTCAACTCGGTGGTGATTCGTCGAATTCACGGCAATCTGGCTGTGCAAGTTCACGTCGTAATCGCTTGGTATATTGTAACCCACGCCGGTGGTGATCAGAACTGGCTCCAAACCGAGCTAATAATAATCCACAACAACTGGATGTGAAACAGCATGAAATATGAACTTCGCAATTTCGCTCGCTCCAGATTGCAGTTCGCTCCTTGTTTCTATTTATCTTTGCCATGGATTCACCTCTTGGCATTCAGATGCAACCAACAAAAACTTCACGTCGATTTCAAGTGAAAATGAATTCGACAGATTACGAATAAAAAAGAATGGCGGAAAGAATTAATTGAAAATCAACTAGATTGAATTATTTGTGCAGGATCAATTTACGCAGAAACCACTCGTTCACCACTATGGTGCGCCAGGAAAGTGTTTACAGTGTCAAAATTCAAAACATGCACCAAATTGGAACTGCGTTAGTTTCTGTAATTCTCAAACACTACAAGACGTTGGCGGCGATCAGAACCTGTAAAAATAAGTTGGTAAGTACACCTGCAATTAAATCATCGAGCATGATTCCGATTCCACCTGCCACCTTCTTCTCCGCTAGAGAAATTGGCCATGGTTTGAAAATATCGAGCAAACGAAAAATCACGAAAGCTAGAATCATCAATGTCCAAGTCGCTGGAATGAATGCCATCGCAATACAGAAGCCGGTAATCTCATCCCAAACCACTGCACCAGGATCTTTCTGATTTAAGGCCAATGCAGTGAATTGACAAACAATACACCCAAGCACAAACATCAATACCAAGATGGTGAGATGAACGGGTGTTGGAAATGACTGTATCAATAAGACAATCGGAACTGCAACCAGAGTGCCAGCTGTACCCGGTACTTTGGGGACAAAACCTGTTCCGAACCCACACGAAATCCAATGAAGGGGGTTTCTTGCGATCCTCCGAAAGCTGGAACGATTCACGGAGCAGTCTTCAAATTCTAAAAATGAGAGTAGCCAGATGTTTTATTCTGGTAAATTTCTCCAGATGAATTTTTTATCACAAGACCCGGTTGCTTTACTACAGTTCCTATGCGGCTGATTGGAACTCCAGTCTCGAATTTCAGTTCTCCGTGCATCATCGCGACCTCCTGAGACAATGTAAAACACAACTCATAGTCATCGCCATGGGCCAGCGCATGATCCCAGCCAATTTTCGGCATAAGATTTTTGTATACATTTGAAGTCGGAATACTTTCGAGATCAATTGTTGCACCGACATTGCTGGCCTTAAGAATGTGAGACAAGTCAGCGACCAGCCCATCGGAAATATCAATTGCCGAAGTTGCATGCTTTCTCAAAGCCTCACCTGCATCTATTCGAGGCTGCGGACGTTCCAATTTGTCTTGCAAATATCTAGCGTCCCTTGAAGAGACTTTCAAGCCTACTTTTGCATTCATGAGACCCAAAGCCGCATCACCGAGAGTTCCAGTTACGTAAATTCCATCTCCCACACATGCACCTGACCGCATCAGACATTCCCCGGAGTCGGCAAGTCCATAGACCGTTACGCTTATGCAAAGCGGACCCCGAACTGTATCTCCGCCAATCAGTGCAACTTGATACTTCGACGCTAATTCATAAAATCCACTACTGAATTTTTCAAGCCATTTCTCATCATATTGGGGGATTGACAAATTGAGTGTGGCATAAGCCGGACGCGCACCCATCGCGGCCAGATCGCTAAGAGATACAGCCAATGATTTATAGCCGATATTGTCAGGTTCAGTATTTTCCGGGAAATGTATGTTTTCCAGCAGCGTGTCTGTTGAAATCAACAATTGTTTTCCAGAGGGAACTTCGATAACAGCGCAATCATCCCCTACTCCTGCAACTATATCTGCGGAATTTGCCGAATCCCTGGAGAAAAACCTCTCGATTAAATTGAACTCCCCATTGCTTGGTGCGTCTTCCGGCAAATCACTTCGATGCTTCAGTGGCGCATGCTCCCCGAACGCAAGTTTATCCAAGGTTCCGTTGATAAACTTGTAGCTGTCCGGATTACCAAATTCCCTCGAAAGTTCAATACACTCGTTGGTAACTACTTTGAGTGGGATATCAGGTTCGGATAACATCTCATAAACTCCCAAACGCAGAATTGCGAGTTCAACAGGACCGACAGTGTCAATCTTACGATGAATGACAGTTGAAAGAATCGAGTCGATTTCCGAAATTTTTGACGGTATGGAATTCAGAAGTTTTTGAAAATATGCCAGATCACCATGCTTCAGTACTTCAGCATCAATCAGGCACTGCTCATCGGACGCACTGAGGGACTCCTTCTGAACACTCCAATAGTATAAAAATTGAACTGCACCCAACCGTGCATAATGTCTGGCTGAAACTGCCATGAAATAAAGTAAGTTAATATTCTTGGCGCACGCTGGCCACCGCGTAAATCGCACCGATTACAGCAGTTGCAGCTTCTGCGCCTTTGTTTTTCGAGAAGTCTTTCGAATTCGAACGGACTTTTGCCTGATGCATGTCTTCAACAGTCAAAATTCCAAATCCAACCGGAAACGTAAATTCCATACTAATGCTCATCAGTGCAGACGAACTCTGCTGGCACAAATGGTCGTAATGTGAAGTTTCACCACGAATGACGCAACCCAGTGCAATCAATCCTAGGAATCTTCCGCTTTGTGCCATCGCTTTTGCCAAAACGGGTATTTCCCATGTTCCGGCGACTCGCACTACTTCATACTGAATTTGCGAGTGTTCCTTCAATATATGCAACGCACCGGCCAGCAGCCGGTCGGATATGTCTGAATAGAAGTCGCTGATAACCACTCCGATTCTTACCATCCTCTGGTCTGCGGACAAATCTTCGATATGGGAATTCATGGCATACACTCAACGAGGAGGAGGAACATATTCGGTAATCTGCAGTCCAAATCCCGATAAGCCATGCAGTTTCATCGGAAGCCCCAACACCTTCAGTTTTCCGAATCCTATGTCAGCGGCAATCTGGCTTCCAATACCAACAATTCTGAGGTCATTGTTTCCGCCGTCATCACTCGATTCCTGCTGCTTTTGTTGAACAATTTCTGCAAGTCCGCTGATTTCCTGCTGATAGTTCAGAACAATGACCGCACCCGAGCCTTCCGATACTATGCGTTGCAGTGACTTGCGAACCGACCACGAATGCCCTCCGGGCGTAACGGCATCAATGACTTCATACAGGCCAGAAAATACGTGAACACGTACCAGTGTTGGCACTTCCGGTTGAATTTCGCCTTTCACTAAAGCGAGATGAGTGTGGCCTCTAACTTCGTCTCTGTAAGATATGGCGCGTACTTCACCAAATTCAGTTTCCAACTGCGTTTCACTTTCTCGCTGAACAGTGGATTCGGTGAGTAGCCGATATCGAATCAATTCCGCGATGGTTCCGATTCTTATGTTGTGAGTTTTGCTAAACTCAACCAGTTGACCGAGTCGGGCCATTGTTCCATCAGGGTTCAATATTTCGCACAATGTGCTCGCAGGTTCAAATCCGCTCAGCCTGGCCAGATCGCAGCCAGCCTCGGTATGTCCTGCACGTGTCAACACTCCGCCAGGTTCCCCAATAATCGGAAAAATGTGACCTGGTGTAACAATGTCGGATGGTTTTGCATCGCTAGCTACGGCTGCTTGAATCGTGGTTGCCCGATCTGCCGCTGAAATGCCCGTCGAAACGTTCTGTGCCGCCTCAATCGAAATGGTAAATGCAGTCGCGTAGGGAGATGTGTTTTCAATGACCATCAATGGAAGCCGCAGTTTTTTACATCGTTCCTCAGACAGCGAGAGGCAAATCAATCCCCTGCCGTAGGATGCCATGAAATTTATGTGTTCGGCAGTTACGCACTCAGCTGCAATCAACAGGTCGCCTTCATTCTCTCGAGCTTCATCATCTACAAGAATCACCATTTTACCGGCACGGAAATCCTGCAAGATCAATTCAATTGAACTGATTCCGCTAACGTCTTTACCGGGGAACGGAATTGGCTGTGAGGCACTCTTTGTCATCTGGAATTAACCATTGAGTTCAGGCGGATACAGTGTCTGTATTGTTTTCGAGCAGGCGCGCTACATAACGAGCCAGCATGTCGGCTTCGATATGAACATGTTGATTTTTCGACAGACTGCCAAGCGTAGTTGCATCCCGTGTGTATGGAATCAAATTAACACTGAAAATAGTTCCATCCGCAGTGTCTTCAACTTCATTGACTGTCATACTGACCCCGTCGATCGCAATTGATCCTTTTTTGACAATAAACTTTCCTATTCCTAATTCTTGCTGCACAAAGAAGACAAGCTTCAAGGAGGCACCGTCAGGTTGAACTTCGGTGCATTCAGCAAGTCCATCAACATGTCCTGAAACTACATGGCCGCCAATTCCGTCTTCAAGTGTTAAGGGGCGTTCGATATTTACCTTGTCGCCTGTCTTCAACTCTAAAAATCGGGATCGCATGATCGTCTCATTTGATAAAAATACATCTATATTGCGGCTTTGGCATTGTTCCGCAGTCAAGCAGATTCCGCTGACAGAAACACTGTCTCCGGGTGTAATCCCTTTCAAATCCTCCAAGCCTGTATCGATTCTGATTTGCAAGCCATTTGAGGATGGTTGAATTGTTTCAATCGTGCCAATTGCTTCAACGATTCCTGTAAACATCGATCTTTTTACTGAGTTACAGAATTTTGCTTCATTTTAACTGTAATCCTAATATCATCACCAAGTTTATGAACTTCAGAAAATTCTCCATCAATTCGATCTGACAACCGCTGTATTGCAGGCATTGTTGCCATGCCCAAAGCGCAATCACCAAGCAGTGATGGAGCCAGATATACAATCATTTCGTCGACTAGTTGTTCGCTTATCAACGACCCGACTATACTCGGCCCAGCCTCAACCAGAACTTCATTTATTTCACGCTGAGCAAGAACTGTGAACAAATTTCGGCAGTCTACTCCTGCTTCAGAAGCTGGAATCTCAACAATTTCTGCAACCTTCTCAAGTTTGGATCGATTTTCCGAACAGATTCCTTCCCTTGTGGCAATCAGCACGTCGCCGTCACAGCCAAACATTCTTGAATCCGCCGAAGTTTCAAGCTTGCTATCTACAATCACTCGAAGCGGAGAGTATTCTGCTCCTTCAGCTCGACAGTTCAGTCTGGGATTATCCTTACGCACCGTTCCAGCACCAGTGAGTATTGCCGATGCCTGAGCCCGTAGTAACTGAACATCCTGTCTGGACGCTTCACCGGTAATCCAGGCACTTTCTCCTGATTGCGTGGCAATTCGACCATCCAGCGTCGCCGCAACCTTTACCGTAACCCACACCTTGCCGTTCTTGTGCCGCGAAAAAAATCCTTGGTTCATCTTTTGCGCTTCATCGGCCAGTACGCCCAAGTCAACCTGAATTTCTGATTCCCGCAACCTTTTAACGCCTCTTCCTTGTACCAACGGATTTGGATCTTCGGTGCAAATTACAACTCTTTTCACGCCGGACTGTATTACCCGGCCAACACATGGTGGAGTTTTTCCATGCACCGTGCAAGGTTCCAGTGTTACGTACATCACGCTTCCACGGGATTTCTCTCCGCATGAATCCAGCGCATTGACTTCTGCATGTGCACAACCTGCTTTGCGATGGAAGCCTTCTCCGACTATCTTTCCGTTTTTGACAACAACACATCCCACTCTCGGATTGGGGTGCGGAGCAGATACCGGCGTCTGAGCGAGTGTCAGTGCTCTTCGGATGTATCCATGATCCGTGTCGGAAATGTCAGGCATCATGATTCACTATGATTGGAGGGTATCGCCGCTTCCCTACAGCGAGTTCGACAAGGAAAACGGAATGGGATGCTTTAGTTCTCAATCCCAGGCCGCTGTAAATACCATATTACGCCGATTCATCCACCACAGCCATGTCTTCTCGCGAAATACGAAGAGCCAGAACCACTGGACTAGCAACGAATATCGAAGAATAAGTACCAACTACGACACCGATCAGCAGTGCCAATGAAAATCCTCGAATTACCTCTCCACCGAAAATGAGCAAGATTACTACGACCAGCAGCGTCGTCAGTGAGGTAAGAATCGTTCTTCTGAGAGTTTGATTGATAGAACGATTCATAATTTCGATGGAAGTTCCATGCCGACTGCGACGGAAGTTCTCCCGGATTCGATCGAAAACGACGATTGTATCATTCAGCGAGTAACCGATCACAGCTAACAAAGCGGCCAGAACCGCAAGTGAAAAATCAATTTGAAAAATCGAAAACATGCCGATGGTAATCAACACATCGTGAACAAGGGCGACAACCGATCCAATGGCGAAACGCCACTCAAATCGCCATGCAACATAGATCAGAATTCCGATGAGCGCGTAGATCATCGCCAATCCGCCTTTTTCTGTCAACTCCTCTCCGACCTTGGGCCCTACGAATTCAACCCGGCGCATCTGAACAAAGCAGTCACCAACCGAGTCATTGGACTTTTGACAAGATTGCAATCCACCCTCGGGTGTCTCGACAAGCGATTCTCCATATGGTGCACGAAGCACTTCAACAATTTGCGTACTCAGCTCCGCGGCGCTTCCCTCAACATTCTGTGACGGCAGGCGAATCATGACGTCTCGACTGGTGCCGAAGTATTGAGCCGTGGTATCTTCGATTCCGGCATTGGCAAGTTGCTGGCGCACATCGTCGACGCTAACCTGCTCTTCATATCGAACCTCAACCAGGGTTCCCCCGGTAAAGTCAAGCCCCAAATTGATACCCTGAAACAGTATTGACAGGAGTCCGGCTACGATCAGCAGCAAGGATGCGGTTGCAGTAGCTCGGCGTAGTCCGAGAAAATCGATTTGCAGGTCTTTTTTCAGAAATTCCATTGTCCGATCCCCTAAATGGCCAGTTTGCCGATACGTCGACGGGTGCCATAAACTAAATTGATGACCGTTCGTGTACCCAGTATTGCAGTAAACATGGAAGTGATGATGCCGATGCTCAATGTCACTGCAAATCCCTTAATCGGTCCAGTCCCGAAGTTGAACAGCACAATGGCGGCAATCAGTGTTGTAATGTTTGCATCTACGATAGTTGAAAAAGCTTTCTCATAACCGGCCTGAATACTGGCTTGCGGAGAGTTTCGGTTTCGTAGTTCTTCGCGTATCCTCTCAAAAATCAGTACATTTGAATCTACAGCAATACCGACTGTCAGCACTATTCCAGCAACTCCAGGCAATGTCAACGTCGCCTGCAGTGCCGACAGAACTGCCACAATCAGAATCAGATTCAGCCCAAGTGCAAGGTTTGCAACAAGTCCGAATGTGCGGTAGTAGAATGCCATAAACAACAGTACGAGAACAAATCCGACCAGCACCGACTGCAAACCCTTAACGATATTTTGCTGACCCAGGCTCGGCCCTACGGTGCGCTCCTCAATAATGTCAACCGGAGCGGCTAACGCACCTGCTCGCAGAAGCAAAGCCAAATCCCGAGCTTCGGTGACACTATCCAGCCCTTCAATCTGAAATCGCCGGCCTAATTGGTCACGAATGACAGGTGCAGTGATGACTTCTTCCAGCAATTCCCTAACTCTGACAGGATCACCTCTATCATCCAGCACTAATTTTCCCTGCTCATCGCGCTTTGGCTCGGAGCGCGATTCAATGTATACAACACCCATGCGTTTGCCGATATTATCCCCTGTCACACGCTGATTGATCGCTGCACCACGCGAGTCTAGGGTAATGCTCACTATCGGGCCACCGGTCTGAGTGTCCAGACTGGCTGCCGCATCTACGATATTGTCGCCTGAGTAGACGATCGACTTTTGCAGCAAAATCGGGCTTCCATCGCGCATGTTATAGATTCTGGATCCGATTGGTACCGATCCAGTCAACGCGGCCGACAAGTCGTGCTCTTCGTCGACCATGTGTATTTCCAAAGTGGCGGTTCGTCCAAGAATTCTCTTGGCTCTTGCGGTATCCTGTACGCCTGGCAATTGAATCACGATCCGGTTATCGCCCTGTCGCTGCACGACGGGTTCGGCAACACCCAATTCATCAATGCGATTGCGCAGTGCCACGACATTCTGCTCTACCGCGAATTCTTTCAGCTCATTGGCTTCATCGTTGCTGAGACTGATCCCAAGATAAAGTTCACCCTCGCGTTCGAATTCGTTCAGATCGAGTTCGGGCAGTTCATCGTCGAGTACTTCCATCGCGGCATCAACCTGTTCGGAATCTCGAAACTTGATTTCGATCCCGCTGTCGTCATCCGCTTGCCTGACATAGGCATACCGTACCTTTTGCTCGCGAAGCGTACGTCGAAGAGTATCCACATATCGAGCTTCAGCTCCACTAATTGCGCTGTCCAAATCCACTTCCATCAAGAAATGAACGCCGCCGCGAAGATCTAAACCGAGATACATGGGTGCGGCACCTATGGTGTTCATCCACGCCGGAGAAGAAGGAACAAGCGTGAGTGCAATGGTATACTGACTTCCGAGCGATTCCTGAAGAGCGTCTCTGGCTTTAAGTTGATCTTCAGTACTGCTGAATCTGGCACGAACGCCCTTTTCGTCTGATATTACGCCCAGCGTTTCGATCTGTTGGCGATTCAGAACCTGTTCAACTTGATCCAGTGTGAATGGGTCGACTCCAGTCGTTCGCGCAGCCTTGACTTGCACACCGGGGTCGTCTCCAAAGAGATTTGGCAAGGCATAAAAAAAGCCGGGAATTAATACCGCGGCAATTAACAGGTACCGCCACCAGGGATTCTGGTTCATTTATTCCTTGTCTGATTTCGCTATTCTTTTCTTTTTGGGTGTGGGTTTGGTTTTGATCGTGTCTTGCGGCATCAGTTGTGCAACTGCTTGACGTTGCACTTGAATTACCACACCTGAAGCGACCTCAAGCCCTACAAAATTCACATCAGCAGACGTAATCCTACCTAAAGTACCGCCATTTGTCACAACTTCATCGCCAACTTCGAGTGCATTTACCATCTCCTTGTGTTTTTTTGTTCGTTTCTGCTGCGGACGAATCAACAGAAAATAGAACAATACGAATATCAATACTAGGGGGATTAGACTGAGGAAACCTCCAGACTCGCCGCCCGACTGTGCTAGTGCATCAGAAATAAAGAAACTCATGTATTTTCACCACGTGCGTGTAGATAATTTTAAGAGGGTAATGTTACCATATTTCAGGCATCAGCCTGCCAATTGGAAATTCAGATTGTCTGAATTTTCAAATTCAAATCCAACAGGAAAGTTGAAAAATTCGGAATCATTCCACAGTTGCCTTTGAAAATAATCCAACTCACGGCTGAGTTGGATGGCAAGAGGCATGAGCGATGTCAGTATAGCAAAAACATGCTTCAGTCGTCCTCATTCAGTACGAAAGAAAAGTCCATTCCGTGCCTGGCGTGTAGGCCTTGTTCGTACTGAATTGTAACCAGAACTCTTTCCTTTGCAACCACGCAGATTCGCACCCAGGTTCCTTACTGAAGCAAGTCCGGCTTTACTTGCCAAAGCTCCCTATGGCATCGTTCATCATTCGATGAACACGCCATATTCGGCACATATCCGGTCGAATGTCTGATTCTCAATCGATTTTCGTATTTGATGCATAAGATTCAAATAGAAATGAAGATTGTGAATCGTGCACAAGCGTGCACACAGCGGTTCATTGATCTGGTGTAAATGGCGCAGATAGGATCGCGTAAATCTCTCGCAACACGGACAGCTGCAATTTTCATCTAGCGGTCCGGTGTCATTTCGATATTTAGAGTTTCGAATTTTCACAATTCCATGAGAGGTATACAGCCAGCCATTTCTGGCATTGCGCGTCGGAAGTACGCAATCAAACATGTCTACACCACAAGCAACCCCATACACAATGTCCTGCGGAGTGCCGACTCCCATCAAGTATCTTGGATAGTTCTGTGGCATTGCCGGAGCAATGTATTTGAGGATTCGATTCATCTCCTCTTTCGGCTCACCTACCGACAGGCCTCCAATTGCATATCCGTCGAATCCAATTTCTGTCAGCGAATTCAATGAGTTCTCTCGAAGGTCGGGATACATGCCGCCCTGGATTATTCCGAACAAATTACCCGCAGCCCCTTCATGTGCCCGCTTCGACCTTCTCGCCCAGGATACAGACCTCTCCATTGAGCACTTGGCTTCTTCATGCGTCGCCGGGTAAGGCGTGCAATCGTCAAAAATCATGGCTATGTCCGAGTTAAGAACGCGTTGAACATGAATTGACTCTTCCGGTCCCATGAACACCTTATCACCGTCAACTGGCGATCGGAATGTGACGCCTCTGTCTTCAATTTGACGCAGTTTTGGCAGACTGAAAACCTGAAAACCGCCTGAGTCAGTCAGTATCGGTCGATTCCATCCCATGAATTCGTGCAGACCACCATGCAGTTCAATTACCTCCAGGCCGGGTCTCAGCATGAGATGAAGCGTGTTTCCCAGAAGAATTCTCGTGTCGATTTGTTCAAGGTCCCGCGGTTCGACTGTTTTAACGGCACCCATTGTGCCAATCGGCATGAATACCGGTGTCTCAATTACCCCTCGCGCGAGTTCAATTCGTCCTCGACGAGCGTTTACGTGGTGCTCCAATTCAGAGAACTTCAACATGCAAGAACCCTAATAATCAGTACGTTGTATATAATTCCCAATCAATTTCCACAAATAGTACAAACATTTACATCTAATTCTGTTTCTGTCTCGTCAGAATACACGTAATGTATGCCTAGAGACACTGCCAATGAGAGATACATCGAGTTTTGGGGATAATTCGGAAAAAAATTTGTTCGGCATTAAACTAAACAAAATCACCCCTCGATAATTTGTACTCTTTCACAATCAACTGAAAGGAGAAACATCATGGCTGACAGTTCAATTGGAACAGCGGCGCAGCTTCGCGACCCTAACTATACCCCCCCGCTCACAAAGGCTATTCCACTCGGAATTCAGCATGTGCTAGCGATGTTCATATCAAATATCACACCTGCAATTATTATCGCAGGTGCCGCTGGCTTTGGTTTCGGTTCAGATGCCGGTGCTCAGGGCTTTCCTGATATGACTTACATGATCCAGATGTCAATGCTTTTTGCCGGCATCGCAACTCTGTTTCAAACAATCGGTATGGGGCCGGTAGGTGGGCGGCTACCGATTGTTCAAGGAACAAGCTTTGCTTTCATTCCGATAATGATTCCTCTTGTCGCCGGTAAAGGCGTTGAAGCACTTCCAATCCTTTTTGGTGGCGTGTTAATTGGTGGACTTTTCCATGCCTTGCTCGGCACTGTTATCGGCAAAATTCGTTTTGCATTGCCGCCGTTAGTAACTGGTCTGGTCGTTATGTTAATCGGTCTGGCGCTAGTCAAGGTTGGTATCCAGTACGCTGCGGGCGGTGTTCCTGCTATGGGCAAACCAGAATTTGGCAGTCTGCTCAATTGGTCCGTTGCGTCAGTCGTAATATTGGTAACACTGGGTCTCAAATTCTTTACACGAGGTATGCTTTCTGTCTCGGCCGTGTTAATCGGTATCATCGCTGGATATTTATTTGCCATGACGATGGGTCTGGTCACGATCGAAGGTATCAGTACCAGCATGAGCCGGTCAGCCGCTTTCGCATTGCCAATACCCTTTAAATACGGATTTGAGCTTGGTTTCGCAGCGGTAATTGGCTTCTGCTTGATGGCCTTTGTATCAGCAGTTGAAACTGTCGGAGATGTTTCTGGTATTACTAAGGGTGGTGCAGGCCGTGAAGCAACCGACAAGGAAATTCAAGGTGCAACTTATGCTGATGGCTTCGGTACAGCAGTCGCAGGTCTGTTCGGTGGTTTGCCGAATACTTCCTTCAGTCAGAATGTTGGATTAGTAGCCATGACGGGTGTAATGAGCCGTAATGTTGTGGCAATTGGAGCAATAGTATTGATTGTCTGCGGGTTGATTCCAAAAGTTGGCGCAATTATTCGCACCATCCCGATAGAAGTCCTTGGTGGTGGCGTGATTGTAATGTTCGGAATGGTTGTTTCCGCCGGCCTTTCGCTGCTGTCCGGTGTAAACTGGAATCGACGTAATATGGTTATTTTTGCAATTGCCTTGTCGGTCGGTTTTGGTTTGCAGCTTGTACCAAGTGCAGTGCAGTATCTGCCCAACACACTGCGTATTTTGATGGTTAGTGGTCTGCTGCCTGCTGCCGCAATTGCTATCGTACTCAATTTGATCATTCCACAAGATTCGTCAGATGGGTAAATTGAAGAAATCTGAATCGACATAACAGCATAGTGAGTGATTTTCAAAGAAGCACCGAATAGTTATATCGGTCGGAAGTTTATAGGAGGTAGTCATCAAACTTAGATGAGGACAGAGTCTGGTGCTGGGAGTTTTGACCATATAGTCAAGGATTCATGACGATTCAATTGGCACTTTGGAACAGTTATTGGTGATGAGGATTGGAAAATACCCCTCAAATATCAAGGATTGACCGTGTTGTCCAGTGATTTGACCGTCATTATGTATAAACTTCAATGAATCAATGCAAAGTTCCTTTGTCAGTCGGTTCCTGAATATCTCTCCCTGCTGCCAATCACAGCAGTTTTAACTATAGTTCCATGTCCAGCTTTCAAATTCTTACTTTCGTGTTTGTTGCTTTCCCACAAGTGAAATTTTCATCAACTTCAACTGTACCCGTTAATCCTGTATGTTTCTGTATCCAACCTTCCCAAATTCATTGCGACATAAACCATGCGGTCTTTTGAGTAACTCCCAAGAATTTGTCCTTAAAATTCGTAACCCAAACAGCAACATAACCAGCAAGGAGTGAATCTTGAAATTTCTGGACTCCATGAACATCGGATTTATCGGACTCGGTCTGATGGGAAAGCCGATGGCACGAAATCTAAAACGGGCAGGCGCACAAGTATCTGTTTACAACCGCAGCCGGCAAAAAGTCGACGAAATGGTAAAAGAGGGTTTCACGCCACTAGCCTGTCCTGCAGAAGCCGCGAAATCAAGCGTGGTGATTTGCATGGTGTCGGATACAGCAGCGGTGGAAGAAATTCTCTTTGGGGAAAACGGAATT
>JAKZRU010000122.1:0-10943 GCA_047517965.1 Gammaproteobacteria bacterium | reverse complement strand
ATTCCTTTTTTTGTTTATATTGCAGACAGTCACTGCCTATTGACAGTAACTTTTGCAATTGCACCGATTTCAAATAGTCTATGCAGTCCAGACTGTAAATTGTAGTCTGGTTTTGTTTCCAGAATTCTTGGAATTATCACTTCAAGCGTTTTTTCTTGTTCGATCTGGCTGATGAAGAAATTCAATTCATCATCAATGTGAAATACTTTCGTACCATCGTCGTTACGCAATATGATCACCGATTGGCCACCTGAATAAATATCAGGAACTTCTCCTTCACCGGAGCGTTGCCCGGCAAAGTTCCAGATATCGAAAATCGGAAACGATGAGGAAACTGCGGTTACTGACGGATGTAGAACAAGCACTAAGCGCCCATAATCTTCTGAAGCGAACCGGGTCAGAACATTTAGTGGAACCGGCGCTGTTGCGGCAGAATGAAATGCCGCATGACATGCCCAATCCATTCTAGCAATATCAACTACATAGGCCATTTCAGCTAGTTCTTTCATCGCCCCAATGAATTCAGGAAAACGCTTCCCGTAGTCGTGCAGGTTTCCGGATTCAGGCGGGTTTTCAGTTAAATACTTGCGGGCTGTAAATTTGAAAAACTCCTCTCCCACAATCGCACATGTAACTGGAAATACGCTCTGCAAGGACTCTGCAAGTGTGGAGTCAATATTATTTTTGTAAATCTGAAGTCGGCGATGAGGCTCAATCCCGTGTGGTTGAATGGCCTCCCGCAAATCTGTAACAGTACTAAACAAAACTTCTTGAGCAAATTGCTGTTGTAGTTCACGCAACTGCATGGCGACACTCGTTTTGATAGGATCGGGCAATCTCGGCTTCATCGAGCAGTACTGAAAAATCGGGTAGATTTTTGTCCCATTCGACCAGGGTTGGTGCATGGCAATAGCGCTGAACTGCAAACTTGTACAAATCCCAAACTTCATCGCAAACTCTCTGGTCGTGCGAATCGATACGTATTTCACCGTTTGAATGTTTATTTACGGTATGTCCTGCGACATGCATTTCACCCACCAGCTCGGGCGAAACTGCAGAAATATATTCGAATGGATCAAAATTGTGGTTGCAGGCGTTTACGAAAACATTATTGACGTCAAGCAGCAAGCCGCATCCGCTTTGTCGTGCAATCTCACTGATAAATTCCCACTCCGGCATATGCGAATGTGTAAATTCAAGATAGCTTGATGCATTTTCGACCAGTATCCGCTGCCCCAAGAATTCTTGAATCTGTTGTATTCGATCTACAAGATGTTGAATTACTTCACTCGTCATCGGCAATGGCAAAAGATCGTGCAGATAGATGCCATCGACAGAACTCCATGACAGGTGTTCTGAGACAAGAGCTGGCTGATATTGATCTATGAGTTCTTTAAGCCTGGCGAGATGGGCTTGATTGAGAGGGTCTGTCGAACCGATCGACAACCCGACACCGTGGAAGCTTAGCGGATAACTGTCGCGAATCTTCGACAGACAGCTATGTGCGACACCTCCCTGACCGAAGTAGTTTTCACTGTGTACCTCAAACCAGTCTACCTCTGGGGAGCCGGTTGATACTTCCTGACAGTGTTCACCACGCAACCCGATTCCGGTCGCGTTTGCTGGAATCGGGTTCGTGGACATTCTTGTTACATATCTGTTAAAAATTTCGTAACAATTATGATTGCGGTTCCATGGTTCCACCGGCGAGTTTATCGCACACTCCCTGCGGAAGTGCGACAAATGCATCACCTTGGTTATCCACAGAGGATGTGCCGGCACATGAACTATTTGCAGTCTGACAGTCGTTATGGCCCGCTTTGGCAACGCCATAGCATTTTTCTTTTTCTTCAGCGTTTACCGCACTGGAAAGGGATAGAGTTCCCAGTGCCAGTGCACCGGAAATTACAGCAGAGATAAGTGTTTTTTGAAGTTCCATGTTAATTACTCCTTGATATTGAGTGAAAATCTGAAAAATAAAATTAAATTTCAACTTGGTATGACATTCTCAAACTACAAATGTTCCAAACGATAAATTGAATTCCAATCTTCGCAGGTCAATCGTTAGAGTTGTCGGATAAAAATTGATTCTCAATCTTGTTAAGCAGTTCAATTTTATCAGTTGAGTCTATATCATTGCGAGCGGATTCAATCATCCAGTCAAACACAGTCGACATGAGTTGGTGCTGAACATGGTGTTTGTTATCTGCACGACCAATCCACTGATCATAGATTGATCGAATGCCTTGTGGTGAGTCATTGCTGATCATTTCGACAACGATGGAATGAAGACCCAGATGAGCGAACGGGTCCGGTTCGTTCTGATCAAATTCATGCGTGGAAAATATTTCCGGATGTGACAATACACTGTGCACTTCCGGATGCATTTCGATAATCTTCTGAACCTGTTTTTCAATGCTATTCAGTTTTTCGTTATTTTGGGATTTTTCCCAGACGTCAAAGAAAAATTGTCTTTGTTCAGAATCGTCAGGCATGTTGAGGCCTATTAACCTAAATTACTGAGTTTACGGCCTGGATATTCACACAAGTCGTAAATGATGCACGAGTCACACAGAGGCCTGCGGGCAGTGCAGGTGTATCGTCCATGCAGAATTAACCAATGGTGAGCATCGATCAGAAATTCTTTAGGAATGGTTTTCAAAAGATTTCTTTCCACTTCTTCCACGTTTTTACCTGGTGCAATTGGAATGCGATTGGAGATTCTGAAAATATGGGTGTCAACTGCCATGGTTGGCTGCCCAAAAGCCGTATTCAAAATTACATTGGCGGTTTTACGGCCGACTCCTGGTAGCGCGGTCAACGCTTTGCGGCTATCCGGCACTTCACCGTCATGTTGTTCCAGCAAATTTCTGCATATCTCAATCAGATTTTTGGCTTTGTTGTTATATAGACCGATTGTTTTGATGAGATCCTTCACTCTCGGAAGTCCGAGTTCAAGCATGGAGCGTGGGTCTGGCGCTTCCTCAAACAACCGAATGGTTGCTGCATTTACGGCTTTGTCCGTAGATTGAGCAGACAGAACGACTGCAATCAGCAGTTCAAATGTATTCTTGTAATGCAGTTCGGTTCTGGGGTTTGGATTTGCTTCGAGAAACCGCGTAAATATTTCACGTCGCTTGGATGCATTCATATTGCCGACCCCAGCGATTTGGATTTACCTGCGGAGCGTCTGGATTTTTTCCATCTTTTGGAACGTTCGCGATTCACTGCACTTCGAATCTGCATTTTCATATCTTCGGGCTTCGGAATGAATTTCGGTTTCCCGCTATCGCGAGTGTAGCGTTGTTGGCGACGCTCAGTCAGGTTTCGCCATCGTGAAATTTCATCATCTCGAAATTCTTGCCAGAAACTTCCAGAGCTTTCACCGCTCCAGTTAATCAATTCTATGCAATCGACCGGACAATATTCAACACATAACCTACATCCGGTACACTCTTCGGCGAGTACGCTGTGCATGAACTTTGATGCGCCAATAATCGCATCCACAGGGCACGGTGCGATACAGAGCGTACAGCCAATGCAGTTTTCTTCCTGAATTCTTGCAACTTGCCGACCCGGAAACGATTCACAATCGTCCGCAAGCGGCTTTATCGTCTTGTCCAGAATTTCGGCTAGTGCGTGTATCGTCGAATCACCGCCAGGAGAACAGCGATTGATGTCGGTTTCATCACGGCAAAGCGCCTCGGCATAGTCCAGGCATCTCGGAAATCCGCACATCGTGCACTGCGTCTGAGGTAAACACTGATCTATCTCACCAACTGATACAGCGCGGGTGCCATGCATGCTCGAACCTAGTTGACTCGTTGCCCGAGTCTAACTTCATCTCCCGGGTCGATTAACCACAAACCTTCGTCATCGCCAGCCGCTAGAATCATACCTTCAGAATCACCAAATTTCATTTTCCTGGGTGCCAGATTGGCTACGATTACAATTTTTCGTCCAATAAGTGATTCAGGTTCGTAAAAGCCTTTAATCCCCGCGAATACTTGTCTGGTTTCCGTACCCAGGTCGACCTTCAGCCTGATCAGCTTGTTAGATTCTTCAACATCTTCGGCCTCAAGAATACGTGCGGTACGCATGTCGATTTTGGCAAAATCTTCAATGGAAATCTCATCGTTTTTCTCAGCCGGAGTTTCAATATCTGGTTCTATGGCAGCCGCGGACATCGCATCCACGTCTTTTTTCTGGATTCTTTGCAACAGATGCACGAATCCGGAAATTTCGTGATCCAGCAAAGGCTCATCAATACGTTTCCAAAGGTCAATCGGGTCGTTCAGAAATTCCGCTGTGCGATGGGCAAGTTGCGGAACTACTGGTGAAAGATAATAGATCAGAATACGAAACATATTAATCCCTTGCGTACAAACATTGTGCAGTTTGTCTCGTGCAGACGGATCTTTCGAGATAACCCATGGCTGTTCGTCATTCACGTACTGATTTGCTTTATCGGCAAGCGCCATAATCTCTCTCATGGCGCGGCTGAAAGATCGCCCTTCATAAGCATCGGCTATGGTCTTGCTGGCTGCTGTCAGTTCCTTGTAAAGATCGGGATTGTCAAGTTCCGAACTCAGCATGCCGGCAAATTTTCCGGTTATGAATTTGGAGCACCGACTGGCGATATTGACAACTTTTCCGACCAGGTCTGAATTGATTCGTTGAATGAAATCTTCCAGATTCAGATCCAGATCTTCAATTCGTTCATTGAGTTTGACCGCGTAGTAGTAGCGCAAATATTCCGGGTCAAGATGATCCAAGTAGGTACGAGCCATGATGAAGGTGCCACGCGATTTCGACATTTTCTTGCCGTTGACCGTGAGAAATCCATGTGTGAAAACATCTGTCGGCTTGCGAAATCCAGCTCCGTGCAGCATTGCCGGCCAGAACAGAGTGTGGAAATACAGGATATCCTTGCCAATGAAATTGTAGACCTCGGTTTGCGAGTCATCTTTCCAGTAGGCATCAAAATCAATATTTTCGCGGTCGCACAGATTCTTGAAACTGGCAATGTAGCCAATGGGTGCATCCAGCCAGACATAGAAGTACTTGTCTACTTCTTCAGGAATCTCAAATCCGAAATATGGTGCATCGCGTGAAATGTCCCAATCTGTCAGACCCACGTCAAACCACTCCTTCAGTTTGTTCTTGGCCTCGGTTTGAGCCAGTTCGTTGGACACCCAATCTTGCAACATATCGGTAAAGTCGCTCAGACGTACAAACAGGTGTTCTGATTCCCGCAGTTCTGGCGGGAGTCCCGAAAGAACCGATACAGGATTCTTCAAATCGGAAGGTGAATAAGTAGCCCCGCAACGTTCACAACTATCCCCGTACTGGTCTGCTGCGCCACAGCGCGGGCATTCACCTCGGACGAATCGATCTGGAAGAAAGAGATTCTCTTTGGCATCGTAGGCTTGAGAGATTGTCTTTCGATGAATATGTCCGCCTTTTTTCAGTTGAAGGTAAATGTATTCGGCCAGCTCTCGATTTTCCTGCGAGTGAGTAGAGTGATAGTTGTCGAATCCTATGTTGAAATCGGAAAAGTCTTTTTCATGTTCCTGTTTGTATTTCTGGATTAATTGCTCCGGAGAGATGTTCTCGCTTCTAGCACGCAACATGATTGGAGTGCCGTGTGCATCGTCAGCGCATACAAAATAACACTGATTGCCCATCATTCGTTGAAACCGCACCCAGATATCGGTCTGAATGTATTCCACCATGTGGCCGAGGTGGATCGGCCCGTTGGCGTAGGGCAAGGCGCTGGTAACCAGAATTTTTCTCTGCATTTTGACGTAGCTCAAATCAGTGCTGTACAAGGCGGACGACGGTTAAAAAATATGGCAGTTATGAGGGTTAATATCCCCAAGGAAGTAGTGACAATCAGCACGCTACCCGCAGGCGGTATGTTACAATAAAGTCACTAGCCTTATATCTAAGTTGAGTTATGCAGCAGGTGCATATGAATTCAATTTTATAATCTTTTCGGTTGAACTTGGCGTGAGAATGTGGCCAAGGTTCTTTCTGCTATGTCGAATATTTGCAAACAAAATTAGTATTTTATGACAACTGTAACGAAATCCGATATCGAATCTTTCCTGTCACAAATTCAGGATCCGCATACGAATTCATCCTTGACAGAGGACCGAAAAATCAAGGATATATCCATTGACAACAGTACTGTTCGGGTCAATGTGACTCTGGGGTATCCAGCTAACAGTTGGTTGCCGGAGCTGAAGGCCGATATCGAAGGCAGACTGGCGGCAGTGGACGGCATTTCAGAAGTTCTGGTTGACATGAATACCAAAGTTTCTTCGCATTCTGTGCAGAAAGGAGTCACACCGATTCCCGGTGTCAAAAACATGATTGCCGTCGCCTCCGGCAAAGGCGGAGTCGGCAAATCTACTGTATCTGCAAATTTAGCTCTTGCACTCTCAGCTGAAGGCGCGCAGGTGGGAATTTTGGATGCGGACATTTACGGCCCAAGTCAGCCTCGAATGCTGGGGGTTCGTGGAAAACCTCAGTCCAAGGACGGGAAGTCCATGCAGCCGGTGTACAGCTATCACCTGCAAACCATGTCAATCGGGTTTCTGATCGAGGAGGAAACTCCCATGATCTGGCGAGGCCCTATGGTCACTCAGGCTCTGGATCAGTTACTGAACCAAACTGTCTGGAGCGAACTCGACTATCTGGTGATAGATCTTCCGCCCGGCACAGGAGACATTCAGCTCACGCTGGCCCAAAAAGTGCCCGTCAGCGGTGCAGTGATCGTTACCACGCCGCAGGATATCGCACTGCTGGACGCCCGCAAGGCATATCGCATGTTTGAGAAAGTGGAAATCGATGTGCTCGGTGTGGTGGAAAACATGAGCATGCACATCTGCAGCCAGTGTGGACATCTGGAGCACATATTCGGCGAGGGTGGCGGTCAACGTATGGCTCAGGAGTATGGTGTCAGTTACTTAGGTGGAATTCCGCTCGATACAAGGATACGCAGCGATGTGGACAACGGCCGTCCGACTGTCGTCAATGACCCAGATGGCGAAATTTCTCAGATTTATCGAAAAATTGCTCGCACTACCGCAGCCCGACTTTCAAAGCGTAAAAAAGATTTCACGAGTGATTTTCCGTCAATCGTAATTCAAAATACTTGAACTTGGAGATTCGAATTGTCCATCAAGCCTGATCGATGGATTCGAGAAATGGCGACGCAGCATGGAATGATTGATCCATTTGTTGCCGAACAAGTCAGCCGCGTTGACGGTGAACGCGTCATCTCTTATGGCACTTCAAGTTATGGATACGACATTCGCTGTTCGACTGAATTCAAAATCTTCACCAATATCAATACGGCTATCGTTGATCCAAAAGACTTTGCGGAAAACAGTTTTGTTGACTACACCGGCGATGTCTGCATCATACCGCCAAATTCATTCGCGCTTGCAAGAACGGTGGAATACTTCAGGATTCCGCGTTCTGTTCTTACAGTGTGTTTGGGCAAGTCAACCTATGCTCGGTGCGGCATTATTGTTAATGTAACGCCGTTTGAGCCAGAGTGGGAGGGCTATGCGACGCTGGAGTTTTCGAATACAACGCCCTTGCCAGCAAAGATTTATGCAAATGAAGGTGTAGCTCAAGTTGTTTTCTTCGAGTCTTCTCAGCACTGCGAAACCTCCTACAAGGACCGGAACGGCAAATACCAAGGGCAGGTCGGAGTCACTCTGCCGGTAACCTAGCGCCTTCTTCGCAAATGCAACCATTAAAGAGTGTAAGCGAATTAACGTACGCAATTGATCAGGCAGTTTTTGAGTTCGAAGAGTTGTCCATCTGCGCGGAAGATGATCTCGAAGACGAACTCTACGATTACGCAGACGAGTTTCGCAATATGGCGAAATCGTTACAGTCACTGAGAAATCGACTCGAAGGAGAAGTTGATTTTTCAGATGGTCGAGGCCTGGATTTCATGCAAAGAGCTAGACAGTTACAACCCATCATTCCTTTTTATTCATTGATAGAATTGGTTGATGCTGCTTGTCGCAATGGAGTAAAGGAGAGCAGCGCCGATGTCGGGTAATACTTTCGGGAAAATTTTTACTCTCACGACATTCGGCGAGAGTCACGGCGCAGCGATTGGCTGTGTCGTTGATGGCTGTCCTCCCGGCATGAATCTGTCCGAAGCAGACATTCAACCGGACCTGGACCGAAGAAAGCCGGGAAGCTCCCGCTTCACCACCCAACGCCGAGAATCTGACCAGGTTGAGTTGCTGTCAGGTGTATTCGAAGGCAAGACCACCGGCACGCCTATCGGCATGCTCATTCGCAATACTGAGCAACGATCCCGCGATTATTCTAAGATCGCAGATCGATTTCGACCAGGCCATGCGGACTACACATATGCGCGAAAGTACGGAATCCGGGACTTCCGCGGAGGTGGCCGTTCCTCAGCAAGAGAAACAGCGATGCGCGTCGCTGCTGGAGCGATTGCCAAGAAGTATTTGAGCGAGCGATTCGGAACGACGATCCGCGGCTGTGTTTCTCAGATCGGCGGTATTTATCCGAGGATGTGCCGATGGGAAGATGTGGAGCGCAACCCGTTTTTCTGGCCGTGTATGGATCAGGTCGAAAATCTGGAACAGTATATTGATGAGGTCAGAAGAGCCGGTGATTCTGTGGGCGCTTGCGTTTCGGTTGAAGCAAATGGTGTTCCAAGCGGGTGGGGAGAACCGCTGTACTCGCGCCTTGATGCGGAAATTGCCAGTGCGATGATGGGCATCAATGCCGTCAAGGGAGTGGAAATCGGAGCTGGTTTTGCCAGTGTTGCGATGAAGGGTTCTGAATATCGAGATGAGATGACTTCTGATGGGTTCCAGTCAAACAACTCTGGTGGAGTGGCTGGCGGAATTTCGACTGGTCAACCGGTCATGGCAAAAGTTGCATTCAAACCGACCTCCAGCATCGTTGTACCCGGTACAACGGTAAACCGCAATTGCGAAGAGGTGGAGATTTCTGTCACTGGACGACATGACCCGTGTGTGGGACTTCGAGCCACTCCGATCGTCGAAGCGATGTTGGCACTGGTACTAGTTGATATGGCACTTCTTCACCGCGCACAGTACGCCGATGTAATACCGGATGCACCGGAAATTCCAGGTATCGCTGGCAGTGATGCGAAAAAGTCAGCCCATTTAAGCGACAGTGCGACTTTTGAAGCATCCGGTGAAGATTGAAGGAGCTATTACACCGTTCAAAACTGAACCTGAACTCGCCTAAAATCAATTTTTCTGAAGTCAGAATTCATGCAAAGACTGACTTGGTGACTAAACGGAATCTACAGGTGAAACGGATTCGAATCACCCGAAATTAGCTGTTGTAACGTTTTCCGATTTTGATTCAGTGCTGGGTTGTGCGGAATTTTTTATCGACGGATAGGAGTTTCGCTCGCGAAAGAATTCAACTGACAAAGTGCCAATCTGGTGTAGCAGATTAACTTGATCAATATCGGAATTTCGTGAATTCAGCAGTTCTTCCTGAATTCTTCCAAGTGCATCGAATGTTTTTACAAAATCAATCGATGCATTGAGATGGTAACAATGGTTCGCTCGATAAATTGTGCGAAATATTTTTTTTACAAGTTCGTAATGAATGGCGTCTGATGTGATCAGTGCGGCGGGGTGCATTGCATCTTCAACAACCGGAATCTGATGACGACCGATGCCGTTGGACAAAGTTATCGCGAGTTGACGGAAAGTGGCGGGTAATTCGCCATTTTTTGCAGATTTGCTCTTTGTCATTTAATCACGAATGAATATTTAACTGTGAAACCCATGTAAAATTGAACAATCCAATTTACTGGTTACAGCACCATAATATAACGCATTTTCAATTCACACCAATTTGGAAATTATTGTATGACAACAAAGCTATTAATAATTCCGGGAGATGGTATCGGCCCTGAAATTGTGACGCAAGCAACTCGCATTCTAGAGTTGTTGCGAGAGTCGGCTGGTCTGAACGTAACATGGGAGTATAGTGACTTGGGTGGTGCTGCCTATGACAAAACAGGCAATCCATTGCCAGATAGCACTTTATCTCTGGCAAAAGAGAGCGACGCCATATTGTTTGGTGCTGCCGGGGGTAGCAAATGGGACACGCTTCCGCGTGAGCTTAGACCAGAGACCGCTTTGTTGAGATTTCGCCGTGAAATGAGTCTGTTTGCGAATCTCCGGCCAGCGATCATGTTTCCATCATTGGCATCATCTTCTTCGCTGAAAGATGAAATTGTGACAGGACTTGACATCATGATCATTCGCGAACTGACAGGCGGAATTTACTTTGGCCAGCCGCGCGGCGTTGAAACCATGAGTTCAGGCAAGCGGCGGGGCATCAATACGCTGGTGTACGAGGAGGATGAAATTGCTAGAATTGCACACGTAGCTTTCCAGATTGCCCGCCAACGCAAGAGTCAGGTCTGTTCAATTGACAAGGCGAATGTGCTTGAAACGACAGAATTATGGAGACAAGTCGTAACTGAGGTCGGAGCTTCCTATCCTGATGTTGAATTGAGTCACATGCTGGTCGACAATGCTGCCATGCAACTGGTACGGTATCCGAAGCAGTTCGACGTAATCGTGACAACCAACATGTTCGGAGACATTCTGTCGGATATCTCCGCCATGTTAACCGGTTCGATTGGAATGTTGCCATCGGCCTCGCTGGACAAAGATCACAAAGGACTATATGAACCAGTGCATGGAACAGCTCCAGACATTGCAGGACAGGACAAAGCAAATCCCCTGGCGACCATTTTGTCGCTGGCGATGCTTCTTCGCTACACTCTGGAAATGGATGAGCTGGCAGACAAAGTGGAACAGGCTGTGGAACATGTCATTGATAAAGGCGTTCGCACACCCGATATATACTTTACAGGTGCT
>JAKZRU010000121.1:0-59754 GCA_047517965.1 Gammaproteobacteria bacterium | reverse complement strand
GTATTTCTAGCCTGCATCTTGCTTCCTTTCATCGTTCTGATTGTTGTTGCCTGGCGGAGATATTTGATGCGCAGTAGCGACAAAGACGAAACAGTTTAGTTGTAGATCATCCGTTTAATCTCTTCGATTGACAGTACATTTGATTTAGTCATGAATTTTTTCCTGAGAATCATTCTGCCGATCATCCTACTTGCGGTTATTGTAATCGTTGCAATTTTTGTGCTCAATTCAGTCGAAACAATTGAATTGATGGAAACCACCAAACAGGCAGGCCCCACAATTTTGAATCGATAGCAACCGGAATCGGCAGTTCAATGATCAGCAGCAGCCGAATCAACCAGGAGTTGTCGGACTCCCTGCTCATATTCGTCAGAATCAATGATTCCCTTATCGGTTAGCAGATTCTCCAATGCTTGTAACCAGTTTACGTAGTAGGACACATCGTCGTCTGCAACATTGGAGTGAATGGCTTCAGCCAGGCGCTGACTCCATTCCGCCCAGCTGAATAATCCTCGTTCGTACAACTGTACGGTCAATGCAAAAGCGTGTGCTTCCCAAGGTGCGGCAAAAACCGGTTCTTCGCCATCCGGTAGAAACAATGCCAGTGATGAATTTTCAGTGTTCATTTTGATGTGAGATAAGACTCGAACAAGTCGACAAACACTGCGCTCGGAGAATCACAGCGCTCCGCACCCCACAACTGTTCGCTTTCAAATCGAACGCTGTACAAACGCTGAGCTTCCTTGATGCCATTCGCATGCCCATCGGGAAAAATGAAGGAGCCTTGATCTGCCTCGATTGTTCCCCGGCGTCCTTGGACGTACTCCGGCAAACGAATGTGTCCGGGATGGTTCATCTTCTTAACGAGAATTTTATCTCCGGTCTTGAATTTGGCAGCCGCTTCATCCGGCATTCTGGCACTATTCCCGCGGTGCAGCGACTCCCACACCTTGTCCGCTTTCAACACATTCACTGTTCCGCACCTTCAGATTTCAATTCATGCATGCGTTGCTGAATTTCCTCTTGCGTCAGCAAGCCTTTTTCAATCAGCAAAGTTTCAAGACCAAAAATCCAGTGTTCGTAGTAGCTTGTGGCAAGATATTCCTTATCATCCATCTGCTCCCTTGCATAACGAGACATGTCAAGATTCCACTGACCCAGAAAGCCTGTCGCAACTGTAATCGCGAACGCACGTCTTTCCCACGTGCTGTGAAAAATCGGTTCATTCGGCTCTGGATTGATCTTGCCGAAGTCAGGCTTGCCGCCGAGATCATGTGCGCCTTTCATTCGACTGTATCGGGTAAGTTTACAATTCCTGTCCCAATCATGGAATCACGCGTGACCAGACTGGCGAGTTCATCTTCGGTCATGTTTTCTGTGTCTTGGGGTCGCATCGGTATCACCAGGTAGCGTACTTCGGCGGTGCTGTCCCAGACTCGTATTTCAACATCCTCCTCCAGATGAACACCAAATTCGTCGAGTACGCTTCTCGGCTCTGACACTGCTCGCGCCCGGTATGGAGATGACTTGTACCACACAGGCGGCAGACCTAACACGGGCCACGGGTAACAAGAACACAGAGTGCAGACAACCATATTATGAATGGATGGTGTGTTTTTAACCACAATCATGTCTTCACCCTGCCGACCTTCAAAGCCGAGCTCTTTGATCGCTTCAGTCGCGTTGTTTAACAGTCTGTGTCGGTAATCCGGATCAACCCATGCACGAGCAACCACTTTCGCTCCGTTTTGGGGTCCCACTCGATGTTCATAAATATCAATCAACTCATCTAGTGCTGCCGGATCAACCAAACCTTTTTCAACCAGCAACGATTCTAATGCTTTTACCTTGATTTCCACCTCTGCAGGGGGATGGGCGTGTTTGTGCGCACTCATTTCACTCTCATCCTGAATGTTCTGATTTAAGTATCGAATTAATTTTCAACCTAACGGTTCTATATCGAGATAAAGATTTATCAGGGTAAATGTATCTTCATCGGTTTCAGTCGTCAACCATCCGTGACTATCAGGACCGGTATAGAATCGAAATTGAAACCCCATCCTGCCCCCATGATGCAGTGCATAGCCTAGCGACTGTCCTGTTTTTGAATCCAGCGCTTCAAACATCAGACGAACAAACTCTCCAGACCGAAACATTTCTTGGGATGAAACAAAAGTATCCTTCACCGAACTACTGCTTGCATCAAACTGCGGAACGATTTGAAAATCGTTCGATTTCTTGCTGTAAGGCGTCGTAATCATTGTAGTCATATCGATTCGATCACCGTTTTCCAGATAATTCAGTTTCACACCCCGAATCATCGCGCCATCCTTCGACATATCAAAGGTAGCGTTCGACATATCAACCGTTACGACACCTCGATTGCCGAGCACCTCAACCCCGTTGTTGTAAACGACTGCAGCCGTATCCAGTCCCACGCCAATGCCCTTCTCTATGCCGAGTTGTTGCATGGCAACAATTGTTGCAGCAAAGCGTCCTTTGCCGAAAAAGTGCTGATCGACATACCAGTCCTGTTCCATAAGCGACAGTCCGGGGAACATCTTATCCTCAGATATTACTCCATCCGTTATTACTTCGATTGCATCTAAATCCGTTGATGCAACTGCTCGCCCCGGAATACCTCCAACGATCAGGCTTCCCGACTGGTATGCTTCCTGAATGGCAACTGCCAATGCTGTCGATTCTCGATTTTTATCAAACAAAACTTTCGATAGGCGTTGAGGGGCTCCTCCGACAAAAAAAACAGAGCGAGAGGCACGAACTCGGTCGGTTACATTTTGATCTTCTGTGACATACTGATAATCAGTCGAAAACTCCTGAAACACCTCAGCTATTGGCAATAGTTCGGCAGAATTTCCATAGCGTTGATAGGAGCGCAATGCAAACTCCCCGTATAGCTTAGTGCGGGAGTGTGCAGCCCCGATAACCAGATTCTCCCCTTCTTTCTTGCCTGCAATTTTTACTAGATTTCGCCAGATAATCTGATTTTTCAGTGGTAGTACATCGCCGACCAGCATGACAATGCCGTTAGCAGATACTGATTGCGTCAGCAATACTCCAAAAAGAAAAATTACAACGCAACAGGCAGTGATAACCTGATCCAATAAATTTTTCGTATTCATAAGAGGCTCAACATGTTCAAGTTGGGGACTCAGCCATTGAGACAAGATTTGTTTTTATTATTTGAGGCCAGAATTTCTGCAATTTCACTGGATTCTAGGGCACGGAACGAGGTATTAATTCTTTCGACGTATCAACAAAACAATATAAATATTTCGAACAAGTACAGCGTTCTCAGTATTGAGAGCGTCGGCAATTTCTGGTTCACAATAGCGCAAATCGGAGCAATTCAATAAGGGGATTATCAAGAATAGTTGACAAACAATCAATACTGGTAATTATTTTCCAATTGTAGATTAAACAACGAATTAAGCGAGTAAATTATTCCCAAATACAGGGGGGTTAAAATAATTTATCACTTGTTAACTTTTCTTGATAATCCCCTTTAATAGATACACTTACCGTACTTGAAACGCGCACCAGACAATGTCGTTCAATTCTTAAACGCGTGTCAGGTTCTGTGATGCAAGCTTGTTCAATAGAATTCTATCTGATCCTTCTAAACTGAAAATTGACGTCTATCCGTTTCTAACCAAACAGAATTTTGGTGGTGTTTCGTAGAGGAGAGTGTGTATATGTCACTGCCGATTGAATCAGCGGCACCGACGTCCTCATACCGGATACAAACCCGATCGAACGGCTCCATGCCGAAATCAAGCGCCGCACCAACGTCGTCGTGGTCTTCCCCAACGAAGACTCCATAACCCGCCTCGTCAGCGCCGTCTTCCTCGAACAGAACGACGAGTGGGCTGTCTCAAGGAGATACATAACACTGGAATCCATCGCTCACGGGAGCAACAATCTGACCGTCAAGCTGCCCGCCGTGGCAGCCTGAGCCTACCGACCCTAACCGCCGGATACCGAGAAGGATGCAAGGCTCTTAAACCACGGCCCGGGACACGATCGAATTCCAAGCGCTGTAGCCGGAAACTCCGATCGAGCTACCCATATAATTCGGTGCGCAGGTTGGGTGGGGGCAAGCACGCCAAACTTTCGGTCAAGAGCGTATGAAAACTCTGGTAGCGGTGGGGATTGGGGTTTAGGTCACAGAGATTCCCGCGTTCTATTGGCATTCGGCGATTTGACGACGGTAGCTCTCCACAAGCTGCTCCCGGCCTCCATGGATCGATGTGGGGCGCTCGATTTCGGCGAGACTGCCCTCTCCTCACACCCTCGCGGCGGCGATAAAGGCTGAAATACCTGCCAGCGAGGCCGCGCGGCGGATGTGGCAGACCAGCACCGTGGTGTGGCATGGAGTGGAACTTCTACCCCTGTGTAGCGCGAGAAATTGATAGGTTATAGCACCAACCGCCGTCAATCTCGCGCCCGCCGAGTGATAGCCCCGCCTGCTATTTTAGTGTCTCCAATTGCTTCCTGGCCGGAAGATAACCTGCATCGGCCGCTAGCGGAAACCAACGAGAGTCCTGCTCCAGATTCTTGTTCGTTCCTAATCCATGACGATACAATCTGCCAAGGTTGTACTGAGCAACAACGTGCCCGCTATGGGCAGAATCTGTTAACAAGGAGAATACCAGTTTAAAATTTCTCCCAACCCCCCTTTTTGCTGAAGAGATACCGGTTACCAAAATCAAATTGCGCCGGTGGAAAGCCATTCCTCGCGGATTGGTGCAGCAAGCGAAGAGCTAGTACATAGTACAAGGTCTGCTTCTATGTTACTGCTTCTCCAACCGATCCGGTATTGCGCCAGGGCGTCGCCCTGCTCCGCCATTTTAATAACGCTTTTCTCTTCGGCTTCGATACATTGCCATGGTTTGAATAGCAAACAGTTCGTTCCTTTCTTCACTTAATTCAATTCATCATTGGACGTCAATTCAGCGGTTCAGGCCCCCAAGTATCTGTAAGCGTATAGCCGAGCGGATATGGATCAGTAGGGTCGACACCAAGTAAAAATGAACCGTAAATCCAAGCTCTGCCACTTATTTGGGGTAGGACCGCGTTCCTATCTCCCACCATAGTAGTACCGATAATTCGAGAATTAAATACACTATCGATAATCGAATTCGATTCAATCTCTTCATTGACCGAGATTTGCCCCTTTGCGTGAAGAACAGCTAGTCTCGCCGCTGTTCCTGTACCGCACGGTGATCGATCCATACGTCCTGGATACATTACGTTGCCATTGCGAATTTTATCGCCACTCCCCGCACAGAACAATACGTATTCTATCTCGTTCATTTCTTTCAATTCAGGATGGCAAACCACAATTTGCTCACAAGCCGCCCGTCGGATTCTATTTCCCAACTCTACTAATTTTCGTGCCTCGTCAGGAACAATCGAAAAACCCAGTTCCTCGGCATCGACAAGAACGAAGTAACAGCTACCAAAGGCAACATCCACGTCGATGGTTCCTAAGCCAACAACCTTCAGCGGATAGTCAAAGTACTCAACAAAACTTGGGACAACATCGACTGAAACGCTTACACATTTTCCATCTTTACACGTAGCCAATGTAGGTACCAAGCCTGAAGGAGTATCAAGGACAATCTTCGTTTTGGGTTCGATCATCGGCACTATACCTGTTTCCAAAAGTACAGTGGTCACGCACATTGCGTTCGAACCTGACATCGCGTGAGGTCCGTCAGGCTGTAAGGGAATAAATCCAGCATCGGCACACGGATTTGTAGGCGGAAGCAGTAGATTTACCGACATTTGTGAACACCCACGCGGTTCAAATAGAGTGAACCGCACCAAAGAGTCGTCTACTTTCGCCAAGTACCGCATTTTGTCCATCATTGTGGTTCCCGGAACATCACTGACGCCTGCAGTTACCACACGACCGACTTCGCCTTCTGCATGCGCACCTACAATACTCAAGGACTTTTCCAGTCGCATACTATCTTGCTTCTTTAATCTTATTAGTCGAGCTGGTATCGGGACCAATGAAATTCTCACTGCCGCCGAATTAAAATGAGAAATTTCGAATCGTCGAACTCAAAAATATATTAATTTATAAAGTTACGTGAAAACAAATTGGCATGATAGAATAAATTGCACAGAAAATTGAATGAAATTACAGTTATTGGAACAAAGTACTAGACAATACACAGTTGCTCAACTTAATTTGAATTCAGTGGAGCCAGACGTAAAATTCGGCTTTATTCTTTCCCCTAAATTTACGCTTTTGCCATTTGCCGGTTTCCTAGACACGATTCGACATTCGGCAGATGAAGGAGACCGAAGTCGGCAAGTATATTGCCATTGGAGCATTCTTGGCAAGAATCTCGCTCCTATTCAGTCTAATTGTGGTGCGGAAATACTACCGTGGGAAATATATAGTGAATCGGACAAATTCGATTACATCGTAGTAATCGGTGGGCTCATGTCGGAATTCCACCAACATGCGCCCGAAACGTTTGAACTTCTCCGTCACGCTGATCAGCTAGGAGTTCCAGTTGTCGGACTTTGTACCGGCTGCTTTGCAATGGCTGAAGCAGGGCTTTTGGACGACAAGCGTTGTGCAGTCCATTTTCGTCATCATGAGGAGTTTGTTGAGCGATATCCAATCGTAAAGGTAACCACACATGAAGTATTTATCTTCGATGAAAATGCCATAACTTGTCCTGGTGGAACTGCAGCAATCGATGTAGCTGTCGAATTAGTAATGCGTCATAGCGGTAAGGCAAGGGCGTTTAAAGGATTAGCTGACATGATTGTGGATGAACACCGCGTCGCGAACCATGTACCACGTCTTCCGTATGAAGAACTTTTGATTTGCGGCAATTGGAGAGTTGAGCAAGCAGTCAAGCTGATGCAACGGACACTCGAATATCCCACATCAATTTATCGTTTGGCGAAACAACTAGGAACCAGCGTGAGTCAGCTCGACAGAGATTTCTCAGAACATACAAACAAAACACCAGCCAGTCTCTGGCGCGAAATGCGCCTTCAGCATGCACGGTGGCGATTGCTGAACAGCAACCGTTCTATAACAGAAATATCCTACGAGTGTGGTTTCGCTGATTGTGCACACATGGTGCGCAGTTTCAAATACTGCTTCGGTGAGACTCCGCGAGAATTTCGACGGGTTCGAGCAATAAAATTCGAAGATGCTGAGTAACATCACATATTAATGTTGAGGCTTCACCAAATATATCTTAATGAATTTTCAAATCAGTCAGCCGAGCATATAGATTCGGTAATAGGTCTGGCAATGAGTGTAGGTGCGAAAATACAGCATAGTGCCCGGTACCAAACAGATGGTTTAAATAGCGTGGACCTTGCTGATCAATAGTCAGGCCAAAGCACTCTACGTTCCTCGCTCTTTGCTCCATGAGTGCCTTTCGCGTATCTTCAAGTGCATATCTGCCTTCATACCGGTCCGTCGGGTCATGCGGTTTACCGTCACTTAAAATCAAAAGCAATTTCTGCCTGGTACTACGTCCATGCAGCTTCGCCCCTAAATGCCGAACTACAGGCCCCAAACGAGTGTAGTTTTGCGGTTTGACTTCCAACAAGCTTCGCAGCACCGTGTCGTCATAAGCCTGCTCAAAAGTCTTAATTCGATCGCATCGAACCCGAATTCGGCTGTCACTCGAAAAACTGTAAAGAGCAAACTCATCCCCGGTCGCATCCAGAACCTCAGCCAATACTGCCAGTGACTGCTTGGCGATGTCGATCACTCGGAATTTATCGACCCACGCTTCCGTTGAACGTGATGCATCCATCAACACAATGACCGACATGTCTCTGTATTGCTGAACTTTTTCACGATAGAATCCAGAATTCTGCAGACCACATCCCCTTCGGTCTCCGACCGAAGTGACAAATGCGTCTATGTCCAAGTCTTCGCCATCTTCAAGATAGCGACTCCATTGGGGTTCCTGACGAAGCATTTGAAATCGGCGCTGTACGCGATGAACCAGTTCGGAGAACTGTGCATCAAGCTCGACACGATACCCTCCCCTGGGCTTTTGTTCAGTCAAGCGGCACCAGTTGTTCATATAAGAATTTGTAAAACAGTTCCATTCCGGATACGTGAATTGATCGGGTATTACCGGCAAATTTTCTTTCTGGACTGGCAAGAAATCCGGATCAAATTTTGCCTTCGCTACAGATCGTAACGGATTGCTCTCTTGATGTTTTCTAGTGCTTCGAAACCAAGGCAGACGCAGCTTGGAAATGGGTGCTGTTCTGTATGACCATATCGGAACCGGCAAAAAAGGCACAGTTCTTCCAAGCCATTCAGGAGCTGGAGTTACCCTTTTACCTTTCCTCGCTCGTTCGATCATTTCGTTGAGAGAATCATCCCGGCAAGGAGACTCGCTTCCGATTGCAACTCGAATTGCAGACTCCAGCGCCAGTGAGCGATTTCGAGTATTCGATACCGGATCAGGATAGGCAGTGCGGCGTTGTGCCAGTTCTTGTGCGCATAGTCGTTCATATCGGGGTTTCAGTGCGGGAAACGACTCAATCAGGCGAGTCGTGGTTGAAATTCCCTGCAGTAGATGCCGAACTCCGGGTGGTAGCTTTTCAATTCCTGGACAGGGTTCGTCAACAGCAAGAAATGCCGCAAGCCAATAGTAGAGTTCGCGGTTTAGTTCACGCGTGGGAAAACGATTGATTCGCCGAGGAAGATGCAAAATTCCCGGCTCCGACCAGGCCTGTAGATCAATTCCTCCGTGCGTTGAAATACGAGTCGAATAGTCCATATGCGGCTCGACTTTGACTTTTCGATCCAGCTTGCCGCCCATGGCATGGTAGTACAAATCAAGACCACGCCACAGATCTTTGCCGACAACGGCAGACTGCGCATGTCGCAATCTGCCGGCCAAGCCGAATAGCAAACTGTACCAAATTACAGCGACGCCTTTTAGAACGTAGCTATTATTCCGCGAAAAAGACATTTACAATTTCCAGCAAACCATCTCGGATGATAAGGTCGTCGGTAAGCGAGTCAATCAATGCCGCTTCACAAGCTTGCCTCGGACTGAGTCCGTCGTCAATCATGTGCGCTGCATGGACGAGCAAACGCGTCGAGGCGGTTTCCTCAATGTCATGTCCCTCGACCTCTCTTAGACGTCTGCCCAACTCAACCAGCCGTTTGGCAACATCTGCACTGACACCTGATTCGGCAGTCACAATTTCAATTTCCTGATCAGGTTCGAGGAAATTGAAAGTTAGCGATACAAAACGCTGACGCGTGCTCTGCTTGAGGTTTTTGAACAGGTTCTGATAACCTGGATTGAAAGAAACGACCAGCATGAATTCCGGAGGCGCTTTAAGAATTTCGCCTGTTTTATCCAGATACAGCGTTCGACGGTCATCACACAGAGGATGTAGAATAACTGTCGTGTCCTTGCGCGCTTCCACAACTTCATCCAGATAACAGATGCCTCCTTCTCGAACCGCTCGTGTCAGAGGTCCATCTTGCCAGATGGTTTGGTCATCCTTGATCAAGTAACGTCCCAGCAGATCAGTCGCTGACAGTTCGTCGTGACATGCGACTGTAAAGAGTTCTCGATTCAGTTGCGCCGCCATGTGTCTGACAAATCTGGTTTTTCCGCAACCTGTCGGGCCTTTCAGCAATACGGCCAAATTACGGCGATAAGCGGATTGAAAAACCTTAATTTCACTGCCTTGCGGCAGGTAAAACGGAAGTGTCAATTTATTCATTTCCAGTCACACAGGAATGTATGTGTAGTACAGTTTGTCATTGATATACTCCAACTACAAACATTTTCGCTTCTTTCATCAGAATATTCTACAGTTCAATGTTGCGTCTGTTGTACCGTTTGATCGTTCAGCGGGTAAAAGAATATCAGTTAAAGAAAAGCACGCTCAAGCAGAATCCATCTAGCACAAAGCAGACTTTCACAAAGTCAGTCAAACTTCGCTGGATATTCGCTTCAGGGATAGTGCTGATTGCACTGGCATCACTTGTCCTCTATCGTTTTCAGTTCGGTCTGCCGCTTCTCAGCTCAGACCCGAATCAAGCACAACTGGAAATTCGAGTCGATTCAGTCGCCAATGTGCCAACGATGGTGTTTCTGGAGCGAACTCCGCCACCGCTTACCCCTGTTCCAGAAAATCCAAATGTCAGCCAGATTACCATTCAGAACAGTCAGTTCGCTCCTGCCTTTCAACTCATTACAGCCGGCAGCACCATAGAAATCGTAAACAACGATCCGATTTTGCACAATACCCATATCATTGACGGGGATGATACTGTTTTCAATGTTGCGACGCCCCTCAAGAGCATCACAGTGCGCAAAACGCTGACTGCAACCGGAATGCTCTTTGTGCGTTGCGATTTGCATCCCTTCATGCATAGCTGGATTTTCGTGCCTCCGAATCCCTACTATGCCATCGTTCATGATCCGGGGACTGTTGTCTGGTCTGACATCTTGCCAGGCACTTACCTCCTTCAAAAATGGGAGGATGGAAAATTTACCAGGAGCCTGCAGATTCATCTGTCTCCAGGAGAGGAAAAAGTCATAAATCAACTGTAAGTTCTGCCGACTTCCATGTGTTGACCTGATTAGGATTAATCTACACCATGAACCGGGACACGATCATCGCTCCGCTGAACAGCAAAGCGATCGCGACTACCCGCTGCATGGCAACTGCGGATATCCTGTGGGCGATCACCGCTCCAATCAATACACCTGAAGCCACTCCAATCCCAATTGGCACAGCCAGCATCCAGTCGACACTGCCGTGCAGCACATGGCCGAGCGTGGCGAATGGCGTGATCGGAATCTGTATCGCCATACTCAGTCCCACTGCAACCATAACCGGATAGTTCAGCAACAACAGTGAGGGCACGAGCAACAGCGGCCCTCCGGTTCCACTGACCGAGGATCCATATCCAACGAATAGCCCCAATGCGATCAGCGCCAAATTGGGAACGCTGTCCAAACCGGTACCGCTTTTGACTGCAGATGCCTGTTTCAGAGAGCGGATACCAGATACAAAAACAAGGACGGCGACGATGATTTCAAGAACGAATGATGAAAGGGCCAATACCGTAATTGATCCTAGATAGGCACCGGGTGCCGCCCCAATAGCTAGATAAATCGCTTTGTCCCATCGAATTGACCCTCTGCGGGCATAGGAGTAGACCGCGAAAATGGCACTGAAGGAAAATCCAGCCATACAGGCTGGAATTACCGTGTGTATTTCAATACCGAAGATATAGACCAGGAAGGGAATGATCAGAATACCGCCGACTCCGCAGATTCCGATCAATATACCGACTAAAAAGCAGAAGCCGATAACACCGCTCAGGAACAGAGCGGTCGAATTGATCATGTTCGACTCAGGAAATCAAGAATGATTCCGGCTTACGAAACTTCCGCGCAACCGATGAAATGCTATACGGAGAACGATGAACCGCAACCACAGGTTGTGGATGCATTGGGATTGATCTACACCATGAACTGGGACACGATTATCGTTCCGCTGAACAGCAAAGCGATCGCGACTACCCGCTGCAGGGCAACTGCAGATATCCTGTGGGCAATCACCGCTCCAATCAATACACCTGAAGCCACTCCAATTCCTATTGGCACAGCCAGTATCCAGTCGACACTGCCGTGCAGAACATGGCCGAGCGTGGCGAACGGCGTGATCGTAATCTGTATCGCCATACCCAGTCCCACTGCAACCAAAATCGGATAGTTCAGCAACAACAGTGCGGGCACAAGCAACAGCGGTCCTCCGGATCCACTGACCGAGGAGCCATATCCCACGAACAGCCCTAATGCGATCAGCGCCAAATTGGGGACAGTGTCCAAACCGGTGCCGCTTTTGATCAAAGATGCCTGCATCAGAGAGCGAATGCCAGAAACAAAAACAAGGGTGGCAACGATGATTTCAAGAACGTACGATGAAAGTACCAATACCGTAATTGATCCTAGATAGGCACCGGGTACCGCACCAATGGCTAGATAAATTGCTTTGTCCCATCGAATTGATCCTTTGCGGGCATAAGAGAAGACTGCGAAAATAGCAGCGAAGGAATATGCCGCCATACAGGCTGGAATTACCGTGTGAATTTCAATGCCGACGACATAGACCAGGAACGGAATGATCAGAATACCGCCGACTCCGCAGATTCCGATCAATATACCAGCGAAAAAGCTGAATCCGCTAACACCGCTCAGGAACAGAGCGGTCAAATTGATCATGTGCGACTCAGGAAATCAAGAATCATTCCGGCTTTCGAAGCTTCCTCGTAGCCGACTAAACGTTAGACAGAGAACGATGAGCCGCAACCACAGGTAGTGGACGCATTGGGGTTGTTTACTAAGAATCTCGCACCCATTAAATCGTCCAGATAATCGACTTCAGCTCCCATTAAGTACTGGATACTGAGTGAATCAACAAGCAATGTAATTCCGTCCTTCTCAATTACGAAATCGTCATCTTGTTGCTCGGATTCCAGTTGAAATCCATATTGAAATCCTGAACAGCCACCGCCTTCCACATAGACGCGAATACCGATGTCGGAGTCGGACATCAGTTGGCCGACGCGTTGGGCAGCACTTTGGGAAATACCTAGATATGAAGAATCTTCCATTGGGCTTCGTATGCACTTTTACAAAAAACTTAGTGCCGTTTACACATTGCTCAACATTATAATCACAAGTTGCACTTCGGAATACACTTTTATTATCAATCAAGTATCATCTCAGTGAATGCATCATCTGACCCGCATAAAGCACTATCGGTAGTCGGGCTCTCAAAAACATATAAAAACGGCAGAGAAGCCTTAAAGAATGTCACTTTTGACGTCGACGAGGGTGATTTCTATGCTTTGCTCGGACGAAATGGGGCCGGCAAATCAACGACGATTGGCATCGCCTGTTCGCTAGTGACCAAGTCTGCCGGCAAAGCATATGTTTTTGGAATCGATATTGACAAGGAATTTGGGCGAGCAAAGTCACACATCGGACTAGTACCACAGGAATTCAATTTCAATCAGTTTGAAACGCCTTGGAATGTCGTTATCAATCATGCAGGCTACTACGGTGTCCGACGTTCCGTTGCGCAACAGCAGGCGGAGAAGTATCTGTCAAAACTCGGTCTGTGGGAACATCGAAATAACGCGTCACGACTATTGTCCGGAGGCATGAAACGCAGGTTGATGGTCGCACGGGCGTTGATGCACGAACCCAGGTTACTAATATTGGACGAACCAACGGCCGGCATTGATTTTGAAACGCGGCTGTCCATGTGGGAATTCATGGAGCAGCTAAACCGGCAGGGCATTACCATAATTCTGACTACGCACTACCTTGAGGAAGCAGAAAAGCTCTGCAGAAACGTCGGCGTAATCGAACTTGGAGAACTGATTCTGGACATAGACATGAAGTCTCTGTTTACGCATCTGCAACAGGAGACTTATGTTCTGGAATTGGAAAGGCCGATCAATGATGTTCCAAAAAAATTCGAACACACCCTGCGTCTGATCAACAATTCCACCATTGAAATCGATATTCCACGCGGCAGCAACATCAATGCCGTGTTTGATCAGTTGACGCAACTCGGCATATGCACGACCAGCATTCGTAACAAATCCAATCGACTTGAAACACTGTTTATGGAGCTGCTAAAAATCGAAGCAGCCTCCATGGAATCCATAAATTCATCATGAACAGCTTCGAATACATTTCCGTCGCACTCTACACGCTGATGCGCAAAGAAGTCACCAGGTTCATTCGGATATGGACACAGACGCTGATACCGCCGGTCATCACGACTTGTCTGTATTTCCTGATTTTCGGCAATCTGATAGGTCCAAGAATCGGGCCTATGCAAGGACACACTTATATTGATTTCATCGTTCCGGGGCTGGTAATGATGTCGGTAATCACTGGAGCCTATACCAACGTAGCATCATCTTTTTTTTCTTCGAAGTTTCAGCGCTTCATTGAAGAGATCATGGTGTCCCCAGTGCCAAATTACGTAATCTTGATCGGATATTTGACTGGCGGGATTTGCAGAGGAATCGTCGTGGGCGGTATCGTTCTTGTAGTTTCCTCTTTATTTGCCAACGTCAATATCGTGTCTCCCGTGATCACAATTGTCATTTTCATTCTGACTGCTTTGGTCTTTTCGCTGGGCGGAATGCTGAATGGAATGTTTGCCCGCAAATTTGATGATGTATCCATCATTCCCAATTTCGTGCTCACTCCACTTATCTATCTAGGCGGTGTATTTTATTCCGTACAAATGCTTCCACAATTCTGGCAAACCGTGTCACTCGCCAACCCGATACTTTATGTCATTAATGTCGCTCGATACGCATTTCTAGGATCAAGTGACGTAGGGATTTGGATATCATTTACGGTGATCGGCATATCCATTGCAATTTTGTTCACGATTTGCATGGTGCTGCTGGAACGTGGCTACGGAATGCGCGAATAACATATTGCCATTCAGTATGCTGGCAAGCGCAAATGATTGGCTGGGGAACCAGGATTCGAACCTGGATTGACGGAGTCAGAGTCCGTTGTCCTGCCGTTAGACGATTCCCCAGTTTCTAGAATTCTGATCTTTCAACCGGGTGAAAACACTATGAGAACGATTTTATCGTTTGGAGTATTGAGGCCTTTTTCTCGCCTTGTGTAGACCCACTTTCTTTCTTTCAACTTCTCTTGCGTCGCGGGTGAGAAATCCCCCTTTACGAAGCGCAGCACGATTCGATTCATCATAGTGTAGCAGTGCACGTGCAATGCCCAGCTGGATAGCACCTGCCTGTCCACTCTGCCCACCACCTGTAACACTCGCTCGAACATCAATGGAATTCAGCATGTCGAGTAGAACCAGAGGTTGGCGGATGACCATGCGTGCGGTTTCACGACCAAAATATTCCTCAATCGGCTGATCGTTTGCAATAATGCTTCCGTTGCCTTTGGTCAAATAAACACGAGCTGTTGAAGATTTCCTTCGACCCGTTCCGTAATACACTTCACTGGATACTGCCATTATGAATTCTCTAGAATTTTAGGGGTTTTGGAGACTGAGCCTCATGAGGCTGATCCGCTCCGGCATAAACTTTCAGTTTTGACATCATTGCTCGACCTAGTGGTCCTTTCGGCATCATGCCTCGCACCGCTATTTCAATGATTCGGGTTGGATGAGTCTCTCGCATGGTGCTGACCGACACCGTCTTCAATCCGCCTGGGCGCCCGGAGTGCCGATGGTATACCTTGGCGTTTTCTTTATTGCCAGTCAGAACAACTTTCTCAGCGTTGATGATCACCACATAGTCACCGGTATCTACATGTGGTGTATAAATGGGCTTGTGCTTTCCTCGAAGGCGAATTGCAACCTCCGATGCCAAACGACCCAATACCTTATCAGACGCATCAACGAGCAACCACTCGTGCTTTACATCTTTGGCTTTTGCTGAAATTGTTTTCATGTTCCATCCAGATAAAATTATTCTTTTGTGCCACCTGCTTCCGCACGTTTAAGCAAAAGTGGAAATTATATAATTTAATTGTAGAAACTGCACTGTAGATACAGCAACAATTGCTGCAAAATTGAATTTAATGCAGATAAGAAATACATCGCAATGTCCAGTTTAACACACTGCGTAGAACCAACAGAACAACAGGAATCAGTTCCTATTGTTCCATGTTAGACCGCAGATTCTACTGGATTTCGCAGAATTTCGCAACATAGTTCATTGCGATTGCGCATAACCAATGGGTTCATTAAAACAATCAACATCGTCCGCAGTGCAGCAATTCAATTCACCAGTAACATCCAGTTTTGATTTCGAAAATATCCTCGCAGCGGCATTTGCGGCCAATCGGACTAGCAACCTTGGTCTCCACATCACTCAGAGCCGAGTTAGCATGGTGGCAACTGTCGGAACGGAACTGCTGTCGAAAATAATTTAATAATGCAGAACCAACAACATTCTAAAACCACGTTTCTCGTCGATTTTCGTTTATACCGACGTCTACTGGACTATGTGCTCGTCTACAAATGGTATTTCCTGCTTGGTCTGCTATTCGTCGCCTTATACGCTTTGACGACTCCGGCCGTGGCGGTTCTGATGAAACCTTTGCTGGACGGAAGTTTTGTTGATCGCGACCCGTTTTATATTTTCTGGATGCCGCTTATCCTGATTGCGCTGTTCACAATACGAGGTGCTGCCAGCTATGTGAATGCTGTTTGCATGAACTGGGTAATGGGGCGGGTAGTTTACGACATTCAGATTCAAATGATTGATCGCATGCTCAAATTGCCGACGCGCTTTTACGATCAAAACTCGACCGCGCAGATCATCGCCCGTATCTCTGCAGATGTCAATGCATTGACATCTACGGCATCCAACGTTCTGATTACCGTCATACGCGAATCACTGACCATCATTGGCTTGCTGGTGTGGATTTTCATTTTGGACTGGGCACTCAGTCTGATTATTGTGATTGCTACGCCCATAATCGCCGTGTTGGTACGTACAGTAGCCAAACGTCTTCGCAAACTGTATCGCGATTCAATGCAGATGGGGGCGATCTTTCTGCATCATCTTCAGGAAGTTACCAACTACAATCGCCTCGTCAAGTTGTACCAAACCGAACGTTTTGAGAGCGAACGACTCGGTGCGCTGGCGAACAAGGTTCGCGGATTGAAACTCAAACAGTCGATCGCCAGAGAGATTGCCATTCCGAGCGCTGAATTCATTTCGACTCTGGCAATCGCCGGCGCAGTGTATTTCAGCTTGACGCGGGATCTGACGAACCCGCTGACAGTCGGCGGATTCGTTTCATTCATGGCCGCGCTGGCGTTAATATCCTCGTCCATGAAACGACTGCTGCGCGTCAACGAAGCGTTGCAATCAGGACTAGCCGCTGCGGAACGCGTATTTTTCCTGATTGATCAGCAACCAGAGGTGGAAAGCGGTGATAAAAACGTTGACCGTCAGGCCATGCAGGAACGCATGGAGTTCAAGAACATCTCGTTCAGCTATGCGAATTCAAAGGTGAGTTCTCTCGATCAGGTTTCGCTTGAAATCGAACCGTGCCAAACCATTGCTTTGGTCGGCGCTTCCGGCAGCGGTAAGAGCACACTGACTTCGTTGATTCCGAGAATGTATGAACTGCAGGACGGACAGATACTGATCGACGGTATCGACATACGCGAATACAAACTTTCGGAAATTCGCAATCTGATCGCATTCGTCAGTCAGGACATCTTTTTGTTCAACGATACTATCGCAACCAATATCGCCTATGGAAATTTGGACAGCTCGAGTGAGGAGACGATTCGGCAAGCCGCAGAATCGGCTTATGCATTGGAATTTATCGAAAAACTTCCCGATGGATTCCAGACTGTTGTGGGTGACAGAGGGATACGATTGTCAGGCGGTCAAAAGCAGCGAATTGCGATTGCGCGAGCTTTCATCAAGGATGCGCCGATTCTGATTTTTGATGAAGCCACTTCATCACTGGACACAAATTCGGAATACCAAGTTCGCCGTGCGCTCGATGCATTGGGCGAAGGGCGAACCGTGATCATAGTCGCCCATCGACTCTCTTCAATTGAAAAAGTTGACCGAATTGTGGTTTTGCATGAAGGGCGAATTGTCGAGGATGGAACACATCAGGAATTGATGCACCGCAAAGGGCACTATTACCAGCTCTATACCGTTTATACGGAAGAGTGATACATTCCTGTCAAAGGCAACGCACCTAATCCCCTCATCCGCGTCGCCATTTATTGAAACCTTTCAAGATCTTCATCGTTTTCTCAGAGACTTGCTTGCGTTTCCAGTTTCCGGCTACGAATCGCACCGATTCCGCGAAAGTCGGGTAGATGTGAATGGTGCCCAAAATCTTATTCAAACCAATTCCGCACTGCATCGCAAGAATGAACTCTGAAATTAGGTCGCCGGCATGTTCGCCAGCAATCGTTACGCCTAAAATCTTGTCTTTGCCGGGAGGCGTCAGAACCTTGATCTCTCCTCTCGCTTCACTATCCGCAATCGCCCGAGACAGATCTTTGAAGTCGTAAACCGTTGCTTCATATTCAATTCCCTTTTGTTTAGCTTCCTGTTCGTTCAAGCCAACTCGCGCCACTTCTGGTTCAGTAAAAGTTGCCCACGGAATTACAGAGTAGTCGACACGACGACGATAAAACGGTCTGAGCAAGGCATTGGTTGTTGCTGAAGTTGCCTGATGCGCCCCAAAGTGCGTGAATTGATAAGGGCCTGCGACATCTCCAACCGCATAGATATTGGGGAAGTTGGTTTCCAGAAATTCGTTCACTTCAATGGTCCTGTTGCTTGACAATTCAATGCCAAGCTGATCAATTCCAAATCCACTGATTCTCGCTCGACGTCCAACAGCAACGAGTAATGTGTCAAATTCAATTTGCACTTCCTCTCCATTGTGCTCGCAGACCAGTACATTTGCACCGTTTTCCGTGATGACTTCTTTTGCCTGATGTTCCAAACGTACATCCACGCCATCTTCGATAAACTGTTTCAGAACCATTTCGGAATATTCTGGATCTTCTCTCGGCATGATTCTCGGAAGTCTCTGCACCTGAGTGACGTTCGACCCAAGCCGAACGAATGCCTGTGACAATTCGCAACCGATCGGCCCGCCTCCCAATACCAGCAGCCGTTTCGGCAGCTCGTTGATTTCCCAGATCGTATCCGAAGTGTAGTAATTGACATCATCAATGCCCGGCAAATGCGGAACAGCAGGCTCAGCGCCGGAAGCAATGACAATGCTACGAGTGGTCAGTTTCTTTCCATCGACATCTACGCAGTAAGGCGACTCGATTGTTGCGTGTCCGGCAAAACAGTCAACGCCAAGCCCGGTATACCTCTCTACGGAATCATGGTGTTCAATTACGCCAATGATGCTTCGCACTCGATCCATGACTTCCTTAAAATCAAACTCGGCGCTGGCTGTATGAACTCCGAATTCCTTGCTACGTTTCTGATGGGATAAAAACTTTGCAGTTCGAATAATTGCTTTTGATGGAACGCAGCCGGTGTTTAGACAATCACCGCCCATTTTCGCTTTTTCGATCAATGCGACTTTCGCCTTGACAGCCGCTGCGATATAAGCTGCTACCAGCCCTGCGGAACCGGCGCCGATTACGACGGTATTGAATTCAAATTTCTTGGGTTTTTTATATTTGCCCAAAGCCTTTCTGGCTTTTAAGGCATCAATGATTTTCTTTGAAATAAGAGGAAAAATTCCAAGCAGCACGAATGAAGCGATCAATGTCGGCGAAAGAATGGATCCGAGGGAGTCGATTTTCGCAAGCTGCGTACCTGCATTCACATATACGATGGTTCCTGGAAGCATCCCGATCTGGCTGACAATGAAGAACATGCCCAAACGCATGGGGGTAAGCCCCATCAGCAGATTTATCAGGAAAAAAGGAAACAGCGGCACCATTCGCAATGTAAACAGATACACGGCGCCATCCTTCTCACAACCTTCGTTAATTGTTCGCAGACGATCTCCGTAACGGCTCTGAATGGTGTCTCGCAGAATATGGCGTGACACCAAGAATGCACAGGAAGCACCAATCACCGATGCAAATGAAACGATCACGGTTCCCCATAACAATCCGAAAATTGCTCCGCCGATCAGTGTTGCAATGGCGGCTCCTGGCAATGACAGCCCAGTTACCAAGATGTAAGTAATGAAGAAGATCGCCGCAGTGCGCATCGGAAATGATTCCCGGTACGCCATGATTCGTTCCTGCTGCTGCTTGAAATAATCCAAGTCAAGATACTGACCTAGATCAAAAACAAAATAAACTACAATCAAGCCTGCAACAATCGCAAGAATCAGAATCTTTTTCATATCTCTATTGCCTGACTGACAATCCAGCCTTTTCGATGAATCAATTGGTAAGTTAGACTACTCAATCCATGATTATGTTCGCAACTTTATACTTTACTTCACCTGCCGATACCGCAGAATTTCACTAGTGGAATTATTTCTGATCCGACACGGCCAGACTGACTACAACGCACAACGACGATGGCAGGGACGAGTTGATGTCCCTTTGAATATTGCAGGCCGAGAACAGGCAGTCAAAATTCGGGAACTGCTACGCCTGGAAACGATTCGCCTTGCAAAAATATATACCTCTCCTCTTGTGCGAGCGACTGAAACCGCGGACATCATCTCCAATCACGTTACTCCGATTTTCATCGACGAACGTCTTGTCGAGATCAATCTAGGAGACTATGACGGTCGCTATGAAGATGACATTTCACAAGAAATTGGCAAGCGCGATTATGAAAATTGGCGCAGTCGGAATTTCACTCTACCGGCACCAGGCGGTGAGTCAATCGCAGACGTAATGGTACGGGCAAAAGATTTTCTTGACGAGATAGCGAAATCGAAGTCGAACGAACAGCTGGGAATCGTTGCGCATCAAGGATTGCTGATTGCCCTCAAATCGGTCATTTCAGGGCAATCGGAACTGACTGCGCTAGATGGCTACAAACAAATGAATAGTGAAGTTGATGTGTGGGAAATTGCAGCAAAACAGCGGCTCCGCACCATCAAGATTCAACAAATTTTCGATTAAACAGTATAAATTGTTGATAAATACTGATTTTTTGCCGTGAAATACGGTACTACACTAAAATATACCTAGCAAAACCGTCTGATAGGATTGTTAATTTCTGGAATTGAGTAGGGAATTGAGTTCTACAACCTTTTAACCAGAGAGTTCAAACTGTGCAACCAAAACCTTTAATGTGGATTCTCATGACTATTCTGGGAATCGCCGCAGCCGCTGGCTGGATACTCTACCTTTCATCTCCTGCATCAAAAGGAACGGAATCAACGACCTCGGTTGAACGCCAACCCTTTCAAACCAATGAGCAGTCGAGCGAACTAAAGACTCAGTTCGACTTGCTGACAGCTGATCAAGAGAGTTTGATTCAGGAAAACCTGGCGTTACGCACCTTGAATGAAGCTTTGAATGAGGCACAAGAAGCAACAGAAGAAGACTCCCAGGCGCATCAGAAAGCACTGGAAATGGTTAAAAATCTGAAAGAAACTGCAGACAACTTGCAAGATGAACGCACTCAAATGCTTGCCAAAGTCGATCATTTGACAGTGCAGCTCAGAGATCTGTCGCAACTTGCGAGCCCGACCGAGACTGCAGTCAGCGACACCACGACGGTGGGAGAGTCAACACTCGAACAAACCGTTCAGACTGAAACCGCAGAAACTACGATTCAAACCCAGCCTGAAGAGACCTCAGAACTCGCAGCAAGTCTTGATGAGTTAAATGGTGAAATGGTGGCATCACTGAAAGAATCTGTAAGCAGTCTGCAAAATGAGCGCCTTCAATTGCTTGCCAAAGTTGATCAGTTGGAACAAGTCTTAGAAGTTTCAAATGACACCATGGATGATTTACAGCCTGCAACTGATTCAGGCAGTGAGGTTTTAGAAGTTGCCGACACCTCCATAGAATCAACTGGAGCAGAAGCAGAAAGCACCCAGGCGGATCAGCAAGAACTGGAATTGGTTAAAAATCTGAAAGAATCTGTAGACAACCTGCAAAATGAGCGCCAACAATTGCTTGTCCAAGTTGATCAGTTGGAGAAGATTCAAGAAGAAGGAGCAATCAGATTTTCAGAACAGCTCGACAAGAACAATGCCGAGCTGAAAAAAGCGCTCCAGGAACAACAGGGACAGAGTGAGAAAATTGTCCAACTTACTGAACGGTTGAAACAAGTCTTAGAGATGTCAAATGACACCATGGAAGATTTACAGCCTGCAACTGATTCAGGCAGTGAGGTTTCAGAAGTTGCCGACACCTCCATGGAAACAAGTTCAGCAGAAGCGGTAGCAGAAAGCTCCCAGGCAGGTCATCAAGCGCTGAATCTAGAACAAACGGTTAAAAATCTGAATCAATCTGTAAGCAGCCTGCAAGATGAACGCTTTCAATTGCTTGCCAAAGTCGATCATCTGACAACTCAACTCAAAAAACTGTCGCAAAGCGCGAGTCAGACCGAGACTGCAGTCAGCGACACCAAGACGGGAGAATCAGCACCTGAACAAACCGCTCAGACTGAGACTGCAGAAACTACGGCTCAAACCTCGTCTGAAGAGACCTCAGAGCTCGCAGCAAGTCTTGATGAGTTAAATAGTAAAGTGTTGGCATCACTGAAAGAATCTGTTAGCGGTTTGCAAAACCAGCTTCAAGCAACACAAAACGAAGTCGACAGATTGGCGCTACAGTTGGATTCATCTGAAAGACGCGCACGATATCTTAATATTCGATTGAGATATGCGAGCAAACACCTCAGACGTCATCGAGCCAAAATGCGAGAAACTGAAACTAAATCTGAAAACCTGGTAATGGAACGTCAGGAGCTGCAAGAGAACTTGTCTAAATTGTCTTCAACTCTGAATCAATCCATCACCGAAAAGAATCAATCCATCACCGAAAATAAGACTGAGATGGCCTTACTTGTTTCGAAGTTTTCAGTGATCAGGCTAGAATCAGATGTCATCTTTGATTCCGGATCGGCGAAATTGAGCACACAAGGTCTGGAAACCCTTCGAGATATTGCTCACAAATATCAAGACTATCCCGATAGAATCATGAGTATTGAGGGTCACACAGACAATAAACTGATCGCTGGAAATCTTGCTCGAATCTACCCGACCAACTGGGAGTTGTCTGCGGCCCGTGCAGCTTCTGCCGCTCACTTCCTTACCCAACAGGGTGTTCCTGAAGACAAATTACGTATTGTCGGATTTGGAGCTTTGCAGCCGATTGCTTCAAACGACACAGAAGAAGGTCGGGCAACCAATCGTCGTATCGAAATTCGACTGGCTCCGAAACTCTCAGAAGCAGAAACTAACTGATGGTATGGACATCAAATGAAGCCACTGACTATCCATACAGTGCCAAGTCAGCGATTCAACATTTTCGGAAGGTTGATCCTACTCTCTACAACCTGATTACCGAAATTGGCGAATATCGTCTAGAAATTCGAGCAGGCATGACACCTTTTGACGCGTTGATACGATCTATCGTCTATCAACAGCTATCAGGCCACGCTGCCGGCAGTATTCTGAATCGGGTTCTGGATCTGTACAACGGCTCATTTCCACAGCCACATGAACTGCTGAACACCGATAATGACAGTTTGCGTGCCTGCGGGCTGTCACATGCGAAAATTCGAGCGATCAAGGATCTTGCCGAAAAGGAAATTCAAGGCCTGTTGCCATCCCCGACGGCAATTGACAAAATGCAAGACAAGGAGTTGATAGACGCGTTCACAATTGTTCGCGGAATCGGTCCTTGGACGGTCGAGATGTTGTTGATCTTTAACCTGGGACGCCCAGATATTTTGCCAGCTACTGACCTTGGAGTTCGGCGCGGATATATGGTCGCATATGGACAAGACGACTTGCCCAGTCCGCAGGAACTCATGGAACATGGTGAAATCTGGAAGCCTTATCGAAGCATTGCCAGCTGGTATTTCTGGAGAGCGGCGGACCCTAAATTCCGTTGCGCTGAGTAGTCTTGCGGATCAATTAACCCGGTGACACTGTAGCAGGTGCTACTTTCAATTTATTGAACTTGCATGCCTATTTTCACACCACCCTGGATTGAAACGGGCTTCAGCTTTTCATTTCCTGAATGAGCGCAGAGGCGAACTCGCTCGTCGAAACCTCTGTTGGGTTTTCCATCAGTCTCGCAAAATCGTAGGTGACTATGCCCTGACGAATCACTTTTGGAAACGTCTCACTAATTAGATCGGCAGCTTCCTGCCAGCTGATATATTCAAGCAGCATGACGCCGGACAGCAAAAGTGATGAAGGATTTACCTTGTCCTGATTGGCATACTTCGGGGCTGTACCGTGAGTTGCCTCAAACACAGCCACATGGTCTGCGATGTTAGCGCCTGGAGCAATGCCGATACCGCCTACTTCAGCCGCAGCAGCATCGGACAGATAGTCACCGTTCAAGTTGGTGGTTGCGATGACGTCGAATTCTGCCGGCCGTAACTGCAGCAATTGAAACATGATATCGGCGATTCGATCTTTGATGACTACCTTGCCCTCAGGTGCTTCACCATCGTACATTTCCCAAACCTGGTCTTCAGTTACCGTAACATCAGCAAATTCTTCGCGTGCTAATTCATATCCCCAGGAGCGAAATGCACCTTCGGTATATTTCATGATGTTACCCTTGTGCACCAGTGTTACGCTCTGTCGGCCGGAATCTAGAGCATACTGTATTGCCTTACGAACCAGTCTCTTGGTACGCAGTTCGCTGACCGGCTTGATTCCAAGTCCAGCGCCTTCCTCGAAATTTACATCCATTTCCTCGCGCAGAAACTTTGCCAATTTTTCATTCTCCGGCGAACCGCTCGGAAATTCAATGCCGGAATAGACATCTTCCGTGTTCTCCCTGAATATGACCACATCCACTTCTTCAGGGTGCCGCATGGGTGAAGGAACTCCTGCATAATATTTCACCGGGCGAATGCATGCATACAAATCTAAAGACTGGCGGAGAGAAACATTCAGTGAACGAAATCCGCCACCGACTGGTGTAGACAAGGGCCCCTTTATCGCAACAACCAAATCCTCAATGGCTTCGAGTGTCTCATCTGGAAAATAATTTCCATCATAGAGACTACCTGCTTTTTCACCCATGAAAAGCTCGCACCAGTGAATCTTGCGACTGTTGCCATAAGCGAGCTCAACGGCTGCATTCCACACGCGCATGGATGCGCGAGTAATGTCAGGTCCTATGCCATCACCCTCGACATATCCGATAATAGGATTTTCAGGCACGCTCAGCGTGCCACCTTGAATCGTTATTTTTTCACCATTTTCCGGTATTCTAATTTGACTTGCCATTTGTACTTCTTGAATCCGCTTTGTGGTACTTGCACATAATTTGCTATGTTATCACTTACTTTGAAATTCTTGCATCTTGACGCAGGCTACATATGAACAAAGGAATCGTTGCCGCTGGCCATCCGAAAACCGCTGAAACGGCAGCTGAAATTTTGAAAGCGGGCGGAAATGCCTTTGATGCTGCAATTGCCGCGATGTATACAGCATGTATCGTTGAACCGGCTCTCGCTTCCTTAGGCGGAGGCGGATTTTTGATGGCTGCGCCCAATGACAGTACTCCCATATTGTTTGATTTTTTTGTTCAAACACCAAGTCGACGCAAGGATTTGGATGCGATAGACTCGCGTTCCTTCTTGTGTGACTTCGGAAGCACTCAACAGGAATTCATCATTGGCTGCGGCACCAGTGCAGTCCCTGGCTATGTTAAGGGCATCTTTGAAATTGCGAACCGCTATTCATCAATTCCCATGAAAGAGTTGGTGCAGCCGGCGCTTCAGATGCTGAAACAAGGCATCGAAGTCACTGAAATGCAGTCACATATATTCAGAATCCTGACTCCGATTTACCTCGCTGAATCCTCAAGAGAAATTTTTGAGAGCACACGCAGCCCCGGCTTCACAGTGGAAACAGGAGAAACAATATTTTTCCCCAATTACATCGATGTGCTTGAATCCCTTGCGATAGAAGGAGATGACTTGTTTTATCGGGGTGAAATCGCCAAAGCAGTGAACCGAATATCGCAATCCGGTGGTGTTGTCACTTATGAAGACATGACAAACTATCAAGTTGCACTGCGAAAGCCACTCGAGGTAGATTACGGAAACTATTCCGTTCTTCTAAATCCAGCACCTTCCAACGGCGGAATATTGATCGCACTGGGACTGTCCCGATTAAGCCGCAAGAAACTTGGACAATTTCAACCTGGTTCGTCCCAACATCTTTCCGAGGTGCTGAATACCATTGCAGCTTGCAGCACTCTGAACGGAGAATATTCAGACTCGACTGCCGATTTTGATGCAGGTCTGTACGAACTGTATAAGCAGAATCTACTGAATCACGCACAGGCAAATCGTGGAACCACTCACATTTCTATAATTGATCGACACCGAAATGCCGTTTCGGTATCTGTAAGCAATGGCGAAGGATGCGGAACAATGATTCCCGGCACTTCAATTATGCTGAACAATATGCTGGGGGAACATGACGTCAATCCGGGAGGATTGACTGGTTGGCCGTCGAATTCACGGCTCAGTTCAATGATGTCACCCTCTGTCGCACGTGCGCCGGATAGTGGTTTGATCGCAATCGGCAGCGGGGGCTCGAATCGAATCCCATCGGCCATCCAGCAGGTTCTGGTAAATTTGATTGATTTCAGAATGTCAGTGGAAGACGCAGTACGAGCACCGCGTGTCCACTTTCATCAGAACGAAGCATTTGTCGAAGATATTTTTGAAAGCTCTGATTTGGAGTCTGTCTTGCAGGCTTTCAACAGCAGTACCCGTTTCCAAAGTCGCGATGTGTTTTTTGGCGGTGTGCACACAGTAACGCATGCAGACTCTGAAGTTGCGGGGTTTGGTGATGATCGACGAGGCGGAATCGCGATCACAGTATAGTGAATAATTACATTCGCTATATTATGCCGGACCCTTCTCATCGAAGGATTCTTCTCTCCATCATTTGTGTTGTTTCAATTTATGGATTGACCGTTGGATTTCTCTATCCGCTGATCAGCCTGAAAATGGCGGCGCGTGGATTTCCGCCTTCATGGATCGGGATCATGGGTGCGATGCCATTCATCGCCGCAATCATCGCCTCACCTATCACGCCGCTGATTATGCGTACGGTAAATGTAAGCCGACTTGTATTCCTTGCCATATGTGCGGACCTGACTTTGATTCTGGTGATGATGTTCATTGACAACGTGTATGTGTGGTTCGTCAGTCGTTTCCTCATGGGAGTAGCAGGCGCTGTACTGTTTGTCGTGAGTGAAACCTGGATCAACGAAATAGCAGAAGATCGTTCGCGTGGTCAAGTGCTGGGGCTATACACACTAACCCTGAGCGCAACCCTTGCCCTGTCCCCGCTTTTTATCGTTTTTTTTGGTGCTGAAGGTTCACTGCCGTTTCTTGTTGCGTTCATCGTAATTGCGTTCAGTCTAATACCGCTGCGATGGACACGAGGCGCCTCACCGGATTTTGCTGGCGGACAGGTTTCTCACGTCTGGCGATTCATGCTGTGGGCGCCAACGCTTGTTTGCGCCGCTGCCCTCATGGCTTTCGAAGAGGCGGCACTCCTCACTCTCCTGCCGGTCTACTCCCTTCAAAATGGAGTGACAGAAAAAGTTGCGGCACTGTTTCTTACAGTCCTGGCAGTTGGGTCGATGGCGGCACAGCCCCTTATTGGCTGGCTCGCGGATAAAGTCAATCGCTATTCTCTGATATTTGTCTGTGCGCTGGTCGTATTGCTCGGTGCATTGTCACTGCCGTTTATCATAGATACTCATATTATCGTGTGGCCAGTCATGCTCGTTTGGGGTGGGGCTATTGCCGGAATTTACACAGTTGCGCTGGCAATCATGGGACAACGATTTCGCGGAGCGCAGCTCGCGGCAGGAAACGCGGCATTCGGCGTGATGTGGGGATTTGCTGGCGCGATGGCACCTGGGTCCGCTGGAATTGCCATGACAATCTGGGGAGCGAATGGTTTCGTGATTGTCATGGTAATCGCAATCAGTTCATTTTTGTTGCTGGCGTTGATTCGACGTATCGTCTCTTCAAATTGAATGTGAATCAGGAACACTCACCATATCTATTGGATGCACTAGATATTCCCGATCATTTCATTCAGTTCTTCAAGCGAACTACATGGCGCAGAACAGGTGAATTCACTGCAAAGATACGCAACCACATCGGTTCCGCCGGATTTTTCTTTCAGCAGTCCTGGAAGTCCTTCATCTGCGTCCAGCGGGATTGGAAATACCATCGTGTTTAACGGAGCGGCTCCACTACAAGCATCCGCCCATTCATTAATCTTGTCAATTTTACCTCGAATCACCACAATCGGACTTGGATTGATCGTTTCCTCAATTGCAATCACGCTGGTACCAAAAGCCGACGGCAGGTGCAGTGCCGCCGGGTGCAGCGCATGCATGGTTTTTGTCGCAGCATCCATGTATCGATTTTCACCTAGCAAATAAGCTGCCTTGGCTAGAACCTGTGCAGCAATTCCGTTACCGGAGGGAGTCGCCTCGTCATGGGTTGGTACGGCGCGGTGAAGCAATGTTTCGTGATCATCGGAGGTAAAGTGAAATGCACCCGTCGTCGGGTCTGTGAATTGATCCAGTAGAACATCTAACAGTTCCATTGCAAAGCTCAGGTCAGAATTGCTCCACCTAGCCTGCAACAGTTCGAGAATACCATCCGCCAGGAATGCATAATCATCAAGATACGCGTTCAAATGCGCCCTATTGTCTTTGGCTGTTGCAAGTAATCTGCCATTTTTCCACATTTGAGTACGTACAAATTCGAGCGAGTGCGCTGCTGAGTCGATGAAGTCCGGTCGCTTGAGCAGTCTGCCAGCTCTGGCCATCGCTTTGATCATGAGGCCATTCCACGATGCGAGAATTTTTTCATCCCGATCAGGCGGAACTCGTCTGCTGCGAACCGAAAACAACTTTTGACGGGCGCTTTCAAGCAATATCGGAATTTCCGAACTCGGTATTCCAGATCGCTCTGCAACGACACTGAGCGGATTGGCAACTCTCAAGTGCCAATTGTCCTCAAAATTCGGTTCACCTCGAAGTCCATAACGAATGTCTACAACTTTAAATTCTTCATAGGAAAGCTTTTCTTTCAATTCCTCAACTGTCCAAACGTAGAATTTACCTTCTTCACCTTCAGAATCCGCATCAATTGTGGAAAAATAACCGCCGTTTTCGGACTGCATTTCCCGCATTACCCATTCGCCTGTCTGTACTGCAATATCGAGAAAATCCTGGCGATTGTTCAAAATGCCCGCGTCAGCATAGACTGGAAGCAACTGTGCATTGTCATACAGCATCTTCTCAAAGTGAGGAATTTCCCACATTGCATCCACCGAATATCGGCAGAATCCACCACCAATTTGGTCACGCAAACCGCCATTTGCCATTGCCTCCAGCGTATGCACTGTAATGTCGATGGCTCTTTCCTTTTTTACTGCGTTGGCTTGCTGACGTCGCCCAAACGCCAGTAATAGTATTAATTGGGTAGGATGTGGAAATTTCGGTGCATCACCGAAACCTCCATAAACAGGGTCATACTGATGAAAAAGTTCCTGAACCGCCGACTCCATGAGTGATTCCTCTAACGGCAGTTCGCTGTTACTTGCCACTGTTCTTAGACGCGCAAAGGCGTCTTTTATAACCTTGTTGTGTTGCGCAAGATGCTGTTTCTTTTCCTGATACTGCTCTGCGACATTTTCAAGAAGATTGCCAAAAGATGGCATTCCAGCGCGCGGCGTATCGGGGAAATAGGTGCCGACATACACCGGGGTGTGTTCGTCTGGAGTGAGAAACGCTGTCAGCGGCCATCCTCCGGCACGTTGATTGAACATTTGATGAGCAGTTTGGTAGACCTTGTCGAGGTCAGGGCGTTCTTCCCGGTCAACCTTGATGCAAATATAGTTTTCATTCATGATTTCAGCAATTTCTTCGTCCTCAAATGACTCTCGCTCCATCACATGGCACCAATGACATGCGGAGTAGCCGATGGATAGGAGTATCAGTCGATCTTCATTTTTTGCTCTTTCCAGTGCCTCTGGACCCCAAGGATACCAGTCAACAGGATTGTAGGCATGCTGGAGTAGATAGGGGCTTGTTTCGTTGATCAGTCTATTCGGACTGGGTGTTCCTTCATTCATTTGTAAACCTTGATGATTTGATATCCGGTACTGCTCTCGCACCAAGCCGAATTAAGAATCGATGCGCAAAGCCGACCTAAGATCGAATGTATACTAAAAATTGAAAAAGACATCTGTACCGCCATTTTCAGTTAATTCAACAAAAACTTCAATTACTGACTGCCAAAGCCGAATGATTACATATCCGGAAATTGATCCAGTTGCGCTTGATCTTGGAATTCTGCAGATTCGGTGGTATGGAGTTGCTTATCTCGCTGGCATAGTCAGCGCTATTGTGCTGGGCAGGGTCAGAGCCTCTGCCTCATTATCTCCGATTTCCAAAATTCAGGTCACCGACCTGATTCTCTATATCGCCCTTGGTGCAATTCTCGGTGGACGAATAGGATATTCATTGTTTTACCATTTCCTCCATTACATCACGAATCCGATTGATATATTCAAAATTTGGGAGGGCGGCATGTCCTTTCACGGCGGATTATTGGGCGCAGCAGTCGGTGGTCTCATTTTCAGCCGTAAATTTAAAGTGTCATTTATTCTATTAGCAGATTTTGCAAGTCCGCTCTGTGCTGTCGGTTTTTTCTTCGGACGAATTGCAAACTTCATCAATCAAGAACTATGGGGACGACCGACCGAAGTGGCTTGGGGCATGATATTTCCAATTGATCCCCTACAGCTGGCGAGACACCCTTCACAACTATATGAAGCTGCTTTGGAGGGAATCGCGCTATTTGCAATACTATGGCTTTATTCCTCAACATCCAAAGCAACAGGTGCTGTCACAGGGTTATTTCTGACCTGTTATGGGGTATTTCGAATATTCGTGGAGTTTTTTCGCGAACCCGATGCAGTTCCAGGATTCATCATTTCCGACTGGGGGACAATGGGACAGGCACTCTCCGTGCCGCTTATAATTGTTGGCATCAGCTTATTCTTCCTGGCACAGAAAAACACGTTTGCCTCCAAGTGACCGACCCGCAGACCGCGAAGCTCCGTCAGCATCTGGACGAATTGGCAATTCCTTATGAATTAATGCCATGTGATCCAGATCTTGCAGATACCCAAGTTTTCATTGAACACTATGAGTACGCAGTGGAAGACTGTGCAAATACGATTGTCGTTAAGGCGAAGTCAGGCGAAGAAAATTTTGCTGCTTGCGTGGTACTGGCAAATTGCCGTCTGGATGTAAATCATGTCGTTAGAAAGAAACTTGGTGCGAGGAAAGTTTCGTTCGCAGGGACAGAAGAAACTCAACGGATTACAGGAATGACGGTTGGAGGGGTCACTGCGATCGGATTGCCGGATAATTTGCCTCTATGGGTGGACAGTGCAGTCATGCAGCGGGAGAATATCATTCTAGGCGGCTCTAGTCGCAGCTGGAAAATTCTCATTTCTTCCAAGGTTTTTCTACATACTCCCAATACTGAAATTGTCGAAGGACTTGCCCGCCCTATTGAATCTTCCTTGTCATGAGAGCGCTTAAAGCAACAATAGTCTTTTGTAAAAGGGAAGCCAGGCAATGAACAGAATGGCCAGAGCTGCCAGGTCCAACCAAATCATGTTCTTGTAGCGTTTTCGCGATTTCTCACTTTTATCCGACATCATGATTTTGCACATGGTCATGTCTAGTGGAATTACAAAATAGAGCATCGGAACCAGCGCCGGTGCAATCAGAGTTGGGAACATCATCAGTCCGGACTTGTGTGTCTCTCCGAAAGAAAAAAGAGCAGAAACTGTCAGCATCAGCACCAGTATATAGAGCATCGCTCGAAGCGGCCCCACATAACTGAAAAACTGAATCATCATTCTCACCGAATTTTAACTGGCTATTTGCCGGAGCGTTTGCGCAGTGAATTTTTGTAACTTGTGATTCGATCGACCAAACCAGGCACGTTGACTGACTCAATCAAGTCCGCCATGTCTTCAGAACGGGTATCGGGGACCGCGACTCTCAGCATTTGTCTCACATGCTCGCTCGCGATTGCCGCTCCCGCTTGCTTTGCTAATTCAATCTGTTCTGACCATTCTTCCTGACTCGCAATCCGCGTCAAGAAGCCCATCTTCAGCGCTTCAGAAGCATCAAATACTCGAGTATTGATCAACACGTTGATTGCATAATCAGTTCCAATCCGATGTGCAAGACGCCTGGTTCCGAGCAAAATTCCGAAGTTCAGTCCCGGCATGCAGAATCGACTATCAGGTTCCGCAATTCGAATGTTACACGAACACACTAGGTCAGCCCCCGCTCCGAAAGCCATGGAATGTACAAGCGCAACAGTTAGAAACGGTGCGTGGTGTACTGCTTGAAGCAATTTCTCAACCTTCAGAATGCGATCTGCTACTTCGCTGTCGCTTTCCAAGTTGCTAAGATCAAAGCCTGAACAAAAAGATTTGCCGTTACCCCGAATAACTAGCGTTCGGGTGCCGTCAGTGCATGACTCACTGAACGAATCGGTCAAAGCCTCAACCAGTTCTGGACTCAGTGAATTTGCACGTTCAGGTCGATTCATTGACAAAATTTTTAGCGTCTCATTACGTTCGACCAAGAGTACGGCCATGAAATGTGCACCTTTTGGGGTTCGGTATAATCAAATAATAATCATATACGAAATGACACGAAATTCGATGAGATCGATTGAATACAGCCGCTCGGGACAGAGAATTGTTCGACACAAGATTTCATCTAGAATAGTAACCTATTGATAATAATGACTATTATCATGTGTTACACATTCACGCGCGCTCCGGGGTATCCGTCCGTAAGCAAACAGAAAGCGGGGCCATTGTAAATCCAGCGCAATTGGGGACGCCCTCGTCGTAGCATTCCGCCCGTACTGCCTACTCCGGCCCCGTCGCGCCACGCTTCGAAACACCTGTTCCACGCCTCTTCCGAACCCAAGAAGAGTTCTAAAGACGCCCGTTGCTGCACTGCTCATTGTCGATGAGATCGGTTGCCTGTCACTGCGCAAAGATAGCGTCAATCTGTTCTTTTCAACTGGTCGGCGACCGAATCGAAATAGGCACCCAGACTCTGACCTCGAATCGAAGCTTTGCTGAATGGGTCGCAGTGTTCGGCGATCCGGTGGTAGCCACAGTATTGCTGGATCGACTGCTGTATCACACAATCGTCGTGCAGACCGAAGGCACCCATTATCGACTGATAGCCCTCTCTGATTTGATCCAGTCTTCTGTTAGCTTCAATGCAACGGCTGCTCAAAAAAAAACGCGACAGACCACCCGAGATAAAAGGAAGTCTGATCTATAATTCCGGCTGATCACCGACTGCCCGAAAGTTGGGATTTTCAAACGGTTCTTTTGAAGAATTTAATTCGGCATCTACACGAGGTTCGCGATGATGTCGTACCTCTCACCATGGACAATCCGCCATGCAGGTCGGGGTACACCGCCCGACACCGGAAAAAATGGGTGAGACGTCCTCATGGAAGGAGATAGGATGACTAAAATGATGCGAGCATTCGTCATGACAGGCGCCAAAGAAGGATCGATTCAGAATCTCCCCTGTTTCGCTCCCGAACCTGGGGATGCTGTTGTCCAAACGGCTGCGACTGCAATCTGTACAACCGAACGAAGAATCTTTGCCGGATCTCTGAAAGTCTCCTACCCAGTAATTGGCGGGCATGAGGTTTCCGGGATCGTTGTCGAAACCCCGGACGACAGCTCCAACTTGAAAGTTGGAGACAAGGTCGTTCTGGACGCGATCAACCGTTGCGGCTTTTGCTACCATTGCATTCGAGGACACAGCAATCTCTGTGAGAAAGCCTACAATACGGAACGCCAGGGATATCGGATTGTGGGGGGTGGATTTGGCCAATTCGTCACGATTTCCACTAAGCGTGTTTTTGGATATTGGGGGGACATCGGTCCAGAAGAGGCGGCTCTGTCCGAGCCCTTGGCTTGCTGTGTTCACTCGGTCAAACGTAGCCGGATTCAGTTCGGCGACGTGGTCGTGGTCGTGGGAGCTGGCACCATGGGGATATTGCATGTCCTTTTGACCAAGATGATGGGCGCGCAGGTTCTGGTTCTGGATATAAACAAGGATCGGTTGAGCATGGCCAGAGCAATTGGAGCAGATTGGGTCGCCGATGTTTCCGAGGAAGACCCCGTCGCCGTTGTCGCGGACCGCAGTGACGGCAGGAAGGCTGATGCCGTTTTCGTGGCTGCCAGCACCAGGTCGGCCGGGGAATCGGCGTTGCAGATGGTGGGCACGCGAGGTCAGGTGATCTTCTTCGCTAGCACTCACCCACCGGAGCGGTTGGATGTACCTTGGAACTTGTTACATGATCGGGAGGTATCACTGCTCGGTTCAGTGGGAAAGAGCGAAGAAGACTTTCGCGAAGCTGTGGCACTACTCTCGAACGGGTTGATCAACGTCAGGCCATTGGTTTCAAAAATTATTTCCCTCCCGGAGCTCGACTGGGAGCTCTCGGAGCACCTAGGCGGCCCGGTGCAGCGGGTTGTAGTCCGCCAGGACGGTTCCTAAGGAAGACACCATGCCGCTGAGTCCAGATTTGTTTCGCCACCCCAGGATGCGTCGAATTTTCCGGACAGATGGGAAGGCCCTGATCGTGGCGATGGATCACGGAAATTTCAAGAACGTCAACCCAGCGCTTGAAGACCCAAGCCGGGTCATCGAAGAGGTGGTCTCATCGGGAGCGGATGCCATTCTCACCACTTTCGGGATTGCCAAGACCTATCCTGGTTCCTTCGGGCGAGCTGGGCTGCTGCTTCGCGTCGATGGGGGCCTGACGTCTCTCTCGGCGGGAGGCAGGGAGGAGTGGCCGCTGCGTTTCTCTGTCGAGGATGCCCTGCGTCTGGGCGCCGATGGCGTTGGATGCATGGGTTTTCCGGAATCTCGTTTTGAAACGCAGACCATGAACAATCTGGGGCGCCTGGCCTCGGATTGTAGAGACTGGGGTATCTTGCTCCTGGCCGAAATGCTGCCGGGTGGTTTCGAGAACCTCGACGCTCACACTCCGGAAAACATTGCGATGGCCTCTCGATTGGGCGTAGAAGTAGGGGCGGATCTCATCAAGACCAAATTCACCGGATCCAGCGAGTCTTTTCGAAAGGTGGTAGATAGTTGCTGCCGGCCCGTCATGATACTGGGAGGGGCCAAGGCGAGATCGGAGGCCGATGTACTTCGCTCCGTGAAGGAGGCTATCAATTGCGGCGGAGCTGGCGTGGTGATGGGCCGCAACATTTGGCAAAATCGAAGTCCCGGCAAGTTTACGGCGGCTTTGTTCAGCATAATTCACGAGGGTGCTTCCGTTGAGGATGCCCTCAAGCTGCTCGATTGAAGGCTCTCTGGATTTGCCCCTGCTGCGTGGACAGTTATGGACTTGGGCGAGCCCCCGAGAGGGAGATATCTGGCTTCTTTCGTAGTTTATGGGTAACAGCAATTCCATGACGGAGTGGCAAGAATTCTTAGGTGTCTAACTGCCGGGGAACAGGTTTGAAGGATTTAATTAATCCAATTTTAGTTGAAGTCATTCGCGGCGATATGGTTGAAAGTTTCCATCGAGGCGCTGCCATCGTGGTGAATGCGCAAGGCGAAACGGTCGTAGCATTCGGTGATGTAAATCGTCCTATTTATCCGAGATCAGCAATCAAACCCCTGCAGGCGATCGTACTGGCAGAATCCGGTGCTTTAGAGCGTTATAAACTCGGAAACGAACAAATTGCGCTTGCCTGCGCTTCGCATTCTGGCGAGTCCAGGCATGCAGATGGAGTGCGCAGGTGGTTGGAGAAAATCGGATTGGATGAGTCCGCGCTTGAGTGTGGTGTGCAAAATCCCTCCCATTGCCACACCCGAATTGAAATGATTCGCAAAGGAATTGAAGCGAATTCTCTACACAATAACTGCTCTGGAAAACATGCAGGATTCATTACTGTTGCCAAGCACAACGATGAACCGATTAAAGGCTATATCAAGCGCTCGCATTCAGTCCAGAAAAGCGTCCTTAAGGTGCTTCAGGAACTGACTGAGGAACCGTTGCAAGCACGACCATTCGGCACGGATGGCTGTGGCATTCCCGTAGTTGGTATCTCTCTACACGGCATTGCATCGGCCTTTGAGAAACTCGCCTCCGGTAATTTCGACTCCATTGCCCGTCAGAACTCGGCTCACCGAATTTGTTCGGCAATGGCGGAATTTCCGGAACTTGTCGGTGGCGAAAATCGTTTCTGCACTGTGGTTCCCTTAGCCACCCACGGAAGAGTGCTGATCAAAGTGGGAGCGGAAGGCATGTACGCGGGGATGACTGTCGAATCGAAACCACTCGGATTTGCATTGAAGATCGACGACGGATCGAGACGTGCAGCCGAAGTCGCAATGGGTTGGCTAATTTCAAAATTCTGCGATTTGGATACAGCAATGGCTGATGAATTGAAACCATGGTTACAGCCGGAAGTGAAAACTTTCGCAAATATGTCAGCAGGAGTTATCCAGCCTTCCATACAATAGCGCTAGGACAGTTCCACAAATTTTCAGGAGAATCGGCAACATGTACGAATACGAAGCCTTTAATGATCCGATACAGCGTCCTCGCTACACCGGAATACCCACATTTATGCGTGCACCGCATTCGGAAAGTTGGGACGATGTAGATCTAGGTCTGGTGGGAGTTCCTTTTGATGGCGGCGTTACCAATCGTCCCGGCGCCAGACACGGCCCCCGAGAAATAAGAAACCAGTCGAGTTTGATGAGACGCAAGAATCAGTCGTCTGGAATCTGTCCATACGATCTTTGCAACATCGCAGACTTGGGAGACGCCTGGATTCAGAAGCCGTTTCACCTTGAAGAAAGCCTGGACGAAATCGAATACTATTTCAGTCAGATTCATAAACGCGGAATTGTACCTGTTTCTGCGGGCGGTGATCACTCGGTCACCCTTCCAATCTATCGTGCAATTGCGTGTGAACACCCAGTCGGTATGGTACATTTCGACGCCCACTGCGATACCGGTGATGACTATCTGGGCTCTAAGTTTCATCACGGTGCCCCTTTCAGAAGAGCAGTAGAAGAAGGATTGCTGGATCCAAAGCGAACCATTCAGATAGGTATCCGCGGCAGTCTGAACGATCTGGATATCTGGAAATTCAGTCACGATACCGGCATGCGAGTGGTTTACATGGAAGAGTTTGCAGAAAGGGGATGGAAGTCAATCATGGAAGAGGCGCGAGACATCGTCGGCGACGGCCCGACTTATATTAGTTTTGATGTAGACGGACTGGACCCGGTCTATGCTCCAGGCACCGGAACACCAGAAGTCGGCGGGTTTACCACTCTTGAAGCGCAGATGATGATTCGGTCTCTTCAGGGGCTGAATCTTATAGGCGGCGATGTCGTCGAAGTAGCTCCACCGTTTGATCCTTCCGGTAATACCGCCTTGGTAGGAGCAACTATGATGTTCGAGATTCTATGTGTCGTAGCTGATTCAGTCGGTCAGCGACTTAAACTTGAAGAGTGAAAATCTGATTGTTTGATCCTCGCGAATTGATTTCCATGACCGCGAGTTGGGAGCGATGTCTGCCAAAATCAGCGAGAGAAAAACTTTTTAATGCCATCTACCAGCAGTGATGCGGCTGCCCGGTCAACATCAAGATGGGTTACCAGGCGCATCGGTGTGCCAGGAGTGACAATGATTCCGCTACCACGAAGAAACTGAGCCAGTTCACCGACCTGCTTGCGATCTGTCGATACGAAAACCATGTTGGTTTGATTCTCGTGAAACTCAACATCAATCTCATCAATCGAAGACAACTGTTCGGCAATCCACTTTGCGTTGTGGTGATCTTCTGCCAATCTTGCTATGTTATTTTCGACTGCGAACAAAGCTGCCGCAGCAACCACTCCGCTCTGACGCATTCCACCTCCGACTAGTTTTCGCCAGCGTCGGGCGCTACGAATGGTTTCACGGTCACCACACAAAATCGAGCCTAATGGTGCACCCAGTCCCTTTGAAAAACAGCACGACACTGTGTCAAACCGTTCCGTAATATCAACAACGTCGACTCCGTGAAATACAGCCGAATTGAAGACGCGTGCGCCGTCAAGATGAAACGCCAGACCGTTGGAATTCACAAATTGAGTAGCATCATCAAGATACTTCATCGGCAGTGCTTTGCCAGCAATCGTGTTTTCCAGACAGAAAAGACGGGTATTGGCAAAGTGATCATTATCGGGTTTGATAAAACCCTGTGCCATATCCAAATCTATTGTTCCGTTTACTTCGAAATCCAGAGGCTGAGGCTGGATGCCACCTAGCACTGCACCGCCACCACCTTCAAATTTGTAGGTGTGAGCAACCTGACCCACTATATACTCATCTCCTCGGCTACAGTGCGAAAGCAGAGCTAGTAAATTCGCCTGCGTACCGCTGGTAACGAATAGCCCAGCTTCCATTCCAAACTTTTCTGCCATGACGTCCTGCAATCGATTGACTGTCGGGTCCTCTCCATAGACGTCATCGCCAACTTCCGCTTGCTGCATCGCAGCGCGCATGGCAGTCGACGGTTTGGTTACGGTGTCGCTGCGAAAATCAAAGGTCATTCTGTTACCCCGCTCATTTAGAAATTGAACACCATTCTTAGCAATTGAAAAATGTATCGCAGTAAATATACCCAACTTGACTGATATGTAAACCTGTAAATACAGAGTAATCAAATCGAATCCGATTTTTCTTTCCGAATTTACCAGCCGACAGAATTCAAAGCGACATTCTCATGCAGCGACAGAATTGGCGTACACCGGAGTCAAATCCTGTCTAACCCATTCTCTATTCCGACCGTGTCTAACTGAGTCTATAATTTTTCTTTAAATGTATTATTTGGTGTAGCGAAGAAATTGTGGTATTTTGTATACAATATGCAATTTTGATGTTCCGATAAAAATGCTATATTAGAGTTTCATCTAAATTTTAAAAATGGAGAATGTGATATGACTAAAATCAAGAAGTCAATTTTGGCGACCTTGAGCATGTTGGCACTGGTGCTTCTATCAGTCACGCAGGTTCAAGTTGCAGTCGCTGAATTTGAACCGAAAAAGCCGGTTGACTTTGTAATCATGGCCGGTAAAGGCGGTGGTGCCGACAAAATGGCTCGATTGATGCAATCCATCATCGAGAAACATGATTTGTCTGGCAAGCCCTTGGTGCCGATCAACAAACCCGGCGGTTCTGGAGCGGAAGCTTTGGTTCATATGAATAATACCTCAGGCGCGGCAAAGGACCACACCGTGATGGTTACCTTGAACAGCTTCTACACAACGCCTCTGCGTCAACCGAACCTGGGAATTGATATCTCGACGTTCACTCCTATTGGAAGAATGGCGGAAGATACATTTCTGCTGTGGGTCAACACAGACAGTGGCATTACCAATGTGGACGAGTTTGTGGCGGCAGCCAAGGCAGCTGGTGACGACTGGATTATGGCTGGCACCGGCAAAGGGCAGGAAGATCAGTTGATTACTGACTTCTTGAACCGAACCTATGGTCTCAGTATGACCTACGTTCCATTCAAGGGCGGCGGCCGTGTTGCCAAAGAACTTGCAGGTAACAATGCGAATTCCACCGTGAACAATCCGTCTGAGCAACTGGGTTTCTATGAAGCTGGCAACACAATACCGCTCGGTGCTTTTACAGGTAATAGATTGGAAGTGTTCCCAGACGCGCCGACTTTCGGCGAACTTGGCAACGAATTCATCTATTACATGCAAAGAAGTGTTGTTGGACCTCCCGGAATGTCTGCTGAAGCTGCAGCCTACTACGAGAATCTGTTCCAAAATGTGTTCCAGACCGAAGAATGGCAGGAATACAGAAGCAAGAAAAGCCTGTATGGCGATTTCTTGAGCGGCGATGCATTGATGGAATACTGGATGGAAGAGCGTGCCATTCACGAAATAATGCTGAAAGAAATCGGAGAGATTTAAACCCAACTGGTCTAAGTCGGTCCGGTAGTACGCATGCGTAAAGCTGAATTGGTAATGGCCGTAGTTATGGCCATTGCCTCTATCGGATTGATGTGGAAGAGTGCTGAACTCCCCATCGGCTGGATCCCTCGAGAGGGTCCAGGCGGTGGGGCTTTTCCATTCTGGCTTTCCGCTGGAATGTTAGTGTGTTGTATTTGGATAATTGTTCGCTGGTTCCGTGGTTACTTTGACACACACGGCGATACCCCCTACATGGACCGCGAAACGCTCGTGATATTTTTGACTGGCTCAATTTCCCTTACGATCATGGTTGGATCAATCTATCTCGTTGGCGTCTATGGTGCAATACCACTCCTTCTAATCTTCTATATGAAATTTATCGGTCGCCATCCATGGCCACTGACCATTTCGCTAGCAGTACTGTTTCCTGTTGTAACATTTTTCTTTTTTGAGATTGCACTCACCATAACGTTGCCAAAAGGGTTTACCGAACCTCTTTTCTATCCGTTGTACGATTTTTTCCTGTAGAAAGTGGAAATTCTCAATCATCTGTTAGACGGATTTGGCGTCGCACTAGAACCTCTCAATCTGGCGATGATTCTAACTGGCGTCATCATTGGGCTTTTTATTGGAGCCATGCCAGGACTCGGTTCGGTAAATGGAGTTGCGATTTTACTGCCGATGACATTTCTAGTACCCCCGACTTCTGCGGTAATCTTCCTCGGAGCCATCTACTACGGAGCGATGTACGGCGGTGCAATTAGTTCAATCATGCTAGGAATACCGGGTGCCTCCACCGCGGTCGCAACAACCTTCGATGGTCGCCCGATGGCCAAGGCAGGATTCGCTGATCAAGCGTTGATTGCTGCTGCTACAGCTTCTTTCGTCGGTGGATCAATTTCCGTGATTCTTTTTACATTGTTCGCACCGCCACTAGCAGAGGTAGCGCTGCGATTTGGCGCGCCAGAAGAATTTGCACTGATGTTGCTTGCATTCGCAACGTTCATTGGACTTGGCGGCGATGACATCCCAAAAACGTTTTTCTCGATCCTGATTGGCTTGGTTCTCAGTGCAGTCGGACTTGATATTGTCAGCGGTGACCCACGGCTGATCTTTTTCGATATTCCAGGATTTTTTCACGGTGTGAATTTCCTGGTACTCGCAATCGGTATCTACGGAATCGGAGAAATTCTCTGGACACTTGAAACCAACAAAGGTAAAGTAGAGGTATCGACCCTTGAGCTCTCGTTCAAGAAGTTTATCACCAACATCATTCGATTGAAGGATTCGATCATAGCCATGCTGATGGGATCATTTCTCGGATTTTTCGTCGGTATCCTGCCGGCCGCTGGAGCCACTCCCGGATCGCTGATGGCATACGGAGTAGCAAAAACGATGGATAAAAATCCAGAAAGCTTCGGCAAAGGCAACGTCAAAGGCGTCGCCGCACCCGAAGCTGCGAATAATGCCGCCAGTACCGGCGCCATGCTGCCGATGCTGACTCTTGGAATTCCAGGCTCACCGACTACAGCAATTCTGCTGGGGGGCATGGTCATTTGGGGACTTGAGCCCGGACCCAGACTGTTCATCGATCATACCGAATTTGTCTGGGGGCTGATCGCCAGTCTGTATGCAGCCAACTTGTTCGCACTTTTAATTAACCTTGCATTCATTCCGGCATTTATCTGGGTGCTCAGAATACCGTTCACTATCCTCGCACCCACCATCTTCATACTTTGTATTGTGGGTGGCTATGCGCCAACTCTCGACATGCACGATGTCTGGCTCATGCTTCTATTCGGCGTGGTCGGCTATCTGATGAGAAAACTCGACTATCCGATGGCACCCGCAGTGCTCGCAATTGTTTTAGGACCGCTTGCCGAGACTTCCATGCGACAGTCACTGATTATCGGACATGGTTCGCCAGCGATTTTCTTTGAACGACCCATTGCTGGAGCGATCATGGTTTGTGCGATAATTCTCCTACTGTTGCCGTTGGTGAAAATCTTTACAAGAAAAAGAGGAAAAGCCGTTCGGTCCTAACTCTCACAACTAGGCTTGGAGGTTTGAATACCCGTGAATTCAGAAACAACCGGGCAGCCTCGCTTTAAACATCTTTTCAGTCCGCTCACCCTAGGGCACAAGACACTCAAGCATCGATTGAATTTTGGCGCCCATACTGCCAACATGGCCGTTGACGGACTCCCAGTGGAACGTCATCATGGCTATTACTTGGAAAGAGCGATTGGGGGAGCGGCCATGATTGTGGTAGAACCCGTTCCAGTTCATCGTACGGCTGTCCTGACTCGCGGAAATTTTCGTCAAGGAGACGACAGCATAATTCCACACTTTCGAAAAATCACAGACAGTTGCCACGAGTATGAAACCGTGATGATCCAGCAACTGTACCATGTTGGAGCGCACGGAGACTGGGACAACTCTTTCGCACCGAACTGGTCACCGTCCGGTATGCCTTCCATGCATGATCATGACGGCAGCGTCGCAATAACGCACAATCAAATTGCCGAGGTAATCGAATCGTTCGCGCTGGCAGCTGCTCGCGCTCAACAAGCAGGATTCGACGGATGCGAACTGATGGCTGCCTACAACGCAATCATTGAGCAGTTCTGGTCGTCCTTTACAAATCGGAGAAACGATTCCTATGGCGGTTCTTTCCAGAATAGAATGAGGTTTTCGGTAGACTTGCTTGCGGCAATCCGTGAAGCAGTCGGGCCTGATTTCATTATCGGCGTTTGCACTAGCTACGACCCTGTCGAGTCTGATGTGCTACCACTTGATGCCATGCAGGATATTGTTCGTTACCATGACGAACGCGGTCTCTTTGACTATGTAACCATAGGTACTGGAGGGTATTACAACAGCACAATGATCATACCGAATGCATTGCACGAAGATCAACTGGGTGTTCCCTTTGCAGCAAAAATCCGCGAGGCAGTTACCTATTCGAAAGTTCAGGCTGAAAGTCACATACGGACTCCGGAGACCGCAGATTACGTTATCGGCTCTGGAAGTGCAGATATGGTCAGCATTGTCAGAGGGCAAATTGCAGATCCTCATCTGGCAAACAAAGCTATGCAGGGCCGCACTGACGACATCAGACCTTGTCTGTCCTGCAACCAAATGTGCTGGGGCCGTAGATACAAGGATTACTGGATCAGTTGCCTGATCAATCCGTCAGCCGGACGTGAGTTCGAGTGGGGCGGAGATCGATTCACAAAAGCGAAAGTCAACCGAAAAATACTGGTTGTGGGTGGCGGTCCTGCAGGTTGCGAAGCGGCTCGGGTTGCAGCAGAACGCGGACATGAAGTCACTTTGGTTGAGGCTTCCGGAGAACTTGGGGGTCAGTTTCGACTAGCCGGACAGCAGCCGAGAAGAGGACAAATACTTGACTTTATTGCGTGGTTTGAGAGGCAGCTCGATCAAACTGGAGTCGAAGTTCTGTTCAATTCGCCTTTCTTCTCCGAAGATGTGATTGCGTTCGAGGCAGATGCTGTAGTACTTGCAACGGGATCAATTCCATCACAAACCGGATACCAGCGAGGCATACCGACTCGCGACGCCTTGCCAGGTATCGACTGTGAAAATGTCTGGGATGTAGAGGACGTCATGAACCGCTCTGCAAAGTTGGGCAAATCCGTACTGTTGCTTGATGACGTGGGAACCTGGAAAGCTGGGGGGACTGCACTTCATATGGTTGAAAAAGGACACGAACTCTCAATCGTAACGCCCTACCCGGTTGTTGGGCGGGAAATCACACGAACTGGCGCTGACCTCGCGTTGCGGGAACGACTGCGCAAAGCCGGAACCCGATTTTACTGTGAATCAGTGGTAACTGAGTGGAGCGGAAATCAGGCCGGAATTAAGGACTTGCTGGATGGATCAACGATTCAAAAAGAATTCGACAGCCTTGTGCTTGCCACGGTGAATTTACCCGTAAATGAACTGGAATGCGAACTAGCCGGGGAGCAATCGTTCGAAATACATGCGATTGGAGATTGTCTGTCGCCCAGACAAACACCGGCCGCAACCTACGAAGGCCGGAAAGTCGGCATGCAACTTTAATAGACTACCTCGATAGAACTCGTCTGCGACCGATCAGAATCGGCAGTCGATTACCTATTGAACCGGAAGTACAAACACCCGTACCGGAATTGTGGTACCTGGATAGTAGTTCATTTTATAGGTGAACAGATTTCCATCATATTCGTAGGTGACGTCATAGCCGTCCACCCTGCGCACTTCGACTTCTCTGTTAACTGTCGCACACTGTATCTCTGTTCTACTAGAACCCTTGTTCTTGGCATTTTTCTTTTCCATATCGCTGGCAATTGACGCGCCGAGCAATCCGCCGATAAGAGCCCCAGCATCGCTGCTGTCATCAAATTCTTTTCCAATCGCTCCACCGAGAATCGCGCCTAGAAGTTCTGGGGTGTGCGAAGAAGTCGAGCCCGAACTATTGACTTGTACTTCCCGACATTCTTCCGTTGGCCTAACTTCTCGCACAGTGACATATCGCTCCGTGGTTGAAATTACCCGCGCTTCTCCATTAATGGAAGGCGGTGAAGCAGCATTCACAACTGCACTCCCTGCAACGACAGTGAGTCCATATAGAACGGTGGCTAGATAAACTTTGCTTTTCATGACTTAGCTCCCTATCATGTAAATTTAAAGTGCCTGATCCCTTCACACGTCAAGGTAGATATCCTTCCCGAAGTGCGCAACGGTAATCAATAGCAGATACATTACTCTAAACAATTATATGTACCTTTTGACACTCTTTGAACGGTATTTGTTCTTTATAAATTGCTGAACTCGAGCAATCATACAGTCACTTTCGACAAAATCTGTCATAGCACTTGCTCTGAAATTGTAATGGCAACCTCACTTGTGATTTTTGGTTCAATTACCTCGGTCTCACCAAAGAAATCTCCACTTGCCGCTTGAGCGGTGCCAGACCGCGAAATACGGGCGACTATGGAAATTTTATCAAAAGCAGAAATTGTCATATTTGGAACCATCGCCGAGTTGTCATCCAGTTCAATGACAAGCGGCAGGTCTTTCACTTGCCGTTTGACAACTGCCAGCGGCACGGCCGGACCCTGCAGCGCCCTAGCAAATATAAACACTGAATCCTGAGGATCGACCTGTTCCAATATGGCCGGTTCGACAGAAACACTGACGCGTACTGATTGGCCTGCAGCCACTGTTGACACCCCATCACCAGTAGAACTGCCAGTACCGGCAATTTCGGCTTCTGCGCCTGATATCAAACGTCTGATTTCAGAACGTACATCCTCATTTGGACTCAGTGTCTCTGCTCTGTGCCAATAATCCAGTGCACTTTGATAATCTTGCCGAAGAGCTACAGCAAAGCCTGCTAGAAACAGTGCTCCGAAATGCTGCGGATCCAATTCCAGTGCGCGATCAATTAACGATTCCGGTTCGCCCCGCAACTCTCCATTGTTTGCGAACGCAAGTGCGTTGGCTTCGCGCACCAGTACATCAGCACTGTCTCCAGCCAGTTCCCGAAATTTTTTGAGAGCACCAGCTGCCTCTGCAAATCTTTCCTGAGCAACGAACAGTCTCGCCAGAGTATCCCAGCCCAGAGCATCATCGGGTTGTTCCATCAGTCGTCTCATAACTTCCTGCGTCCTTTCTTCAAACGCCTGTGCTTCGAGATTTGTTTCATTGTCCAGTACACCGCCGTCCGCTACTTGCGTATTTGCGACTGGTGGATTGGAAATGACTGATGGCTGACCGAGCACAAGATACAGCGCACCAGCGGCAATTGGAATCACCAAAGCAACGGCAACAGCAGTCCATCGGTTGACTTTATCTCGGCTGCTGTGAATTTGAAAACCTTCTTCACCATTCGTTTCGTCCAGGTCGATCAATAGCCCGCGTTCGATCTCTTCCTGCAGGGTCTCGGCATCGGCTGATTCTATCTCACCGACAGCGATTCTCTGTCTGAGCTCCTCTAGCCGTTGCCTGGCTACTTCTATATTCTTCTGCTCGCGGGCAACTTCTTGGGAAATCGGTTCTCGCAGAATCACTCGTACAAGCGACCCCACGGCAATGCACACAAGCACGGTTGCGATCAGAAAGAAAAGGACGCTCATGCTGTCCGAATGGTCATCCGTCCAGTAAGCGTTGCGCTTTCTCGCGCTCGACAGGACTCAAATCGGAAATTGGTTTTCTTCTTGTACGGTGCGAATATAGCCAGAATGTAGAAAATGCAATAATCAAGAATATGACGGGACCAAACCACAAAAGCACGGTCGTTTTCTTTAGGGGCGGTCGATACAGAACAAAGTCTCCAAAGCGCTCGACCATATGTTCGATGATTTCGTTATTGGATTTGCCGCTGCGAACCATGTTGTACACACGTTCTCGCAAGTCTCGTGCCAAACGCGCGTTCGAGTCTGCAAGAGTCTGGTTTTGGCAAACCATGCATCGCAGTTCTTCCAACAGCTCCTCAAATCTTGTCTCCTGCTCGGGGGAGTCGAATTCAAGCATCACTTCTGTAGCATGCAATTGCTGCACTGAAAGCAGAATCAGAATCGAGGTGAAAAGGAATATTTTCAACTCTTTGAATCCTCGATCAACGGCAGAATGACACTAGTGACGTCGTTATACGTAATCGGGCCGATATGTTTGTAGACAATGACTCCGGACCGGTTGATCACGAAAGTTTCAGGAACCCCGTATACGCCCCAGTCAATCGCCGCCGCACCTTGCTTGTCTGCTACAGGCGTAACCAGATACGGGTTTCCCAATTCTTGCAACCAACGAAGCGCTTCGTCAGGCTCATCCTGGTAATTCAGGCCGACAATCGGTATTCCGCGATTCTTCAACTCAAAAAGCACGTCATGCTCTTCTTTGCATGCAACACACCAACTGGCCCATACGTTCAACAGCCAAGCTTGCCCTTTCATGTCTTCAGGCCTGAAAGAAGCTTGTTCAAGATGAAGTAGCGGCAAATTAAATGACGGCGCGCTTTTCCCCACTAAAGGAGAGGGTACGCGAGTGGAGTCAAGCTTGAGTCCAGCTGCAAAGAATCCAGCCACCGACAGAAATACGATCAGCGGAATCAGGAATTTCGGTCTAGCGAAAAACGATTTCACTAATCTCAAGCCTAAGAGGCAACTTCCGCGGTTGCCGTGATTTGCTCCCGTCTAGTGCTCGGACTCCTCAACCGCTGGTCGGTTGCGGCTAGGAATCCGCCAATTGCCATCAAGATTGCACCACCCCAAATCCAGCGTATGAACGGCTTGATATGTATTCTCAAGCTCCATGCACCATTGGTGTCCAGAGGCTCGCCGATTGAAACATAGAGGTCGCGTATCAAACCGGGCCGAATTCCCGCTTCCGTCAGAGGGTTGGTTTGAGTCGCGTAGGTGCGTTTTTCCGGAAACACGGTTGCAATGTGCTTGCCTTCGCGACTTGCTTTAACGGTACCGAAAGAAGAAATGTAGTTGTCCTTCGTCTTATTCACGACACCTTCAAAAAGAAAAGTGAATCCGCCCAATTCATAGGTATCGCCAGGCACCATGCGCAGATCTTGTTCTTTTTCATAGATGCTGACCATGGTTACTCCAACAACGAACACTGCAATTCCGAAATGGGCGACCGACATCCCCCAGATGCCACGAGGCAGATTCATCAGCGCACGTATTTTCTGTGGACGACGCTTGACTCGATCCAGCAATCCGAAAACAGTGGAAGATGCCGTCCATAGTGCCAATGTCAACCCGACTGCAGCCAGCCATTGATACGGACCTTCACTCAAAAACGGCAATCCCAATCCCAGTACGAAGCTAAACGCCAGCATCGGCCAAAGACTACCCATCAAGCGGCTGAATTGGTCGCGTTTCCAGCGGGCCAAAGCACCGACTCCAGCGAACGCAGCAAGCGGCAACGTCAAGGGGATGAATACAGAATTGAAATACGGCGGACCCACTGAAACTTTTCCGAGCCCGAGAGCATCCAGAAAAAGCGGGTATAGCGTACCCAGTAAAATGGTCGCTGCAGCAGTCACTAAAAATACATTGTTGAGGAGGATGCCGGCTTCTCGTGAAACAATGGAATAGGTCCCGCTTGAACGAATGCTTGGGGCTCTATATCCATAAATCGCAAGCGAGCCACCGATTACAAGACAAATCAATACAAGAAGAAATACACCGCGGGTTGGATCATTGGCAAAGGCGTGAACGGAAGTCAGCACACCAGAGCGAACTAAAAATGCACCAATCAAACTCAGTGAGAAGGCCAGCATTGCAAGCAATACGGTCCATGATTTGAATAGACCGCGTTTTTCAGTTGCTGAAAGAGAATGTATCAGCGCAGTACCAACCAACCACGGCATGAACGAGGCGTTTTCCACCGGGTCCCAGAACCACCATCCGCCCCAGCCGAGTTCGTAATAAGCCCACCAACTGCCGAGTGCAATCCCAAGAGTCAAAAAAATCCATGCCATATTTGTCCAGGGTTTAGACCAACGCGCCCAGGCCGCATCCAGCCGCCCGCTGATCAGTGCTGCCACGGCAAATGCAAACGCAACGGAAAATCCGACATAACCCATGTACAGCATTGGCGGATGGACAACCAGTCCAGGATCCTGCAGCAGTGGATTCAATTCCTTGCCATCGGCTACGGCCGGAATGAGTCGATTGAACGGGTTTGAAGTTAATATCAGAAACAGCAGAAAACCAACGCTGACTACGCCGAGAACTGCAAGTACTTTTGCTAGAAAATCTGCCGGAACCTCGCGACTAAACCAAGACAGTGCTGCGGTCCAGCCAGCCAGCATCAGCACCCACAATAGTAGCGAGCCTTCGTGCGCGCCCCAGACTGCTGATATTCGATACATGAGCGGCAATTCCGAGTTCGAGTTCTGGGCAACATATACAACGGAAAAATCATAAGTAATAAATGCATAAGTCAGGCAGAAAAAAGACAGCAGCAGTAACAACAGCTGTGCTCTGGCTGCGTATTTGGCACTGGCGAATAACGATGGCGCTCTCAATAGGGTTCCTGTTATCGGCAAAGCAGCTTGAGCAAACGCCATGCACAGTGCAAGAATTAAACAGAATTGGCCAAGTTCCGGAATCATGTTCGGTTGATCTCTATTCCGTTTGAAGAGTCTGAGCAGCCTTCAATGCATCGGCAACTTCAGGAGGCATATAGTTTTCGTCGTGCTTGGCAAGCACCTCGTCCGCCTGGAAGTTTCCCTGCGAGTCGAGCCTTCCCCTGACGACTACGCCCTGACCCTCGCGGAAAAGATCCGGAAGAATACCTGTGTATTGGACTGGTACTGTGCTTATGGTGTCTGTAACCTTGAACTTCACCAGCATGTCGTTGCCAGGCCGGGTAATGCTGCCCTCAACAACCAGTCCGCCTATGCGAATCTGCTTTCCGATGGGTGCGTCTCCAGCTTTCACCTCGCTTGGACTGATGAAATACAGCAGATTGCTCTGGAATGCATTCAACATCAGTGCAAGAGCGATAGACACCCCTACAACAATCAAGCCTGCCATTCCTAAGCGTCTTGCTCTTCTCGGAGTCATATTCAGAAAAATAAAATTTGTAATTGAACCAAGTTTGCAGAACGCAGATTCTTGAATTTCACGGAGAAACTTCGTTTCTGCTGCACTCCTATATTATGTTGCAATTCCACGCAATTGTCACACATACAAACTGCGAATGTTCAGTTTCATGTTGAGCCTATCTTGGGGCGAACGGATCCGACTGTGTTGTTTGTCAGATGCCGAAAAGCAGGTTCACCATCAAAATTACGACCACAAGAAATACGAGTGTCATACCGCTTCCAGCACGTACGAAATCAGCCACTCGATATCCACCCGGACCTTGAATCAATGCGTTGACCTGATGCGTAGGAATCAGAAATGAATTGGAAGTGGCGAGTGCCACAGTCAGCGCAAACACTGAAGGGTTCGCACCGATTTCAACCGCAATATTGATTGCGATCGGTACCAACAGGACTGTTGCGCCTACATTAGACATTACCAGTGTGAATACTGTTGCAAGAATTGCCAGCGCGAATAGAATCAGAAAATCCGGGGTACCAGCCAGCAAGATCACGAATTGCTGAGCGATCCACAATGCGGTTCCACTCAGTTCAACTGCGATTCCAAGCGGAATCAGACCGGCGAGGAGAAAGACGCTCTGCCATCCGATGGCATGATACGCTTCTTCAATCTTAATGACTCCCGAAATAATCATCAGAACCGCTCCGGTTAGCAGAGCCGCTGAAAGTCTCAATTCGGTAAAAAGAACGAGTCCAAGGGTCAACAGGAAAATCACCATCGCATACTTGAACTTTTTGGGCCTGAAGTCTTCCCGCGGAAAATCCGTTACAGCGACAAAATCAAGTGCGCTCACGAATCGCTGCAAATCTCGCCACAAACTGTGCACGATCAGCGTGTCTCCAGCTTTCATCTGAACATCAATAAGATCCTCGCGCACCGGTTTTTCATCTCGATACAGCGCCAGCAGTGTAACGTGGTAATTTCTTCGATAACCCAAATCACCCATGGTTTTTCCGATCGCCAGGGATGAAGGTGGAATGACGATCTCCGCGATTCCGGATGTAGATGGGTTAAACGCGTCTTGAAATACCCTAATCTCGTTTTTCAAAATTAGATTGTAGGTTTCTGCGTTGGCCACAATCTGCTCATAGCGCCCCATGATGGCAATGTCGCAGTTGGGGACAATTTCTGTACTTCGCTCCGGCTCCACGACGAGTTTACCGCCGGCATTGATCGCGATAATCCGCTCATCGTAGCCGCCTTCATCTTCTATTTCTCCGATGGTTCGGCCAATGATCGAGCTGTTACTGTTGACTGACAGTTCATAAACTTGACCGGTAATTCCGTAGACGTCTTGCACATAGGTCGCAACAGCACCCGTTTCCAGAGATTTGACAGTACCTATGGGAAGTACGTATTTACCGAAAAAGTAAAAATAGCATCCGCCAACGAGCAACAACACCGCACCAATTGGCGTCACGGCAAAAAGCGAAAAGGTTTCTAGCTTAGAGACATGTGGCGGAAGCTGCGGATTGGAAAAGAGAATCAAGTCGTTTAGCAGAATCAATGGGCTTGAACCCACCATAGTCAGCGTACCTCCGAGAATAGCGCAATATCCCATCGGCAATAGTAGACGAGTCGGTGAAACTCCGCTACGCTTGGATATACGGTCAGCCACTGGCAAGAACAACGCAGCCGCTCCGATGTTCTGCATAAATCCCGAAATCAAGCCGGCTGTCCCCGAAATCAGAATCATGATGTGTCGTTCCGCATTCCCCGCAATCTGGAGAATTCTGGCTGCCAGACGATTCAAGCCGCCGGTTTTGTCCAGCCCGGCTCCCAAAATCATGACTGCAATAATGGAAATAACCGCGTTGCTGGAAAAGCCATCAAACAGTCTGCTTATGGGCACTAGACCGTTAAAATCCGGGACTAGACTTGACAGGCCAATGATGACCATGATCAGAATTGCGACAACATCAACTCGGAATACTTCTGAAACAAAAAGGACAATCGTGACGCCCAACAGCACCAGGACCCAGATCATTGTGACTGTTAGTGGAATTGTTTCGGTCAACTATGTCCGCCCATTAAAATGGTGATCAAGTTGACACAAGGAGCTTGCTATTATCGGACAGTTCAACAGGTACAAAAAACTTCCAGCGAGAGAAATTCAAGCTGCGTCTTGCTGTTGGCATGCTGGGTAGGTACCCCTGCTTATGAAGTGTCTACAATGTCGAGACGACAGGGTTTTCGACAGTGTCGTTTGTCGTCTTAACAATTATAACGAAAACTGTATTGCAGCAATGTACGAATATGGTGTTTTTAGAGAATATTTCGCCTGAAATTGAATGAATTGACTTCGCTCATCTCCAAAAATCTTGTTTTTGCTAAAATAGCAATTACTGCTGAATAATACAGACTGTGCGTCAAAAGAACACTCGATGAAATTCAATATCGCCTGCATCCAGAATTGTGCCACTGACAATTTGGATCAAACCATTCAGGATTGTGAAATTCTGTCTCGAGAAGCTTACGATGCGGGAGCTGATCTAATCTGTCTGCCCGAATTCTTTTCATTTCTGAACCTTAACGAGGAGGGTCTGGATGTAGCGCCATTCCGGGAATCCGAACATCCGACTTTAGCAGCATTTCGAGAGCTGTCACTCAAATTGCAAGTCTGGATTCTGCTGGGTTCGATTGCCATTTACGATTCTCAGGGGGAGAAACGAAATCGATCGATACTTCTGAATCCAGAAGGAAAAATCGAGGTTCGATACGACAAGATCCACATGTTCGATGTAAATCTCCCGAATGGAGAGGTTTATCGAGAATCAGACGTTTTCTCACCCGGCAACAAAGCGGTTACTGCAAGCTTGCCTTGGGGCGAATTGGGACTGACGGTTTGCTATGATTTGCGCTTCCCGCATTTATACCGTTCGCTTGCACATGCCGGGGCAGATGTAATTTCTGTACCTGCCGCATTTACTCGAACAACTGGACAAGCGCACTGGCATGTCATGCTTAGAAGTCGAGCCATTGAGACTGGCGCCTATGTCGTGGCACCTTGTCAATACGGAGATCATGGCAGAGCCAGAACGTACGGTCACTCATTGATTATTGACCCATGGGGGAGAATACTCGCGGATGGCGGAGAAGACAGAGGCTATATAATCGCTGAAGTCGACATGGAAGAGGTTAAGAATGCCCGGCGAATGATTCCGGCTCTTGAACATGACCGAGATTACACTGAACCCAATTTTGAAGTACAGCAAACGCTTCGAAAAGTGTCTTAGCGATACGACTGCCTAAAGTAATTTTCAACCTGAGCAAGGACGTTTAACTGATATGAGTGAGTCTTTATTAATTACGCTGATTATTCTGCCGATTGCCATAAGCATCGTAATCATGTTCTTGTTTCGTGGCAAAGGTCCGTCAACAGTGGACCAAGATACACACAACGATCACTAGAAAACTAAAAATACTTCATTATTGGCAAGGCAACCGATAGGTTGTTATTTGCTTTCAGCAGTAACGAAGAAAGATTCCGGCTCTGAGTTTCGGATCGAACCAGGTTGATTTCGGCGGCATTACCTGACCGGCATCGGCAACTTCCATCACTTCTTGAATGGTCGTGTTCACACACGCAAATCCCAGTCGCCAGCCTTTTTTACATCTTTCCATCAATCCTGCAATACCCTCGACCCCTGGCGCATAGCTGAGCCTTTCGTCGGAACGAGCGTTGTGAATTCCCAGCACCGATGCCAGAATTCTTTCTTGCAGTATGGAGACGTCCAGCGATCCGGCCGGATCGTCTGAAGGAACCATTGCAGAGGGGATGCGCAACCCGTAAACCGAGTCGTCAACAACCATGGTAATGTCCCTCCTGGAGCGAGTGGGGAGCAAGGCATCCAAGTCACGAGTGTCTTTCTGCCGGACTTCAATGCCGGTTGCCGCAATCGCAGCAATTAATTCGGATTCGTCCATGCCATTGAGGTCGCGAACACAACGAAAATAGGAAAATATCCGCAACTGACTATCTGGAAATAAAGCAACTAGCAGATGATCCGCATTCGGGCACTCGTCAACTCCTGCAGCACGCTGTTTTACAATTTCAGCGAATCTCGCACCTGACGCACAGCGGTGATGGCCATCGGTCAGGTAGGTATATTCAATATCAGCAAACCCTTGCTCAAGTTGTGCAGACAGAGCTGGATCGCTCACCTTCCAGACCGTCTGAGCAACATCATCCCAAGCTGTCAAATTTAAGTACGGCTCTTCCTGTGTCGCCTGTCCTATCGCATCATCAATGTCGCTTCGATCTGCATAAGCCACGCAAATCGGGCTGGATGTCACACCGACGGCTTCCTGATAGCGCGTCAACATATTTTCTTTTTCTAGTTGGGTATCTTCGTGCTTTTTCAATCGCCCTTGCGTGTATTCATCGACCGGGATATCGGCGATAACACCGATCTGTTCATGCTGTCCGGCCTGCAGCTTGTAGAGATAGTATGCTGGAGACGATGTGTTCAAGAATGCACCATTTTCCAGCAGTTGATTCAGATGAGTTTGATTGTGGTGCAGTATTTCCTCAAGCGTCGGACCTGAACCATCAAACTCTTCGAGTGAGCGCATGACGTTGACATAGTTTCCTGGGTACAATCCAGCAAATTCACGCCGTTCAGATGGTAGCATGGCATCATATGCTGGCGTCACCACGTTCGCTGCTCGTTTAGGCTCTACCAGATAGCCGTCGAATTTTCTGATCTTGGGCATCGGGAATTTTCCTTAGAAGCAAAATTTTAGAGACTAGGAGTGTGAAGCACGAAAATTATCCATGAAATTCGCCAGTTTTTCTACTCCTTCCATAGGCATGGAATTGTAAATGCTTGCCCGTATTCCACCGACACTTCTATGACCCTTAAGATTCACGAGCCCCTGTAGTTCGGCATCTGCCAGAAACTTCGACTCCAAACCTTCATTCGGCAAACGGAATACAACATTCATGCGAGACCTGCTCTCACCTTCAACTGGGCAATCGTAAAACCCATTGCTGGCGTCAATCGTATCATACAGGTGCGCACATCTTGTTATGGACAATTTTTCAAATTCATCCACTCCGCCTTGGTCTTTGTACCACTTGAGAACTTTTCCTGCGACATAAATCGGGAAAATTGCCGGCGTGTTAAAACGAGAGTTCGTAGCATAGTGAACTCGGTAGTCAAGGTAGGTGGGGAGATCCCGCGGGTGCGTCTCAAGCACCGACTTTCGTACGATCACGAGTGTAAGTCCTGATGGTCCCAGATTCTTCTGGGCACCGCCGTATGCAACGTCCATGAGATCCCAAGGAATATGTCTGGAAAAGTAATCGGAAGACATATCACCGACCAAAGGAACACCCAAGTCCGGCCAATCGTATAGTCGAACACCACCGATGGTTTCGTTAGTCGTGATATGGAGGTAGCGAGTATCCGGTTGTAGTTCGATTTCATTCTCGCTGGGTGTGCGACTAAACTGATCGTCTGTACCATCCCAAGCGATATACATATTACCGTAAACCTGACTGTCCTTCATTGCAAGATTTGCCCAGTGTCCACTATGTACAATGGCTGCCTTTTGCGAAGGTGCGAGTAAATTCATGGCTGTCATTGCGAACTGCAATGTCGCTCCGCCTTGAAGAAACAGAATTCCAAAATTGTCCGGAACGTTTAACAGTTCCTTGACGAGCTCCACTGCTTCATTGTGAACTTCATCGTAGTGGGGACCGCGATGACTACACTCGATGAGAGACATTCCGGAATTTTTATAATTTACCAGTTCTGACTGAGTTTCCTCCAAGACTTCAACGGGTAGCATACAAGGCCCTGGACAAAAGTTATAGACGCGATCGTTCAAGTGGACACCTCCTAATCGGTGCTAAGGGTTAATATATAGTTGTTAATTCACACGGTTGATTGTGATGCCGTCCTTGAACGCATCAATGATTTCAACCACACCCTCCGCAACCGCGTTTTGAGCCTGGTCTGTTGACGCACCGATATGGTGAGTCCCGTAAACGTTTGGATGTTTGGCGAGTTCCGAATCAAAGTCACCCGCTGAAACAGCAGGCTCATTTGCGTAGACATCTAGCCCGGCGCGAATGGACTTCGTATCCATTGCATGCAGCAATGCCTTTTCATCCACTACGTCGCCGCGTGAAGTATTCAGCAATATTGCTCCTTCTCGCATTCGCGAAAGAAACTCTTCATTGATCATATTGCGGGTGCTGTCCGCGGCTGGAACATGAACGGTAACAATGTCGCTTCGAGCAGCGAGTTGTTCCAGTCCTTCTACTGTGTTTATACCGAGTGAAGCCATTCTTTTGAGCAAGCTTTCAGATCGACCCGGCTTTTCAATCATTAGTATTTTCAAGCCAAAAGCATGTGCACGTTCGGCGACTGCCATACCGATGGCACCGGCTCCAACTATACCAAAAGTGCGCCCCATCAGACCTAGTGCCGATGAATATAACTTTTTGTTCCAACGGCCTTCGCGCAATTCTTGGACGTTATCCGGGATGTTGCGATCAATGGAGAGTAAGAGTCCCATCGTGAGTTCTGCAACTGCGACGGCATTTTTACCTGGGACATTGCAGACTGAAACATTCCGCTCTGCAGCGAATGCCTTGTCAATCGTATTGGTACCCGCACCCGCACGGATAATGATCTGCAGATCACTCGCTGCTCCAATCGCAGCTCGTTCCACTCTTGTACTGCGAACGACTAGAGCATTGACTCCTGTGAGGACACTAGGCAAATCTTCTGCTTGCAAATCCGGTTGATAGCGGGTTTCGTGCCCGGAATTCTGAATCTGCTGCAACTGCTTCTGGGGAAATTTATCGGCAAATAGTATGTGCATTCTTTCTCAAAAATGAAAGTTTCATGCTATTGGAAATGAATTCAATTGTTCACAACTTCTCAGTTCTATTCAGGCAGTGCCGAAATTAAGGCACTTACAACATTCAACAACATAGGAATTGGCTCCAACTGCGATTCGCTAGTTTCCCCCACACAGGGTTTGAGAAAAACTCTCAACTATTCGGCTGGCAGAATACAACCTAGCCTGTGTAACAGACCAGAATTGAAACTGTGTTGCGGCAATGCTTTAGGATGACGTGCAACCCGCAAATCCTTGCTCACTTTGACAATCCATATTGGATTGAAATAAAAAATATAAGAAACGGATTATATTCAATTTTTTTTATTTATTCATGCCTTAAGGTGCAAATAATTGCGTGTAAACCCATGAAAATTTCGGAAAATTCTTCCCTCTATTGATGTTGAAGGCTTAGAAGAGGGCATAACAGCAAAATGTCAGGCGCCGATAGGTTGTTGCTGGCATGTTTTTCGGGGCGCCGGGCTTTCATTGCTGCGTAGTGGCGGCGTACTGTTCCAGAATTTGCTCGGTTTCAACGTACACTACAACTATGCACTGCCGATTCAAGAATGTCCGGCTTGAACTGCTTTACAGGCGTGAGATTAACATGTAAACTCGCATCATTGCGCCTTGGATCAACATTAAAATTAACTAAAATTACTCAGACTAATCTTTTGCTAGTTGCACCAATCCAGATTATCCGGTGTGGCTGGATTAAGACAACATGGAATAATATCGAATGAACACAATGACATATACTCGAGTTGCACATGTTTCAATCTGCAAACGTTTCACGCAATCTCTGCTCCAGATTATTATCGCCTTGACATTGGCAGCATCTTCATCGGCGGTCTTGCAGTCAGTCGAAGCGGCTGATAAAGACAGCCGGGCAAATGTCCAGGATAGATAGCAACTCGACGCGCCCTGTCAGCGTGATTGACCGAGCAGATATCGAACTTTCTGGAGTAACCAACGTCTGGGACCTACTGGCAAGTCGCTGGCTTTACAATAGTTTTGGTCTCACTCGGCCCTACGTACTCGGGGTCGGGGACAATCGAACTGCATTACTTGTGAACGGTCATCCAATTTCCGACACAACCTACGACTTAGACTCCCTGCCAATTTCAGCCATTGAACGAATTGAAGTTTTCGGCGGGAGTGCGTCCGCTTTACACAGCGTCGATTCCATCGCAGGTGAGATCAATATTATCCTTAGACGCGACTTTGAGGGAATTGAAGTCCAGTTGCACGGTGAGCGGCCGACGGACCCAGGAGCAGATGCAGAGCACGTTAGTAGTTTGTGGGGAGGTGCAATCGGAGCAGGTCATATTACGATCGGTGTAGACGCTTTTTACAGAGACAATATTCGTGACGCTGATCGTGATCATACCCGCTCCACATGGACAGAGGGCGGTTCGTTCGCTACCGCATCGAATGTCTCATTCGGCGGTAACACAGTACTCATTCCCGTCACCACCAGTACCGGCGATACTTTGATTGCAGCTCCTCTGGGCGAATGCCCAGATGACCTATACACCGGCGTAATCGAACGGCCTGGAGGCGTACTAGGCTCAGGTTGTGGATTTCCGTACGGTAATTATCAGTGGAGTTGGGAGTGGCGCAATCGGGAGAGTGTGTTTCTTAACTTCGATCACCCATTAGGCGAGGCATCTGACATGTATATCAATGCACGATGGTCAGATACCGACTACATGTCTCGCATGGCGCCCTCAGTCGGCACTATCGAGTTGCCACTGCAAGAAAGAAGTGGCATAACTTTACCCATGGATGGGAAAATTTTTGTGGCTCATCGTTTTTTGGGGCACGGCAACCGCGACACGCGTGTAGACATAGAAGATTATGATCTCGCACTCGGCTTGAAAGGACAGTTCGAGAGCGGTATCAACTATGACACACAAATTCGATATTATCGTCACGACCACATCGAGAAGGCTGGTACATACGTGAGTGAAAACGCGTTAATGGATGCGATCACAGCAGGGCACTATGATCTAGAGAATCCACTATCGCAAAACACAGATCATCTGAATGCTATTCGCGATTCTGGGCTTCATCTTACCGAATCCCACATCACGAACCACAAGAAAGTCAACGCAACCCTAAATGGAACCGCATTCAAACTTGACGGAGGCGATTCCCTCTGGGTGGCAGGAGCTGAGATTGTTGACGAGGATAATCGGGATATTTACGATTACAGGGATGCAAAGAATAAACCTCTTGTAGTCGAGTCCGACGTAATAATCGGGTCCGCAGGCAATTCATACGCAGGCAAACGCCGTCGCAGTTCCGCGCATGCCAGACTGTCGTTGCCTTTGCGTCAAAATTGGGACGTCGTAGTTGCCGGACGGCATGACGATTTCCATGATGTCGGTGCAAAGTTCTCTCACCAAATCTCAAGCCGCTTTCGCTTCAATGAGAATCTAACCGTCCGAGGTTCCTGGAGCAAAGGCGGGAGTCCACCCAGTCTGTATGCATTGCATCATGAGAAATCACTGGACTATCCATACATTTGCGATACGATTAATCTCGGCAACCCGAATGACGATTGTGTTGAGTATCAGGTTCAACGCGAAAATATAAGCAATACGAACCTGAAAACTGATGACTCCGAAAGTGTGAGCCTTGGATTTGTCAAAAATTTAAGTATGTTTGCGCTCAGCGCAGACTGGTTTCGAATCAAGCTATCAAAAACGACAGTGTCATTGCCAGCTCAGATGATTGTCGACTTGAAAAAGGGTGGGCAATTACCAACAAACGCGGATGTCATATTGGGTGATGGCAATCGAATCTCGAAAATCAAGAGCCCGCTATTCAACAGCGGAGCATCAGTTGTCTCCGGGGTCAATGTTCGCGCACAGACCGACTGGCAAACTGATTGGGCAGACATGGATTTTGAAGTTCGTTGGCTTCACCTGATGCAACCCAAGTCATACGTGGCTGGCGTACCAACTCCATACGATACGCCGAGTGAGCGAGTTCATGCAACGCTTCTCGCGAACAGAGACAATTTAACAGCGAGCTGGAATGTAAATTTTGTTTCAGGCTTCTGGAATGGGCGAGAAACCTATCGTTACAAGTCGTGGATAGGACACGATGTCACGTTACGATGGAAAAATGCATTTGGCAAGGAAAACGTAGACCTTACTACTGGAATTTTGAATGTCGGCGACCGCGGTCCGGCCACTGATCCCACTAGACCTGGTGCAGCTGGTGCGGTTTCAACATTGGATTCCCTGAGAGGCAGGACATTTTTTCTAACTAGTGGTTGCCAGGAAACTCATAATACATTGATATTATTATATAAAATCCGAATATTCTCGAACGAAGATCGCGATTATTTCTTATAATTAAGGGAATATCGCGTCAACCAGGCAAATCTTCGAGGAGTTCGGGGTATGAGAACAGT
>JAKZRU010000120.1:12500-26466 GCA_047517965.1 Gammaproteobacteria bacterium | reverse complement strand
GTTCTATCTGCATCCCGTTTATCAAGGAGAGTGTGTGGTGGGGATTGTGACATCTGGAACTTATGGGCATCGAACTCGAAAGTCATTGGCACTTGCATACTTTACAGAGCCCGGGTTGGCCGAAAACAATCAGTTTGAAGTCTATCAACTACCCACACTTGACTGAACGTCATCGTTGATCATTCCAATCATTTGCAGTGCTGTGTATGTGTTGACGGCTTCCATTAACTTTTTCATTGCTAGCCATAAAATTTTCGTACCCGGTATTGGTTGACTTTTCCGTGGGGTGAATCCGGCAATTGTGCCCAAGTCCACCGTAAAGTCAGCGATGCTCTGTTTGGGCGGCGGACGGATGTCGTAACTCGATTTGACACGGTGCAACAACACCCGCAGCAGGCGAATTTCTGTGGCATCGAAAAACTCACTGGCCAACCGGTCGGGCTCATATTTGGCCAGCCGCTGCAGATCAAACACCCGCCAGGCAGTGATGGCATCGAACGCCAGGCATTTGAGCAGGTCGTGCGCGTCATCGAAGCGACGCTCTTCAACTTGAGCGCCGGATTTGAGCACCCGGAAATACTCCTCGATGCTCCAACGCTTCTCATACCATTGACAGATTCGTCTGGCACTGGCAGCATCTGCTGAGCCTTCGCTGCACAATAACAGCCAGTTCAATGGCGCGTTGTTTTTGGCCGACGAGGGTTCTTCAATCACCGACACCGCGACCATTGGCAAGCGGTCTTCGCACTTGCCCGGGGCTTTTATATTGACCTTGGCAATGCGTAGCGCCACTTTCGCTTTGCGCTTCTTGCGGGCTCTTTTGCCACCTTGCGCCTCAATCAAAACCGTGCGCCTCGAGACCTTCGGACCACTCTCAACATGCGCCCGCAAATCAACCGCTTCGCCGTCACCATCAATCACCTTGCGCTGTCTCGAACCATTGCACCGAACCAACACCCCAACCTGCTCAGCACATTCGGACTGACGCTCGAATAACGCCCACAAATCCGATTCACGGTCGCTCACATTGATCACCCGAGTGTTGTCACCGCAAGCTGCAGACAATGCACCGGCCGTATCCAAACCCTCAATCCAACCAATGCTTTCTTTAACCGCCTCGCCAGAGTCAGCGCAACGGGTTCTTACCTCGCCGTCAATATCCAATACCCCAAGCGGCCGACCGCCTTCCGATACCGCCAACATCGCATGCGTGAAAATCCCCTGACCATGACCGCCTATCGTCGTCAAGCCACGCGTCGAGTTTTTCAATCCATCGTAATTCAAAGTCGTGGTGTCCTGTACCGCCAACACCGTCTTATACAGCCCACAACGCCCCACCGTCGCCTGACGGTGAGATTCTAAAATATCATCCATGCCTACCTTCTTGTTCGATAACAACCGATACGCAGCTTTGCGTTTCGCCTCATTGGGAAAGATTCGCGGCACCGCCTCGCCCAGCTCACGATGCCAGTCAATACCCATCGACAAAATCCTCTGTCGCACCCGACCGTCCGGATGCGTCGATGCACCATACTCAACTTCTGTCCAATGCGCATCATCGGCCAAATAAGGATCCGGGTGAGGATGAAAACGACACCCCGACACAGTACATAACTGCTCGCGCCACTGGGCAACCAGCGGATACGCAAATACGCCTTTACTTTGACTGTCATCACTGAGACGCCCAGAGGTCTCGCCAATATACTGCCAATCCGCCGTCCGATAACTTTCACCCGAATGCGAATGGTCCACATAAGTATACAAAAGCACCGCCTCCTCACCGTGCAATGCCGGCCAATCGTTCGCCACACGTCCAGCCGCCAAACCCAGCGCCTTGGACGCCAAACCATGCACCCGAACCTGCGGCAAGATCAAAAAACGAGTGTTGTTCAACACCTTCTCAAGATTCGCCACCCGCGCCCGCTGACTCCATCCGATATGATTGTCCCGTGTCGCATCATGCCAACTCGCCGCATGAAACGAAACTCCGCCCACTCGACCGCAACGCTCACTGACCAGCCAATATTTAACCACCTTGCCGGGCACCGCCGGTACACCGCGTGGATGATGCGTGTGCATCATTGAACGCCACTGCTTCGAATCCGAGCGCGCCACCAACTCCACTGACACCTCACCCAATTGTGCCAGTGAACACCGCAACTTCACATCCTTATCATACTCCGGTATTTCACCCGCTTGCGGCTTGGCAAACCGCACCGGTGGCAGCTCAAGACCCAACTTGTCAGCCACAATCGCTAAGATCTTACCCGCCTGTGCCGCACACAACTTGCCTTTTTTATTTCGCCAATTCGTTCGCTCGCACAACGAGACGGCTAAACCGTAACGACTATAATCGCCACAGTTAACCGCTTGTGAAAACCACTCGATGTCCTCATGACTGAATTGACGGAGACCAATCTGCATGCAGCAAATTAAATCTCATCTCAACGCCTTTGTCAAGTGTGTCCTGTTGATAGGATAGAGGCATTGTCTAGCAATTGAGCATGGACCATTGTCAGAGATAGAAATTGTTGCGGGGAACGGGATTCCGTATTGTGCGGTCGCGTCAGGTACAAATAGATATCCATAGATGAGTGACATTTTCAATTTCAAACCCAAGCGGCAGTTATACGCAGTCTTCGGGAATCCTATCTCACACAGTAAATCGCCTCTGGTACATACTCTCTTTGCCAAGCAGTTTGACATCGATCTTGAATATCGTGCGGTTCATGTAGAAATTGGCGGATTCGAGCAAGCAGTCAGCGGATTTGAAGCGAACGGCGGACAAGGTCTCAATGTAACCGTACCATTCAAACTCAATGCATGGAAGTTGGCCGATGTGCTGAGTGATCGCGCGAAATTGGCCGGTGCAGTGAATACGTTATCCTTAGGAAAGACCGTCAAGGGTGACAATACAGATGGCATCGGGTTGGTAACCGACATCAAGACGAGGCTGGGAGTCGATATCAGGGATGCCTGTGTGTTAATGATCGGCGCAGGAGGTGCAGTTCGCGGAGTTCTGGGTCCAATCCTGGCAGAACAACCTGAACAAGTATTTGTCGCTAACCGAACCAAAGACAAAGCCGTTGCGCTGGCTGACGTGTTTGCGCAGTGCGGAAACATTATCGGTGGCGGCTTGGACCAAATTCGAGGCAGAACCTACGATATCGTGATTAATGCCACCTCAAGCGAGTTAACAGGCAGCTTGCCGGAAATTCCTTCTGGAGTATTTCAGGATGCTCAATTGGCTTACAACATGATGTACGCAGCACGACCAACCAAATTTCAATTGTTGGCAATCGAACATGGCGTCACTAAAACTACCGATGGACTCGGAATGCTGGTAGAGCAGGCAGCGGAATCATTCTTTCTCTGGCACGGCAAAAAGCCAGAAACAACTTCGGTGATTGATGCCGTCAGAAAGGTAATTTAATCAATCAGCCTGCAACCACTGCCTCCTACGAACAAAGACGAATATATTGAAATAGGTGGCTTCCACACCCTGCCTTACCGCAGGGTCACAAATTCCTCAGCTACAGTTGGATGGATTGCAACCGTGTTGTCGAAATCGCGTTTGCACGCGGCCATCTTAACTGCAACTGAAAATCCCTGGATAATTTCGTCTGCAAAGTCTCCGACGATATGACAGCCAACGATTCTTTCGTTCTCACCCGTGGTGACAAGTTTCATCAGAGTGGGCGAAGCACGATCCGTAACCTGATAGTACATATTCTGAAACTGGCTTGAATAGACCTTTACATCGTTTCCAAACTTAGCCCTTGCTGCGTCTTCACTCAACCCCACTGTACCAATGGGTGGATGGCTGAAAATGACTGAAGGGACATTCTCGTAGTCCAGATATGCGTCGCTTTGACCACCGAACAGCTGATCTGAAAGCTTACGACCTGCGGCAATGGCAACAGGCGTCAATGCGATGCGGCCGGTTACATCTCCGACTGCATAAACGCCTTTACAAGATGTATTCTGAAACTTGTCTGTTTCAATGTAGCCTCGGGAATTGAGTTCTACGCCTGCACTCTCGAGATTAAGAGATTTAGAATTCGGTACGCGCCCAATGGCAAATATGAATTGGTCGATTTCATTCAGTGAAGTGCCATTGTCCAACTTGACCGAGAGCTTTGATTTCTTTCTTTCTAGTTCGGTAACCGAGGTATTCAGTACGAATCTCACTCCGGTTCGCTGCATTTCGGACATCACTACTGAGGTAATGGATGAATCGAATCCACGCAATAGCTGATCCTTTCGCAGAATCATAGTCACCTGGCTTCCAAGCCCATGCAGCATGCCGGCAAACTCGGTAGCAATATAGCCAGCTCCTGTTATTGCAACCTTTGCAGGAAGTTCCTCCATCTCAAAAAATCCGTCGCTGTTTATACCATATTCTGAGCCAGCGACGTTTGGAATAACAGGCCGGCTGCCGGTTGCTATCAGAATGTGGGCGGCTTCAAATTCGTCGTCATTTACTTGCAATGTGTTGGATGTAGTAAAGCGAGCCGTTCCTTCAATACACGCAACATCGGAATTCTCAAGATTAACTGCGTAAATATCATTCAGACGGGCAATATACGCATCGCGAGATTTCTTGATAATTGCCCAGTCGAATCCTTCGTTTTTGACTGAAAATCCGTAATCGGCGGCATCGTGAAGGATTTCTGCAATTCGCGAAGTGGTCCACATTACTTTTTTGGGCACGCATCCGACATTAACACAAGTCCCCCCTAGTTTGTGATTTTCAATCACTGCACACTTAGCTCCGTATTCGCTTGCTCGCCGCGCCGCCGCTATACCGCCGCTTCCACCGCCGATCACTATCATGTCGAATTGCTGTTTCATGATTTCTTCTCTTGATTAATTATTTTTGTTTTGAATTCCACTGGTTTCGCTAAAAATTGATGTACCTTGAAATATCGCAGAACGATATAAAAGTCATGCGTGATTATCCATCAAACGAGGACAGTCGGTTGGGCTGAGTTGAGCAGCGGAGGTGACATATTGAATATTCACGACCCGGATTCAATAAAAAGTCTAGCATTACCGCCCGCCGCGGTTGTGTCAATACACACAGATTTTTCTACGAGAAAGAGCCAGGGTGCGCCCTGATCCGTAGTGAGTTGAATGATCGCACCTTGCCTTGACGCGAGTTCCAATCGAATTGCTCTCAGCAACTCTTGTGGGCAACCATCCACAGTGATTCCCGCAAGGTCGCTACATAACGTAACCGTTGCAGAGTCCGGAATCACTTGGCTTTGTAAAATCGGTATGCCTGATGATTGCAAGTTTGCAACAAGCTGACTTTCTATACCAACACCCAGCACTGCATTTCCGGTTGCCAGTGCCTGTAGAACATGGGTGTCTGATCCAATACAAATGAACACGCCTTTCGGGTGCAGGTAAATGCGGTTGCTTTCACCTGTTGGGCCCTCAAGATCGATAGGCGAATGGACCAGTTTGGCCGTCTTTGCCAATACCTCCAAGAGTTCAGGTCGGTCCGCCACTGCTGAATTCAAAATAAAAATTCGGTCCTCTCTACAAGCCCAATCCGATTGCAGTTTAACCAATCTGCGAAGTAATTCACGAGTATCACCTCTTGTTTCAACAAGATACTCACAATCCGCTGTTTGTTTGCATTTTCCAAATCGTCGGAGACGAGCAACATAGTAAGGTCCGCCAGCTTTGGGCCCAGTCCCGGACAGACCTCTTCCGCCGAAAGGCTGAGAGCCTACTACTGCGCCAATCTGGTTGCGGTTTACATAAATGTTCCCGGCGTTCACGCTTTCAGATAGCTGTTTAACCCGTCGGTCAATTCGCGTGTGAAGTCCGAAGGTAAGCCCGTATCCGGTTTTATTGATGCCTTCCACTACCTTGGAAATGTCCCGAGAATCATATGTAGCTACATGTAGAACGGGTCCGAAAATTTCACGCTCCAGTTCCTCAATTCCCGACACGCGAAATACACTCGGAGGCACAAAATAGCCGTCAAGATGAGCAGAAAGGTCTCGCTGATATAGCAGGCGGTTTTCACTTTTCATCCTGTTGCAATAGTTCAGCAGGTCGCTTTGTGCGTGTTCGTCAATGATCGGTCCGACATCAGTTGAAATATCCCATGGGTCACCTACTCTCAATTGTTCCATAGCACCAAATAGCATATTGAGCAGCCGAGATTCCATTTCGTTCTGTACATACAGAATTCGCAATGCAGAACACCTTTGCCCTGCGCTCTGAAATGCCGATGCGATTACATCTTTGACAGCCTGCTCCGGCAACGCAGTAGAGTCCACGATCATTGCGTTCAGTCCGCCTGTTTCAGCAATGAGAGGTGCCTCTATATCGCATGAATTCGCCATCGCTCGATAAATGGCTTGAGCCGTATCGGTAGAGCCTGTGAAACAGATCCCGGAAATGCGTTCGTCCGCCGAAAGCATCGCTCCGACGGTTTCACCGTAGCCAGGAAGAAACTGCACAACGTCTTTCGGAATACCGACTTGATGCATGAGCTCTACCGCTCTTGCACCGGTCAGCGACGACTGCTCTGCAGGTTTTCCAATCACCGAGTTTCCAGCTGCAAGCGAGGCGCTAATCTGACCGGTAAAAATTGCGAGCGGGAAATTCCAAGGCGAGATGCAGGCAATGACTCCACGGGCACAGTGATCGGGCACACGTTCCAACCGAATGGCTTCGTTTGCATAGTATCGACAGAAGTCTACTGCCTCTCTCACTTCGGAAATTGAATCGGCAATCGTCTTGCCAGTTTCCTGAACCATCAAGGCTATCAGTTCCGGCGAGTGTTTTTCATAGGCGTCGGCGATGCGATTGAGTAATTCGGAACGAGTTGAAGCGCTCGTGCTACTCCACTGTTTGAAACTCAACTGCGCCCGTTCAATTGTTTCGTTGACATGTGCCGATTCAGTTTGAATAACCGTGCCTACTTGGATTCGTGGATGTGCGGGATTGTGGACGACTTCCGTCGGATTGTTTGGGCCAGAAACCAAATCGGATCGGCCAGCATGCCATTCCCAGTTTCGGTACTGTTCCATCTCCCCGTACAGCGCTTTCACTGCATTGACATCCGCCAGATCGATGCCTTTGGAATTCGTTCTCGAATCGCCAAAGATATCGCTTGGCTGCCGTACAGACGGATTTGGTATCGAATGACTCAGTTCTCGAACTTTCTCGATTGGGTCTGAAGCGACTTCTCCCACTGGAATGTCCGAATCCACAAGTTGATTCAGGAAAGAACTATTTGCTCCATTTTCCAGAATTCTCCGCACAAGGTAAGCAAGAAGGTCTTCACGCGCACCCACCGGAGCATAGATTCTGCAAAGGCATCCAAATTTTTTTCTAGCCGCCTCGTGTACATCTTCTCCCATGCCGTGAAGCCTCTGAAACTCAAATCTGTGGTGGCTGTCTGTCATAGCCATCACAGCACAAATAGTGTGTGCATTATGAGTTGCAAACTGGGGATAAATTCGATCGTTCAAATCAAGTAAACGTCGGGCGCAGGCGAGGTAGGACAAATCGGTTGAACACTTTCTCGTGAACACAGGAAAGGAGGAAATCCCCAGCACTTGTGCGCGTTTTATTTCAGTATCCCAATAAGCTCCCTTTACAAGTCGCAACATGATTCTGCGTTCAAACTTCTCGGCGAGGCCATATAGGCAGTCGATGACAAAGCGTGCACGCGGACTGTATGCCTGAACAACGGACCCGAATCCATGCCAGCCTTTCAGGGACGGATTGGATAGAGTTCTCTCGAAGACTTCCAAATACAGATCCTGTGTGTCTGCCTCTTCCGCATCAATGTTGAATCCCATATTCGCTTTCTTCGCAAGCTGTGCGAGCGACAGAATGGAATCAACGAGCTCATCTACTATGAATTTTCTTTGTGTTGACTGATATCGGGGGTGAAGTGCCGACAGCTTGACAGAAATTCCAGGATTTTCCCAGAAGTTGTCGGAGCTGCATTTGCCTGCTATAAACTCAATGGCCTGAAAATAGGAGGACCAGTAATGTTTTGCATCATCGGCTGTCAGGGCCGACTCACCCAGCATGTCATAAGAGTATCCATAGCCTTTGCATACAAGTTCTTCGCCCCGCTCAGTCGCTGATTCGATCGTTGTTCCAAGGATGAATTGATCCGCAATCTTTCGGATTGCTTGGGCGACAACCACTCTGACCACGGGTTCCCCAAGTCTTTTTACGATTCGTCGAAGCGTGTCTGCGACATCGCCGACGTCGGCTTCTTTCAGAATCTTGCCGGTCAGCAACAATGTCCATGTCGAGGCGTTGACCAAGGATGAGCTTGAATGTCCAAGATGCTTTCCCCAGTGTGCTGCAGAAATCTTGTCACTGATCAAAGTGTCGATTGTAGTGGTGTCGGGCACTCGCAAAAGCGCCTCAGCCAGACACATCAGTGCGATTCCTTCTTGTGATGTCAAGCCATACTCGGAGAGAAACGATGACATGATTCGTGGAGAACTGGATTCACGTACCGTCGTGACCAGTTCGGCTGCGTGTTGGCTAGCACTCAGACGTTGAATTTCAGTCAGTGGAGTTTGATCAAGCAAATTGTGCGCGATGGTAGATTCATCTGCGAGATAAGCACTTCTGAAAACTTGTAGCAGTGCTTCAGGATCCCAGGATTGTTGGTTAGTTTCTGTCAAGATTTGAATCGAATCCGAATGATTTCTCCCTCCTTCAGTTCATATGATTTTCCTTCAAAACGCACCTGACCGGCTTCTTTCACCATTTGTTCAGTTCCGTAAGACAGGAGATCTTCGCTTGACATAACTTCCGCTCGAATGAATCCCTTTTCCATATCTGTATGTATCATTCCGGCTGCCTGTTTCGCAGTTGTTCCTCTTGGAAATGCCCAGGCTCGAACCTCGGATTCGTTGAAAGTGAAAAATGTCTGTAATCCAAGTAACGAGTACCCCGTATGCACTACATTATCTAAAGCGGAAACATCGACACCGAGTTCTGTACGAAATGAAATTTGTTCGTCTTCCGACAACTGTGCCAATTCGTATTCAATTTTCGCACAAATCGTTACCATGGGAGTTTTCAAAGCATCTACTACAGCACCATCAGAGAGTAACAGCTGATTTTCGCTGACATTCAATATATAAAATTTTGGCTTGCTCGTCAGTAAATGTAGGTTGCGGATGATCTCCTGTTCTTCCGCATCCGGTTCAACCCCACTGAACGGCTTTCCCTGTTCAAGCATTGATTCGACAGTTTTGAGCACAGCAGCAGCTTTCTGCTGTTTTTTGTCTCCGATTCGGGCACGTCTGTATGCTTTTTCTGTTGCCCTGCGTACTGTTTCTAGGTCTGCCAGGACCAACTCCAGATTGACAATGTCGATTTCGTCTTTCCAATCATTTTTGTTATCGAAGTCACCGATCACATGAGCAATCAAGTCCATCTCGCGAATATGTGCTAGAAATCGATTTCCAAGTCCTTCACCACGTGATGCTCCTTCAACCAAACCAGCAATATCTACAAATTCGATTACCGCTGGAACCTGCGTTTCAACACCTGCAATCTTCGCAATTTCCAGCAGCCGGGGCTCCGGAACGAATGCTACTCCGACATTCGATTCGATGGTACAGAACGGAAAGTTCTCCGCTGCTACCTGAGAGCCTGTCAGTGCATTAAGCAGAGTGGATTTGCCGACATTCGGCACGCCGATGATTCCGCACCGAAATCCCATGTTGCCAGATTTGCGGGTCAGGCACTCAATGAGGATTCGGGTGAGGAGTCGGTTGCTTTGGGCCTGCTGTGCAGTGCTGTCATTGCCCGTTCCAGATTTCCCCTCAGAATTTCCGGAAGCGAATCCAATGCGTCGGAAATTGCGTCGTCAATAAGATTCTGATCGTGTAATGACGGAGTGCTGAGTACGTAGGGAATGGTGCCTAGCTTTGGATTAGGACGGCCGATGCCGATACGAATCCGTAGAAAATCTGGGCTTCCGGTTCTGGAAATGATGTCACTGAGACCATTGTGCCCGCCATGCCCTCCGGTTGATTTCAGCCGTACGACTCCCGCAGGAAGATCCAGGTCGTCATGTACTACGATGGCGTTTCCCGGATCGATGTCGTAGTAATTCGTGACTAACTGAAATGCGGTGCCGCTTCGGTTCATGTACGTGATTGGTTCTACCAGCCAAACCGGCACCTCAGAAATTTTCGTGCGAACTAAATTCGCTTTCAAGCGAGGGTTGAGCTTTAACTGTAGCTGGCACTTCGCAGCTAAAGCGTCGATAAATCGAAAACCGCAATTATGACGGGTGTGTCGATATTGTTCGCCAGGGTTACCAAGACCGATGATTGCGCGCGTCTGCGTCATGATCTCACTGTACTATACTTGACTCGCGAGAAGCGCAGAGCCATGTCGATTTTCTTGGGATTGAGCCGATGTAAACGGAAATCAAACAACCCGTTAATCCGATGATTCGACCTCCGATGGCGTAACGGTAGCGAACTCAAGCTCTTCTGCTTCCTCTTCGTCAAAATCCGCCGAAATTCTGGACGGCGTGACAGAAGCAATCGCGTAGTCGTCGCTATCGTGATAGGCGGTAGTTAATTCAACGCCCTCCGGCAGAACAATGTCTGAAATATGCACCGCCTGGTTCAATTCAAGTTTGCTTACGTCAACCTCCAGAAATTCTGGAAGATTCTTCGGCAGACACTGGATTTCGACATCTAAAATGAGCCGAGAAAATACACCTCCGGCGATCTTCATTCCAGGTGCAATATCATCGCCAATGAAGTGTAGAGGAACCCGAAGAGAAATCATCTCAGTCGCTTTCACACGCTGCAGGTCTACATGCATCACTTGCGATTTGTATGGATGCATTTGAACTTCTCGAAGAATTGCTCCCTGTTTCTTGCCGCTTTCCTTGACATCAATGATGGCAGAGTGAAATGCTTCGACTTCGAGGATATGCATCAATGAATCATGTTCAGTCACATAATGTGCGTTTTTCTTGTCGGCGCCGTAAATCACGACAGGCACCATTCCCTGGCGTCGCAATCTGCGACTATTCGAAGAGCCGAAATCTTCGCGCGGCGTTAATTCTAGTGTGAAGTTGGTACTCATTTGGTTATTTCCTTTTCAACCGTTTTAATTAGGGTTTGAATGTACTAGTCTACAAAGATTGAACTGACAGAGTCTCCGATCGAAATTCGACGAATTGCTTCTCCGATCAGTTGCGATACATCAAGTTGACGAATTTTATTGCACTTTTGTGCTTTCTCGGAAAGATTTATTGAATTACACACCACAAGTTCATCCATAACCGAGTCGTTTACGCGTTCTACGGCGTTTCCTGACAGAACTGGGTGCGTGCAATAGGCTTTCACTGCCAGCGCACCTTTCTGGGAGAGCGCTTGAGCAGCTTCGCACAGTGTGTTGGCAGTGTCCACGATATCGTCAATAAATACACAGGTGCGTCCTTCGACATCGCCGATGACATTCATCACTTCCGCGACATTGGGTCTGGGTCTTCGTTTGTCGACAATCGCAAACTGCGCTTCAAGCTGTTCTGCGATCGAACGAGCTCGAACCACCGCGCCGACGTCAGGCGAGACGATGGTAAGATTTTCTGGACGGTGTTTCCACAGGTCGCCGATGATGACTGGCCTTGCATACACGTTGTCGGTGGGAATGTCGAAGAATCCCTGAATCTGGTCGGCATGCAGGTCCATGGTGAGCACGCGGTCGGCACCGGCGGTGCCGACTAATGAAGCCACGAGCTTAGCGGTGATCGGCACGCGCGAATTACGCGGTCGGCGGTCTTGTCTTGCATATCCGAGATACGGAATCACCGAGGTGATACGGCCTGCTGAAGATCGTTTGGCGGCATCAATCATCACCAGTAGTTCCATAAGATTGTCGTTGGTCGGCGAACAGGTCGGCTGAATGATAAATACATCCATGTTTCGAATGTTTTCGCTGATTTCAACTGAGATTTCACCATCGCTGAAGCGTCCGACTGCCGCATTGCCTAGCGGTACAGCAAGGTACTCTGCAATCTGCTCAGCAAGCTGCCGATTGGCATTGCCAGTCAGAATCATCATGTTTTCGATCAACATGCCGACACCTCTCTATGCGATTCAGTCGAAGTTAAGAATTTCGATTGTGAGCGTTCTGGATTTAGCAAACTGATTGACTGGGGTGCCAGGATTCGAACCTGGGTTTGCCGGAATCAAAATCCGGTGCCTTACCGCTTGGCTACACCCCAAAAGGTATTGGTTTGATTTAGAAATTCGAAGTGAAATGTCTTCCAGGTACTGTCCACGGCGCACCATTATGAATTACCACGTAAAATTGTAATACGACATGGCTGAAATGCCAACAGAAATTAACGCGAAGTTGTTGGCCTCACAGATTGTGAAATGATCAACCTCTTCGAAGTTTCGCTCAAAACTGCCCTTACCACATCCCCAGAAACTGATTTATTCACACTAGACAAGTGTATCTGCCGTGAATGCCGTAGTCTATCTGGAAACTTGTTATATCATCGATAAATTATTGGCAGTTGCCAAATCTGAATTCAGGTCGGCGGAGCACTTCAGTCACCTGAATTTATGGGATAGCAGCTATTACAACATCGGTAACGATTACCGCAAGACAGACATTATGCAGAGGCGATCATTTCTCAAATTGAGTGCAGTTGCGGTTGCTGGGCTGACAGCAGTTTCTGAAACAGTTCCGGTCACGGCGGCGGTCAAACCACGGATTCTGCGCTACGTCCCCCTCGGTAACACCGGACTTGAGGTTTCCGATATTTCATTCGGCTGCAGCCGTCTGTCCGACTCAAAATTGGTGCGCTACGCATATGAACGAGGCGTAACCTACTTTGACACGGCAGAAAGCTATCGCGGCGGAGCGTCGGAGACGGCAGTTGGACTGGCTCTTTCGGATGTTCGTGAAAAAGTAGTCATTGCATCCAAGACAAAAGCACGTGAAGGCGACACAAGACGCCAGATGATGAGCGCTTTGGAAGAAAGTCTCAAGCGCCTGCGAACCGACTATGTAGACATCTATTACAACCACGCAGTGAATGATCCGGCTCGCATGCAAAATCCTGAATGGGCCGAGTTCACAGAAACAGCCAAAAAGCAGGGGAAGATCAGGTTTCGCGGCATGTCAGGTCATGGTTCGCGACTGGTCGAGAGTCTGGATTATTCTCTGGACCATGATCTGGTTGATGTGGTTCTGGTAGCGTTCAATTTTGCCCAGGATCCGGGTTTCGAAGAAAAGCTTCGTTATCTGTTTCACTACGTCGCTCTGCAGCCAGACCTTATACGAGTGCTGGACAAGGCGCGTAACAAGGGGGTCGGTGTTGCTGCAATGAAGACACTGATGGGCGCAAGACTGCACGACATGCGCCCTCACGAACTTGAAGGCGGAACTTTTTCACAAGCGGCGCTCAAATGGGCTTTAGCGAGCAATCACATTGACGTAGCTCTAATCTCCATGACGGATCATGCGAAAATTGACGAGTATATCGGTGCATCCGGCGAGCCGATCATCACTGAAAACGATTTTTCGTTGCTTGCGCGATATACAGCAGTCCAGGCGACGCACTACTGCCAGCATGGTTGTGGAATTTGCATGACAGCATGTCCCTATGAAGTTCCGATTCCTGAACTGTTGAGAGTACGGATGTATGACGTGGATTACCGCGATTCAGAGCTGGCGCTTGCCAGCTACTCGAATCTGCATCACCAAGCCAGTCACTGTATGAACTGCGTTGAGCAGCCCTGCCTCGGCAGCTGCCCGAACAACTTGCCGATTTCAGTCTATACCCGTGATGCGGTTAGCAGGTTTGCCCAGGCGTGAGGAGATTCCTTGCGCACTTTCTATTCGTTCTAGCTGCTTGGACTCTGACGGTTAAGTTCGTTTTGCCGATCAGCTGGGCGGTTGTCGGAAATCTTCCGCT
>JAKZRU010000120.1:0-10000 GCA_047517965.1 Gammaproteobacteria bacterium | reverse complement strand
TACTTAATTGTTCTTTTAAAATTTGGTAGTCAAAGGCGCGAATGCGTATGTATGCAATGGGGCATGCATGACGCATTGGGTATGCAGCATTCAAGGGAAATCATGTAGCCAGAGATATTCTTACGAACATCTCGAGGTTATATGGTCAAGCGAGTAAGCGCATACGGTGGATGCCTTGGCGGTAGGAGGCGATGAAGGACGTGGTAGTCTGCGAAAAGCCTCGGGGAGTCGGCAAACAGACTTTGATCCGGGGATGTCCGAATGGGGAAACCCACCGTTTCGACGGTATTCATATCTGAATACATAGGATATGAAGGCGAACCCGGTGAACTGAAACATCTAAGTAACCGGAGGAACAGAAATCAACCGAGATTCCCTGAGTAGCGGCGAGCGAAACGGGAACAGCCAGCACTCTTTAGCGCAAAATTTAGTAGAACGGTCTGGAAAGTCCGGCCATAGTAGGTGATAGCCCTGTATACGAAAGGTTTTGTGTGGAACTAGGTGTGCGATAAGTAGAGCGGGACACGTGAAATCCTGTTTGAAATTGGGGGGACCATCCTCCAAGGCTAAATACTCCCTACCGACCGATAGTGAACTAGTACCGTGAGGGAAAGGCGAAAAGAACCCCTGTTAGGGGAGTGAAATAGAACCTGAAACCGTGTGCGTACAAGCAGTCGGAGCCTCGGCTAGACCGGGGTGACGGCGTACCTTTTGTATAATGGGTCAGCGACTTACATCTCAGTGGCAAGGTTAACCGTTTAGGGGAGCCGTAGGGAAACCGAGTCTGAATAGGGCGAATTAGTCGCTGGGAGTAGACCCGAAACCGGACGATCTACCCATGGCCAGGTTGAAGGCGCGGTAACACGTGCTGGAGGACCGAACCAACTGATGTTGAAAAATCAGTGGATGAGCTGTGGGTAGTAGTGAAAGGCTAATCAAGTTCGGAGATAGCTGGTTCTCCCCGAAAGCTATTTAGGTAGCGCCTCGTGTCTCACTCTTGGGGGTAGAGCACTGTTATGGCTAGGGCTGCATCCAGCGGTACCAACCCATTGCAAACTCCGAATACCGAGAAGTGCAATCACGGGAGACAGACTGCGGGAGATAAGTTCCGTGGTCGAAAGGGAAACAGCCCAGACCGCCAGCTAAGGTCCTTAAATCATTACTCAGTGGGAAACGATGTGGGAAGGCCCAGACAACCAGGAGGTTGGCTTAGAAGCAGCCATCCTTTAAAGAAAGCGTAACAGCTCACTGGTCGAGTCGGCCTGCGCGGAAGATTCAACGGGGCTCAAGTAATGTACCGAAGCTGCGGATGCGTGTTTACACGCATGGTAGGGGAGCGTTCTGTAAGCCGTCGAAGGTGTGCTGTAAGGCATGCTGGAGGTATCAGAAGTGCGAATGCTGACATGAGTAGCGATAAAGGGAGTGAAAAACTCCCTCGCCGGAAGCCCAAGGTTTCCTGCGCCACGTTAATCGGCGCAGGGTGAGTCGGCTCCTAAGGCGAGGCCGAAAGGCGTAGTCGATGGGAATCAGATCAATATTTCTGAACCGCGTATAACTGTGATGGGGGGACGAAGAAGGCTAGATCATCCGGGTGTTGGAAGTCCCGGTTTAAGCGTGTAGGGAGCACTCTTCAGGAAAATCCGGGAGTGTATATTCCGAGACGTGACGACGAGCACATTGCGATGCGAAGTGATTGATGCCATGCTTCCAGGAAAAGCCTCTAAACTTAGGTTATACGTGACCGTACCGCAAACCGACACAGGTGGGCGGGGCGAGAAGCCCAAGGCGCTTGAGAGAACTCGGGTGAAGGAACTCGGCAAAATGACACCGTAACTTCGGGAGAAGGTGTGCCCCTTTTACGTGAAAGCCCTCGCGGCTGGAGCGGAACGGGGTTGCAACAAAGAGGTGGCTGCGACTGTTTATTAAAAACATAGCACTCTGCAAACTCGCAAGAGGACGTATAGGGTGTGACGCCTGCCCGGTGCCGGAAGGTTAAATGCGGAGGTTAGCTCTAGGGCGAAGCTTCTAATTGAAGCCCCGGTGAACGGCGGCCGTAACTATAACGGTCCTAAGGTAGCGAAATTCCTTGTCGGGTAAGTTCCGACCTGCACGAATGGCGTAACGATGGCCACACTGTCTCCACCCGAGACTCAGCGAAATTGAACTTGCTGTTAAGATGCAGTGTACCCGCGGCTAGACGGAAAGACCCCGTGAACCTTTACTACAGCTTTGCACTGGACTTTGAATATACTTGTGTAGGATAGCTGGGAGGCTTTGAAGCGATGACGCCAGTTGTCGTGGAGCCAACCTTGAAATACCAGCCTGGTGTGTTTGGGGTTCTAACCTAGGTCCGTTATCCGGATCGGGGACAGTGTATGGTGGGTAGTTTGACTGGGGCGGTCTCCTCCTAAAGAGTAACGGAGGAGCACGAAGGTACCCTCGGCACGGTCGGAAATCGTGCTATGAGCGCAAAGGTAAAAGGGTGCTTAACTGCGAGACAGACACGTCGAGCAGATACGAAAGTAGGTCTTAGTGATCCGGTGGTTCTGAATGGAAGGGCCATCGCTCAACGGATAAAAGGTACTCCGGGGATAACAGGCTGATACCACCCAAGAGTTCATATCGACGGTGGTGTTTGGCACCTCGATGTCGGCTCATCTCATCCTGGGGCTGAAGCAGGTCCCAAGGGTATGGCTGTTCGCCATTTAAAGAGGTACGCGAGCTGGGTTTAGAACGTCGTGAGACAGTTCGGTCCCTATCTGCCGTGGGCGTTGGAGAATTGAGAGGAGCTGCTCCTAGTACGAGAGGACCGGAGTGGACGTACCTCTGGTGTTCCGGTTGTCACGCCAGTGGCATTGCCGGGTAGCTACGTACGGACGGGATAACCGCTGAAAGCATCTAAGCGGGAAGCCCCCCTCAAGATGAGTTCTCCCTTGAGCTTTAAGCTCACTGAAGGGTCCTCGTAGACTACGAGGTTGATAGGCTGGGTGTGGAAGTGCAGTAATGTATGAAGCTAACCAGTACTAATTACCCGTGCGGCTTGACCATATAACACTCAAACGGTTTGTTATATGTGATGATGTAGTAGTGCGTTCCCCTTTTCAGTTAACCGAATAGACGATTGAGTTGCCTGCAAAATATTTGCAGGCAACTCAATTTATAAGGAGTGGGTCCCGGATCAAGTCCGGGACGGCGTTCGTCGCTGTGCTCCTTACGCCGATTTCCTGGCGGCCATAGCGCGTTGGTACCACCCGATCCCATACCGAACTCGGAAGTGAAATGACGCAGCGCCGATAGTAGTGCGGGTTTTCCCGTGCGAGCGTAGGTCACCGCCAGGGCTTAAATGATAAAGGCCAGTCGATTAGACTGGCCTTTTTTTATTTAAGCTGTTGTATATATTATTTCGTCTTACTCCACTGGAAGACTGGCCGGGGCGTCACTTTCCTTGATAAAGAAAACCAGGATCTTTGCCGGTTCAGTAGCGCTGGCGTTTTTCGATACGCTGTGAATATCGTTCGGGTTTTCATAAAAGGTTTGCCCTGCCATCAGGGTTTTTTCTTCACCCCCTTGCACCTGCATTACGACGGAGCCTTCCAGGACATAGACGAACGTATGGGAATTGTGGCGATGGGGGAGGGATGATTCCCCCGGGGCATATTCCACGGTCAGCATCAAACCAGCCTTGCCCGACATATCCGTTAAATCCTGTTTAAAAAGCACGGCTACTTCCGTGCTCAGGACGGGGAATGGCAGCATGGCAATGCTGACAAATAACACTGTGAACAATGCCGGAAAAAATTGCTTCTTCATGGTGTCCTCCTGTTGCTAAAGGTTTTTGATAGTCTGACTGGGGCGATCTTCTCCCAAAGAGTAATGGAGGAGTACGACCTGCTCAACAATCAAGTGTTACCAACTGTCACTTGAAAATCAGGGCTGTCTTTCAGGGTTTGTAATACAACACAATAGCGCTCTGTTAATTGAATCAATTTATCCAGAACATCGGCTTGTGCATCAGATTGCAAAGAAAACTGCAGGCGAATGTCCCTGAAACCCACCTTTGCTTCGCGATCTACTGCCAGGGTGCCACGAAAATCCAGATCTCCTTCAGCAATAACACTTGCGTCGGTTAGATTTATACCCATAGCTGTGGCGACTGCTTTCAGAGTCACCCCGGCACAGGCAACCAACGCTTCAAGCAGCATATCTCCTGAGCATAGTTGTGAACCGTCACCGCCGGCAGCAGGATGCAGACCTGCTTCCGCAAGTTTTCTTCCGGTTTCAACTTTACAGGCTATACCTTCGCTGACGTGACTTTCTGCCCGCATTGTAACTACAGCCGTATCGGGATTGTGGGTGTATTTTTCTTTTAATGGCGCCTGTAACTGTTTTAACTCTGTTGAATCCATAGTAGTCTCCTGATACGTTCACATTGTGCCGTAGATATTGCAGCATATTTGCCCATATATTTACATGATAAATCCTGGTTAAATAGAAAACCATGCTATCGACATCGAAAAACAAAGTAATCTGGTTAGTCATCCTCTCAATACTGATTTCCTTCATCAAAATTTTTGAAATCCCCCCGGTGATACCGACGCTGGTATCAGATCTTAACATCAGCTACACACAAGCCGGCCTTTTTATGTCTGTCTATGCCGTAATGAAATGTCTGGCCAGTTCTCCCGCAGGGGTTATTTCTGATAAATGGGGGGCTGTGCCAATTATGTCGGTGAGCCTTTTGGGGATATGTATTTTTGGCATCCTGGGAACAATAGGCAGCAATTTCGAATTACTACTGTTATGGAGATTTTTGAGTTCGGTATTTCTTGCAATCATTTTTATTGCCGGGACTGATGCCGTTTCGAAAAATTTGCCTCCCGAAAAAGTAGGGTTTGGTATGGGGTTGATTAATGCCACTATCGGCATTGGGATCACTATCGCATTGCTGGCAACGCCGATCATTTCAGAAATAATTGAATGGCGTGTTACTTTCCTATTCACGTCCCTGGCATGTGGTGCGCTCTTTTTATATTCCCTGTTGCTGATAAAACAGGAAAAGGCAATACGACCAATCGGCGCTGAGAACCTGCCTGACTCCGAGGCATCTTATTCATTCGGAAAACTAATATCCAATCCGATGCTTATGTTGATAGCAATTTCAATGGGCAGCCTGTTCATCGAAGTATATGGGGTGATCAGCTGGATCCCTCCATACCTGGCTGAGATATATCAGTTTTCTCCATCGGAAGTTGGCTTGTCTTCCATGATGCTCGGGATAGTTATGATACCGGCAGCGATTGTAACGGGATATTTCGCTACAAATACGGTGAGAATACTCTGGTTTACGTTAACAGGCGGCGTTGTTGCAAGCATCGGGATATTAGTATTAGTTATGGCGCAGTTGTCACCGTGGGAAACGGCCCTGGTCATCAGCATATTAACATGGGGGCAGACACAGGCTATTGTAACCGTTACGAGTATGGCATCAATTATTGTGCCGAAGCACAGCGCCGGGAAAGCGATAGGGATTGTTTTTACCCTGGGCTACGGGGGGGCTATCCTGGCGACCTATCTGGGTGGATATCTGCTGACAAGTACTGGCAATTATGATGTTTCACTGATAGTGTTTGCGATTGCCTCTGCGTTGGCGGGGGCGATCATATTCACTGTTTGTCAAATGATCTCACGTAACCCCCCGGAGCATTTTGCTACAATTGAAGTAGTGTAGACCCCGAAGATAATAAATATGAAAATCAAAAATCAGATCCTCGCCGTCCTGGTATCGATGGGGTCTGGTTTAGGGGCAAGTGGCGTAGCGCCGGCCGTCGATATGGCAACCGACCCCGGCCAGGTGGTGTTCTCCTCGCTACGCCCGGGCAACTGGGACATCTTCTATTTTGATCAACCCGGCGAAAAACCGAGACGACTTACCGATCACCCTGGCCTCGACTATGAAGCCGTCTTTTCACCCGACGGCAGATGGGTGGTGTTCACTTCCGAGCGCCGCGGCCACCCGGATCTTTATATCATCGATCTCGAAAACGCTGCCGCGCCAAGATTATTGATCGATAACAAGGCTATGGAAGACCAAGCCGTCATCTCTCCGGATGGCAAGACGCTCGCGTTTGTCAGTACCGAGAGCGGTAACGCAGACATTTACTCTATGCCGTTCGAACCGGAAATAACTCAAGGTATGGACAAGGCTGTCAACCTGACCCTACACCCGGGCGGTGATTTCCGGCCTGCATTCTCCCCCGACGGCCAACGTATCGCTTTCTCAACAGATCGCGACACCGAGGTCTATGGACATCCGGCGCTGAGCTTTATGCGGCAACGGGAAGGTGAGGTCTATGTCATGGATGCGGACGGAACGAACACGAAGCGCCTCACTTATGCCCGCAGCTGGGACGGCGCACCGGAATGGTCTCCAGACAGAGAAACAATTTACTTCTACTCGGGCAGGCCGCGCGAACTCCCCGGTCCACCTAAAAGCCATATCCTTGGACAAGAAGGTGGATTCCGTATCTGGGCGATGGACAGCGACGGTTCGCATCAGAGGGCGATCACCCCGGAGGGAGTTGAGGCGCTGGCGCCGGCACTGACCCGTGACGGGCGGATCGCCTATCAAACCCGGCGCTCGTTCATCGGCTGGTATCTGCAATCAACCCGGTTGGACGGTACCGAGCCACGTCTCGAAAGTGATGAAGCCGGCGAGTACTGGAGCCCGGACTATCATCACGCCGGCGGCGCAATGGTGTGCCATGGTGTCGGACCCTTGACCACGGACAAGGCTGCCGTTCAAGACATCCTAGGACCCGGTGGCGTACTGGCGACGGACTATCCGGTAGAGATCGAGTTTCTGGATAAAACCATCACCCTGTATGCAATGCGGCACACGAGTGGACTCGCTGCACACCCTTACCAACGCAAACTCGCCGTTACTATTGAAAACAACGTCGGCACACGCTTCGTCATCGAGGATTATGACGGTGAAAACCAGAACGAATTGTTCGCAGTGAACGAGATCGGGATCGTCAGTGGTACGTTGAATCGGATCTTCGGATTGAAATGGTCTACCAGCGCCGATTGGATCACCTACACACAAGGCTGGTTTTTCGGTGATCAGACTAAAAAAGCGGATGTATGGAAAATCCGTAGCGACGGCAGCGGGCGGGTAAACCTGACGGCAGGTTCAGATACCAACAATGGGATGCCGGCGTTCTCCCCCGACGCAAACAGAATCGTGTTCCGAAGCGCCCGAACGGGTAACTTCGATCTATATCTGATGGATGCCGACGGTGGAAACCTGATACAACTGACCAATGACGAAGCGAAAGACAATTTCCCGGTATTCGCGCCATCCGGTGATGCCATTGTCTTCTCATCCGACCGCGACAGTAAACCTGATGCGCTGGGATTCAAGAGTTTCGATAACTACATCATGAAACTCAATCCGGATGGCGCGCCCGGAGAGCTTGTCCGCATCACGGACGACCCCGGACATGACGCCCACCCGAATTTCTCACCGGATGGCAAATGGATCGTTTACACCTCGGAGCGGGCCGGCCTGAGTGATGAAGAACCGCTGGTGCAGGAGGTCGTATTCGGCCCACAGATGTACGGCGAAATTTTCGCCTATCGTTTGAGCGACGGCCTGCATATTCGATTGACGCACAATAAATGGGAGGAGTCAGGACCCTTCTGGATGCAGATGGCGCGAGAGACCACCACCACGGGCGTTGATTAACTTTTTTTACCAATCAGGAGTTACATTCATGAACAACACAACCACAAATCCAAGTGATAATGAAATGATCGGAAGGACTGTTCAGTTCTATATTGATGGAGCAAAATCCGGGAAGGGTGATGATATGAGACCGGCGTTCCACGCAGATGCGACTATATTTGGGTATATTGGGGATGACTTGTTTGCCGGACCAATACAGGGACTATTCGACTGGAATGATGGGAATGGTCCGGCAACCGAACTTGAAGCAAGAATAGCCGACATTGATATAGTCGGTACGATTGCAACCGTTCGTCTTGAGATCGATAACTGGACCGGTCATAAATTTACTGATCTATTTACCCTGCTAAAGGTGGATGGTGAATGGAAGATCATGAATAAGGTATTTTATCTCCACGCTTAACTCATTGTTATCCCTGACACCTGATTGAAAGTTGCGATGAGGTGTTTGAGGCGAAAATGGATGGATATAATGAACTGTACCCGCCGCGCGATCATACAGGCATCGGCCGCGGCTACGGTGCTTGTTACACTCCCGCGGATATTCCGAACCGCGCAGGCGGGTAATACGGACGTGAATCTGTACGTCGATGACGATCTGGGCGCCTACGGTTTCCCTGATGATCATCCATTGGGTATCGACCGCCAGGGGGCGTTCTTGCGTGAAGCAGTTGAGCGGGGTCTGATCGCGCGCACAACCAGGCGCGCTTCACGCGAGGCGTTACGTCAGGAGTTGGTCCGTTTTCATCGAGACGAATACGTCGAGCAAGTGTTTACAGCCGAAGAGCACGGTCTGCGCCTGCTCGACGCTGGTGATACGCCGGTCTTTCCCGGTGTGTATCTCGCCTCCGCGCATGTGGTCGGTGCGGCCCTTGATGGGCTCGCACAGGTGATGGACGGGTATTGCCTGCGCAGTCTGCAACCGATTGGCGGGCTCCATCACGCGGCACGCGGTCATGCTGCCGGATTTTGCGTGTTCAATGACCTCGGAGTGGTGATAGAAACGTTGCGCCATGTGTATGACGTCCGGCGCGTCGGTTACATAGATATCGACGTGCATCACGGCGATGGTGTGTTCTATGCATTCGAAGACGATCCCGATCTGATTTTTGCGGATATCCACCAGGATGGGAGTACGCTTTTCCCCGGAACAGGTCGAGCGTACGAGACCGGAAAGGGCAGAGCTGAAGGCACCAAGCTCAACATTGAACTCCCGCCTTTTTCGGGTGATGCTGAATTCATGGAGGTCTGGCCGCGGGTAGAGGCGCATTTTGAAGCATTCCAACCCGAGTTTTTCATTTTTCAGTGCGGCGCCGACGGCCTCAAGGGTGACCCGCTGGCGCAACTCGAATACTCACCCGCCGTGCATGCGCATGTGGCACAACGCATAGTGATGCTGGCGGATGAGTTTGCCAAGGGGCATGTCATGGCATTCGGGGGCGGCGGATACGATCGGGCTAACCTGGCAAAGGCGTGGAATGCTGTGCTGAGTGAGCTAGTGGGCAAAGATTAGACAGGCCCCGGGCGCTGGAACTGGCCGGTATCGATGAGAATACGCCGGCGCCGTACGGCGGCGAAATCCGTAAAGATGCGACGGGCAATCTCACTGGGGAACTGGTCGAAATGGCGACACTTGATTAGGATACTATTTTTCAAAACAATCGTTTCATTCTCGCTGTACGGAAACAGGATACAATAACTCCTTTTTTAAATATGACAGAGGGACCTGCAATCTATGGAATTATGAACCGATTTTTCACCTGTATGATCGCTACGCTCGCAGCAGGACTTGGTTGCGGGTGCATGGATGGCCGTACCCCGGAACCGCGCGCCGAGGCGCCAATGCTCACCAAGGAGCATGCGCAAGCGCGATCTGCGCGCATCAGCGAGGTGACATACGCCCTCGAGTTCGAGCTTGATGGTGAAGCGCCGGAGTACGCAGGCCAAGTGACGATTACGTTCAAGCTCGGCGACGTGCAGGAGGATCTGACCATCGATTTCTTTGGTGGCGCCGTCTCAAGCGTTCAAATCAATGACCGCATGCTTGCTACGTCCCATGCCGAACAAGGCGCCGGCGACGCTGACGCACCTGACCGGCTGATCGCGCCCTACGATGGCTTTTACCTTAGCTTGCCTGCACAGGCACTGCATACAGGTATAAATGTTGTTGAAATCGAATTTACCCATCCTTACAGCAGTGACAGTAGCGGAATGTATCGCTTCAGGGACCCCGTAGATGATCATGACTACCTC
>JAKZRU010000119.1:0-3123 GCA_047517965.1 Gammaproteobacteria bacterium | reverse complement strand
TCAGAAACTTGGTAGGTAACTGTGAGATTCTCTACTTGAAGCAGTGGATTCATTTCTCAAATACCTCAACGTTTAAGTGACATGCACGGGTTCGCTCGTCAATTACTTCGATCATTGGACGCAATTCCTTGCAAACGGGCAAACGAAATTTACATCGTGGTTCAAAAGGACAACCTTCCCATTTCATTCTTGCGTCGAGAGGGTCGCCGGGGATAACCACTAGTTTTTCACTGTCACGGTCAAGACGAGGAACCGCTTCGAGCAACGCAACCGTGTAAGGGTGATTAGGTGCTGAAAAAATGTCGTCTATGGGTCCTGATTCCATAATTTGTCCACCATACATAACAATGATTCGGTCACTTATTCCCACGACAAGGCCGAGGTCGTGAGTAATGATCAGGATTGCCGTTTTGAAGTCCCGTCGAATTTTCTTTAACAATTCAACAATCTGTGCCTGAATAGTAACGTCCAGTGCTGTGGTTGGTTCATCAGCGATCAGAATTCTCGGTCGACATAATAGAGACATTGCTATTAGTATGCGTTGTCTCATTCCCCCTGAAAATTCGTGCGGAAACATATGCATACGTTCTTTGGAATCTGGTATTTGAACTGCTTCAAGCATTTCAATACAGACTTTCAGCGCATTCGGTTTTGACAAGTTATGGTGATAGGTTAAAACTTCTGTCATCTGTTCCGAAATACGCATGTAAGGATTGAGCGATGTCATTGGATTTTGAAAAATCATTGCAATTTGTGTGGCTCGAATTTTGACTAGTTCCGCTTCCGATAAGGCCATCAGATCTACCCCATCAAAGAACACCGAACCCTTGGCCTCCGCGTTTCTGGAAAGAAGCCCCATTGTTGCGTAAGCTGTCTGGCTCTTGCCTGAGCCGCTTTCACCTACGATGGAAAGTATCTCGCCCTCATTAAGTTCAAAACTAACTCCGTTTACGGCGTGAACCGATGTAGTAGTTGTTTTGAAAACGACTTCCAGATCGCGGACCTCAAGTAAACTCATTTACAGTCTGTCCTTCGGGTCGAGTGCGTCACGCATGCCATCTCCCATGAAGAAAAAGCCGAACAATGTAATTGTGAAAAAGAAAAGAGGGAAACCGAGTTGCCAGAGTGTGCCATACTGCATTTGCGTTGCCCCACTACTAATCAGGGCGCCGAGTGAAGTATTTGGTTCCTGTACCCCCAACCCAAGAAAGCTAATGAAGCTTTCATAAAGGATAATATTGGGAACCAACAATGTCGCATAGACAACAACGATGCCCAATAAATTTGGGATGATGTGTCGAAGAATGATATGAATCGGTCGAACACCGCTTACCACCGCATTTTCTACAAATTCGCGGGTTTTAATGCTAAGTGTCTGACCACGGACAATTCGCGCCATATCAAGCCACGAAACCAATCCGATGCCGATGAACAGAAGTATGATCGACCGGCCAAAGACGACCAGTAGCAAGATTAGCACGAACATGTATGGAATCGACATTGCAACATCCACGAGTCGCATCATGAAACTGTCGATTCTACCTCCAAAGTAACCGGCAATTGCACCGTACAACGTACCTACAATGACTGCAATAAGAGAACCAATGATTCCAACCATCATGGATACACGCGCACCAAGTGCAGTGCGTGTGAATAGATCACGTCCTAACTCATCGGTACCGAAGAAATGTACCTTTGAAGGTTGTCCCATGGTTTCGACATTGCCTAGAACAATCCAATCTATCGTTTCCCCAGCCCATCCCGACACGTTAGGACCAAATACGGAAAAAGTTCCTACCAGTATCAGCATGACTAAACTTGCGACTGCCGCGCGATTTTTAGTAAATCGGAGACGAGCATCCTGCCACAATGAACGATGGTCATCATTCGCAAATGAATTGATAGTTTCAGATTGTAGTCGACGAATGGGAGTCATCAGATTATGAATCTACAGTGTGTCAATATCGAATTCTTGGATCAATCCAGGCGTAAGCAATATCGACCAACAGATTGAAGAGTACTGTCAAAGTACCTGTCAAAATAGTAATACCCATAATCAGGGAATAATCTCGGTTGATTGCGGCATTAACGAAATACTGTCCGATACCTCCTGTTGAGAAGTACATGTCGATTACGACGGAACCTGTGATCAAGCCGACAAAGGTAGGCCCGAGATACGAAATGACTGGGAGCATCGTCGGCTTCAAGGCATGACGAAACACGATGTGGTACATCGGCAGTCCTTTGGATCGCGCTGTGAAAATGAAATCTGCGGTGAGCACTTCCAACATTGATGAACGTGTGATTCTGGAAATTGATGCCATAAAGCTTGTAGAAAGAGCTATCACGGGCATGATGAGATAAGGAAGTTCTCCACCCTGCCAACCGCCACCAGGCAACCAACCGAGCCAAAGTGTAAAAATCAGAACTAAAATTGGCGCCATGACAAAATTGGGCAATACTTGAGCACCAATCGAAACTCCGACCGCAAAATAATCAAGCCAGGAGTTTTGTCGTATTGCCGCAGCAATGCCAAGTGCTACTCCCACGGTTACGGCGACGACGAAAGATAGAAATCCGTAGGTTAGAGTTACTGGAAATCCCTGCGCGATAATGTCGTTTACCGAACGGTCACGATAAATAAATGACGGACCGAAATCAAAATGTACGACGATGTTCCAGATATATCGAAAAATTTGTTCATAGAACGGTCGATTGAGTCCGTACATTGCTTCAATGTTAGCCAAAGTCGCCTCCGGCAAAGGGCGTTCACCCGAAAATGGACTGCCGGGAGCAAGATACATCACGATGAACGAGAATACGATCAGCGCAAAAATTGTCGGTACGGATACCAGTATCCTACGAAGAATATAGGATGTCATTGAAGTGTTGTTTTATTGGTTCTAGTTGTTGACGCGATAGAGGCTTTTTGAATACCACAGCTGTTGAACATTGTCATATGGCCAGCCCTTAATTTGAGGCTTGAGCATGAACACGCTGGTATAGTGATAGATTGGAATCAACGCCATATCTTCAGCGAGGATCAGTTCAACTTTCGTATAGTTATCCTGCGGGTTGCTTAGTGTCTTCGATTCATTCATCAGACGATCGACTTCTGCATTG
>JAKZRU010000118.1:0-4255 GCA_047517965.1 Gammaproteobacteria bacterium | reverse complement strand
ACTTGGCTCGCTGAACAACAAATCGGAGTTTTCCAATACACCGACGCGTTTGCGGCTAGCGGTATTCAAGTGGCACCTTTGATGATGCCGCTGCGAACTGCGCTATACCAATTTCCGGAATTACCCAAAGCAACCTTCCTGGGACTGCCAGGGATGCTGACGGACAGTTTGCCGGACAAATTCGGCAATGCGCTGATTAATATTTGGCTTGCTCGGCAAAACCGAACGCCGGAGTCTTTCAATCCAGTGGAACGACTCTGCTACACCGGAACACGCGGTATGGGTGGGTTGACTTTCAGTCCTTCAATCGGCCAGTCAACAACATCCGCTAGCAAGGTCGAAGTTGAACGGCTGGTTGATTTGGCCAATCGAATTCTCAATGAACGCATTGACCTGAGCGGCAGTCTTTCCGGACAAGATGATATTCTTGCGCTTGAAGAAATTCTGCGTGTTGGCACTTCCGCAGGCGGTGCACGAGCCAAAGCCGTTCTCGCATGGAACCAAAGTTCCGGTAAGTTTCGCTCGGGCCAAGTGAACGCCGGGGAGGGATACACATACTGGTTGATTAAGTTCGACGGAGTTGAGCAAACCAAACAAAGCGAAATCTCCGAAACACTCGGTTTCGGACGCATCGAATATGCTTATTCTCTAATGGCCAAAGCAGCAGGCATCGTGATGATGCCGTGCCGCCTTCATGAGGAAGGCGGTCGGGCGCACTTTATGACAAAGCGATATGATCGTGCGGACGAAGGTGAAAAGCTACACTATCAATCGCTGGGTGCCATGATGCATTTTGATTTCAACAGCGCTGGCACTTACTCTTATGAGCAAGTGCTTCTGACAATAAAACGACTTCAGTTGCCGATGATAGATCTCGAACAGCAAATGAGAAGATCGATCTTCAATGTCATCGCCCGAAATCAAGACGATCACGTGAAGAACATTGGTTTTCTTATGAATCGCCGTGGCCAATGGCGGCTATCGCCTGCCTTTGATGTAGTCTACAGTTACAACCCGTCCGGCAACTGGACTAGCCGACATCAATTGAGCATGAACGGAAAGCGTGACAACTTTGAGCGCGAGGATTTAATCGCTTTCACCAGGACTGGCGGGATGAAGCGCGCCAAAGCCAATGAATTAATCGATGAAATTGGAACTGCAATTTCAAAGTGGCAGGCATACGCGGATGAATCATTAGTCAATCCTACTCACGTCAAAGCTGTGCAGTCAGCACTGCGCTTGAAAGAATTCGGGTTTGGTTAAACACGAAATCTACATATCCCACTCAAACTGAACAGCCACTCTTGGGATGGATAATAAGGTTTCAAACAAATTGAGGATAGAATCGTTTCGAATTGAACTAGTGTTCACATTCGATTAGAATTGGCATACAACATTCTATGTAACAATTCATACTAGTATCAATTGATTGCTGAACAGGAACCGTTACCTATGAAATTACAGATAGGCATTAAGTAGTGAAAGCAAACGTCAATCGGTTTGATGTGAATTACGAGGTTGAATATTCTCGTCCAGCTTTCAACCGAATTAGCACTTTTACGCAAATTCTAGAACCAATTTATGACGCGCTAAGCGGAGAGTTGCACATCCCATCCGATGCGATTAGGGTGGAGAGTGGTAACACGATAGCCACTGCATTTGTCACCATTACTTTGTTTTCGGGAAAATGGGTATTTGAAGCAAGATTGGATGGTTATAGGGCGGTTTTTCTTGATCTTCAGACGGCGACAGATTTGAATAATGCTGAACGATACATTGAAATTTTTGAAGATGCTGTGAGTAGATTCTTGAACAATGGAAAACCAGCAAATTGGGGAATTAGGGTTCCTTCTTGGCTCAAATTCGAGGATAACGGAGTCGACGCGGCGGTAGATTTGGTAAATCACCTTACTTGGTTTCAGGGCAGTGTCGATCCATTTCAAATAGGTTCAACGAAAACCGAATCGCTAGTAAAAATCGGATCCTTAAACAAAGAACAATTGTGGGAGGTCTGGGTCACTTTAGAAAAATCTGCCCTACCTGACACGGATTTGTTCTATGAGGTTTTCGCTACATACTATCAGGGTTCACAGTATGATAGCTTGGAAAAGAAATCGGAACACTTTGAAAACCTTTTCAAAGTAATTGCCGAAAAAATCAACTTGGATTTGGAGTAGGTGAATCTCATGCAGAACGTGTTTCCAGAGTTTCTATCAGAACAGCCAAAAAAGCGCAAGCAAGAGGGCAGGGGCGGCAGATTTGTCTCAAGAATTAGGCCAATAAATCAGGCAAAAAGGGGTAGTGTACGAGACTTCAGAGGTCATGCAGAAATTTCGAAAATCTACTCGAAAGTTGCAAATTCAAACAGAAATGTCGATGTTCAGCAGCGACCGCAATTCACAGGACATTGGGTAGTCAGGAATGATGATTTTCGAAGTACACGTCCTCAAGTAGCCATATCCCCATTCAGTGAATCTAAAGAGGAGGGACTTCAATCTGAATTTTTTGTGAAACCCGCTACACAAAGAAAAAAGATAGACTGGCTGGAAGATGCGTTAAATGAACTGACAGCCTGTCCAGAATTGGCAGTTGACGAAGGTATGGACAAACCGTCTCAGTTGGCGTTGGAAAAAACGAAAGTGCTGCTAAAAACAATTTCCAAATACGTTGAAGAACAACCGGACATATACCCAATGGATGAATGTAGTATCGCAATTGACTTTCGAAACCCGAGTATTATGAGCGGTATACTATTTTTGGTTGAAAAAGATGGTTCAGGAGCGTATTTTTCTTGTACTCGTAAATCCAGGGCTCGAAATCGCGTTGACGATGCAGAAGATCTGCTTGACGAAGGTGGCTTGAAGGAGTTTGAGAGACTCGGAATTCGTTGATGGCTGAAATTTCAGGAAGTGATGTACCGACTTCGATTAATGCAGAAGACAATCTTGGGCGAGAGGAGTATTCGCAGAAAGACGCAAAGCATGCCTTTCGTAACCGAAACACGAAAAGTCGTAGAGGACCCAGGGTTTACAAATTTTTACCCCCCAAAGAAAGTAATGAGATTTCAGTTAACAGGCTCGGACTGGCATCAGTTTCCGAAATGGCAGAAATTGGTATTTACAATGCGGCTGCCTTGAAAAAATCATTCTGGGGTTGGTATGTCCTATCTGTGATTGACGTAAAGGAAGTCGGTTGTAGTGTTCAGCCATCGCCGTATCGTGATAATCCATACCATGCGGATATCATAGTGCCTGTGGCATTGGACGCGGACGACAGACGAAATGAATTGCGCGAAATTGCTAGAGACTTAGCATACCGAGCGAATTTCCAATCGTGGGGTGATTGGTCCGATCATGAATACTGAAATTTTGTGGATTCGAAGGTAGATAGCTTTTCGACTTGAAGGTTAGAATTAATCGAACGAGTAATTCAATATCTCAGTCCAATTTACGGTAGGTATTCCTTGATTGTGGTTGCCTTCATCAGGGATTCGTTCTGATCCCTGGCCCGTTTTGTGGGCATTGGAAGCATTCCGACATCGAGTCGGTAATCCGAAAACCTTAAGCCAACTCTTTGTGTCGAGCACAATCACATCCTGAATGGGTTGAGGTTGCTCAATCGTTTCAAGCCAGACAAACTTAAATACGTTGACTACCACCGATATCTTGGTGGAATTTTCAGACAGAAATTACCTCAGTCCATCCGTAAATGTCTTCAATTTCACCTCTCTGAATGCCGACTATTGAGTTGTAGAGACTCTGACTCAGCTTGCCGGCGACTCCGTTGTTGATTTCATAAATTTTATCTCGGTAACCGATGCTACCGATTGCAGTGATTACTGCTGCCGTACCGCAACCAAACGCTTCGTGTAGGGTATTTTGCTCGACTCCGTCAGTGATTTCCTTAATATCTATGAGTCTTTCTTCGCAAGTTATCCCCATATCCCTTACTAACTGTAAAACACTGTCACGGGTGACGCCCGGAAGGATGGTTCCGCGAAGTTCCGGAGTAACCAGTTTCCCATCCAGATAGAAGCAGATGTTCATCTGCCCGACTTCTTCGACATAGCGGTGTTCGACGCCATCGAGCCACAGAATTTGGGCGAATCCATGCTCTCGACCTTTATTTGTAGCCAGAAAGGTTGCAGCATAGTTTCCGCCTGCTTTGGCAAATCCGGTGCCTCCCTGTATTGCGCGGGTATATTTTTCTTCTGCTTTCAGCGAGACGGCGGGGAATTCTCCCCCGAAGTACCCAC
>JAKZRU010000117.1:0-9306 GCA_047517965.1 Gammaproteobacteria bacterium | reverse complement strand
GGTTGGTGAAGCCTTCGGTATGATCATCACCGGAGCCCCGGTCTTCCGTGCCCGACGGATTGAGGCAGGGCTATTGAATGCTGGGACGGATTTTGACGATATGACAACACCGTTTGAGGTCGGTCTTGGCCACATGGTCGAATTTGACCACCGAGAATTTGTTGGGTGCGAGGCGCTGGTAAAAGCTGAAAAAATGTGTCGAACATGGGGAATGCGGGTTACCGGTGGGGTAGCCATTCTGGGACGCGCTATCAAAGTGGATGGTCAAGTTGCAGGCCGCGTCTGTTCTAGCGGATGGTCACCCTATCAGGGTTGTGGTGTAGCAATTGTGCGTATGGATGATCCAACCCAAGGTCCCGGTACCAAAGTGAAGGTTGAGGGCATCGAGGGTTCAGTGCTAGAAGGCGAACTTTGCACTCTGCCCATGTATGACAAAAATCGGCTGATCCCGCGCGGTAAGTTGGTTGATATCCCGACTCAACCTATTCCAAAGAAATAACCCATACATTCCGTTTCACCGTCAAACTCAGATATTCCAATACAAGAGAACACTGAATTCTATTTACATAGTGCGGGAATTGGGCTGCGCGCGATCAGCTTAAGTGAAATCGACAGGGGTATCCAAAAACTATTCTTTTTGTATTGGATAACACTAAACCTTGCATTTATGGAGTCTATTTCCCAATTTACTTGGTATGTTGCCGCGATTGATTACAGATAGACTTCATTGAACTATTGCTCAGAGTCAGCACTCAGCCTATCTGGATCTGGAATCCCCAGAAGATTTGCTTAAATTGAGGGGCCCAACCACTAGTTCCAAACCCGCGCCACCTAATTTTTCTTGAGTAGTTTTTGCAATATTATTTCTCCTTCAAATTTTGACGGCGTATTCGGTTTAATGCTCAATTTCTTTATTAAGAATTCTCTCCAAATACTTAATAGCAGCATCCCTTATTAGATATCGCTGAATACGAAAAGAAATTCTGATTACTATTAAGTATAATTACATAATGCTTAATAACAGCATCCCTTATCAAACGTTGCTGAACATTCAGAGTGGTCATGAAACGTCAACAAACAGGATTTTATGAAATTACATCCATTGGAGATGAACAGGTAAGAGCCTTTATCCCAAATCCGCTACCGCTAGAAGACGTTCTGGATATGAAGTATTTACAGCATTCGTTAGACAGCGCGATATTTGCACTTGGGCAGCTGGACAGCATTGCGACAATACTGCCTGAGCCATGGCTGTTTATCTATGCCTATGTACGAAGAGAAGCGGTGCTTTCATCGCGGATTGAAGGAACGCAGTCCTCCTTGTCGGAACTTATGCTATTCGAGTTGACTCAAGCTTCAGGAACCCCAGTAGACGATGTAGTTGAAGTCTCAAACTATGTGTCTGCCCTTGAATACGGATTCCGACGTTTGCGAGAAGACAATTTTCCGCTCTGTAATCGTCTAATCCTCGAGATTCACAAAAAACTCTTATCTTCTAGTCAGGGGAGCAAAAAATCGCCTGGTGAATTTCGGCGATCTCAGAACTGGTTAGGAGGAACTCACCCGGGAAACGCTCGTTTCGTACCACCACCAGCGAATTTTGTTGAAAAGTGCATGTCTAATCTGGAGCGTTATATGTATTCCAATTATCGTCGACAATCGGCTCTTATTCGGGCCGGACTATCCCATGTTCAATTTGAGACGATTCACCCCTTTATTGATGGAAATGGACGAGTGGGACGCTTACTGATCGCTTTGCAATTGTGCCACGAAGGGTTACTGAATGAGCCGCTCTTGTATCTCAGTTTGCATTTTAAAAAAAATCGAAGCGATTATTATTTGTTATTAGATGCCGTAAGACATCACGGCGACTGGGAAGCTTGGCTAAGATTCTTTCTTGAGGGTATCACTGAAACGTCGGAGAACGCAGTTTCAGTCGCTAAACGACTCAATGCGCTTTTTCGTGACGACTCGTTACGAATTCGTAAATTCGCGCGTTTCAAGTCGTCAGCTTTGCTTGTTCAGCAAGCGCTTCAAAAGCGTCCGATTTCAACTATTAGAAGTATCGCTACTGAAACCCGTCTTTCGATTCCTGCAGTTACGAATGGCATGTTTGCACTTGAACAGGCTGGAATTGCTCGTGAAATTACAAACAAGAAACGAAACCGCATTTATTCATATGATCAGTACTTCTCTATTCTGAATGAAGATATTGATGATTGAAAATAATGAGAATGCTCAGTTTAACTATGTCGCTCACGCTTCATCCAATACCATCTTGAGATCTTCGCCGATGTAAAGTGGGAAGAGTCCATCTCATCAAACGAAATGCCCTGGAGCGCATCAACGCCAGGGTCGGTCGCGACTTTCAGTTGGAGCACCACTATAAGCGAGGACTTGAACCATGCAGATGCGGGTTGCCCTGAGTCTGTCGGTGATGCTGGCGATGGCCTGTACGCCAATCCGCGAGGGTCAGCCGCAGCGCATGAGATCGCTGATTCTGACACTGGCAGCCTGACGGCTGTCAAACAATCCACTCGGCAATGCCTGGCGGCAGGTTCTTGCGCGGCCTGAATTCACACAATCGCAGCCATCAACACGATTGACAGAGTTGTCCGACTCTGCTTTGGTGCACTGGTATAACCAGCGTGGGGAGACGAGCGAAAACAGATTAAAGGAGCTTCGCAGCGATTTCGCAGCAGCGAGATTGCCTTGTGGGAACTTTGATGCCAATGCAGCATGGCTCATGTTAAGTTCGATTGCCTACAATCTGTTTGCCTTGATGCGGATGGTATTGCCGAATTGGTGGTCAACTGCCCGTGCGCCCACAGTGCGTTTGCGTCTGTATGATGTTGCCGCGCAGATCGTACGCCATGTCAGGCAATGGACAGTGAAGGTCAACGCCTGCCACCGTCATATGATCGATGAAGCGCTGAATCAGATTGGAGGCTTTCCGCTTCTGATATGAACTGACCGCCTCGGGCGGTGCTTGTTTGAACCCTGCTTGAATCGATTCCGAATTCGGAAGGGTTGCGCACCTGTGCCCAGTGGCGAAAATGCCAGCGGACAAGGCATCAGGTTCGTACTCACCTGCAAATCGAGACAAATTCCAGCCTGTTGTACCTGCCTTCGGAGACAGTTTTGATCGTTGTAAACGATTGTCAATTCTAAGGAAATTCGAGGGTTGCAAATTATCTCCCCCCAAGAATCAGCCAGAAAAGCCCCAAAATTTGGATTTTCACGCGAATTCCTGAAATATCTCCCCACTGCATGGCGGCGCCAGCAGCACCCCGGGAGGGATGTACAACATGTTGTTTAATACATAAATGAGTGTCATAAACGATTCCTTACGATCTACAGTCAATGAATACTCAACTCCACCAATCGCCCCAAGGAGACTCGTTTATGAAACCTGAGAATCATACTCTATTAGACTGCAACACGCTGGATGAATACAGCGACCTGAAACGCCTGGAAATGGTGTTCACCTCGCTGCCGGCCGGTGGTCTGCTCGATACGCTTTGTCACCTGTGCAGTGGCGGCGGGCGAAAGGACCGTACGCTGGAGCCCATGCTCAAGTTCGGTATTGCACGGATCATCTAGCAGCATCCGTCGGCGGAGTGGTTTCGCCGCGAACTGCAGCGCAATCCTTTGCTGATGCTGGCGGACTTTGGGACGCATCATGGGTTTGACGGCAAGGCGCTGGAATCGCATTGAACAGGCAACGAGATTCCCGCCAAGGGCGAGACCTCGGACGTGGAAGCCCGTTGGGGCAGGCACGAGTATCACTACACCGATTACAAATGCCGGCCGTAGAAGAAAGTAAAAAGATGGTTTGGATACAGCGTCAACGGAATTTTTGCAGAACGCGGAAAGGATCATTGCAGGCGGCGCGGGTGTAGATTTCCGCTGTCTCGGAGCGCTGTTCGAACGAAAGTACAGCCGCCATTCAGCCCTAGGTGCGACGGTTCCGACATTCGCCACGGGAAAGCCGGATGTGGAATGGACTGCGGATGCACATGCAGTCTTCCTGCACACGAGCCAAACAACTTCGCTAAACGAGAGGCATCCAGTCTGCTTGCTGACGCAGAAGGGTGTATATGCGCAATACATTCAATATATTGCCTGATAAATTCAACTATTGCAGTTCTAAATATGAGATAAATATTAGAAGTGAACACTTCGAAGTTGATTGAGGAATCGGTCGAGTGAGCAGTAGTCTCAATATTCCATGAATAATTTCCTCGTGTAAATGTTGTCGAGTTACCGCTTCGCACACGCCTTACAAGCGTCTACCGGTTCCTCTTCCACAGTCTGAAGCCATTCGACAGTGGGAGCTGACAAAACAGCCTGAATGGGCATGGGTACCAGAAATTTGGGGATTTTGAAGTGAGAATCTTACCAGTGGAAATAAGAAATGCGCCAACGGGAAGCTCTCCTTCGATAATCGGATCAACAAAATATAGTTAATTCGCTAAGATCTCGCTACTGGTCACCAAATTAAATTTCTAATTGCGGATTAGGGATGTTACGTTAAAAATTACATTAAGGAGTTTATGAAAAATGAAAATGTTTAGATCAGTGGTAATCGGAATCGGTGCTGCAATTGCATCGATGTCGCAGATGGCGTCAGCACTTGACGAAATTACTGTAGCTTATTTCTTGGAGTGGCCGATGCCATTCGAATACGCAAAAGTAAAGGGAACTTACGACGAGGAGCTTGGTGTCAAGGTCAACTGGGTAAGTTTTGATACTGGAACGGCAATGTCTGCAGCGATGGCTTCTGGAGATGTCCATATGGCGGTTAGTCAAGGTGCTCCGCCTTTCGTTGTCGCAACTTCTGCTGGACAGGATTTGCAAATTGTCGATATTGCAATTTCTTATGCAGACAACGACAACTGCGTAGTGGCAGAGCGACATGAAATCGACAAGATGAGTGTCATGGAAATTGAAGGCAAAAAAGTCGGTGTTCCTATCGGAACTGCGGCGCATTTCGGATTTCTTAAGCAAATGTCGCATTTCGGAGTAGATGTTTCCACTATGGATGTTGTTGACATGGCACCCGCAGAAGGTGCAGCTGCGTTCGCTCAAGGAGGACTGGACATGGTATGCGGTTGGGGTGGCGCATTGCAGCGCATGAAGGAGCACGGCAACGTATTGCTTACAGGTGCAGAAAAAGTAGAACTTGGCATTCTGGTTTTCGACGTGACATCCTCACCTGCAGGTTTTGTCGCGGAAAATCCGGATTTGGTGTCTAAATTTCTGAAAGTTACCGCGGATGCGAACGCTCAGTGGGCAAGCGGTGGTCCAGCCGATATGTTGCAGGTAATTGCAAAAGATGCAGGTATGGCTGAAGATGCAACAGGCGAATTTTTGAAAACCGTGTCGTTCCCGACTATCGAAGAACAACTTTCGGATAAATGGCTTGGCGGTGCGGTTCAGGAATTTTTGCTGGGTGTTGCACAAGTGTTTTTTGATGCTGGAGGCGTTCCGAACATACTTTCCACATACGACAACGCTGTTAATTCCGAACCATTGACAGATGCTGCAAGCATGTAAATTTAATGATATGGATCGGTTCGCACTGTCAGTTGCGAATCGATCTATATCTACATGTGTAACCAGTTATGTCTAATCTTAAGATTGATCAAGTCTCCATGCGGTTTGATCTGCCAACTGGAGATTCCATTCAAGCACTCCAAGATATAACACTCGACTTGAAGTCGGGTGAAATTATGACCGTACTTGGACCATCCGGTTGCGGAAAGACAACCCTCCTAAACATCGTTGCCGGCTTTCTTGCACCAACTGCTGGAATCATAAGTTTGGGAGACAGTCAGATAACGTCACCGGGACCTGAAAGAGGAATGGTGTTTCAGCAAGGTGCGTTGTTCGAATGGATGAGTGTACGAGAAAATGTTTCCTTTGGCCCCGCAATGAAGAGGCTTCCCAAAGCGGAAACCAAAGAAATTGTGGAACACCTGCTTGAGGTTGTCGGATTGCAGGATTTCAAAGATAAAGCAACTTATGAGTTGTCCGGCGGAATGCAGCAACGTGTCGCACTCGCCAGATGTCTCGCAAACGACCCTGAAGTCATCCTGATGGACGAGCCGCTAGGTGCACTCGACGCACTCACCCGAGAAAAGATGCAAGGGCTTGTCCTGAAACTCTGGGATGAAACTCATAAGACTATTATCCTGATCACTCATTCCGTTGAGGAGGCGTTGCTGCTAGGTCAGCGGTTGTTGGTCATGGCCCCTAGACCCGGTAGAATACATAAAGAATATCGTCTTCCTTTCGCGTCTATTGGTGTCGGCGCAGACTTGCGCGAAGTCAAGAAGCATGAAGAATTCGGCCCACGACGGGAAGAAATTCTATCCATGATATGGGATATGGAAGAGGAAATCATGGGGCGAGTGGAGGAAGACTAATGACTATTCTAGTTGCTTATATCGCAATATTTGTGGGTGCATATTTTGCAGTACAGTTCATTGCCAGTCGTCTGACTCGAATTTCCGATTTCACTTCGTTGAAAACGGTGACATTTGGTGATGAGAGTGCAGTAACTTCAGACCGATGGGCGTCAGTCATTTCAGTCGTCACAGTTTTTCTAATCTGGGGAGCATTTACAGGATCAGTCATTTTACCCATCCATGTTCCGGGTCCTTTTGTTGGAGAAACGTCATTTACTTATACGGCAGAAGCACCAGATGGCAGTCAAGATGATGCGCAGGTTGCTGTCCGCGTTTTTGAAATTGGTGTTGATAGCAAATCTGGACCGCCGGAAATTGAGCCTGGACCTGGATTTGCTAAAAATGACAGTTTTGAAGTTGGTGCCTGGCGTTCAGTGTTGACACGAGTTGACAAGAATGATGAGATCACGAAATCCGATGGCGCAAAGATCGTTGCGATCAATGGTGAGGCAGTGAATCCCGGTGATACCGTAAAGGTGGACAATGGTGTTGTTACCATTACCGCAAAGGGAACGCCAAACTTCAAGCCAGCCAAGGGTTGGCAGATGGAACCGATTTGGCTACCCGCTCCAGAAGCTGTGCTAGGGCGAATTATTGAGATATCAAAAGAGGGTTATCAGAATTCAACTTTGCTTGAGCATCTTGGATGGTCATTGTTCAGGGTTATTGTCGGTTTCATTTGTGGAAGTCTGGTTGGTATTCCTTTAGGCTATGCCATGGGGCTTAACGGCTGGTTCCGAGGATGGTTTGATCCAATTGTTGAATTCATGCGTCCCGTTCCACCACTGGCGCTGATCCCGCTTGTCATCATATGGGCTGGCATCGGGGAGGTCGGTAAGATTATTCTCTTGTTTCTTGCAGCGCTTTGGATTATGGCAATTGCGGCACGTTCAGGAGTTTCGGGTGTGAATATTTCCAAAGTGCACGCCGCTTATTCGTTGGGTGCCTCGAAATTTCAGATCATGCGTCGTGTAATTGTCCCGAATTCGCTCCCTGAAATATTTACAGGTGCTCGCGTAGCGATGGGTGTTTGTTGGGGAACGGTCGTTGCGGCTGAACTGGTAGCTGCTGAAAGAGGAGCTGGCATGATGATCATGGTTGCATCGAAATTTCAACTTACCGACATCGTCCTAATGGGTATCATTTTGATCGGAATCATCGGATTTGGTATTGATATTTTGATGCGTAGAGCGGAGCGTTGGTTGATTCCGTGGAAAGGTCGTAGTTAATAGATTTCGATTCAGTTGCGATCATAAAATTTTAGTATTCGTACTACCCAATTGGATGGGTCGAAGAAAGACTCACCCAATTGGGAGATTTGCTTAGACTCAACATGAACGACTCGCAATGGTCTTACGAAATCTGTTGAGGCCGATGAAACTTGAAGCAAGGCATGTAGTCTTCACTCAGGGCGGAAATGTCTCGCACTTTGCGATAGAAACGCGCCTCTGAGGCGCGTTTGTCGCATATCTGCTTCAAGAGGTTCATCGAAGTAACCCCCCATCTGGAATTTTGATCATCTCGTCGTTTATTGCAAAACCCTTGACAAGATAATCTTTCGATGTTGTGGTCGCCCACTACCGAAACTAAACTCCCCGCGCCGATCGTACTCGGTAGCCGACAGCGAGAGTCGCATCAAGGTTGTAGTATTTTGTTCAGTAGGAATCCCCATCAACCACAGTTATAAAGTGGTACTTATTAACTGAATCCTCATGGATTTCTCCGTCAACAAATGCTTTTTTGATGTGCATCCTATTGTCCGAATTTAATGTCTCAAACAGAACCGCGAATTCAGCTTGCTCAATTCTACCGTCTACTAAAATTATCTGACCAGCAACGGGATATTCTCAATAAATGGTCAAATTTAGGAGACCCGAAGCCGTCATATTTTGCGGAAAGTGCGACTCGAAACTGAAATTGAATTTTGCGAAGGATCTTTCGCATTGGCAAACTCATATCCGTTGGCTTTGTAAATTGGACCAAATTCCAATCCATTCTTGCGAGCTTGTATGCAAAAGGCCTGAACATCTTCGACATCAAATACCAACTTCACACACGCCTGCCCTTCCCTCGTTCCTTTTCCAGAAAGATGAAGCAACAATCTGACCGAATGCATTGGGTGAACCAGCTCAATCAATCGATCATTGTCATCATGCTTCACGGTATATCCGAAATAACGCTCATAGAAATCAATCATCGCTTCAATGCGTTTAGTGTAGAGAATAATTTGCGTTATCGCTGTTGACATTGAATTCATTTAACTGTCGGCACTTACACGCCAGCTTGTACTAGCAATCAAATGAAGGCCAACATCAAGCGTGACTGTAGTGCAGTCATCACATGATATCAACCTGCAACCCGTATTTGGTGGGCACGGAAGGAAAGAATTCAAACTATTGCTTCAATCCCCATCAAATGAGATTTTTACATAGTGAAGGAACACGCGCTTTATCAAAAAATAGCTGCTACAGCACCGTATATTACGAACTCGCACTCAAATACTCTTTGATCGTGAGCAGTTCCATGTGGGAAAAAAGACTGTCGAGAAAACAACGCACTGGATAGAAAACTTGTGCTCTAGATTATGAATTCAACTAAATTTTCAACGAAACGCAGGAACAGTGGTTTCCTAAAAATAAGAACCGTCAGTTCAGATACTCCCGCACCATGTCCAACATCCTGGAACGAGATATTCTGGCAAAAAGCGCTCCTTCCATATCAATTTTTACGAAATTCGTCTCTGCATGTGGTTGAAGTTGTCCGATCAAATCCATATCAGCTGAGATTACAGTCCCAAGCATGAAATATCCACCGCCTGATACCGCGTCACGAT
>JAKZRU010000116.1:0-15155 GCA_047517965.1 Gammaproteobacteria bacterium | reverse complement strand
CGTCCGAGGTTAGCTGAGATCCGGGAAATTCGAATATGAAAGTCCGGCAGTAAAATTCCACCGTGCAGTCCACCTCAGTTCCACCCAGCCGAGAGGCTGCATCCTTGACTCCGTACGTCGTTATGTTACCACCCGGTTTCTGTTCTAGACTCTGCAAGACGGATCTTCTTCGTTCCTCGGCTTGTCTGCCCCTGCTCACTTGTAGCCTCCTACTCCGCCTGTCCACTGGGTTTTCGTTATGGTTGCCATGTGCCAAATTCAGTATAGGTGTACCGAAAGTGTACCGTATGACACAAGGATTGAAAAAACGGGGCTTCTATCTTATTGATAAATATGGTGGCCAGGGACAGAATTGAACTGCCGACACGGGGATTTTCAGTCCCCTGCTCTACCGACTGAGCTACCTGGCCAAATACAAAGAAAGGCAAATCTGGATCGAGATTTGATGGATCGTGCCTTATTTGGTTGTCAGTAATTCGGATGCAAGTTTTACGACTGTTGTTACACTACATCCGTGAATACAATTGTAAATTATAGATAAGCATTTCAATTACGGCAATTTTTCTAACCCCAATACTCAGCATAACTACAGGAATTCTATTCAGCCGATTCATCTGGTGGAGTGTATCCCTCCGGCGCATCAACTTCCCCGCCAAAAAAATACTTTTCCATCTGTTCCGTCAGATATTTTCGATGTTCAGAATTCCCCATGCTGAGCCTTTTTTCGTTGATCAACATGGTCTGATGACTAAGCCACTGTTGCCAGGCTTCAGCCGACACATTTTCAAGTATTCTCTTCCCGAGCGGTCCAGGGAGTGGTGGAACGGTGAGTCCAGGCATTTCCCTGCCGAATACAACGCAAAGTACGGTTTTAGGCATATTTGTTCGTCAACTGATAATCGGATTAAAAAAAAGAATTGTACAGTCTGGATCTCGATTAGATTACATCAAAGTCAGTGTTCTGAAGTACCAAGTTGCAGTTCACCTTGAATTTCTCTAATTCTACATAAAAGATCAAAAACCGGGGCAGGTACTCCTTTGCAAATTATCTCATCAAGTGTAACAAACTCGAACTCTGTTTTATCTGCGAATCCGTTTTCCAGTTTCAGCACACGCACAGGCTGAGGTGTGATCTGTAGCTGAAAATGTGTGAAATCATGATGGAAAGGAGTCCACGATACATCGCATTGAATTTGTACAAAGTAGTGTTTTCTCATCCAGTCGAGTAGAAATTCAGGTTCCCCCAGGTACTCTGGGAAGCTCCAGAGTCCTCCCCAAATACCTTTCGACACTCTTCGTTCCAGCAGGACTCTCCCCAATCGGTCCATCGCCATAATCATTGTGGTTGATTTGGTATGACGAATGGAGGATTTTTTCTTGACAGGCAGTCGATGTGTCAATCCGTTGAGGAATGCCTGGCATGAGGAAGCAACCGGACAGCGGTTGCATAAGGGATTTTTCGGTATGCAGACTGTTGCCCCAAGATCCATGATCAGCTGTGTATATTTCTGACTCTGATGTTCCGGCGTGTGAAAGTCAGCGATTTCCCAAAGCCTTCGGTTCCGCTCAGATTCAGAATTGTCGTCTACGCAGAAAAATCGTGCATAGACGCGTTTGGCGTTACCATCCAATATCGGCGTTCTCATGCCAAACGCGAGAGCGCAAATTGCACCTGCGGTTGACCTGCCAACTCCGGGTAAATTCAGAATTTGGTCAAAGCTGTGCGGAAACTGTCCATCGTAGTGATCTCTAATGTATTGCGCTGCTGCATGTAGGTTTCTAGCTCTTGCGTAGTATCCAAGTCCTGCCCAAAGTCCCAGAACCTGATCCTCAGGTGCATCTGCAAGCTTGCCTATATCTGGAAATTCACCAATGAACCTTTCAAAGTAAGGCACCACTGTTTGAGCGCGGGTCTGCTGCAGCATAATTTCTGAAATCCAAATCATGTACGGATTTGAATTACGTGTCCATGGCAGTCCGCGGCCGGGCAAAGCTTGCTTCCAGTCGAGCAGCAATTGAATAAAATAATCGGAACGATCCATATACCTAATATTGTCGATAATTGGCTGAGGTGTTTGGTTCAAGTCAATATTGTTGGTTAAGTGGATGCTTCATTATGAAAGTTGTGACTTTTAATGCGAATGGAATTCGATCGGCTACCCGCAAGGGCTTCTTTGAGTGGATGCAAGATTCTGCCCCGGATGTCGTTTGCATGCAAGAATTGAAAGCGCATCGCGATCAACTTGCAGAAAATCTGCTTGCTCCGCAAGGCTATCATGGATTTTTCCAGTTTGCAGAAAAAAAGGGATACAGCGGTACTGCAATATATTGCAAGACACCGCCTTCCGACGTTAAAGTTGGGCTGGGCTGGAATGACTTCGATTCTGAAGGTCGTCTGGTACGAATTGATTACAGTCACCTCTCCATTATTTCGATTTACCTGCCTTCGGGAACCAGTTCCGACGATCGACAAAAATTCAAAGAAATCATACTGGCTCGACTGAAACCAGTTCTGTTGAATTTTAGGAAAGAAAAAAGAGACCTTATCATCTGCGGCGACATCAACATCGCTCACAAACCGGTTGATTTACGAAACTGGAAAGGCAATCGAAAAAATTCCGGCTTTCTTCCTCAGGAACGCGCCTGGATGGATTGGCTTTTCGGCGAAGCGGGGTATGTAGACGCGTTTCGGGTTATCAACTCTCGGCCAGGTCAGTATACGTGGTGGTCGAATCGAGGAGAAGCATACGCCAAGAATGTCGGTTGGCGACTTGACTATCACATTGTGACAACAGGATTGAGCAAGCGAACCGAATCAGTATCTGTATTTCGAGAAACTAAATTTTCAGATCATGCACCTGTCATTGCCAACTACGACATCTCGGTTCAGTAATTGTGAATCGCTTAACTCTTAACTTTTAATGTTTTCACTCGCGACTTCTGAACTACCGTTTGTACCCTGAATAGCCGTCAGTCGCTGTACCCAGAGAATCACCGCGATTACCGGCAATCCGATCAGCGTGGTGATAATGAAAAATGTCTCGTATCCAACACCGTCAACTATCGTGCCAGAGTAACCGGCGATGAGTTTGGGAAATAAGAGCATGATTGAGGTGAATATTGCAAATTGCATCGCGGTAAACCGAATGTTCGTAAGGCTGGATAGATAAGAAACAAAAGCGGCTGAAGCGATGCCAGCACTTAAACTGTCCAGAACGACTACGAACAGAAGCAATCCTTCCACAGGATTAGCGGTTAATGCCAAAAACAGAAGATTTGACGCAGGAGCCAGAATCGCTCCAAGTAGCAGCGTACGCAATACCCCGAATCTCAATGCAAGCACTCCACCCAACAAGCCACCGGCAATAGCCGACATCAAGCCCCAGAATTTTGAGTAGTGTGCAATCTGTGACTTGGTAAATCCCATGTCCAGATAAAACACGTTTGCAATGATGCCGAGCACGATGTCTGAAATGCGATAGGTGCCAACCAGTAGCAGAATGACTAAGGCTAAACGTCCATATCGCAAGAAAAAATCAGTAACTGGACTAACATAAGTTTCGTGTACGTGCTGGATATTGACCAGTCGTATCTTGATCAAAATCCACGCGGTGAGTGCTGCAAGTGAAATCGAAAACACCATTCGACAGCTTTCAACGAACAAGCGCGCGGCTGTAGCATTTACACCCCAACTCTCAATCAGGGACGATTTCACTGACTGTACTGAGCCACCGGTCAGAATAAATCCGCTCGCGAAAGCGGTCACTGCCAGTACGAACACAGCAAAAAAACGGGCATAATCCGATGTGCTAGTGAAAGATGTCTCTACGGCTTCACCTGATTTCGGTTCGGGATTGACCAATGTCGTTATTATTCCGACAATCATGCAACAGGCCATTATCTGGTACACGATTGACCAAGCTTTGAAACTGTAGCTTCCGCCACCAATAAAATCGGCAATCCACAGTGCTCCCGCTCCAGCGACCACCATTCCAATTCGATAGCCAGCAATATACGTGGCAGACAACATCGCTTGCAGATCTGGCGGGGCTGATTCAATGCGATAGGCATCTATGACGATATCCTGCGTCGCCGATGAAAAACCAATGCACACGGCCCCTATCACAGTCAGCAACAGCAAGTCAGTCTGCGGATTGAAAAAAGAAGTCCATAGCAGACTTGCTACTATTGCAAATTGGGACACCAGAAGCCAAGCTCGTCTGCGTCCGAGCTTACGCGTGAGGTAAGGCAGCGGCATGCGATCAACAATGGGAGCCCACACAAACTTGAAGGAATACCCTAAGGCGGCCCAGCTCAGGAATGTCACAGTTGAACGTTCAATGCCCGCTTCGCGAAGCCAGACTGACATTGTTCCGAACACAAGGAGCAACGGCAATCCCGCAGAAAAACCGAGAAACAACATGCAGACCGCACGTGGGTGGCTCAGTCCCTTGATAGACTGCAGCCAGTCTCGAGATCCGGAATTCACATTAGATGCAACTACCGTGCTACCGGTACTAGGTTGATCGTTCATGGTGTTTTCTGGTATGTGCTTAGATTAGTTGATGGACTACCTGCCGCATCTATCCAAATATGTAGATTTGGTAATGGAGTGAAGATTCTTTTTCCTTACTCAGAAGCCACCCTGCAAATCAGCATGAATTCAACCAATCAATTTCCCAGGAAACTGTAGCCGATCGTTTCCAGTAACCCCACGCCGATCCAATCGACTAGCTCAAAACTTAGCAATACCAGGATTGGAGAAAAATCCAAACCGCCGAAATTAGGAACAAAGCGCCTTGCGGGAGCCAACACAGGTTCAGTAGCAGAAAAGATCAGTCTCGAAAACACTGTAACGCGCCGCACTACCCAACTCATTATGATGCGAATCAAGACTGCACAGACCATGATCGTAAGCGCGTAATCTAGAACCTTCGCGGCCGACAGAAAAAGTAACGCGAATATATTCCACTCCCATCCCGCAGCAGTAAATGCAATTGATCTCTCTAGTGCAGATACCAATAAAGCCAGTACCAAGGGTGAACCTATATCCGACCCTCTAATTCTCGGTACTACTGTTCTAAGGAGATTTATGGGAATGACTGTCAGCCTGTGGATGATTTGTGAAATAGGAACGTTAAAATCGACATCCAAATACTGCATCAACGCTCGCATAATGGCGACAAAGGCATAGACCTTGGCCATGGCCTGCAGAATGTCAATTGAAACTGGTATATCCATTACTAATCAATGGTTCAACTGGCGGGTTTGGACATTTCAACTGACCGACGTTGGCCAGCGATTATGGCTTGAATGAAACTGTTCTTTACACCAGCCGTCTCCAAAGTATTGATGGCGGCTTCGGTTACACCTCCGGGAGAAGTAACCCGTTTTCTAAGTTCAGCGGCGGGCTCATCGCTTTGTGCAGCAAGCAATGCTGAGCCGACAGCGGTTTCGATAGCTAGCGCGTGCGCTGTTTCAGAATCCAGACCGAGATTTTTCGCTGCTTGCTCCATGGCCTCAATCAAATAAAAGAAATATGCGGGCCCGCTGCCGGAGACTGCAGTCACTGCGTCTAGCGCACTTTCTTCGGACAGCCAGATTGCTTTACCAACTGCTGAGAGTATGGATTGCGCTTCTTGCTTTTGCGTCGTTGTCACCTGATCATTTGCAAACATGGCAGAAATGCCTTTCTGAATCAGTGCCGGTGTATTCGGCATCACTCTGACGATTGCCAGAGTACCGCCTGACCAGAAATCAAGATCTTGCAACTGAATACCCGCGGCAATTGAAATCAGCAGGGGGCGATTGTGCTGCAGTGCGACTTCGGCACTATTCAACACATGGCGTACGGTATTTGGCTTGACCGCCAGGATGACTATAGAGGAGTTTGCAATTACTTCTTCATTGATCTGCGTTACGCGGACCCCATAGTTTTCTGCAATGTGTAATCTAGCCGTTTCCTCTGGGTCGGACACTTGAATGGAATCGCGATCAAAGGCATTGGCAACGAGTCCGCCAACAAGGCTGCGTGCCATGTTGCCTCCGCCGATAAAGCCGACGGTGGTTGGGGTGTTGGAAATCAGAGTTTCAGTTGACACAAAGTTGGAAAAGGATTTGAATTTGAATTGCTTATATTTTACTGTATGCCAACATTATTCAGTTGTGTGCTTTATCTATCGAGAGATATTGAAGTAACAATCACGGCATGGTAAATTAGACTGCTGCTTGAACCTGTTTGTTCAACACTCACACACGGTGCCTATCCCACTTGGCTTCAGTCACTGGTAAGACGTAGCAATTGCCAAAAGAATTTGTTGCTTAAGTTTTCTTTGGACGCAATCCAAATAATGCAGTACCGATTCTCACATGCGTTGCAGCTTCTGCAATCGCCTGCTCCAAGTCTGCGGTCATGCCCATCGAAAGTGTGTCCAAAGAGTGACCTGATCGGTTGGCTTCCTCCAGTAGCTCTCTTAGTTGGCCGAAAACCTCTCGTTGCTGTGACGGGTCGGACACCGGTTTGGGTACGATCATCAATCCGCGCACGGTGATTTGAGGGAGATCTTGCATTTGTTCTAGCAGCGGCAACAGCTGCGCGCTGGATACTCCCGATTTTGACTCCTCTCTCTGCAGATTCACCTGTAGACAGATGTTGAGTGGTGACAGAATCTCGGAGCGCTGATCACTGAGTCGGCGTGCAATCTTGAAGCGATCAACGCTATGCACCCAGGAAAAATGATTGGCGATTTCTCGAGTCTTGTTGCTCTGAATGCTGCCAATAAAATGCCACTCAATGTCTACATCGGAAAGTTGCTGCTGTTTGGATATCGCCTCTTGAACAAAGTTTTCGGCAAACGCTTTTTGTCCATATTCAGCGAGCTGACGTATCGCTTCTGCGGCGTGTAGTTTTCCAACAGCAATCAATTCGACAGAACCGGATTTGCGGCCTGAATTTTTCTCAGCGACGCGTATCCTTTCTACTACACTTCGATAATTATTTCCTAGATCATTCATTTTCTTGGATCACAATGCACAGTTACTTACTTGATGTTTAATATATGGAAATATTATTGAACATACCATCGATTGCATGATTTAGTGTACACGCCAGAATGATGAATGCTGCAAACGAAAGAGTGAAATCCGTCCTCAATGAGTTGAATATCGAGTGTGACATAACGCTGTTGGACCATGAGACGAGAACGTCGACACAGGCTGCGAATACGTTGAACTGTTCGGTTTCGCAGATTGCAAAGTCTATGATCTTCAAATCCGGGTCCGGGCAAGCTGTACTCGCAGTTACCAGCGGCAGCAATCGAGTAAGACTTGATTTGCTCGCTGAAATAATCGGGCAATCGATTGGTAAAGCGGATGCTGAATTTGTGCGCGCTGAAACCGGCTTTGTGATCGGTGGTGTAGCTCCCGTAGGCATGATTAAAAGTATTGAAACTGTATTTGACAGGTTTCTATTTCAACATGAAATCGTTTGGGCTGCAGCTGGTACTCCGAACTCTCTGTTTCCAATCAAGCGCAGTCATCTGTACAAACTGGCAGATGGGCGAATATTCGACTTTACAGAGCCACTAGATTGAGTCGGTAGCGACATTCCCGTCTACGATGGTGTGAATGACCTTGCCACGCAGTTGCGATCTGCCGAACGGATTGTTCTTTCCGCTGCTGAGCATTCGTTCCGTGTCGAGTTCCCATGTCATTTCTGGATCAAATATGCAGATGTCAGCGAGCGAGCCAGGCGAAAGTGTACCCGTATCCAGTCCCAGCGTTTGTGCAGGATTGGCGGTCAGACAAGCGATTGCATCCTGCAAGCTGAGTACCTTTTCTTCAACCAGCTTCAGAGTCAAGGGAAGAAGAGTTTCCAGGCCAGAAATTCCAGCTACAGTTTGACTGAAAGGTGCTAGTTTATCATCGGTACTGGTGGGTCGATGATCAGAACAGATAATCGAAATCGTTCTGTTTTTCAGACCATTGCGAAGCCCGTCTCGATCGGACTCGCTCCGTAACGGTGGCAGTACGTGACACAGAGTATTAAAGCCCTGAACATCTGATTCTGTGAGTAGCAGGTTGTGGATCGCAACATCAGCGCTGACATTCAAGCCGCTCTGTTTCGACTCAGCAATCATGTCTACTGATCGCGCACACGACAATTGGCTGAAATGGGCTCGTACGCCAGTGGTTTCTACCAATGCAAGGTCACGGGCAATCGCCACCGTTTCGGCTGCTTCGGGAATCGCCGGTAGTCCAAGACGTGTGCTCATTGGTCCCTCATGCACGCAGCCGTTTCCAGTCAGCCATGGATCGTGAGACTGAATGAACACCGTTATATCAAAGGTAGCGGCATACTGCATCGCTCGGCGCATCAGCAAAGTGTTGCTCACGGCATTTCGTGCATTACTCACTCCGACGCAGCCGGCACTTCTGAGTGCGGCCATGTCGGTGATCGACTCACAGCCAAGCCCGGTGGTCAGTGCACCGAGAGGAAAAATTCGAATTCCGCTGTGTTGCTGCGCATTCATTCGGATCATGTGTGCCATAGCAGGAGTATCGACCACAGGCTGTGTATCCGGCTGAATGCACACTGTAGTAATGCCGCCTGCAATGGCTGCCATTGATTCACTTCTCATGGTTGAGGATCTCTCTGATCCCGGTTCTCCCATTTGCGTGCAAATGTCGATCAGGCCAGGGCAGACAATCAGACCGGTTGCGTCTATTTCGCGCTCAATCTCGGATTCAGTGATCTCATCCGAATACAAAATTCGATTGTCTTTAACGAAGATATCGAATTTTTCGTCGGTTACGTTAGCGGGATCAACCACCCGACCGTTTCTTATGGCGATCACTGTCATGCTGCTGAGTGCGGCTTCTTGCCTGTGCCGCCCATGATCTTTGCCATTACAGCCATACGAACCGCAATTCCGTTTGACACCTGCGAGAGAATGACCGATTGTTTGCCGTCGGCGACTGACGAGGAGATTTCCAGTCCTCGATTGATGGGGCCGGGATGCATGACCAATGCATCCGGTTTTGCCTGCTTGAGCCGCTCTTCGGTGAGTCCATAGCATTGAAAGAATTCGCGTCTGCTTGGGATTAGCTGGCCTTCCATTCTTTCCAGTTGCAGGCGCAGCATAACAACAATATCGACATCTTTCAGGCCTTTGTTCATATCGGTAAAAATCTTGACACCGAGTTCTTCCACTCCTGTCGGAATTAGCGTCCGCGGAGAAATGATTCTAACCTCACCCGTGTTCAGCTTGTTCAGTGCAATAATTTCTGAACGTGCCACGCGTGAATGCAGAATATCGCCAACCAGTGCGACGGTGAGGTTTTCAAAAGAGGGTTTATGCTGGCGAATCGTGAGCATATCCAGCAAAGCCTGTGTCGGATGCGAATAACGTCCATCTCCAGCGTTGATAATGTGAACGTGACTCGGAACATGCCGCGCGATCAGATCGGCGGCTCCACTCAAGTTGTGACGAACTACGAATGTATCCGTATGCATTGCCTGCAGAGTCTTTACAGTGTCCAGGATGGTTTCCCCCTTGGTTGTGGACATCGCATCCGATTGCAGGTTGATTACATCGGCTGATAGTCTTTTGGCAGCAATCTCGAAAGTGGTCCTGGTACGAGTGCTTGGCTCGAAAAAGAGATTGACAACGGTTTTGCCTCTGAGCAGGGGAACTTTTTTTATGTCTCGGGTTGCGAAATCAATAAATGATTCCGCTGCTGTGAGTAATTCTTCAATCAGTTCGCGGGGTAGTTCCTGTAGTGAAATAAAATGCCTGAGCCGTCCGTTGTTATCGAGTTGTACATCCTGAGGCATTGAAGAGTGGTTTATTCGTTGAACAAGTCAGAGTAAGTCAGTTTGCCGCTTGGAGAAATTTTGAGGAATTGATCGTTGTTGAGCGACATTGTGTGTCCCACAATATCGGCGGAAAGCGGTAGTTCACGGTTACCTCGATCCAGTAAAACAGCCAGAATGACTGAAGACGGTCGCCCCCAAGCGAATAATTCGTTCAGCGCGGCGCGAACTGTGCGGCCAGTGTGCAGAACGTCATCAATCAGAATGACATGACGTTCATCTACTCCTATCGGCAGGTAGGAGGCACGAACTTCGGGGTTCATCCCTATCTGACTAAAATCATCTCGATAAAAGGAGATGTCGAGAGCACCAAGGGGTTCATCGAACTGCAACGCTTCGTGCAGATATTCGCCAATCCACAACCCACCACTTTGAATGGCGACAAGAAGTGGAGAAAATTCCATCATAGGCTTGATCGATTGCGCCATGGAATCAAGCAGATTCTCAATGGGAAGTTGTTCTGGACGATTAGGGCTCAATTTTGTGCTTTGAGATAGGATTGATTCTGCGATTGAGGGTTCAGTTCCACTTTCTTTGTCATTGTACAGTGTAGTGATTGCAATCCATAATTGACAGACTGTTCCGGTGTTGACATCTCAGGATGAGAAGAAGGTTTCCAGTATGATTTCTGCTGCAACCATGTTACGTAGGTCTGTTTTTTTGTTGCTGGGTACTCGCTGACTAGCGGAACTTATTCGATGCATCGACTCTTCGGTACTTAATCTTTCATCAACCAGGTGTACAGGCAGGTTGAATTTCTCACCGAGCCACAAACTGAAGTTTTTAATTTCCTGCTGGAGCGGCGTGTCTTTTTCTGCATCGTTATACGGAAATCCAACAACTAGCTTGCCAGGCTGCCATTCACTCACCAAATTGCAAATTTTTCTCTCATCTGTTTTGCCGTCATGGACGCGAATGGTGTCTATACCTCGAGCGGACCCAAGCGATTCATGTCCTACGGCCACCCCAATCCTGCGTGTGCCATAGTCAAATGCCAGCACATTTACCTGTTTATTTGTTTCTGTGGAGGCGGGAGTCAAATCTCTAGGCAGTCAACAGAATTTCAAAATAGCACCGACAGGGAAGCATCCCTTTGGCATGGATGAACTACCGGTTCCTACCCGCAAAGTCATTCGGCCTGAGCACGGCACTCGCCACGCGATCAAGCATGCCCGGCGATCGTAGACAGTGTTTCGATATCTACTCCGACGAGAGATGCAGCTCGCTGCCATCGCTCGTGGATCGGTGTGTCGAAAATGATGGAGCTGTCTGCAGGAGTGGACAGCCACAGGTTCTCTTGCATTTCCTCTTCCAGCTGATCGCTTTCCCAGCCGGAAAATCCGAGCAGCGGCATGCACAGCTGTGGCCCTCTGTGTTCTGCTATGGCTTCAAGCACATCCTTCGACATTGTCAACCCCAAATTGGACCCGACAGGGATGGTTGCTGCCCAACTATTGGCGGAATCATGCAGAATGAGCCCTCTTTCCATTTGAACAGGTCCACCGAAATGTACTGGCAGTATTACTTCAGGTACGTCGTCAATCTGCAGATCAAGCTCTTTCAGAATGTCTTTCAGGAACAATTCTGTGGTTCGATTTACAACGATTCCAAGGGCACCGTCTTCGTTGTGTTGACAGATCAGAACTACGCTACGTTCGAACACCGAGTCTGTAAGAGACGGCATTGCTACGAGAAAGTGATTGGTAAGCCAAGCCATGTATAAAAACCTATATGCATATTATACTAAATGCTCTCTACACTCCTTTTACTGTAAGGACTGCATAACTCTTGCATTTGTTTCATCTGGACTGCTGAATTCACGGAATTGATGAGAGTTCGGACTTTCCAGTTCTGCCGATGATTGTACCTTCCAGTCCGTCAATTGTTATACTTTTGCTCAGCAAATTTGACTACACCGATTGAGTTTGAAATTCATTCAAGTTAGTAGTGGTGATTTTCCCCCATTTTTGACGGATCAGCCATCCAAATCTGACTGATTCGGCTTCCGTTCATATCAAATCCATAGAAATGAAAATCTTAGTTTATTCTGACCTGCATCTGGAATTTTCAGATTTCACTGCGCCTTGCACAGGCTATGACGTCGTTGTACTGGCGGGAGACATTCATTTGGGAGATCAGGGAATCAAATGGGCGCAAACGTCGTTTCCCAATACTCCGGTAATTTATATCTGCGGCAATCACGAATACTACCATCGAGAGATGAATGAAGTGCAGCGCACAATTCGCGCGCAAGCAGCAGGCTCGAATGTGAATTATTGCGAGAATGAAACTGTCCAGATTAGCGACACCAGGTTTCTGTGCGCAACACTTTGGACTGATTTTTGTAATCTGGGAGATCCCGTCAGAGCCAAAATCAGCGCAGGCTTCTCTATGAATGACTATCACATCATCGAATATGGTACGAGACCGCTACTGCCGGATGATACTGAGGGGTTTCACTGGCGCTCCCGCCGCTATCTCGAATCAGAACTTTCCGCTTCTGTTTCCCCCGATACCCGAACAGTCGTCGTAACACATCATGCTCCATCGGTGCAATCGCTTCGTTATGAACGGATTGACGATCAACACTCTCCTGCTTATGTTTCGCGGATGGATGATCTGATTCAACGTAGCGGAGCCGATTTATGGATTCACGGACACACCCATGAATCCGCAGACTATCGAATAGAGAACACTCGCGTTCTGTCGAATCCCCGTGGATATTCGTATGTAAAAGATGGTTGGGGAAATCAGAATTTCAAGCAAAACTGTATAATTGAAATTTGATATTTCTGAAAGTCTCTTTATCCTGCTTAATTGATCCTGCTGAAATTATTTCTCCACCCCGAAATTGTGAAAAATTGAACGATACGGAAGTGAACATCGAGATTGAGGAAAGCGTCGCGAGCCCGACGCGCCTCGACAAGGCCAATGCCATTCGCGCGCTCGCAATGGATGCAGTCCAGGCAGCCAATTCCGGTCACCCGGGAATGCCCATGGGAATGGCTGATATTGCAGAAGTGCTGTGGTGCGATTTTCTCAAGCACAATCCAAGCAATCCTCAGTGGTGTGACAGGGATCGATTCGTACTGTCGAACGGTCACGGCTCAATGCTGATTTATGCGTTGCTGCATCTGACTGGATACGAATTGCCGATAGATGAAATCAGACGCTTCCGACAACTGCACTCGAAGACTCCAGGTCACCCGGAATACGGTCTCACGCCGGGAGTGGAGACGACCACCGGCCCACTGGCACAAGGCCTGGCGAATGCGGTTGGATTCGCACTGGCTGAGAAAGTTCTGGCAGCCCACTTCAATCGATCGGGCCACAGTATTGTGGATCATCATACTTATGTATTTGTGGGCGACGGCTGTCTGATGGAGGGCGTGTCTCACGAAGCGGCGTCGTTTGCCGGAACACATCGGCTTGGTAAATTAATCGTGTTTTACGATGACAACAATATATCCATAGATGGCGAAGTTGCTGGCTGGTTTACCGACAACACTCCGCAACGATTTGCTGCTTACGGATGGCATGTTGTAGCTGATGTGGACGGTCACGACCCAAGCCAGATTCGGGACGCTATTGATGCCTGCAGGCAGGAATCTGAAAAGCCGAGCATTATCTGCTGCAAAACCGTTATCGGTTGGGGAGCTCCGAACAAACAGGCCACTGCCGGTGCACACGGCGCACCGTTGGGGGAGCAGGAAGTGGCTTTGGCGCGTGAGGAATTGGGTTGGCACTATCCAGCATTTGAAGTGCCGGAATCGATTTACGCGGCATTCGACAATACATCTCGCGGTATCGAATTGGAAAACAACTGGAATGATCAATTCAAGGATTACCAGTCGGAATATCCGCAGCTGGCAGAAGAATTTCAACGCCGAATCAAAGGAGAAATGCCTGCAGAATGGGAGAACGCAAGCGCGCAAGCGATTGGTTCCGCAGATAGCTCGCCAATCGCCACTCGGCAATCTTCAAGAATCGCGCTGGACGCGTTCGGGCCATTGCTTCCCGAAATCATCGGTGGATCAGCCGATTTGACAGGCTCGAATCTTACCTTCTGGAAGCAATCAAAAGCGATAACGGGAGAAGATGCCGAAGGTAACTATATATTTTTCGGGGTTCGGGAATTCGGCATGACTGCGATCGTCAATGGGCTGGCTGTGCATGGAGGGTTCATTCCTTATGGAGCCACATTTCTGATGTTTTCGGAATATGCTAGAAATGCGGTTCGAATGGCTGCGCTCATGGGTATTCAATCTATTCTCGTCTATACACACGATTCCATCGGACTGGGTGAAGATGGCCCTACGCATCAGGCCGTAGAACAGGCCGCAACATTGCGACTGATTCCGAACATGTCGGTTTGGCGTCCCTGCGATACACAGGAAACTCTGGTAGCCTGGAAAGCGGCGATTGAACGAAAAAGCGGCCCCACCAGTCTGTTGCTGTCGCGTCAGGGCGTACCGCAGCACTCGCGAAGCTCCGATCAGATCGAACAAATCAGCCAGGGTGGTTATGTACTGATTGACTGCGAAGGCGAGCCAGAAGCAGTGGTTATCGCCACCGGTTCCGAAGTCGGCTTGGCCGCCAGCGCGGCAGAAAAACTCACGGCAAAAGGGATTCGGGTTCGCGTAGTGTCCATGCCATCGATCGATGTATTTGAAGCGCAGGGCGAGGAATACAGGAATTCCGTGATTCCACCGAATTTAGTGAATCGTGTTATTGTCGAAGCCGGGGTTACAGCTCTTTGGGCAAAATATGCCGGTGCAAATGGTATCGTACTTGGTATTGACTCTTTTGGTGAGTCGGCTCCGGCAAAAGAAATTTATCAATTGTTCAACTTGACGGACGGTGCTGTGGAGCAGGCAGTACTGAAACTGCTGAATTGAATTTCAGAATTCCGCAAGTTCTCATCCACAAAAACATACAGGTGATTTAGGTAATGTCGATCAGGGTAGCTATCAACGGATTTGGCCGCATCGGTCGCAATATCATGCGAGCGCTTCAGGAATCTCCAAAACATCAAGAATTAACAGTGGTTGCGATCAACGATCTGGCAGACCGGGAAACCAATGCCCACCTGCTTCAATACGATTCCGTGCATGGTAAATTGGCAGCTGAGGTAGCAATCGCAGACAACGGTTTTACTGTCAATGGAAATTTGGTACGCACTCTTTCCGAGCGTAATCCGGCGGATTTGCCCTGGGGTGAACTGGGTGTGGATGTGGTGCTGGAGTGCACCGGATTTTTTGCCAGCAAGGAAAAAGCCTCC
>JAKZRU010000115.1:0-15013 GCA_047517965.1 Gammaproteobacteria bacterium | reverse complement strand
CAACGCAAGCAGTTTGCAGGCGCAGACCAAGTGCTGCTCCGAGAAATCCGGGCCGCATTCGCGGAACCGGAATACATTAACGCACCAATACATCCGTTCAACGCCGCATTGAACAGCGATTCGTCTTTTCGCGCTTTCACGGGGTCCAATCTGCACCAGCACAAGAATTCGGACTACAGCATCGTCACAATTTCTCTGAAGGCGCACGGCAAGACCCCGGGAGACGCCACATCCAACCAGATGCGGGTCATCGCCGACTTGGCGGAAACTTATGGACACGATGAACTTCGTGTCAGCCATGAGCAGAACGTAATCCTGCCCCATGTGCATAGAAAAGATGTCCCGGCGGTGCATGCAGCCCTGCGTGACGCCGGGCTCGCAACGGCAAATGTTGGTCTTGCATCCGACATCATTGCATGCCCTGGAATGGATTACTGCACCCTTGCCACTGCACGTTCGATTCCAATTGCGCAAGAAATCGCAACCAGGTTGGACGAACTGAAGCTCGAGCATGAAATCGGCGCCATGAAGATAAAGATTTCGGGGTGCATCAACGCCTGCGGTCATCATCACGTTGGACACATCGGCATTCTCGGTCTCGACCGTTCGGGAGTCGAAAACTACCAGATTACTCTTGGCGGGGATGGCACCGAAACAGCGAGGATCGGTGACCGTGCTGGACCCGGGCTAGCAGCCGAAGAATTGGTTCCGGCCATTGAACGGCTTGTCCGTACCTATCTGGAAATTCGTTCGGATAAGACGGAGACGTTTCTTGAAACCTATCGCCGTATTGGAATGGAGCCATTCAGAGTTGCACTCTACCCGGGCGGAGGCAGATCGCAAAGGAATAGGCGCGTACATGCAGCATGACAATAATCGTAAATGACCTCGGTTTTTTGCCCGACGACTGGAGCGACTGCTTCCTGGGTTGGGACAAGGTGAAAGAGGACATTGGCACGGTCGTGCCTGGAACTGCATTGGACGTGCCGAACAATCTCGACGGAGACGAGCTGATTCCGATCTTCGGAAACATTGCGCTCATTCGCATTCCCTTTCCTACACATGTTGACGGCCGAGGGTTTACACTAGCACGTCGCCTGCGCCTTCTTGGATACAAGGGACGCATCAGGGCTCACGGCCATGTACTGGCCGACCAGTATGTGATGGCGAGGCGTTGTGGCTTCGATGAGGTAGAAATTGACGATGAACTCGCCCGCCGCCAACCGGAAATCCAATGGAAGCCTTATATCGACTGGCGCAGACACGACTACCAGGAACGGCTGCGTAGGTCAAAGTGACCCTGTGGTGAGGCAGATTTGCTACAAGACTGAATTGTGGCATTTCCCCGAATGGGTGTTGCACAAATCAATGGTATGGTACACATTCATGTAGGATGTGAGCCTCTAATATTCGTACGCTTTACCGATTTGAATATTCTAAATTGATGTTGACGGGTAGTGCTTTATGAGTAATTTACAATTCATGAATTTCCGAATTCCGCGTTCAGAACTTGAAAACAATATTAATGCGGGTTCGCTCGGCGGCTGTTTTGCGGCATGATCGAAAGGTTAGATGAAAGACGTAGATCATAATGCATTGAGGGAGGCATTCAGCGCCTACATGACCGGTGTCACCGTGGTCACCACTATCAATAGCCAGGGCCTGCCGATTGGATTCACTGCAAATTCCTTCACCAGCGTATCGTTGGATCCACCTTTGCTACTGGTGTGTCTGGCAAAATCTTCGAAAAATTTTAGGGAGATGACGGAAACAAAGGGGTTTGCAATCAATGTGCTGGCCGAATCACAAAAGCATATCTCCAACACGTTCGCTTCACCGGTAGAAGAACGGTTTTCAGCTGTAGCATGGGTACCGGGCCCTTACGGCTCACCGGTTTTCGCGAATGTCTCGGCATGGTTTGACTGTTCAATGCATGAAACAGTCGATGCAGGCGACCACACTATCATGATTGGTAAGGTAGAGGCATACAGAACCGGCACCGTGAACGGACTCGGTTATGCACGCGGCGCCTATTTCACGCAGGCTCTAGAAGCCGCAGCTGCAGGCAAACGAGCCGATATTATTGTCAGCGCGATCATTAGGATGCAGACGCGGATTCTGTTAAGAGACGACGGCATGGGTGGTCTTGAGTTGCCGCGTAAGAAAACGCTCGCAGCCGATGTGAGCACAGCACTCGAGGAGCTGCTTGAAGATTGCGGCTGTTCTGTGTCGCCAGGATTTATCTACTCAGTATACGATGACGCGCTAGAAGGCCTGCATTACATCTCGTTTCTGTGCAACGCCGACGAAAACGCCGTCAATTCACCCGACTTTGTCACACTCAATGACCAGAGCTTGGATCGGGTGTCAGACCTTGGGGTAAAGCAGATGCTGAGCAGACTGCAGGAAGAAAGCCAAATTGGACACTACGGAATCTATTTCGGTGATCTCGAGTCGGGACAGGTAAGACAGATTGTGCAAACAGGGGAGGGTTGAATGAAAGTTTCACCATTCGTTCACATGGAGAGGATTTTGGTTGATGACAGGCAGAAATAACTGTACGACGAGTTTCTCCAGCTATGGAATATTGCCGACCAGGGGACGATGTCATCACTTAAGGATTCGAATTTCGGCAACCGACTGTGTTCGCAATCTGTCCTTAATTCAACTCGCGTCTGCGCTTGATGTCAGCCAGTTTTGGCAGGTTTGCAGGGTTTCCATTTTCTTCAATTCCAGTTGACGATAGAACAACGCGTTAATTTCGGAGTCTAAAGTAGGCATGAATAAATTGCCAATTGCAGTTTTCGGTTTTCTTTTATTACTGGGTCAATCTACATTTGCGTCAGAACTCTCAGACTATTGGAGCCAATATTCTGATGACAGTGAAATTTCGGTTGATCACACTCAGTGGAGTCAGTTGCTGGCGACTTACATTGAGGAAAAAGATGGATTGAATCTATTCCGCTACGGAGAGTTCACTCCTGCAGACAAGAAGCGACTGAATCAGTATTTGAAATATCTTCAGTCTGTCATCGTAACGAATCTGAATGCGGATGAGCAGTTTGCATACTGGATCAATCTCTACAATACACTGACCATCAAAGTCATTCTTGATCACTATCCAGTAGCGAGCATCAAAGATATTTCGTATGGCCTATTGTCATTCGGACCCTGGAAAGAACAGCTAGTTACGGTCGAAGGTTTTGAGCTCAGTCTGGATGACATTGAGCACGAGATTCTGCGACCTATTTTTCAAGACAATCGAATTCACTATGCTGTTAATTGTGCATCAGTCGGCTGTCCCAATCTTCAAATTACAGCTTTCACGGCAGACAATCTTGATGACCTTCTGGAGATCGCCGCAACTCAGTACATTAACCACCCCCGAGGTGTCACCATTATTGCGGATGAACTGATTGTTTCCAGCATCTATGACTGGTATGCGGAGGACTTTGGCGACGACGATGAGGAGATTGTCGACCATCTGCTGGAATATGCTGAAGCAGGTCTTGCTGCAGGACTTAGTGAATTTGATGGAATTGAGGGCTATGAGTACGACTGGACGCTGAACGAATGAGGCCATGCTCAATCAAAAACATGTTACCGTCATCATACCGGCCTTGAACGAAGAGCAGTCGATCGCCAAAGTCATCGGAGAAATTCCCAATTGCGTAGACCAGATTCTGGTCGTTGATAACGACTCCCAAGATGCCACCGCCGAACTAGCTGAACAAGCAGGTGCCAGGGTAATTCGGGAATCCAGTAAAGGCTATGGAATGGCCTGCCTTGCCGGCATTCGAGAATCCGGTAAAACCGACGTTCTGGCATTTGTTGATGGAGGCTATAGCGATTTTCCCGAACAGTTGGAAGATCTGATTGAGGCGGTGGCAAACAATCGGTGTGACCTCGCCATAGGTTGCCGGCAGGAAGATTCAAGTAAGCCAAGAGGTCGATTCAGGCACCAAAAATGGGGAACCAAACTCGTTTGCTTTATCATTCAATTGTTGCATGGTTTTCGTTTCGAAGACTTGGGCCCGATGAGATGTATCAAAAAAAGCACTCTGATAATTCTAAACATGGAAGACCAGGACTTCGGCTGGACAGTGGAGATGCAGCTCAAGGCAGCGAAGGCGGGTTTCACAATTCTGCAAATTCCAGTCGACTATCGCAAAAGACTGGGTAAATCCAAAATTTCAGGGACATTGAAAGGCTCAATCATGGCAGGCTATAAGATGTTCTACTGGATTATTCGACTGGCAATCTCTCAAATATTCCGGAACCGGCATTGACCTCAGACGTAACCTCGCCTCCTGTAGCGCCGGTAATCCAATAGCAGTGCAAAACCAATTGTTGTAATTTCGATAACCCAGGCGAATCTGATAATTTGGTAGGCGCCCAGCTCAGAGTTTGGCAGGTGAAGTCCAGTCATATATGACAGAGACACGACGATAGCGGCGGTCCATGCCCAGATACTCGGCCAGAGTACTGCGAATGGCAGCAGCCACACAAGATACCATGGATTGATTACAGGAGAGACAAGCAGTAACAGACCGAATACCCAGTCCATTCTTGGAATTGCTACATTTCCCCTGTATACGTTGTATCGAGAGAAATAAAAGCAGAACCAGATGAGGAACAGCCCTCCGCACAGATACCTGGCAGTCCAGTCCGACACCAGCACCTCTAATAATTCAAACAGCATTGCATTGAACTGCCAGTTGGTTGCGAAGTATCCAAGTACTGATATGTCTGTACTTCCCTGAAGTAGAAAAGGAAAATATAGGATAACCATTGTGACTAGAACGGTTAACCAGTAGCGAGGAGGCTGACGGAAAAGAATAAATGGCAATGCAAGCAAAGCAAATATCTTTGTACAGCAAGCAATGCCGATAAGTATGCACGACAAGAATCTATGGCCATTCATTCGGGCGGATAACGCGGCCAGTACAAAGAATGCGCCAATGACATCCGGATGAGCTGTAAACGCGAATTCCTTAACAACCAAAGGGCACCAAGCGTACAGCAGAACATTCCGAGCCGGTGCCATGTTTCTGAGCAGGTAAATTAGGGCTAGATCAAACAGTACGACAATGAGTTGCAGAGCATCTATGTTTGCTGGCGCCAAATAGTAGGACACAGCGAAAAGATACTGAAGCATAGGAGCATAAATAGTAGGCAGGTCCGGATTGTTAATCCAAGTCAAAGCAGTCTGGCATTCAGCGGGAAGGTTGTTATGAGCAAAAAGTGAAGTCGGGATAATGCCATAGGGTGATCCGAAAGACCAGAAAAAACACCCATCAAGTATGTATCTATGGAAATCATCCTCGAGAATCGGCGTCCCCCAAATAGCAATAATCCGAAATATCACAGCCCAAATGAATACCTGACTGAAGCTGATATCAATTCGATTGTTACGCAGCCATATCCAGTAAACTATAATGATCACAGCAACGAGCCAGTATCCTCCGAGAAACGGGAATAGCGAGATTCCAGTTGGCTCCCTAGATCCAACAGCGAGAAATCCATATGCGACAGAGATGGTTGACCCAGCTAACAAATGTGCAAATTGCTGGAATCGCAACGAACTAACTCTTGAGTTCATGTTCAGTGAAACCTTTAAGGTTCATTTTGTGTCTACGAATATTGAAGAATTTTAATATGCACAGGTATTCAGTTAGGATGAACTTGATCACAATAATTCCGATTTCTCGTGGAATAATTAATTTAAACAGATAGTTTGCGATTACTTGTTCAAATTCGTCGCAGTGGTATTGAATCAGATAAATCGGAATTTTATTGGGTTTGTTCAATTTAATTTATAGCTAAGATCATATATTGGGGGTAAGTTAATGACTATGATCAAATTCAATCACAAGGGGTTTACGAAGTTTATATTACGAGTATTCTTGGCCAGTCTGATGGCTTGTTCGTTAGCAGTTGCTTCCGGCGGAGGCGGCTCGGGCGGAGGTGGCTCGGGCGGAGGTGGCTCGGGCGGCAGCGGAGGTGGAGATACCAATCAACAAGCACAGGTGAACTATGACAAGGGCAAGAAGCTGTTTTATGAGAGAGTCGTGTGTGAGTCCTGCCTTTATGCTGGTCTGGAACTGGAAACCGCAGCAGTCAGAGTTGTATGGAGTGACTTGAAGAAAGATTTGAAGAAAAACGGTTCCATCGGTCAGGAATTGACGCGTGGTCAACGGAAAGCGGTAAAACGATTTGTAAAGAAGCGGTTCAGTTTATAACGTTCCTGAAATGGTATTTAAAGTCATAGGAATATTCTGATTCCGGTTAGTCAGATATTCAACCATCAAGTCAATACTCAATAGATTTTTCAAATTTTCGTTGAATCCGGCGGATGTGTATTTCTGCCGGATTCATTTTTGGTAGAGGCTTACATTACAAGCCAATAAATTTACTCCGCCTTGCTGACCGGTTGAATCTATGTTTGAAGCGATTACGCTTTCTGATTACACCATCTATGCATTGATCGCTTTATTTGCGGGATTTGTACACGGAGCCATCGGGCTGGGTTTCCCGCTTCTCTCGACTGCCATTCTGTCAACCTTCATTGACCTCAGATTGGCAATTCTGATCACTCTACTCCCTACTGTTACGGTCAACATTATCAGCATCGCCAGAGGTGGCAACTGGAGTGCGAGCTTGGGGAAATTCTGGCCGCTGGCCATCTGGTGTTTGATTGGTTCGATTTTGGGCGCTTATGTGATTGTCGAGAATGATCCAACACCCTACAAATTACTACTCGCGCTTCTGATTTTCGTGTATTTGGCGGTCGAACGTTCTAATCGTCAAATTCTCGGTTGTGTCAATAGATATCCGAAGTCTTCGAAGATGGGATTTGGGCTCGTGGCTGGCTTTTCAGCGGGTTCAACCAATACGATGGTTCCTATTCTGGTTATTTACTCGTTGGAGGCTGGTTGGGCGAAAACGGTTATGGTTCAGGTTTTTAATATGTGCTTCTTTGCAGGGAAAGCAGCGCAACTTACCGTGTTTTCAGTAGCTGGCACATTCAACATGCAAGTAGCCCTTGCCACTTTGCCTCTCGCAGCAATTGGTGCCGCAGGTTTGCTGCTTGGTCAATTTGTGCACCAGAGAATCAATCTTGTTCTTTTCCGTAGAATCATCAAATTCGTACTGCTGTTACTTGGCATCATTCTTGTTCAGCAAGTTGTCAGTAGTTTTGGAATCTTCGCTACCAATAGAATTTAGATGCAATTCCGAAACAACAGGCGATTTTCAGAAAGGCGTAAATTTCTGACGGCCGGTTTGGCAGCAATGCTGCCAGTTCCTGTTGTTGGTCAAATTGATAGCAATCCCGAGGTAGTCATCATAGGTGCAGGAGCTGCAGGGCTCGCGGTTGCACGCACATTGATGTCTCTCGGCAGAACGGTCGTTCTTGTTGAAGCTTCCCATCGAATTGGAGGACGTGCCTATACTGATAGCACGACATTCGGTGTGCCTTTTGATACAGGTGCGCATTGGTTGCACTATGGAGCTAAAAACCCCTACTATCAATTTGCTAAAGCCAGAGGCTACGACATATATGCTGCGCCAGAAAATTACCGATTGTTCGCAGGAAACCAAGAAGTTGATGAAAAAGAATTTGATACTCTCTGGAATACCTATGACAGTGTAGTTAGTGCAATCAGCAAAGCAGGTAAGGCTGGTAAAGACATTTCCGCTAAAGAAGCGACCAAGGACATAAAGAATCGATGGGCCAACACTGCGAAATTTATCTTGGGTGCATGGGGCATGGGCAAGGATTTTGATGATTTTTCAACATTGGACTGGTGGAATTCACCGGACGAATCGGACTATTTCTGCAGTCAGGGATATGGAACACTGGTAGCAGACTATGGCAGAGATTTACCGGTATCATTCGATACCACAGTGACAAAGATTGATTGGAGTGGAAAGAATGTTACTGTTGAAACCACAAAAGGAAAATTGACTGCGAAAGCAGTGATCATTACCGTTTCAACGGGAGTTTTGGCTTCAAATGGAATTCAATTTGTACCGAAGTTACCACTAGCGAAGCGCGAGTCTTTTGATGCGATTTCCATGGGTGAGTATGATCACATTGCTCTTCAATTTTCTGAGGATATATTCGGAATGGGTGCGGACGGCTATCTGCTGTATCAGATTGGTGATGACGGAAAAGGATTTGGCACACTAAGCAATGCATCTGGCAGCGGCCTTGCCTACTGTGATGTTGGAGGTGAATGGGCTCGTCAACTAATGCGAGAAACTGAACATTATCGAATTGACTATGCATTGAGTCAGTTACGCAGTCTACTCGGTAATGAAGTCGATCGAGCATTTGTTAAGGGTGTGGCAACTTCTTGGGGATTGAATCGCTGGACGCGTGGTTCGTACGCTTCTGCCAATCCAGGTTCATACAAGATGCGTCAAAAATTGCGTGAACAAGTAGGCGGTCGCGTCTATTTTGCTGGCGAGGCATGCCACCGTTCGTTATGGGCAACCGTAGGAGGCGCTCATCTGTCAGGTGTTGAAACAGCCCGGGAGCTGTCAAGAAACCTCGGGTGATTTCTCCGACAATTTTAACTGTGCTCTCTGTAAGTGCTGGTAATACAATCTCTGATTCCCGTACGGAAGTAAACGACAAGTCGGGCAGTCTGCTAGTCAAATGAATTGAAGAGGCAGGGCACTGCTGTGCCACCAAATAAATCGTTCCCGATGACATCCATCAAAGTATGAGCGAAACTGTGCCAGTGGATTGTTGACCCGCAGATTCAGATCGTTTTGATTACCGGGGGCACTGACGTGACAGGTCGCGAGTGAACGCCGGAAGCAATTCGCCCGTTACTTGACAAGGAAATCAGTGAATTCGGTGAAATGTCCCGAGTGCTTTCATTCGATAAAATTTCGACGTCAACTTTGTAGTCGCAAACTTTTGCCAGAGCTACAAACGTCACTTACATGTTTTCTTGCCGGGTTTATCGAGTGCTTGGGCTTATGCCTGGAGTATGTTGATCGAATAACAACTGGTCTATCGAACCCGCCCCTGTAATTTAGTTGAACTGATGCCGTGGCTACTGGAACATCTGGTCAAAAAGTAGCCACTTATTGGATCAATTTATAAGGTTGCGTAAATTTGTTACGAACCAGGATCTTTCAGTTCAAGGATATTCTGCAACTGCCATGCCATTGATACATACAGCAGACCTTGACTGCCCGAATTCGTTGAATGGATTTCATTGGGGTAGGACACAGCAGGGTGCAATGCTAAATTTGACAGTAAGTGCAAGCGCGACCGATACGCACCTTGTACCCCACCGTCTGACATTGGCTGCATCCGTGTTTGCCATAGAACCATAAAGCTGGATCAAGTGCGGCACACGAACCGCTGATCCTCTCAGGTCCTCCAATGTTGGTCGTTGCGACAGCACTGTGCCATACACTTTGGATCAGTTTTCTGTCTTTCTCAGGCGTAAGAGATTGCTTATTTGTGACACCCAGATAGGAGGTAGCCCGACAGACATGCGTATCAACCGCGACGGGAATCGATTCGATATGTCTTATATTGGCTTGACCAGGCTCGGCAAGCATGCGTATCCACATCGTACTGATTTTCGGACCACGAAGCAATGGAAAACGGACTCTGCCAGTAGTACCGAGGGATGTTACATCATGCAGTAACTTCTTGGCATCTCCGATACCGCTCTCAATCGTCTGGTTTACGGGGAATTGAGGCTCAGTCAACAGTGTGCAGGCAATGTCGCACCATGCGTCTGAATCCCTCGTATGACGCTGGCTGACTTTTTTCTCTTTCAGTTTCTCTGAAAGCATCTCGAACGAGCCTTGACTCAATTTGATCGGGTCAAAAAGATCCGGATGTTCTACAAATAGTTCAACTCCGGCCCACCAAAGTTGTTTCGAGTCACGCGAATAGTCCATGGCCGCTATGAAAGTGATATAGAGACGGATCATTCGCTCGGACACGCCGCAATCGCGTAAATACCCGACGCATTCGACTTCTGGCATCGCGGACCAAGTATTGCTTGGCGGCGCGTTTTTTCTTGCAGACAGGTCAAGCTGCTCTTGATAGAAATCTTCAGTGATTAATTTAGCTATCAGACCAGCATCAGACATAAATCTCCTTTACCCTGTATTCCAGTAATTCCTGACACGATATTTTTACATTATCCAACAAATTTTGGGAAAGCCTCAGTGTGCCTGGTGGTACAGCTGATGCTTAGATGGTTAGAGCAGCGCAGATATTTGCATTGAGATGAGGATTCTTCATTCACGTGCCAAATCATACCACACGGCGTCAGTTACGTCGGACTGAAACCGCTTTCACGCATTCCCGCAATGAAGTTCCGTTAACTGCAGACAGGCTATTGAATCTGGCATTAGGGAATTACCAACACTTACAGGGTGCATAGCCACAAATTTACGATCGAAAAATATTACTCAAAATTTACCCAACGAATTCTCGCTCGCGTAGATCAGGTTGTGACAACAATTTGTCGCATTCATTTATCACAACGGGCAAACAATTTCCCCCAGTCTCTTGGTCAAACGTGAGTTCTCTGCGTAGTCGATCGGCACGACTACGAGACTCGGGCCCTGTTCGTTGAATGCAGCTTCTAGAGTTGATGCCAGGTCCCTCGAGTTTTCCACATGATGTCCTTGCCATCCAAATGACTTGGCCAACATCAACCAGTCCGGATTTCCGAAACTCAGGTCAGTATGTCTGCCAAATTGGCTTGTCTGCTTCCAGGCAATCAATCCATAGGCATTGTCTTCCCAAACCATCGCTACCATGTTTACATTCAGTCGATTGGCTGTTTCCATTTCCTGAACATTCATCAAGAATCCAGCATCTCCACAAATTGCCAGTATTCGTCGTTCCGGGTAAACGAGGCTTGCTGCAATCGCGCCCGGCAACGCAAATCCCATTGAACAAAATCCGTTTGGAATAAGACACGTATTGGGTTCGTGACAGTGGTAGTGTCGAGCGATCCACATTTTGTGGGCGCCGACGTCCGACAGCAGAATATCTTCGGCTCCCATAGCCTGTCTAACATCCCATAACACCTTTTGCGGTTTTATTTTCCCTTCGGTGTCATCGTCTTTATATTCAGCAAAATCAGCGGCCATTTCCCTTCGAGTTCCGGCCTGTTGCGAGAGGTTGAATGAAAGATCGTCTGCGCTGTCGATGCGCGTGTTGAGCATCCACAAAGTATGAGCAAGATCTCCGATTACTTCAAGTTCGGGACTGTAGTGTGCGTCAATTTCAGCTGGCAGAAAATCAATATGCAGAATATTCTTGTCGTGGTTTGGATTCCACAATTGAGGATGGTATTCCACCATATCGTATCCAAGAGTGATGATGAGGTCAGCAGCATCCAAAGCGCAGGCAACTAGATCTTTAGCCCCTAAGCCGATGGTATAGAGACAGTAGTCGGCATCCATATCGACACACCCTTTTGCCATGAATGTACTGATAACACCAATGCCTGTTTTTTCGCACAATACTCGCAATTGCTGGGAGGCTCGCCTTCGGATACAGCCATTGCCGGCAAGAATGATTGGTCTGGATGCGTTGCGAATGCGCTCAAAGGCTTGATCTACAATCTTGTCGTCCGGTACTGCTCGTCTCAGTTTTTTGGGTGCCAGGGGCTGGGAAGTTGCCTCCATGTGTGCGATATCCTCCGGCAGTTCAACAAGCGTTGCACCTGGTTTCTCTACCTTTGCTGTTCGTATGGCCTTGCGAATCACCTCTGGGATATTGTTTGGGTGATGGATTTGTTGCGCCCATTTTGTCACTGGCTTGTACATGGCAACGACATCCATGATCTGGTGGGATTCCTTGTGCAGTCGGGTTGAAGCTCCTTGACCAGTGAGAACCAGCATCGGTGCTCGGTCCATGTTACCGTCAGCAACGCCGGTGATCAGGTTGGTTGCCCCGGGTCCCAGCGTGCCGAGACAGCCTGCGACATGTCCAGTCAATCGTCCATAGACCTCTGCCATGAAAGCTGCTCCCTGTTCGTGTCGGCAGAGAATGAAGCGAATCTTTTCTGATGCTTCCAGAGAGATCATGAAATGTGCGTTTTCCTCTCCGGGAACCCCGAAAATGTATTCGATTCCTTCTTTTTCAAGACATTGGACAAACAGGTCTGAAGCTTTCATGTGTTCGTTCTCCTACGATGATGTGCGATCAATCGTTTGATTGTAGTTAAATTGCTGACGGTGTTTTCTCGATTTCTTAATCGTGATGAAATCAAATTTGGATTATGAATTTTTCAGGAAGAAATATGGAGATACAACCATTGTTGTGCTTTAGACGCTGCATCGGCCAAATTGCTCGAATTAAGTGTCATTGCCTTCAAGTAAATTTTCTCGCATAGATGACAATTGGCTACGTACAGTCCTTCCAGCGATTGAGCATCATGCTCAGAAACTGTTCGTAGTTACCCTCTGAATGGCATTTGTAGAATTGTCGGTCGAGCAGGGTATTCCAGTCACTGTAGTGCTGGGCGGCACCTTGTTTAACTCGGATGATTATTAGCTTGAACAGGTGTTCGACATTCTAATCAAAGAATCACAAAACATCCTGGTCGTAACCCTGAGGTATCTGGAAGAATTGTTTGAAGGGCTAGGTGGCTGTCTGTTGAATCTTGAATCTTCGGATGAAGAGGCCTTGCATTCAGAATGAGAAATTTTTGGTACAACCACAGGCAATCAGAATATATTACAAAGTTGCATTCAAAGTTCCTTGGACATTGTATGGCAGGCTTGAGGGCATTGACATAGAGCAAATTAAAGGAAATCAGAAAATTAGAGTTGTCTCGATTTAAACCTGGAGTTCAACATAATGGAAAACACCCCAAAACTTTCAGAAGATCAGATTCAGCGCTTCGTTGAATTTGGATATTTAACATGTCATTCGGGCATTGATGACCAATTACTGAAACGACTTGACAATCAAGTGGATTACTGGATTGAACTGAGTCGACAGCACGAGTCGAATTTCGGTACGACTGTAGACGGCAAGGCAAGATTCGATCTGGAAGTCAGACACACGCGGGAAACCCCTAAATTACGTCGTGTAGCGAACCCTGTCGATGTTTCCGAAGACTTTCAGGAAGTGCTCTGGGACAGTCCCATGGTTGACATGGTCGCACAACTGATCGGTCCAAGCATCAGATTTCATCACTGTAAACTGAATGTTAAACTGCCAGGCATGGAAACGGTAGTCTACTATCATCAGGATCATTCTTACGATCCGCACACCAATGATGACATGCTTGCGATTTTGCTGATGCTGGACGACGCCACAGAAAAAAATGGCTGTCTACGCGTAGTTCCCGGTTCTCATAAAAAACGCTATTCCCATTATCAAAAGGGCGAGTACGTCGGTGCCATTGATTCTTCGTTTAACGAAGAATTTAATCAATTGGCAGTTCCGATTGTTGCATCTCGGGGAGATGTTTGCTTCATGCACACTTGGACAGTGCATGGTTCACAAACAAATCAGTCCAACAATGCGCGTCGTCTGCTGATCTGTGACTACACTTCAGCGGATGCTTTTCCACTGCTGTCACCCGCTTTGCCATCAAAGTACACGGGCAAAATTGTGAGAGGAGAACCAAGCCATGTTGCGCGTCTTCGCAGTGATGAAATTGAAATGCGAACGCCATACTCCCATGACTCTTTCTTTGGAGTCCAGGGCCAGCCTTCTGCCACGTAAGAGTGTGCAGCGATGACATTTTCTATTGCCGCTCTTGATCCAGTCAGCGGCAGGGTAGGGGTAGCAATTACGACTTCGAGCATTGCAGTAGGAAGCCGCTGCCCTTGGGTTCGTGCCGGAGTCGGTGCTGTTGCCACACAAAATATCACTGATCCATCCCTCGGCCCAGCAGTTTTAGATAAGATTCAATCAGGAGACGGCGCTAGAGACGCCCTCGATAAGGTTGTGCAATCAAGATCAAATTTGGATTACCGTCAGTTGACTGTGGTCGATAGCAATGGTCAATCCGCCCACTACACGGGGAAACACACGTTAGGCACGAATGCAGTATTCACTGGAAATGGATGTGTGGCAGCTGGAAACCTACTGGCGAACGAATCTATTCCAAAAGCGATGATTGAAACATTTAGCAACCGTGACACAAACTTGCATCTGGCTGAATCACTGTTGCTCGGGCTGAAGGCCGGACTTGACGCTGGTGGCGAGGAGGGAACCTTGCACTCCGCGGCTATTCTGGTTGCCAGTGAATACTCATGGCCAGAAGTTGACCTTAGAGTCGACTGGGATGATGCCGACCCAATCGGACGATTGCTTGATCTTTGGGCGGCTTATAAACCTCAGTACCGTGACTACATCATGCGAGCGATTTCTCCAGATGAAGCGCCATCATATGGCGTACCAGGTGACCCTTGAATGGGGAGGGAATCTCTACGGTTCATTCTTAATGTGGAAATTATAGACAAGAAAAATTCAGTACTCGTTTCCATTAGCTGGATTTAGGCGATTAAGAATTTGTTCACTCCGGGTGGTTGCTACGGAATTAATCAATATTCGGCAGGTATGCCGCATCCTGAGGTTCCCACTCCGCAACAAGCGTATCGTAAAATTCTCCAGAGTTAGCAACTATTTTTTCAATGGCTGTTAGGCACATAAAATCGTCAAAATTCTTTTGTAAGAGTAAAATAACGAAATACAAGAGCAGTTCAATCCATTCTCTTTGCAATTTCGCGTTTTTTCAAGCCTCACACTCATTACCTACAACAATATCCAGTGAGAGCCCCGAATAATGGAAGGAACAGACAAAATAAAGGGGAGAAAAACTACAATTACCTTCTTCTTTCCGAAATTTTGACTTGTTAGATATTGATTACATTTAATTATTATGTTTATAGTTCCACTTTGTTTTGTTGAGTATTATGAATTTACCATTTGATTTTGAACTGGCAAGTATTGCAGTGATAGTTGTTATTGTGATTGCCCTAGTGACTGTATTTA
>JAKZRU010000114.1:0-40556 GCA_047517965.1 Gammaproteobacteria bacterium | reverse complement strand
CTCGTCCAGTGCTCCCGGTCCATACTTGATGGGGTTGAAATCTACCGTAAAAACAGACTCGTTTCCCTCAATAAAATGATAATGATGACAACATCCCATTGTCTCAAATCGCCTTTTCTATCTACTAAGGTGCAAGTTACTGTTGGGAATGAGTCAAAGCCTGATCCAAGTCCCACAAGATGTCTTCAATGGTTTCAAGCCCTACTGATATTCGAACCATGTTGGGTTGTACACCCGCCGCAATCTGCGCCTCCTCATTCATCTGTCTATGCGTCGTTGATGCTGGGTGAACAACCAGTGTTTTGGCATCACCAACGTTTGCCAAATGACTCAGGAACTGAACAGATTCAATAAATTTTACGCATGCCTCGGTTCCGCCCTTGATGCCAAAACTCATAATTCCTCCAGCTCCCTTCAGTAAATATTTGTTCGCAAGATCATAGTATGGGCTGGATTCAAGTCCCGGGTAGTTCACCCATTCAATCGTAGAATGATCTTCTAAAAACCGGGCTACTGCCATCGCATTGCTGCAGTGTCGATCCATTCGCACCGGAAGCGTCTCCACGCCTTGCAGGAACAGAAAAGCATTGAATGGACTCAGAGTCGGACCAAATGTGCGCAGAATTTCACAACGCGCTTTCATGGTGTACCCGAAATCGCCGAAAGTTTCATAGAAGCGAATTCCGTGATAACCATCGGAAGGCTCCATCATCGCCGGGAAATTGCCGTTATCCCACGGAAATTTTCCTGATTCCACCAAAACCCCGCCTATAGATGTGCCATGTCCACATATGAATTTGGTAGCCGAATGGACAACAATGTCTGCACCATAGTCAAACGGACGGCACAGGTACGGAGTTGCGAACGTATTGTCAACGACAAATGGTAAGCCACTGTCCCGGGCAATTTCGGAAACTGCTTCAAAATCAACCACGTTATTGGCAGGATTGCCAATGGATTCCGCATAAATGCATTTGGTGTTGGGCGAAATCGCTCTTGCAAAGTTCTGAGGATCGTCGCTGTCAACGAACTTTGCCTTAATGCCTAGCTTCTTGAAGCTGAATCCAAACTGTGTATGCGTACCACCATAGAGCGAGTTCGATGATACGATTTCATCACCGGCTTCCAATATCGTCAACAGTGCAACCATTTGCGCAGCCATGCCAGAAGATACCGCAACCGCGGCTCGGCCTCCTTCCAAAGCTGCCATACGTTGCTCAAAAACCGCATTTGTGGGATTCATCAGGCGCGAGTAGATGTTTCCAAAAGTCTGCAAATTGAACAGACTCGCAGCGTGGTCGGCAGAGTCGAATACATATGCAGCCGTCTGATAGATGGGAGGCGCGCGCGAGCCGGTTACAGCATCAGGCATCTGTCCCGCGTGCAAACACAAGGTCTCTATACCAAATTCTCGATCAGGCATAACTTTTGATCAATTGCTCCACCGAGGGCGCTGGGATGAAATTACTTTGGTGTCCACCCCGATAAAATTGAGCCCGCCAAACAGTCTGGCATGTTCAATCTTCATGCAGCGATTGACAACCACATCCATGCCTGCTTCATGCGCGATTGCAACGGCTTTCTCGTTATAGATTCCAAGTTGCATCCACAACACAAGGGCACCTATTTTTACTGCGGATTCTGCAATCGGCAACACAAACTCAGAGCGTTGAAAAACATCTACGACATCTACCTGTTCTGGAATATCCTCAATCGTTGGATAACACGTTTCGCCCAATACTTCTTCATAGTTCGGGTTAACGGGGATGATTCGATATCCGTAATCCTGCAGGTATTTTGCAGCAAAGAAACTCGGCCGATACCACCGTGCCGATAACCCGACTACGGCGATCGTCTTATTCTGTTTAAGAATCCGCCGCAACGACTGTATATCATCTGTAATCATGAATTCCGCAATGCTCTGACTGTCAGTCTATTGACCCCAAGGCAAAAAATTCTCCCGCACTCCATACGCCGAACATCCTGCCGTCATCGGTTTGCATTTCTGTACCGAGTTCAACTAACTGGTAATATACATTTCTCGCCAGCAATCCTCGAAGTCCGCTGCGAACATTCAGATATGGCGACGGTTCGTCATCCTCCGCATACTCGACCCAAATTCGATGATCTTGATCCGCCAATACGATGTCATCGGTTCGGGTTCGAAAATACAATTTCTGCTCCTGCCCCTTTCCTTCTTCTTCCACTTGCACCACCACAAAGGGCGCATCCTCAACTTCAATGCGCAACTTTTCAACCGGAGTGACAAGATAGTGTTCACCATCGTCATCTTTGCGAAGCACCGTGGAAAACAGCCGGACCAGTCTCTTTCTGCCGATAGGCGAACCCATATAGAACCAAGTTCCATCCCGGGCGATACGTATGTCAATATCGCCGCACAGTTCCGGATTCCACTTATGGACTGGCGGCAGACCCTTCTTTGAAATCTGCGCAATCAAGCTGGCTGGATCAGACGTCACGCTAGTCATTAGAATCTCTGGGCACGCCGCGAGGTTTGCCATCCTGATCAATAGCAACAAATGTAAATAGACCTTCGGTTACCTTTTCAACTGCTCCTGACGTACGACGCCTGACCCACGTCTCCACAAGAACGGCAATAGAAGTATTACCGATTCTAGTTGTTGAACAGTAACAGCTTACAACATCCCCGATATAAACCGGCAAGTGAAAACTCATCGCATCAACTGCAACAGTCGCGACACGGCCCTTGGCAATATCATAAGCATGAATTCCGCCTGCAATATCCATCTGCGCCATGATCCAGCCGCCGAATATGTCTCCGCTCGGATTCGCATACGCTGGCATTGCTATAGTGCGCAATGAGGCTGTTTTAGATTTTGGCGGTTTCGATTTCAACTCGCACCTGCTTTGAACAGATTCAAGAAGAGTGAGATCAGTCAGTCGTAGCTGCGAGCATCTTCAATTACGATTCCGTCATTGGCCAAAGTGCCCGGATTTTCCAGGATAACATCTGCTCTGAGCTTGCATACTTCCCGTGCACAAACCGCAATTTTTTGAACTAGTTCATCCGACTGCTCTGAAACTTCACAACACAATTGCATTTGATCCTGATGACCTTCACTGGTAACAACTAGACGTGCTTTGCTAATTTCCGGGAATCGATTAACGATCTGGGCAATTTGCGAAGGATGGACGAACATGCCTCGCACTTTTGTTGTCTGATCTGCTCGACCCATCCATCCCTTGATTCGGGTGTTGGTTCGTCCGCAGGGACTCTGTCCCGACATTGCTGCTGACATGTCGCCGGTGCCGAATCGTACCAGAGGGTAATCGGGATTGAATACCGTTACGACAACTTCACCGACTTCACCTTCAGGCACAGGATCGCCGGTGCCGGGGCGAACGATTTCGACGATAACACCTTCATCCAGAATCAACCCCTCCATGGCTTCTGATTCATAGGCAATCAGTCCGATGTCCGCTGTTGCATAGGCCTGCTTCACGTAAACACCATGACCATCCAGTTCCGCTCTAAGTGACGGCGGCAACGCCTCGCCTGAAACCAGTCCGACTTTGAGCGACGAAACATCAACTCCACTAGCCGATGCTGCCTCGAGGATTATTTTCAGAAAGGAAGGAGTACCGGTATAAGCCTGCGGCTGCAGACGTTCAATGGACTGAACCTGCAGCTCAGTCTGACCGACTCCCGCAGGAAACACTACGCAACCCAGTTCACCAGCACCACTCTCCATCATCATTCCCGCAGGAGAAAAATGGTAAGAAAATGTATTGTGAACAAGCATTCCAGACCGTATTCCAGCTGCAAACAAAGCACGCGCCATTCGCCAGCTGTTACTACGTTTTGTTTCCGGCTCGAAAATTGGGCCGGGTGATGCAAATATTCGCAACAGCGAATTCGGCTCGAAAGCCGTCATACCGCCAAATGGTGGGGATTCTTTCTGCAGGTCAACTAGTTCGGATTTGCGCACAACCGGCAACTCGGCCAGTGCAGCGCGTGAATTTATGGAATTGGCATCTTTGCCTGCCAGCTGTTCTCGAATAAAAGGCGCCTTTGCAGCAGCTCGCTCAAGATGGGTGGGAAGTGCCGAAAGCAACTCTTGCTCTCGTAGTTCCGGTTCGCGAACTTCAAGGGAATCGTAATACTGTGTGCTCATGCTCGTCCTTATGGGTTACGCATCGAGGGGTAGGTGTTCGGCGGCTGTTTCCGCCAAAGAATTTAGTTGTTCCGCAGTTGGCAGCCTGATCTAAGCCAGCCAGCGCTTGCGCCGGCGATAATGCTTCACATTTCTGAAGTTTTTTCGTTTGTCGCCGCTTACGCCAAGATAAAACTCTTTAACGTCTTCGTTCTGTAACAGTTCCGATGCATCTCCATCCATGACTACCCTGCCGCTTTCGAGGATATAGCCATACTGGGAATAGCGAAGTGCCATGTTGGTGTTCTGCTCCGCCAAGAGAATGGTTACTTGTTCCTTTTCGTTCAGTCGTTTGATGATTTCAAATATTTCTTCGACCAGCGTCGGTGCCAGCCCCATTGATGGTTCATCTAGCAGAATCACCGTCGGTTTCGCCATCAGTGCGCGTCCGACTGCGACCATCTGCTGTTCACCACCGGATATATACCCAGCCTGCCCGCGGCGCCGTACCTTCAGTCTTGGAAAATATTCATACACCAGTTCCAGATCGGCCTGAATTGCGCTTCGACCGTCTCTGCGGGTGTAAGCTCCTGTTAGCAGATTCTCTTCTACGGTCAGATGTTCGAAGCAGTGTCGGCCTTCCATTACCTGTGTGACTCCACGCACCACAAGATCTGAAGGCGTCATTGCATCGACTCTCTCTCCACGGTAAATAATAGACCCTTTTGTGACTTCCCCGCGCTCGGCGCGAAGCAGGTTCGAGATCGCCTTGAGAGTTGTTGTCTTGCCGGCGCCATTAGCCCCGAGAAGGGCAATAATGCCCTTCTCGGGTACTTCAAGAGATACGCCTTTCAGAACGAGAATGACTCGATCGTAAATGACTTCAATGTTATTTACGGAAATCAGCGCATCTTTATCGGATGCGCTCTGCACTGTCTCCTTCATGAAAATTGAATTGCGTTAGCTTTCAGATTAACCGCAGTCTGAACCCATATCCATGCCGGAGCGAGGTGTAATGCCTTTCTCTTCGGCATATTTCATGGAAGATTCCATGATCAGCGGGTCTACCAAGGACTTGTCGGTTTCGATCCAGTCTGTAATCTCAACCCATTTGGATCCGTCCCAACGATTGAACTTCACCGGGCCGCCGCCTTCGTGATCAGCACAGGTAATCGTCAGAGGTGCCATCATATTATCCGCACCGATTTCTTTGATTCGATCGGCTGTGATGTTCAGGTTTTCAAGTCCCCAACGCATTTCTTCACCGCTCAACACTTTATTGCCGAACTTCGCTTGTGCGGTTCGGATTGCTTCAACGGTCACGATGCCTGCTACAAGCCCGCGGTTGTAGTAAATCGTGCCAACACGTTGCGGTGAGAGATTTCCTTGACCTGCACCATGAACGACATCAAGCATTGCCTGCACGACCGGAAAATCGGCACCAGATGGATGAAAACCGGCGGCGACATAGTCGACTGCTGCTTTGCCCGCTGGAATTACGTCCTCTTCAGCACCACTCCACCAAACGCCGACAATTCGATTCGCCGGAAAGCCCACACGTGCCGCTTCCTTGAGCGCCGTCGGGTTCATTACACCCCAGCCTCTCAGAATGGTCCAGTCAGGTTTGTAGCGTCGAGCAATCTCAAGCCAAGCCGCTTTCTGGTCAAGACCCGGATGGGCAACTGGATAGTGCCTGACCTCAAATCCGTATTTTTCAGCCTGCACATCTAATATGCGTATCGTTTCCTTTCCATAACTGCTTTCATGGTATAGATTGGCGATTTTCTTGCCACTAAGGTTTTCCATTCCGCCTTCCTGCATGCCGATGTACTTGATTTTTGCAGTATTCTGACTCCAGTAATTGGTGATCAACGGAAATACCCAGGGGAATACTTTTCCGTTCGTTGCATCGGTTCTGCCATATCCCATTGAAATGAGTGGAATCTTGTCAGCCGTTGCACGTTCGATCAAACGATAGGTAATACCGGTGCTCAAAGGATGCACAACAGTCGCACCATGTTCACCCTGATTTTTCAGTCGTTCGTAGCACTCAACACCGCGATCAGAATTGTAAGCAGTCTCGCACTCTTCCCAAACCAACTTTACACCGTTTACACCGCCATCACGCAGATTCAGTAGAGCAAAGTAGTCTAACATACCTCCAAAGAATCCCGATCCGCCAGCAGCGTAGGGCCCCGTTCGATAGATAAGCGCCGGAATGAACTGCTCCATATCCTGTGCTTGAGATACCGAAAAAGGAACCACTGCGATTACTGTAGCGACTAGCGACAGTACCATAGATTTAATTTTCATAGTTGTCGTCCTCAATTGTGGTTAATACTCGTTAATTAATATAAGTGAATATGTTAACACTGCAACTTCATGAATGTTAATTCAGTTATGCTTCAAGCAGTGCGATAAAGTAAATCAATACGGAAAAGGCCACTGCCGCAGTTTTTCCTTCGAGATTTGCCACATCCGGGCAAATCCCAGAGGTTCAATCGCGAGTAAGAAAATGATCGAGCCACCATATATGATCAGCTCCAGATTCGCGAGTGTTGACCCAGACAATGTTCCCTCTCCCAAATTCGAAGCCAGAATGTTCAGAAACGGTGGCAACAGTACGATGAACGCCGCTCCTAGAAATGATCCCATGATTGAACCCAGCCCACCAATGATGATCATGAACAAAATTGTGAATGAACGAATCAGGTCGAATGCTTCCGTATCTGCATTGCCGACATAAGTAAATACATACAACGCACCGGCAACTCCGCAGTAGAATGAGCTGATGGCAAAAGCCAAAAGTTTGGTGCGAAGCGGGCGTATGCCGATGATTTCAGCGGCAATGTCGAAATCTCGAATGGCCATCCAGGCGCGACCGGTCATGCCCCGTACCAAATTCTTCGCTAGCAAAGCAAGAATAACCACTACAGTGAGAGTGACCAGATATTTCGCTTCTGAGGTAGCATTTGGACCCGATACGAGCACATTTATTGGTGAGAGAAAGTCTAGCGCTCTACCTTCTTCTGCAAGTGCTCCGAACAAAGTCGAAGTTGGTGCTGAAGCTACGCCGGCTGCGTCGTAATTTGTAAACCAGCCAACATGGTCAAAAATCCACAACAAAAAGAACTGCGAAGCCAGTGTCGCAACTGCGAGATAGAAGCCTTTGATTCTTAGCGAAGGGATACCGAACAGGACTCCGACTACAGCCGCCATCAAACCCGCGAGAATAAAGTCGAAGATCAGTGGAATTTCAGGCAGACGCAAAACGAGGTTGTAGCATCCGAATGCTCCGACTGCCATAAATCCCCCAGAACCGAGAGATAATTGCCCTGCATAACCTGTAAGCAGGTTGAGACCGAGAGCAGCCAGTCCGAATACCAGCAACTGGGTAAGAATCGGCCCCATGATGTACTGGCTGCCCGACAACGGCGGCCAGATATACGCAATGAGCAGAATCACCATGATGCCAAATCGATCATTGGTGATTGGAAATATCGCCTGATCAGCACGATAACTTGATTTGTACTGTCCGACTTCCCTATAAATCATGGATTAAGCCCCTAGACTCGTTCAATAATTTTTTCGCCAAACAAACCTTGTGGGCGAAACATTAGAAAAATCATCCCCAACATGTACGGCGTCCAATTTTCCGTACCGCCTCCCAAGAACGGAATACCGACAAAAACTTCAAACAACTTTTCAGTTGCTCCAACAATCAGGCCTCCAAGTATGGCTCCCGGAATGGAAGTGAACCCACCGATAATGATGACTGGAAGTGCTTTGAATGCAAGCAGTGAAATACTGAACTGAACACCAAGCTTGGAGCCCCACATCAGTCCTGCGACCAGGGCTACGATTCCGGCAGCTGCCCACACAACTGCCCAAATGTTCTTTAGGGGTATGCCTACGCTCAATGCGGCCTGATGATCATCGGCAACTGCGCGAAGCGCTCTTCCGACTCGGGTTTTCTGGAAGAAAATTGCAAGTACTGTCACCAAAGCCGCAGCAATCAATGCCGCATAAAGATCGAACTGGCTGAGATATACACCGTAAAATTCGTATGGAATATCGGGAATTCCAATATCCAGTGCATGCACATCTGCATCCCAGACACCTTGTGCTATGCCTTCGATTACATAGTTCAACCCGATTGTCGCCATGAAAAGGATGATCGGTTCCTGATTGACCATAGGCCGCAGCACAATTCTTTCAATCGCAATTGCCAATCCAATTACGATCACCAGCGTAACGGCAAAGGACCGATAGGCAATCGCTCCATCCGTAACCAGCGAGATCACTGCAAGTCCGAGCAAAACTCCAATCGCCCACTTAGGCGAGCGTGTTGCAGTTGTCATCATCAAGAAAATCAGCAATGTAACGAAAATACCACGCCACATATTCTGTCCGCCATCTACGAACATGGCGCACACGACCAGCAGTACGGCAGCAACAAACAGCGGTATTCGCCCTAAGTACCGATCTGAGAATTTATTAACTGCGCTGCCCTCAATCTTCAACTTCGAGAGCAACAGAATAACTGCTGCGGCACCCGCTAGACCGATCGAGAGCCCGCCGGTCCACATCCAGAAATCCGATGCAACTTCAGTAAGCAGTACAAAGGTTAGTGCTCCGAACAGAACAAGCGCACCTTGTGCGAAATTGAATATCGATGACGCCTTGAATATCAGCACCAATCCCAACGCCACCAAGGAATACATGATGCCTGACAGAAGGCCACCGACCAGAACTTCGAGAAAAAATACAAAATCTTCTAATGCCATACTGATTCACACTCTTAATGTTCGCCGAGGTATGCTCGTATTACGTCTTTATTGGTGCGCACCTCGTCCGGCACGCCATAAGCGATTCTTTCACCATGATCGAGTACGACAACATGATCGGATATATCCATGACTACACTCATGTCATGCTCAATCAACACGACGGTGGTACCAAACTCGTCATTCACATCCAGAACGAATCTTGCCATGTCTTCTTTTTCTTCAAGATTCATACCTGCCATGGGTTCGTCCAGTAGCAGGATTGTCGGTTCCATTGCCAAAGCTCTTCCAAGCTCAACCCGTTTCTGCAGTCCGTAAGGCAGTTTTCCGACCGGTGTTTTTCGAATTTCCTGAATTTCAAGGAAATCAATAATCCCTTCGACAAACTCGCGATGTTCATTTTCCTGCTTCTGTGCCGGATAGTAGAATGCTTCCTTGAGAAAATTGTGTTTGATCTTGATGATTCGCCCAGTCATGATATTGTCCAACGTTGACATGCCTTTGAACAAAGCGATGTTCTGGAACGTTCGGGCGAAACCTATTCTGGCAACTTTATCCGGTGAAGCGTTTGTTCGATCTTTCCCCTGAAAGGAAATCGTACCCGCACTTGCCTTGTAAAATCCGCTAATCACGTTCAGCATCGAGGTTTTACCTGCTCCGTTGGGACCAATGATGGAAAAAATCTCGTGATTGTATACAGAAAATCCGACATTCTGCAGTGCTTTGACACCGCCGAAGCTGACGTAGATTCCTTCGACTTCCAGAATCAAGTCGGTAAATACTCGAGAACGCTGAGTTTCGTTATCTTGACTGGACTGTGGTGCTGCGGTATCCATGCTTGACACTTCTAACTTGCCATTTTCATGTGATCAAAAATCTGAACATCCTGAATTTCCAGGTCTGCCGACATGGTGCCCTTGCGTCCATCCTCGAAGGTTACGACGTTCTCAATGTGACCACGATTAGAATCTGAATAAAGAGCATCAATCAGGCTGCTGAACCGTTCCGAAATGATTCTGCGACGCACTTTACGGGTCCGAGTCAATTCGCCATCGTCGGCATCAAGCTCTTTATGCAGGATCAGAAATTTCTTGATCTGGGAGCCGGAAATTTCGCTATCGCTGGACAAATCCTGATTGGTTTTTTCAATGCATTTACGGATCATTTCGTACACCTGCTCATTACCCGCCAGCTCCTGATAGCTGGCATAAGAGACACTGTGACGTTCTGCCCAGTTGCTGACGGCATCGAGGTCAATATTGATAAAGGCACTGACGTAATCCTTCTGATCTCCAAAGGTGACCACTTCGCGAATTTGTGGGAAAAATTTGAGTTTGTTTTCCAGAAACTTGGGGGCAAACAGTGTGCCGTTGTTCAGTTTTCCGACATCTTTCACGCGATCAATGATTTTCAGATGCCCATCGTTGTCGAAATAGCCAGCATCACCGGTAAAAACCCAGCCATCGCCAGTTCTTGTGGACAGAGTCGCTTCCGGATTCTTGTAATAACTGTGAAATACACCCGGGCTTTTGTACATGATCTCGCCAGAATCGGAAATCTTGACGTCCACGTCAGGAAACGGCGGTCCGCAGGTATCTGGCTTTACATCATTATCGGCCTGCACCGTAATGTAGACCGATGCCTCGGTCTGACCATAGAGCTGCTTGACATTGATGCCTAGTGAGCGGAAAAATTCGAATATCTCAGGGCCGATTGCTTCACCGGCGGTATAAGCGAGTCGCATCCGACTGAATCCCATTGTGTTCTTGAGCGGGCCATAAACCAGAAAATTGCCGATCAGGTAGAGAATTCGGTCTACCAACCCAACCGATTCCTTCTCGAGTATGCGTATGCCACATCGCCTGGCGACGCCCATGAAGTAATCAAACATTTTGCGCTTGATCCAAGTGGCGTCTTCCATCCGTACCAGTACGGTTGTCAAAATGTTTTCAAAGATTCTAGGCGGACTGAAGAAATAGGTTGGCCCGATTTCCTGCATATCATGCATTACTGTAGCGCCACTCTCCGGGCAACTGACGCAAAATCCTGAAACATAAGATTGCGCATAGGAAAAAATGTGGTCTCCGACCCATGCCATCGGTAGATAAGCCAGACACTCTTCTTTTTCGGTGAGTTTGTCAAATTCAATAGAATTCAAGACGGTAGTCAGTATGTTCCGATAGGTAAGAATTACACCTTTGGGGAAACCCGTGGTCCCGGACGTATAGAGAATGACGGAAATATCGCGACTGGACCCCTTTTGCAACTCACTCTCAAAAAATTCCGGGTTTCTTGTATCGAATGCATCGCCTTCGGCAATCAGATTCTTATATTCATGCAAATTTTGAGGCGTGTAATGTTTAAGCCCCCGTGGGTCATCGTAATAGATCTGTTCCAGCTTCGGGCATTTTTCAGAGATTTCGAGTAACTTGTCGACTTGTTCCTGATCCTCAACCAGCGCAAACCTCACATCTGCATGATTGATGACATATTCCATTTCCTCGGCTACGGAATCCTGATATAGAGGGACAGGAATTCCGCCGAGACACTGAGCTGCAGCTATGCCCCAATAAAGCCGAGGCCGATTATCGCCCACGATGGCAAGTTTATCTCCTCTTCGAAAGCCGGCAGCAGCTAGCCCGCATGCGACACTTCGAACTTCATTTGCCACTTGTTCCCAAGTCCATGTCTGCCAGATTCCAAAGTCCTTTTCCCGCATCGCAGGACGACTCGGACTCAAATTCTTTCGATTGAGAAGAAGCTTCGGAAAGGTGTCTAGCTTGGAATCTAGTTTCATTATTACAAGTAGTGTTACAGATTTTTTTACAGTAAATTCTTTACCGCAGAATATTTACGCAAAGCAAACAGTTTACAGCAAAATACGAGCATTCAAAAAATTAGTTGGATATCAAAATGGCTTGATGTCCAATTTCGTAACAAAAATATACAACGAAATTTGCTGATGTAAACCGTGAATTTGCCTGATATTAGAAAAATCAGAGTTGAAAAGACTGTGCCGGTTCGCACTAGCCAAGATTTTCTTGAATTTGGTCCGCGATTGATTGAATTTCATCCATATTGCCTGGCTGCAGCTCCCAGTTGATCTTGAGATCATCTTCCATCGTACGCGGTACGATGTGAAAATGAAAGTGCAGTACCGATTGTGCGGCTCCCTTGCCGTTGGCTTGCGTAAGACTGACACCATCCGGATTCAACGTTTTTCTTACTGCAGCTGCTACGTATTTAGCAGTTGCCACAACATAGCCCAAGTGCTTATCCGGCATTTCGTATAAATTTTGCCAATGTTGTTTGGGGATGACAAGTGCATGACCCTTCGCGACTGGATTGATATCCATGAATACCAGACTATGGTCATCTTCATATACTTGAATACTCGGCAACTCTCCGGCAACGATTTTACAGAAAATACAGTTTGGATCTCTATTCACAATTCATTCTCCGTATAGGTTCTAACAAAATTCGAAATCGATTGAACGTGCATTTTCAGCTTGTAGAAAACGTGCACAAGAATACTCTATCAATAGCGCAGACCGTAAAACAATGGTGTAGACCGTAAAAAATGACGGCATTAAGATTGTCATTGCACTTCAAATCAACTAAATTTCCACTCGCCACGCTCAATAAACATCGCATCTCCATAGCTATAGAATCGAAACCCTTGGGCAACAGCATAGCGGTAAGCATCCAAAACCCTTTCGATGTCGCCAAACGCGCAAACGAGCATCAGCAACGTAGAACGGGGAAGATGGAAGTTGGTGATCATGGCATCTACAGTTCTGAAACGATACCCGGGTTTGATGAATAAATTTGTTTGCCCAACTACAGGCTTCAGTCCACCATATTCAGCCGTTATCGATTCCAGCACTCGAACCACCGTTGTTCCTACGGCAATGATGCGTCCGCCCTGTTCTCTCGCACGCTCTATAGCGTCGCAGGCAGATTCGGAAAATTCGTATTGTTCCCAATGTAAAACCTGCTTGTCAATGTCACTATTTCGTATGGGTGAGAAAGTACCGGCTCCAATATGAAGAGTAATGTACGCAATGTCGACTCCACATTCATTCAATTCTTGCAATAGCTCTTTGCTGAAATGTAAACCAGCTGTGGGAGCTGCTACTGAGCCGGCAGTTCTGGCATACACTGTCTGATATCGTTCGCAATCCTCTTCTTCCACCGCTCTATCTATATAGGGCGGCAGAGGTACCGCGCCATACTTGTCAAACATAGATTCAGCACTAGCACCGTTTTCTATGCCAAGAACAAAAAAGTCTTGGTTTCTAGCGCGGACCGTCAATTTGAACTCTTCCCCAACTGTGACAGAATTGCCAATCTTCAGAGGTCTTCGGGCTTTCATTTGCGCCCAGAAACAACTGTCATCTACAATTCTCTCAAGCAGAATTTCAACTCGACCGCCCGTAGGTTTTCGCCCTTCCAGTCGTGCCGGAATCACTCTGCTGTCATTGCATACCAGCAGGTCACCAGGTCGTAGAACCTTCAGGAGATCAGAGAATAATATCTCGTAGGTATCCTGCTTGGAATGGCTTGTAACCAGCAAGCGGCTTTGAGTTCTCTCCTTCGCAGGATATTGAGCAATCTGACTCGCAGGCAGATAGAATCCAAACTGCGAGATATCGACGCGGTCCAATAGAATTCAGCTCAAGCCATATCCATTAAATCGGACTGTCCGGATGAAGCGCCCATTCCGTCCATGATCCATCGTACAACCGCAAGTCATGCTGACGCACCTGATATATTGCCAGCAAAAGAATGGCTGCTGTCACACCGGAACCACATGTCGTTACAATCTGTGTATCCGAATCTACGGAAATGGATTCGAGTAAAGAAAGGATTTGCTCAGGGCTCTTCATCAAACCATCTGAATCCATTACATCGCCGTAGTACAAATGAGCACTACCCGGAATATGTCCGCCTCGAAGCCCCGGACGAGGCTCCGGCTCGGCCCCACTGAATCGGCCTGCTGAGCGGGCGTCAACAATCGACACGGATGGATTGGACAGATTAGCGACTACTTCTTCACGAACAATAACTGCATCACCCGCAGGTTTTCCGAAATAAGATTTGGAATTGATTTCAGGAATTCTTTCTTCTATGGAGCCACCGGCTTTCTTCCATGCTGAAAGTCCACCGTCCAGTACTCTGACATGCTTGTGTCCGAATGAATGGAACATCCACCAAGCACGTGCTGAGGCAACGAATTTCGATCGATCATATACCACTACGCGATCGGATTCAGAAATTCCCAGTTTACCTATGCAATATTCAAATTTACCGAGCGATGGATACATATGAGGCAGATCAATTGAGGCATCCGAAATTTTGTCAATGTCGAAGTAGGATGCCCCCGGAATATGCTCCATCTCGTAGGCATCATGGGCACTGCTCGGCACGTTCGGCATAAACCAAGTTACGTCGACAAACCTGACGTCTGGCTCTCCTAGCCAAGACAAAGCTTCACGAGCAGATACCAAGGGTGTGTGATCCATAGCGTATTCCTCAATTAAGATTCTGGCAATTATTCAGCATATTATGAAGCCAAACCGACTTTGGCTTCAATTCGGTGATACCACAGTCCCATTGTCAATCCGCGAATTGCCATGAACGCCAATATTCCAATCCACAGGCCGTGATTGCCAAATGCTGTGGCACTTATGTGCGCAACGATGAAGAACGATGCCATGGAAATCAGCATGCAGTTTCTCATTTCTACTGTTTTTGTCATGCCGATGTATACACCGTCAAATAGAAACGGCCAAACACAGACCGCCGGAGCAATTACAAGCCAGAACAGATAATCATCCGCAACCTGTCGTACGCTGTCGATACTTGTCAGCAAATTCACAACCAAAGTTCCTCCTAGCCAATAGACTAGACAAAAGCAAACCGCGACGATACAAGACCAAAAAAGCGTGACCAGCACCGTGTTGTGTAATCTCACTCTGTCTTTTGCTCCATAAGCTGTACCGACCAGAGCTTCAGCGGCATGTGCAAATCCGTCTAGTCCAAATGCCAAAAATTGCAGCAAGTGCATCAGAATGGCATTGGCTGCCAGTACGACATCCCCGAGGCTTGCGCTTACCCACATAAAGTAAATGAACACGGACTCCAGACACAAGGTCCTGATCAGAATATTGACATTAACTTCCGCAAGTTTCTTTAACTTCTCTCGGTGGAATATCTGAATATGCCTCAAAGCAAATTTTCTGAAATCGAGATAGTTAAAACAGAACCAAAGACCTGTGGTAGCAGCGACAACTTCGCTGATTACAGTCGCAGTAGCAACACCAGCTACTGACCATTTGAAAACCAGCACGAACAGCAGATCCAGAACGATGTTCAGGCCGTTCAGCAGTAACTGTAAAGCAAGTGCAGTTCGCATGCGCTGCATGCCAAACAGCAACCCCAGAACAACAAGGTTAAACATAGCGAATACTGCACCCCAGACTCGAATCTGGTAATAGTCCAATGCGAACTGTTCCACCTGTTCCGATGCTTTAAAAAACCAGAAAATAGTGGCTCCTATTGGGTACTGGAACAGGACAAACAAAATCCCTGCAGCTGCTGCAATGCCCAGCCCACGAACAAACGCAGCTACAACCTCCGAGCTGTCATTCGCTCCGAGGCTTTGCGCAACAAAACCGGTTGTTCCCATGCGCAAGAAACCAACCAGCCAATAAACAGAACTGAAAATTAACGCACCGAGTGCGACTGCGCCAATATAGGCAGGATTCGGTAGATGCCCAACGACTGCTGTGTCAACCGCACCGGCAAGCGGCAGACTCAGATTTGCAATAATGACCGGCCAAGTGAGTTTCAGCACCCTTTTATGTAACGGCCTGTTTTCCAGCGAAAATAAGTTTCGGAATATCATGTAGAGTCAACAGGTCGAAGGGTAGCTAACTCGTACAATTACCTAGCCTATTTCCACTTGAAAGTAAGCAAGCACCGGAATCAGGCTGTTGTACAATTAGCGCTGACCATCTTTCTGGTAGCCGGGATGGCGAAATTGGCAGACGCGCCGGACTCAAAATCCGGTGGTGGTAACACCGTGAGAGTTCGAGTCTCTCTCCCGGCACCAAATCTACAGAGTACTCAATTGATATGAAACTGCTATACGATCTGTTTCCGCTCATTTTGTTTTTTGTGGCATACAAAATGTACGACATTTATGTAGCTACTGGCGTTGCAATCGTTGCATCTTTCATTCAGCTAACCGCATTCTGGGTAAAAAATCGTCGATTCGAAACTATACACGTAGTGACTCTTTGCTTGCTTGTCGTGTTTGGTGGACTGACTATTATTTTGCGTGACCCTGTTTTCATCAAGTGGAAAACTACAATCGTTAACTGGATTTTTTGCAGTGTTCTCTTCTACTCTCATTTCGCAAAAAAACGCACGGTTTTTGAAGTAATCACACGCGCACAAGTGAAATTGCCTGCAGAAGTTTGGCGGAAGCTGAATCTGCATTGGGCAATCTTCTTTTTGTTTATTGGAACACTGAATCTCTATGTAGCGTTCTATTTCGCATTGGACCTGGACGAAGCCCGTCGTGAAGAAATTTGGGTTAATTTTAAGGTGTTCGGAGTACTCGGCATGACCCTCGTTTTCCTAATGTTCGAGTTTTTCATCATGATGAGATTCGTCAAGCGATATGAACTCGATGATCTCGAAGAGAAACGCAATGATCTTGATGTCGAACTCTAAGCGAGCATAAGGAATCTGCGCAAAAATCCCGAACCAGCTAGCCTGATTACGGTATCTGGAATACTGACGTAGTCAGCTGGCAGCCTTGAACTTCGGCCGCCCCGCCAAACGCTGAAGAACGTATCTCAGTATTCCTCTGTGCTGATAATACTCCCACTCCCTTGGCGTATCGATTCGTACAATAACTCTGAAGATGCGATGCGATCCGTCATTTCGCGTGGCAACAACTTCAACTTTTTCTACGCCTTTTTCAATTCCGTTGATGTGAAAAACCTCTTCACCGGTCAACTCCAGTGAATGCCGAGTATCTCCCGGCTGAAATTGCAACGGTAAAATGCCCATTCCAGCTAGATTGGAACGATGAATTCTTTCATAACTTTCTACAATTACGGCTTTGACACCTAACAGAAGTGGACCTTTTGCAGCCCAATCGCGAGATGATCCAGAACCATACTCGGAACCGGCAACAATGATCAACGGAGTTCTATTCTGTCGATACCGTACAGAAGCATCGTAAATCGTCATAATCTCCCCGGAAGGCATGTGGCGCGTCCATCCTCCCTCGGTTTCCGGCGCCAGCTCATTACGCAGTCTTACGTTAGCAAACGTCCCCCTAACCATGATCTCATGATTGCCCCGTCGTGAACCGTACGAATTGAAATTGGAAGCATGCACGCCTCTTTCTATCAAATACTGCCCAGCTGGACTGCTGGGCATGATGGCTCCGGCTGGCGAGATATGGTCGGTTGTGACACTGTCGCCCAGAATAGCCAGCGCTCGCGCACCTCGTATGTCTTCCAGTCTCGAGAGAGATTTTGTCATATCCTCAAAGTATGGCGCTTTGCGAATATAGGTTGACGAATCATCCCACTTGTACTGACTTGACTGAACAACTGGTATTTCAGCCCACTTGTCATCGCCCCTGAATACATCCATGTATTTTGAACGAAATAGTTCATCGGTAACGAAACTTGTGATCACGCTGTTTATTTCGCTGGTTGATGGCCACAAATCTTTCAGAAATACATCTTTTCCTTCTGAACTGGTTGCAAGTGGGTCATTGTACAGGTCTACATTCATTGATCCTGCTAAAGAGTAGGCAACCACTAGCGGCGGAGATGCCAGAAAATTCATTTTTACGGCTGAATGAATTCGTCCCTCAAAGTTCCGATTACCGGACAAGATCGAACTCACGATGAGATCACCGGATTTGATGCCATTCGCAACTTCCTCCGGCAACGGGCCGCTGTTGCCGATGCAAGTCGTGCATCCATAACCGACAATTGAAAAACCAAGCTTCTCAAGCGGCTCAAGCAAACCCGAACGACTAAGATACTCAGTCACGACCTGTGATCCTGGAGCAAGAGAAGTTTTTACCCAGGGTTTGACGCTCAAACCGGCATCAATGGCTTTCTTCGCAAGTAATCCAGCAGCGACAATAACTGCTGGGTTGGATGTATTGGTACAGCTGGTAATGGCAGCTACGACAATATCACCATCTTTCAACTCTACAGGTTGCGAGTCGATTTCGATATTAACAGACTGTTGACCGCCATCTTCAGCTCGAAGTTTCTCGAGAGTTTCTCGGACGATACTACTGGCATCTCGCAGCCGCAGTCTGTCTTGCGGGCGTTTGGGACCGGCAATGCTCGGTTCGACTTCCGCGAGGTTCAGCTCTAGCAGTTCGTTATATCTGGCATTGTCGCTTTGACCAGGTTCTCGGTATAACCCTTGATGACGAGCATAAGCCTCAACCAGCGCCACTCCTCTTTCAGAACGTCCCGTCAAACGCAGATAGTCCAAAGTATTCGAATCAATCGGAAACACCCCGCAAGTCGCACCATACTCCGGCGCCATATTGGATATCGTTGCCTGATCTGAAACCGAAAGATGATCCAGTCCATCACCGAAAAATTCCACGAATTTGCCGACTACACCATGATTTCGCAATAGCTCGACAACAGTCAGTACAAGATCAGTTGCCGTAGCGCCTTCCGGCAAAGAACCAATCAGTTTGCAACCGACTACACGCGGGAGCAGCATCGCAATCGACTCTCCGAGCATGGCAGCCTCGGCTTCGATTCCACCGACACCCCAACCCAAAACACCGATTCCATTGATCATGGTGGTATGTGAATCTGTGCCTACAACTGTATCTGGAAAAGCCGTCAGTTTATCGTCTACAGAGCGTTCTGAAACTACCGAAGCAAGATATTCAAGATTGACCTGATGCACGATGCCTGTCGAAGGAGGAACTACGCTGAATTGGCTGAATGAATTTTGTCCCCATCGAAGGAAAGAGTAACGTTCGGTATTGCGCTTGTATTCCAGAATAGAATTGAGGTCAACGGCGTTGTTGGTACCGAAGTGGTCAACCATTACCGAGTGATCAATTACAAGATCAGTACGAATAACCGGATTGATCGCTCTGGGATCGAATCCCATTTCAGCCAATGCATCTCTCATAGATGCCAAATCGACAACCGCTGGCACTCCGGTAAAGTCTTGCATCAGTACGCGGGAAGGTGAGAATCCAATCTCCAATTGAGGCGGATTGCTCTCATCCCACTCAGCAATTGACAGAATCTGCTCCCGAGTGACGTCTACACCGTTTTCATTCCGAAGTAGATTTTCAAGAAGAACTTTGAGTGAGTAAGGCAGTGAATTGACATTGTATTGGCCAGCAAGACGCTGAAGCGAGTAGATGTCGTAGGAACGATTCCCGACTTCAATTGTAGTCCGAGTATTAAAACTGTCCGACATGCTTTAGAGTATTCCTTTACTAGAGTAGTTAAACATACTTAATACGATTATTGAATACCGAGTTCCAATAATCAGATTTACGAAAAAGAGGTACTGAATAACTGTAATCTTCGACTATCTCAAGTCTCAAACTCGTGGATGTAGAAGATTCGCCGCGCTCCAAGAAATTACTGGAGCGGCTTGATCTATGATTCTCAGATAAGTATTCAGTCTACGCTAATGGAAATTGATTTTTGCTTGTCTGACTTTTTAGGAATCGTCAGTTTCAAGATGCCGTCTTCGTAAGAAGCCGAAATCTTGTCAGTTTGAATGGCAGAGCGGAACCGAATGCTACGAACATAAGTACCAACTCTTCGCTCGTGTTGTACCCAATGTCCCTGTTCATGCGGCACCCGATCAACATCCGCGTTTATTGTGAGCGTTCCATCAGAAAAAGCAATTTTTAGGTTTTCTTTACCGACACCCGGTATTTCAATACTTGCGTAGTAGGCCGAGTTATCTTCGTAAATATCAACCGCTGGCGTAAGCTCACTGGTCGATTCCTGTTGAGCACCAGGTTTTACGCCTAGCATCTGTTGAAACAAATTATTCGGATCGTCAGGGTAAATGTAATATCCACCAAACGGCGAAGCTAGTTTCTGTACCATGGGGCACCTCTGCTTTTTAGCATTCCATCGAAAATTAGATGATGAATCTTCAGTTATCTAGATTGATCAACTACTAAAAATTGCTGTAGTGCATCATCAGATATTAAACTCTCCATTATATGCAATGCACTAGTGGAAAGAGTTGAAGATTATCAAATATACCGGAGTCAATGCGCTTTTTTCTCCATTCCAAGTGCAGAACCAAGCACTCGAATGGAAACAGGTTTTATAACGTAATCAGACTATTGAATTAGGGTGGAGAATCTTCGAAGGAATAATGTTCTTCCCATAAGAGCACTCTAAAAGGCAATCAATTTTTAATCGAGTCTACACTAGACAGTAATTCGACAAATTCGTCTTCTTTGAGAATTGCAATGTCCAAATCTCTTGCCTTTTCGGCTTTACTGCCCGGACTCTCTCCCAAAACGACATAATCAGTATTTTTCGATACACTCGAAACTACAGTCGCCCCTTGTTCTTCCAGCTTCATCTTGGCTTCTGCCCTCGACATTGAATTCAGGGTGCCAGTAAGTACGAATTTTTGACCTGTCAGTGGTGCATCCACAACTGCTTGGGGATCGACTGGCGCAGTTTGTCGAACCTGTACTCCTCGTTCAAGCAATCGATTAATGATGCTGAGATTGCGTTCCTGTTGAAAGAAATCGAATATGCTTTTCGCTCCGATTGGTCCAATATCGCGTATTTCACCTAACTCTTCGATACTCGCTAACATTACTCTCTCCAGACTTCCAAATCGTTTGGCAAGTGTCGCCGCGGTTGATTCACCAACCAGTGGAATGCCAAGTGCGATCAGGAACTTCGGTAACGTAACCTGTTTGCTTTTTTCGATTGCCTCCAGCAGGTTCTTTGCCGACTTCTCCCCCATTCGTTCAAGCTCACTGATCTGGGATTCAGTCACGCTATATAAATCCGCTACATTTTCGACTAAAGACTTGTCAACAAGCTGCTCCACAATACCGGATCCCAACCCCTCAATATCCAGTGCTGTTCTTGAGCCAAAATACCAGATTCCTCTCTTAATTTGCGCTGAACAGACCAAGTTTCCAGTACATCGCGAAACCGCAGCATCCTCATCGCGTACGATCGGCGACCCGCACACGGGACACTCTACTGGGAACACAAATTCCTGGCTGTTGTCAGAACGTTGCTCCATAACTACGGAAACAACTTCTGGAATGACATCGCCAGCTCGTCGAATGATTACGGTATCACCTACCCTGATATCCTGCCGTCTGATTTCATCTTCATTGTGCAACGTGGCATTTGACACTGTTACGCCAGCGACTTCAACCGGTTCAAGTCGCGCCACTGGTGACACCGCCCCGGTACGCCCGATTTGAATGCCAATATCCAACAGTACGGTAGTTACCTCTTGCGCTGGAAACTTATGTGCAACAGCCCATCGCGGAGCCCGTGTGACAAATCCGATTTTTTCCTGCTCAGCCAGACTATTGACTTTGTACACCACTCCATCAATGTCGTAGTCAAGCTGTTCTCTTTTCTCAAGCAGTTCCTGACGAACCCCCACACACTCTTTGATTCCACTTACAACCCTTGCTGGAGTAACCTTAAATCCCCATTCTTTCAATCGCTGAATCTGCTCAAACTGAAACTCTGGAAAGGGTTGGCCTTCGCATCGAATAACAGAATATAACATCGCTTCAAGCGGCCGTGAACTCGTAACCTTCGGGTCAAGTTGCCGCAGGCTCCCAGCAGCAGCATTTCGCGGATTCATGTAGGTTTTGCCTCCAGATTCCTTTTGCTGTTCATTCAGTTTCTTAAAACCTGTTCGGCTCATGTAGACTTCACCTCGAACTTCAAGTAGGGATGGCACATTGTCCGTTCGAAGTTCCAAAGGCACGCTTCGAATGGTGCGGACGTTTCCAGTGACGTTCTCTCCTATTTCACCATCGCCTCTAGTACTACCAAGCACCAGTTTTCCCTGTTCATAGACAATACTGATTGCTAAACCGTCAATTTTCGGTTCAACAATGTATTCGACCAGATCCATATCTATCAGTTCCCGAATGCGCCGATCAAAGTCGCCAGCTTCGGTTTCATCAAATACATTGTTGAGAGAAAGCATGGGAACAGCATGACGAACTTCTGCGAAGGAATTATCTGACTTGGAACCAACTCTGCCAGTTGGAGAGCTGTTGGTCGAATACTCAGGATGAAGCTCTTCAAGTTTGAGGAGTTCGTCGAATAACTGATCGTATTCCGAATCTGGAATGCTAGGTTGATCCAGTACGTGGTATGCGTAATTGTGCTGGTTGATCTGTTGCCGATGGAACTCTATGTGCTGTCGAGTTTTGTTCTCCCGATCCATATCCTATCGTTCGGGTTTGAACGATACAACGCCCTGCAATTGTGACCAATGATTCAACCGTTCTTGGGTGTTGAACAGTCGTGAGGCAACATCACCGCCGGGTGTTATTCCACACTCTTTCAAATCAACCTCGAACTTGTCAATCAGTGATTGAATGGCGGCAATGGACTTGTTGTCTACAGGATTATGATTTTGGTCTACTAGCTTGACAGCAAGTCGGTCTGTAATTTCGTGAGCAACGTCAACCATCTCGTCAAATGCTTTACGAGGATTTTTTGCGCAGGCCAGATTGGAAAAAATAACTAGAGTCCGTATGTCAGGTTCTTGACCAAGTTCCTTGGCTAGCAAAACATTCGTCTCATTCATGGGCACGATGCTAAATAGTGGCTGTGCTGTAGGAAACTCAGAGTCCATCTTGTCATATATTGATGATCCACTACGTTTCTGGAGCCCATATTCACGTGCGAGATAGCTCATGCTTTTTTCTGAGATTTTTCCATTATGATCAGATTTGAGAATCAGAATTGCTTGAAGGTCGAAAGCCCTAATCTGTTCATTCAGTGCTCTGGCTGCGCGGAGCACTGTTTCGATGGTCATTGACAGGTAGTAATTTCGAGAAAGTGCTGCGGCAACGTCTTCAACCATACTGGAAAACTGCCACCAATCCCGTTCAGAAACAGTCTCGCCTTTGTACACTAGCTGCATAGTGAAAATCAGATCAGAGTAACGCGCTGTCACTCGATCATCTTCCAGATTAATCCACTTGCCAGTGTTAACATCAAGGCCTATCAATGAATGAGGAAGTCTAATTTTGACAACAAGGCTCTTGTAAATTGCCAATATATCCATGCGTTTCGCCGGGCCATTGTTTTCCGGCAACCATCCGACTACATCAATTTGCCGATCATCGCTCCCACGAAAATCAGGAAAACTAACACCAAATTCAAGTTCAGACTGTAATGATGTCGCCTCAACCTCATCGCTCGAATCATATTCTTGCTCTGAATTCCTGCTGTAATTTACAGGAATTTTTATTTCCGTTTCAGGTACAAACTGAATCGGTTCAATATAGGGTTCGGTGAATTTTGTTTCGCCTCCTTCGGCTAAACCAATCTCCGATTCATCCATTGGCTCATCTGTCTCAAAGGGTCCAGCGGTGGCGGGTTCTCCAACCACTTCCCTGTGCCCAGCATCGGTCTGATCCTGAGTTTCTTCAATTTCCTCGAACTCAAAATCTGGTTCAAACTCGACTGCTTCCACCTCTGATTCAAAATAATGGTCTGACGAAGACTCGCCATCGTCATATTCACGGTCTCCTTCTACCTGAATTACAGGTCCCAGCATCACGTCGTCGTGCATTTCGTCTCGTGACAAATGTTGTGGTAGAACCACTTCATTACCGGTTGTGCGAAAGATACTCCGTTTGTCTGATGATTGGCCGAAATGGGAAAATTTGAAATGCTTACTGATATACCAAAAAATCAGCAATACTAGAAGAATGGATCCCAGGATGATTGTGAATTGCATTATGCTGCGTACTCCTGAGCTTCCTGTAGATCAACTGATAAGATTCTTGATACGTTGGGTTCTGGCATTGTCACACCAATCAGCGAGTCAACCGACTCCATAGTGATCTTATTATGTGTGATTAATATTAGTTGGGTCGAATCGGCAAGGTTTCTCAGGCTGTCACACAATCGATAGACATTGTCATCATCCAGTGGCGCATCAATTTCATCCAGCAGGCACACAGGCGAAGGATTCAAATGGAAGAAAGACAACAACAAGGCAACCGCAGTTAATGCCTTTTCACCACCGGACAGTGATTGAATGTTGTGTATGCGCTTGCCTTTTGGACGAGCAAAAATTCGAAGTCCAGAATCTTCAGGATACTCTCCGATCAATTCAAGGTGACCACTTCCCCCACCAAACAGCAGCGGCAGCAGTCTTTGGTATTCAGAATTTACCATGCTAAAGGTTTCAATGTACTGTTCGCGGGATTCATTATCAATTCTGGCAATGGTGCTGCGCAGTGTACCTACTGCCCGTGTTAAATCGTCGTACTGGCTATCCATGTATTCCTTACGCTGACATTCTTGCTCAAACTGTTCCACTGCAATCAGATTGATTGCTCCCGTGTTATCGATTCTTCGAAGCAGTTTTTCTAACTGCTGCGTGCCGGCTTCGTAATCGAACTCCTCATCAACGGCGGATAGTTCATTGTCAGGCGAAAAATCCAGGTCTTCCACTTTTTGAGCTGTTTCCTTCGCTTGCACAGTCAATTTTCCAATCTCTACTTTCTGATCCTGCAGTCGATTATTGATCTCCTCAACCGACAACTGGTGCTGCAGACGCTGTTCGTCCAATTTCTTGTAGCTCATTTCCGAATCATCTGCTTCGCTACGCGCTTTCGACAGTTTTTCCTCGCAAATTCGACTCTCAACAACGTATTGTTCCAATTTCTGTTTGAGTTCAGCCGTCGGATCATCCGTGCTGGACATTTTCTCTTGCAGTTGGGCTCTCTCTTCCTGGATTCGAACCAACCGTCGCCGCAAATCCCCAAGAGATGTTCGGAATAATTCCTGATCCGACTTATGTTTCTGAGCTTCCAGTTCAAACTGATGTCTGACAGCGACTAATTCATTGACCGAATCCTGACTTACTTTCAGTGCGTTCTGCCTAAGCCTGAACTGCTGACTTTGTTCCAATTTTTGCCGCTCAATCGCGTTGTACGCTTCTGTTTCAATCTCAGCCTGTTGCGCGAGTTCCTGCTGTTTCGCTTTTGCTTTGTCGTTGATATCGCTTAGCTGCTGTATCTGACTGCGCACATGTTCCAATCTTTCAACAGAGCGAATTGCACATGAATGAAGCTCTCCAAGCTCTTCGCGAACACTTGCAACCAGTCCAGAACTCTCAGCCAACTGTACACGTAATTGCATAAGCCTGGATTCAAGTTGAGTAACGGTTTCTCTATTCTCTGCAATCTGATGTCGCTTCTGCTGCTGGCATTCTTCGGTCTGCTCAACTTGCTTACGAAATTTTCGTACCAGATTGACGGTTTCCAGTACACCCGTGGAAGCTTCATCATTAATCGCCGGCGAAAACCAGTTTGGTCCCAGCATCTCACCTTCGGCAGTAACAACACACTCGTTTTCACTCAAATTCGGCCGCATTGAAAGGGCATCAGCTAGAGAATTCGCTGCGTAAGCTCCGGCAAGCATACTTTCGACTACCTCACCCTCACTATTCACAAAATTTGCTAGGCTTGATGGCTTGTCCTTCGATCCGCAGGATAGGCGACTTCCATCAACAAAATACATACGGGAAGGAAAAGAATCACCGTTGATCCTGGAAACGACTTGCTCAATGTTATCTACCACAACAGCGGATAGCTTGTCTCCCAATACTCGGTCAATCGCTCGCTCCCAACCTTCTTGCACGCTCACCTTTGAAGAAATTCGATGCCCATTTCCCGATCCGATATCCATCATCCACTGCACCGCAGCTTCGTTTTCATCAAATTCAGACAGACTGCGTTCCAAAGTTTTCAACTTTACTTGTGCTTCCTGTGCATCATCCCGCATTCGCTCTAATTCGTCAACAAATTGATCGCCTTGAATGCGTTTACCTGAAAGCGAGGATTCAGCTTGTTCAATCTCGCTTTTCAATTTCTCAGTAACTCCAGAAAGCTCTGTAATTCGCAACTGTAACGGTTCGGTTAAATCAATCTCAATTGTAGATTCGATCTGTCGCAGTTCCGACTCCAGCTCTGCAATGGTACTGTCTGCAGCCGACTGCCTGCGTTGAGACTCTTCAAGACCAGCCAATGCCACTTCTCTTCGTCGAATTGCGTCGACAACCTGCTGATCAATCTGTTCCAAGTTGTTCTGAGACGCTTCCAGTTCCTGTTCCGACTTCGCCAGAACCTCTTGTTGCTGCTTCAAGGTGTCCGAAACTTCATGAATTAGAGTTTGGAGCCTGTCAAATTCTACGGATGAAGATTTCTCTTTTTGCTGCAGGTCAAGAATTGATTCTTCCATCTGAGCGATCTCTTCGTTCTTGATTCCAAGATTGTGTCGGGCGTTTTCCATCGCCTCGCGGCTTTCCTTGATCTGTCGGTCGAGGTTGGAGATTTCGGCGTTGACACGATAGTGTTCCATCTGTAACTGGTTTACTTTCGTTTGCAGTTCCAGCTGACCCTTTCGAGCGCTCTCCAGGTCCGCTTCCGCGGACCTGACTAGTGATAGTCTTTTCTGCTTTTCAACATCAAGCTCAAGCATGCTGGTTTCAATTGAGGCCATTCGCTCTCTCAGACCCCCCCATTGCACAGCTAGCAGCCGCGCCCGCAGGGCGTCCGCTCGTTCTTTTAGTTTCCTGTATCGGCGAGCCTGGTCAGCCTGATACTTCAACTGACGAAGACGCTGGGCCACCTCGGCACGCATGTCATCCAGGCGTTCCAGGTTATCCTGCGTCCTGTTCAACTTAAGCAACGTTTCATGGCGTTTTTCACGAAATCTCGAAACCCCGGAAGCTTCTTCGATGAACGAGCTGAGTTCCTCTGGCTTTGCTTCTACGATCCGGCTAATCATGCCTTGCTCGATTATGGAGTACGACCTTGGACCGAATCCTGTTCCGAGAAATAATTCACGCACATCACGACGTCGAGTACGGGTACCGTTAATAAAATACTCAGAAATTCCATCCCGAGTCGCCGTTCGGCGAATGGAAATTTCCGCATATTTCGACCACTGACCTGGGCAGCGACTCAGGGTATTATCGAACAGAAGTTCTACGCTTGCGCGACCCGCCGGCTTGCGTTGAGCTGAACCGTTGAAAATGATGTCATCTAGCGTGTCACCGCGGAGACTTTTGGCAGAAGACTCTCCCGCCGCCCATCGCATCGCATCGATTATGTTAGATTTTCCTGACCCGTTGGGGCCAACAATGCCTGATAATGATCTAGGCACATGAATGGTTACCGGATCAGCAAATGATTTGAAACCAGCTATTTTGATTCTCTTGAGCTGCAATGGATTTCACGTCCTAAAAAAGATTACACCAACCTCTCAATGTCTTCCGACACTCAGAATGCCATTGTTTACCTGCGCGAAACGACACCTGTTTCGCACTCAATCTGTATCTAATCGTGTGGAACGGTCTGTTGCACGGATGGGCGCGAGGCCACAGACTCGTGCCAGTTTGCCAAATGAGGACGCCCGTTGCGCCAATTCTCCGCTGAAAATCGGAAATCAAGATACTCCAACGCACACACTACTGTAATTTGACCTATCGTAAATCCGTTCGAGAGCTCACCCGCTTGACTTTCCAGAGTATTCAGAACTCGCTCCACTGCTGCCTGACAGCGATCCGAAACCGATTTCGATTGCAGTTCCGAAGGTCTACGGCTTTCTAGGATTCGACCTACCGCTGCATCCATAATTCCATCACCAAGCGCCTGCTGTCGAAGAGCAATCCATCGTTCCTTGCCATCGGAAGGAAACAATATCGGCGTGCTATTCAAACTGTCCAGATACTCGCAGATGACTGGAGAATCAAACAATGACTGTCCGTCTTCAATGGTTAGCGCCGGTACTTTTCCGAGAGGATTTGTTGATGGAAGGTCGGTATCAGATGCCCATGGATTGGTAGGCTGGTTTTCCACCTGATTTCCGAGACCGCATTCAATTATGGTTACAGATACTTTTCGTACAAAAGGTGAGGTAGACGAATAACGCAGTTTCAGCATTTTATGTTCTCGCGAAATGTGGAGTGAATCTGGCCGAGGACGATTGACGATTGCCAATTTTCCGTTGAAATTTTGTGGCTAATGTGCTATATAAGCCGACTTTCAAGGTTGCTATCCAAAAGACAAAGGGAAAGCTTTCTAATATTATTATTTTATCACAATGACTATTGATTCAGCAAACATTGATCCAATTCCGCAATTTCTAAAATTTAGTTCATATCGCGCTAAGAAAAATGAGGCATACATGAATGAGAAACAGCGGGAACACTTCATGAACATTCTAACGGCATGGCGGCAGGATTTGCTGGATGAAACCTATCGTACAGTAATCAATCTACAGGACGAAACCATCAATCATCCAGATCCAACTGATCGGGCAAGCCAAGAAACCGACATGTCTATTGAACTTCGCAACCGAGATCGAGAACGAAGGCTGATTCGTAAAATTGAAGAGTCCATTACTCGTCTCGAAATGGGCGGATATGGCTTTTGCGAAAGCTGCGGAATCGAAATTGGCCTTGGCCGACTGGAAGCTCGACCAACCGCCACGCTATGTCTGGATTGCAAAACGCTGGACGAAATGAAAGAACGCAGAATGCACTGACCTGAACTGCCGGGCAAAAAATCAACCTGCAAGTATCTGAAGCCAATTTCCATATAACTGTGAGAAAACTCAGAAAATTCTGGAATCGGCTTGATGTCTTGTTTGCCAACAGAAACGTCGTCGCTAAGGTTTACTTTCAACCCGCTTCACCAACCATAGTATTCGGTTTTGGCTGACTTTGATCTTATCATTCGTGATGGACTGGTTGCAAGCCAGGACGGCAGCACACAAGAATGTGACGTTGCATGCAAGAACGGCCGCATTGAGCGAATCGATTCTTCAATCGACAAAAGCGCATCCCGCGAAATTCGTGCTAGCGGAAATTTAGTACTTCCAGGAGTCGTAGACGCACAGGTTCACTTCCGCGACCCGGGCAATACTCACAAGGAGGACATCGCAAGTGGCTCACGTGCAGCAGTTCGAGGAGGCGTGACGAGTTTTCTCGAAATGCCCAATACAAATCCGCCTACAGTAAACCAGCAGGAACTGAATAACAAACTCGCTCGCGCTGCGGACTGTTCCGTTGCCAACTACGGATTTTTTATCGGTGCGACGCCGGACAACTTGCATGAAATCAATTCTGCAAATCCGGTCTGTGGAATCAAGATTTTCATGGGCTCTAGCACTGGAAGCTTACTAGTACACAAAGAAGAAGATTTACAAAAAATCTTTGCCAAGGGAACGCGTTTGATTGCAGTTCATGCAGAAGACGAAGAACGACTTCGTGAACGCAGCCGGAAGCTACTCAGAGAAGGTGAAACTATCACTGACCTTCGCATTCATAGTCGAATTCGAGATGATTTATGCGCCCTGATTGCAACGCAAAGAGCGACTGAACTTTCCAGAAAATTTCAACGGCGCTTGCATATTCTTCACCTTACCTCAGCACAGGAAGTCGATTATCTCAGAGCACACAAGACTGAATACATAACAGTAGAGTGCACTCCCAATCACCTATTTCTAACTGAGGATGACTATGATCGTATGGGCAGCTTCGTTCAGATGAACCCGCCGGTCCGAACAAATCATGATCAACAGGCACTATGGGATGGATTGCGCGATGGCACTATCGACTTTATTGCAACCGATCATGCACCTCACACAAAACAGGAGAAACACCGACCTTACCCTGAATCGCCTTCCGGTATGCCCGGTGTGGAGACATCATTACCTCTGATGCTGACAGCATGGAAAGCGGGCAAATGCACGCTCGCGCAAATTTTGAAGTGGCTGTGTTGGGGGCCAGTGCAAGCATATAACATAGTCGGCAAAGGCAAACTTGACGAAGGGTATTGTGCTGATATCACCATTGCCGACACGGAAAATTATCGTGAAGTCATGGATGACGAGATGTTTACAAAAGTTCGATGGAGTCCATTCCGAGGAAAGCCACTAACCGGCTGGCCGCTATGGACGATCGTTGGCGGAAGAATAGCATTTACAAACAATCGCATTCAGGAAGATGTCCGAGGTTCCCCTATCATCTTTGAGAATTTGAACTAGCAAGAATGCAACGAGCAGGATTCGTGGGTGAGAACGATGGCAAATTCACCGCTTAACATTGAAACGACAACAAATTTCGAGAAAGCAAACTAAATCTGTACGGTACCGTCTAATTTTGAGTAACAACTGGATTTCTTTAATTACTCTTGAGGATTGAGCTTTAATTTGGAATGTGAACATGAGCAGAACTGTTTGAAATGCCCTGCTCAAGTTACCCGTTGTTTGAGATCTGTTACGATGCCTTTGACTGATACGTTTGGGGCAAAGTGAGTGACATACCGACCATTTGGACTAATAAAATTAATTAATTTTCGTAATAGCAGGGGTTAATCTGCAAATTTCGCACCCAACCAAATGGTGAAAATTTACTTGCAACTGCGACATCGATACGGTAAAGGCTTTTGCTCATTACTGTATAAGTGTGTTTGCTTTTTCAATGTGGGTACTATCTTTGGCCATCCGGCTACCGGATTTATTCAATCCATTGAGTGGCAGAATGCGATGGGCCAGTCAGTTTATAAATCCCAAATTTATAATCGTGCACAATCTAAATCAGAAAAAAGTGCGTAATTTCCAAAATGTTTATGGTGTTTATGGAACCCTTGATGACCAATTAATAGACTAACAGGATTCGCGTTTCAACATGATTGTAAATGGTCCATCATTGATCAGCGCAACCTTCATGTCTGCGCCAAATTGTCCTTGAGCAACCGGCTTTGCGATTTTCTCCGCCAGTGCGCCAACAAATTGATTGAACAGTCTGCTTGCTGCTTCTGGGTCCATTGCCTGCGTAAAATCCGGCCTGCGCCCGCGATTGGTATTTGCATACAGGGTAAATTGCGGTACCGCCAAGACCTGCCCGTCAACTTCAATCACTGAATGCTGAAGTCGATATTCAGTATCCGGAAAAATTCTCAGGTTGACAACTTTTTCAGCGAGTCCATGAACCACTGCTTCGCTATCGTCTTCCCTAAAGCCGACAAAAAGCAGCAAGCCAAAACCAATTTCACTTATAGTCTCGCCGGATACGATGACGGAGGCGCTTTGCACACGTTGCACCAGCACCTTCACCCGCTCTCGTTCCAGCGAACTATTTGAAATTAGGCAGCCATTTCGATTGCTTTCATGCTGAGCCGGACTCTTCCTTGTTTGTCGACTTCCAACACCTTGACTTTGACGACATCGCCCTCGCGCAACACATCAGAAACTTGATTCACTCGCTCGCGTGAAATTTGCGAGATATGAACCAGTCCATCACGTCCGGGAAGAATATTCACAAACGCACCAAAATCCATCAGTTTTACCACCGTTCCCTGATAAATCTTGCCGACTTCAACATCAGAGGTGATTTGCTTGATTCGCTCTTTTGCTAATTCTCCGCCTGATTTGTCAACCGATGCAATATTGATCACACCATCGTCGGAAACATCAATCGTAGCACCCGTTTCTTCGGATAATGCTCGAATCGTTGCACCACCTTTGCCGATTACATCCCGAATTTTGTTCGGGTTGATTTTCATGGTGATGATGCGCGGCGCAAACTCGGACATGTCTTCACGCGGTGCCGATAAAACTTTGGCCATCTCATTCAGAATATGAAGTCTCGCTTCTTTCGCCTGATCAAGTGCCTGGCGCATAATTTCTTCCGTAATTCCGTCTATTTTGATGTCCATCTGCAGAGCAGTGATTCCCCTTTCAGTACCGGCTACTTTGAAATCCATGTCTCCAAGGTGATCTTCATGCCCGAGTATGTCTGTCAGAACCTTGAACTGATCTCCTTCTTTAATCAGCCCCATGGCGACTCCAGATACAGGTGCAGAAATTTTCACTCCGGCATCCATGAGTGAGAGACTGGTGCCACAGACTGTAGCCATGGAACTTGAGCCATTGGATTCCGTGATTTCGGAAACAACTCGAATTACATATGGACAATCTTCACGTTTAGGCAAAACTGCTGCAATTGCCCGTTTTGCCAACCGACCGTGGCCAATTTCTCTACGCTTAGGAGACCCCACTCTGCCAGTTTCGCCTACACTGAAAGGCGGAAAATTGTAGTGCAGTAAAAATGGGTCACGATGTTCGCCCTCGAGCGCGTCAATAATCTGGGCATCGCGCTCGGTACCGAGCGTTGTAATTACGAGTGCCTGAGTTTCACCACGCGTGAATGCGGCTGAACCGTGTGTACGAGGAAAAACCCGAGTTCGAATATCAATGGGGCGGACAGTTTTCGTATCGCGTCCATCGATTCTAGGGTGCCCTTCAAGAATCCTTCCTCGAACAACCTTTGCTTCCAGGTTTTTCAGTTCATCTTTGATGGCGCTAGAAATATCGTCATCTTCGTCGTTCCCAGCCATCAACTGTTCACAAACCTCAGCGCGAATCGCAGCAAGCTGATCTTGACGAATTGATTTATCCGCAATCTGATAAGCCTCCTCAAGTTTTCCATGTGCTGCTGAATCGATACGTTGAGCGATATCAGTATTTGATGACTCAGGCTGCCAATCCCACTTCGGCTTTCCAGCTTGTTCAGCCAGATCAGATATTGCATCAATTGCTGTTTGCATTTGCTGATGTCCAAACATTACTGCACCCAGCATCTGATCTTCAGACAGATTGTTTGCCTCGGATTCAACCATCAGAATTGCATCCCGTGTCCCGGCAACCACCAGATCAAGTCGCGATTCGCTCTGTAGCAAATCTGTCGATGGATTGAGAACGTATTCGTTGTTGACGAATCCGACTCGGGTGCCGGCCAACGTGCCATTAAAGGGAATTCCTGAAATCTTGACTGCTGCAGACGCCCCAAGTAAGGCAATCACGTCCGGGTCGATGTTTGGATCGACTGACATGATAGTCGCAATAATTTGAATTTCGTTGCAAAATCCTTTTGGAAACAATGGACGCAAAGGCCGATCAATTAATCGACAGGTCAGCACTGCTTTTTCGGAAGGACGCCCTTCACGCTTAAAAAAACCGCCGGGAATTCTTCCGGCAGCGTAAGTTCTTTCTTCATATTCCACTGTTAGTGGTAAAAAATTTAATTTTTTCGGTTCAGTTTCAGCTACTACTGTAACTAGAACTGAAGTGTCTCCCATACTCGCTAAAACTGCACCAGTTGCTTGTCTTGCAATACGTCCGGTTTCCAGACGCACTTCATGAGCGCCATATTGAAATTTGGTTTCCGTAAATCCGCTCATCCTAGTTTTCTCCTGTAAATTTCCCACTTAATTATTTCCTCAATCCTAATCTTGTAATTAATTCGCGATACCGCTCCGGATTCTCTGAATTCAGATAGTCCAGTAGTTTACGTCGGCGGTTAACCATACGCAGCAACCCTTGACGGGAGTGGTGATCATGTTTGTGTTCCTTAAAATGCTCTGTCAATCCGCGAATCCTTTCCGTCAGGAGCGCAACCTGTACTTCCGGTGAACCCGTATCTTTGTCGTTTCGGCTGTAATCGCCGACTATATTTGCCTTTTTAGCAACAGATAAAGCCATATTTCCTTTCTCAATTCTAATCAAAAAATATCCGCAAACACAATATTATTCCTTTGTTTGCGGATCATTAAAAAATCATCCAATCAGTGGTGGCGTGAGTATCATACTAAACATTCAGACTGGAAGTATGAAAAAGTCTTTTCGGCGCTACTCTTCCATCACCCAAAGAAGTACCGATTCCCAAAAACCCGACGGTATTTTCATACAGTCTTACCATGCCCTCTGTCGGCAGATTGCCTGCGCGCACCGTCTGACCGCGGCAAAGGTAGTAGGCGGCATCAAACGAAAGATCAATCTTTGGCAGATGTATCAGCGTCTGATCACCAGGAATCAACAGATTAAGTCGATCCTTAACTGATGAAATTCGTTCGATATCATCTAAAGTATGACTATCGTCAATCTGCAGGTGCCCCACGCTTAATCTTCTTAATGATTCGACGTGTGCACCACAATCGAGTTTTTCACCAATCTCATGTGCAAGTACGCGAACATAAAATCCTCGAGAACAACTCAGTTCAATATCAATGTATTCACCCGAATGTTGCACCAGTTCTATTTCGTAAACTGTGACCTGTCGTGGTTTGCGTTCTACATCAATCCCCTGCCGAGCGTATTTGTACAAGGGTTCTCCTTTGACTTTGACTGCCGAATACATCGGCGGCACCTGGCTGTGCTCTCCGAGAAAACTATCCACTGTCCTTCGAATCTTTCCAGCAGACACAGAGACTGGTCTTTTCAAGATGATTTCACCTTCCCGATCACCAGTATCCGTCGACTCACCCAGTTTGATACGTGTTCTGTAACGCTTATCGGCATCCAGAAAGAAACCTGCGACTTTGGTCGCTTCCCCCAGACAAACCGGCAGCAATCCGGTAGCAATCGGGTCTAGATTTCCGGTATGACCCGCTTTGCGTGTGCCCAGCAATGCTTTTACCTTTCGTAGAGCTGAATTTGACGATATCTCTCCAGGCTTGTCCAAAAGCAAAACCCCCGACACTGAGGCAGAATATTTTGATGGTTTTGTATTCACAACTTTTCTGACCCGGAACTTGAAACTTGATCAATCAAATTTAAGACCCTGATTCCTCGCGCAGGCAACTCGTCTTCTAAAAATTGAATATTGGGTGTGTATTTCAAAACGACCTGCTCACTTAATTGGCGTCGAATATACGGTATCGCTCGATTTAGATTGGACAGAGTAGCCTGCAAAGATTCACTTGTCTCAACGCCTGTCACAAAAACCTTCGCATGCTTCAAATTTCTCGAGACAATGACTTCGGTTATGGTGATATTTCCAATACGTGGGTCAGCAATCTTGCTCTGTAGAATCAAACTCAACTCCCGATGCAGGACCGATCCAATTTTTTTCGTTCGGTCGACTCCAACATCACTCTGAATGTCACTATAGCCAGTCATTGTCCGGTTGTTTAGCATGGGTAGGTTGGGAAATTCGAAACGACCAGGTATGGTTCAACCAGGGCGGCTAGATTTCTCGTGACTGATAAACCTCTAGTTGATCTTCAATGCTAAGATCGTGGTAATTCCGTACCTGAATTCCACACTCCAGCCCAGCCTTGACTTCGGAAACATCGTTCTTGAATCTTCGAAGGGAATCGATTACGCCGTTGTGGATCATTACATTGTTTCTCAATACGCGAACCGCGAGGTTGCTGCGAACCGCGCCATCCTGCACATAGCAGCCTGCGATCGTCCCCACTTTTGTGAGTTTGAAAACTTCTCGTACTTCAATATGTGCAACTACTTCTTCCACTAATTTCGGTTCTACTTTGCTGGCGATTACTTCTCCCACTGCATCAATTGCATCGTAGATAACACCGCTGTAGATTACTTTGATTTTATGTTCATCAATCGCGTTCCGCGCGGTGGATTCGGCTCTAACGTTGAAAGCGATAATCAATGCGTCTGCGGCCAGTGCCAGATTTACGTCTGACTGGCTAATGCCGCCAACCATGTCATGAATCACTTTCACTTCTACGTCTTCATTTGAAAGATTCTTGATTGCATTCGACAAAGCTTCTGCTGACCCGCGGACATCCGCCTTAATCAGCACATTGACAACTTTTGGTTCATCCGAACCGCCGAATGTAATTTCATTTGGTCTGAACCAAGTTTTTTTCTTCACTTTGTCGAGACGAAAGTCAACCAATTGCTGAGCCGTTTTGTCATCTGGAACACATACAAAGTCATCTCCAACTACCGGGACTTCTTGAAATCCCACAATTTCCACAGGCATGGACGGGGTGACTGTTTTCACACGGCCGCTCCGATGATCAGTCAGTTCTCGAACTTTTCCTCTCTGTATCCCAGCGACTACAAAGTCCTTGACCTGAAGCGTACCTTTCTGCACCAGAACGGTAACAACAACACCTCTGCCCCTATCAACACGAGCTTCAATGACCACGCCACTGGCAAGTCCCTCGGCAGGTGCCTGCAAGTCAAGCAGCTCGGCTTGCAATTCCACACTCTCCAGCAAGGTATCAATTCCGGTTTTCTTGAGTGCCGAAACCTGCACAACCAGTACGTCACCTCCAAGATCTTCAACCACAATGCTATGTTCAGTCAACTCCCGAAATACTCGACTTGGGTCGGATTTAGGCTTGTCAATTTTGTTGATTGCAACAATAATCGGAACATCTGCGTTGCGTGCATGATTGATTGCTTCAATGGTTTGTGGCTTTACCCCGTCATCAGCGGCAACAACCAAAATTACGATATCAGTCGCTTTCGCGCCGCGCACACGCATTGCCGAAAAGGCTTCATGGCCAGGCGTATCGAAAAACGTAATTTTCCCTTTCGGAGTCTCCACCATGTAAGCACCGATGTGCTGAGTAATCCCGCCTTTTTCATTTGCGGCTACTTTGGTGGAACGGATGCAATCAAGCAAGGTTGTCTTGCCGTGGTCGACATGGCCCATTACAGCGACGACTGGAGGACGTGGAAACTGTTCGCGCTTATCAGCTTCCAGATTGGCGAGACTGGCTTCCAGATCCTGCTTTGCAGCTTCTACTGGAATATGCCCCATCTCTTCAACAAGATAGTAGGCAACATCCTTGTCAATTGAATCATTGATCGTAACGCTTTGGCCGACTTCAAACAGCTTCTTGATCAGTCCGCTCGCTTTTAGAGACATTGCATGTGCAAGATCTCCAATTGAGTTGGATTCAGAAATGACAACCTCAGCCATCACTGGTGCTTGAGGCGCCTTAAAGCCATGTTTATGATGACTTTCTTGAGGAATTGAAGACTTAGTTCTTCTTTCACGTTCCTTTCGCAGCTTGCCGCCACCACTGACGACATGCAACTGTTCACGTTCTCCAGTTTCCGTGCTTCTAGCGGATTTTCGCTTTGGCTTCGGTCTCTTCGATGGAGGTGATGTCTTTTTAGCTTTTACAGCTTCAGGCTCAGGCTGCTTTTCAGTTTCGCCGTCAGTTTGATCAACCGCTGCCAGCTGCTCCTCCGGTTGCGCCGTCGCTTCGACTTCCGCATCCTTTTCGGCTGTTTGTTCATCCGCAATAGTGTCTTCAGGGGAAACCTCAATTTCGGTTTCTTCGAGTTGCTCCGTATCAGCTTCTGGTTTCACCTCCGGTTCAGTAGTGTCTAGCACAGGCAAGATTCCTACCAAAGGTCGAGGAGCAACTTGTTGTCCCGACTTCAACTGTACAGTGATTTCACGTTTGTCCCCGGATTTTCGAGTTGCCGGAAGAACCTGCTTGGCACCTTGCTGGGTTGTTTGGACGCGCCCTTTCAGTAATTCCCGCAAAAATATATTTCTTTCTTTTGAGGTTACTTCTGAATCCTCAGTTTTGCCCGATATTCCTGCATGCTCAAGCGTTTCAATCAACATTGTGATTGGAGTGTTATACCGTTCTGCAAGCTCTTTTACTAAATTTGCCATGACTTCTATTCCCCAGACTGCTGCTGCTCCAGCATTGCCAACATCGGCCCCCTGGCACTCATAATAAGTTCCTTGGCACGTTCCTCGCCCATTCCTGGAATTTCAATCAAGTCGAATGTCGCACAGTCTCCAAGTTCTTCCATAGTACGAATACCATGTGACGCCAGAACGACCGCAGTCTCCGGATCCATTCCTTCAACTGCATACAGAGTCTCATCCGGTACATTTTCCTGCGCTTCGATTAAGCTTCCCATTTCCTGTTTGATCATGGCATCCGTAGCTCTGCTTTGAATCGCTTCCACCAAACCAGCATCAAAATGTTCGATCTTAGTGAGAACATTTGTATCCGCATACGCGATATCCAACATAGTCTGATAGCCATTCTGAACCAGTATCATCGCCACATCTTCATCAATATCCAGCATTTCCATCAATTTCGTCCGCACGACCACAGCTTCATCTGCGGCTTTCAACTCGGCTTCGGCTTTTGTCAGAATATTGAGATTCCAACCGGTCAGTTGCGAAGCAAGCCTTACATTCTGCCCACCGCGTCCGATCGCTTGTGACAACTGTGAATCAGCAACTACCACGTCCATGCTCTGAGACTGGCTTTCGATAAGGATCGATTCGACCTCAGCTGGTGCCAGCGCATTGATAACGAACTGAACTGCATTTTGAGACCATTGGACAATATCTACCCGTTCCCCAGCGATTTCGTTGGATACACTCTGTACGCGTGCCCCGCGAACGCCTACGCAGGCACCGATCGGGTCAATTTTGGGGTCATTCGAATGTACCGCGATCTTGGCTCTCAATCCTGGGTCTCGTGCTGCGTTTCGAATTTCAACCAAACCTTCCCTGGTCTCTGGAACTTCAATCTTGAACAACTCGATCAGAAGTTCTGGACACGTGCGGTCCAGGATCAATTGGGGTCCGCGAGGCTCGGTTCTCACTTCCTTTAGAATCGCCCGGATTCTGTCACCTTGGCGCAATCCGTCCTTTGCGAATCCGGAGCTGCGAGGCAACAAGGCTTCAATACTATCAATGTCAACGATTGCGTCGCCGCGGTCAATTCGACGTACCACCCCAAACAGCATGGATCCAATTTGCGGGCTGTATACAGACAGAACTCTTTCACGCTCCGCTTCACGGACTTTCTGCATGACAACCTGGCGGGCTGCTTGCGCTGAAATTCTGCCTACGGCTTTCGACGGAATGTATTCTTCAATAAACTCCCCAATGCCAATTTCGGGGTGTTGCTCTCGCGCTTCTGTTAAAGACAACTGCCGATCTGGAAATTCAATTTCCTCGTCGTCGCTCACAACTTCCCAGCGCCGAAATGTTTCAAAGTCACCGGTTTCTTTATCAATGGCAACTCTGGCGTCGATGTCGAGTAGATTGTGTTTCTTGGCAGCGGCCGCCAAAGCGAGTTCTAGCGCCTCGAATATCACACCTGGATCGAGATTTCTCTCATCCGACAGCGCTTGTACTATCTGAGGTATGTGATTAAGGTTCACTACGCATGCCCTCCATTACTTCAATTCATCGAGATTTGGCTTAAGCCGTGCTCGACGAACATTATTCAATTCAATTGCGAAGGACATACCATCGACATCTATCACGATCGCATTCCCTTCAACTTTCATCAATTTGCCTAAAAAATTTCTTCGTCCATCGCATTGGACCATGGTTGACACATCGACACGTTCACCGACGACATTCTCAAAGTGTTCGCGCTTAGCAAGCGGTCTTTCGATTCCAGGTGACGAAACCTCCAAAGTGTATTTACCTGGTAGCGGGTCTTCGACATCAAGCAAGCGGCTAACCTGCCCGCTTACGAATGCACAATCATCCAAAGTCACACCTCCCGGTGCATCGATGTACAAGCGCAGCACGCGGGATTTTTCTCGCCCAACCAGTTCAAGATGCACCAGCTCATATCCATAACTGTCGATGCTGGCATCCAGCAATCCATACAAGCTTTCCGTTGTTGTCGCCGCTTCCATTGTCCCAAAATTTGCGTAATTTCAATTCCTTGAGTCTCTTGCCTAATTTCGCCTCCTGAATTCATTCAGAGCAACGAACTAAAAACCTCGCATAAGCGAGGCTTCCCAATTCCGCCATTTCTGGCGAACTATTCTCGTTACGGTAGCTTTAGTTGGTCAGTCGACCATCATATGTCCACCGTAGTATCTACGTTTAGCGCAATGAAATTATAGCACAGCATCAAGTACGACAATATCGGGGCAATCATTCGGCAGCAGTTCTCATTTTGGCAGTTATTTGTAATCCGATTCATTGAATATCAACGTATGTAATTGTTTTTATTGACTTGTACTTTTGTGCCGAATATGCTATGATACGCCAACATGAAATTGATGGTCGATCATCTCATTGGCAAATTGCGAAAACGATTCCTCCAGGTCGCGGACCCTCGCAACGGCCACAACAAACAGTATCCCTTCGTCGATATCGCGATGGCAGCGTTTTCGGCTTTTTTCATTCAGTCGCCGTCTTTTCTGGAGCATCAAAGAACTTTCCATCAGGCGAATAGCAAAAATGCCTGCCGGTCTTTATTCCGCATCTGCAAACTGCCCACTGACAATCATATTCGAGAGCAATTGGACCGAATCGACTGTCAGGATGTTTTCCCTGGATTCGACATAGCGCTGGAACAAATGGAGAAATATCAAGCACTTAAGCCTTTCCAAATTCTCGATGGGCGCAGCCTTGTGGCATTGGATGGGTCTGAATTCCACAACTCTTACAAGATTCAGTGTCCGCAATGCCGCACCCGACTTCGAAGCTCTGGCGAGACCGAATATCACCATATCGTGCTGTGCGCCACATTGGTCGGCATCGG
>JAKZRU010000113.1:0-2755 GCA_047517965.1 Gammaproteobacteria bacterium | reverse complement strand
GCGCGCGGCAGACGAATTTCCTGAACGATGAGTACTGCAGCGCTCGGTTCAACGGACAGAAGTGAACTAAAAACGCTCAGCGTACTGATTCCAGCCGGTCCGACAGAGAGTGAACCTAGAAACGCCAAAATAGTAAGAACCGTTAGCGCAGAAATTAGTGTTCTGTAGTTTGTTCTCGATTTTGCACTATCGGGTTTCATTGCTGTTCCGTGATAATTTGGCTGCGAAACTTGACCAGATGCTCAAGCGCGTCAGTGATGAACGGAGTTCCGCAAATCCACATTTTGCCCGGTACGTCTACCCGTGGAACATCTGTGAATGCGGTTCGAATCGCTGGATGATTCGGCAATTCATGGGCCAAAGCGGCATGGTCGTAGTCGGTTTCGACCATCAATGCATCAAGACGGCTTGTGATCAAAACTTCAAGTGGCAGGTGTTGTGTATGGGACATTCCAAGTTCGATAGCGAGATTTTTGAACCCCGCATACTCAATGATCTGCGACCTCAACGTCTGGTCGCCGAATGTATATCCGTTCGGTTGATACATGACGATCATGGGGCGGGGTTCGTGTTCTGGGACGCGTCGCAGTTCAATTCTGCGATTGAAATCCCGGATCAGATTTTCTCCACGATCGCGTTCACCAATTGCATCGGCAATGACCAAGATATTACTGCGAATATCGTCAATCGTCAGTGCAACAGGAATGTTCAGAATTCGATATCCAAGCCTCCGTAGAAGCAATACATTCGGACTGCCGAACTGGCTCGTTAGAATCAGATCTGGATTCAGTACAACGAGCTCTTCTGCCAATCCATGATTGACTGGATAGGGCTGTGCTGACTCAGCCATCATGGACATATTTGGATTACTGGCAAAATTACTAAGAGAAGCAATGCGGTCCGGGTCCGCGATTAGCAGCAGCAGTTGATCTGTGCAAAGATGAGTTGATGCAATTCGTTCCGGTTTCTGATCCGCTGAAGCGATTTCGAAACAGACGAACGAAACGGCAAAAACGAAACAATATATAGTTTTGATCAGATTCTTTCGCATAGTTGACATGCCATACAGTTCCGTTCGTCTTGAATCGCTAAATTTGACAGCTTCAGCCGTTAGAAGTCATATGTCAGTCCGAAGAACAGTGAACGTTCAACCACTCCAAAACCTTGTACCTCTTCATAATCATCATCAAAGAGGTTCGTAATTTTTCCTGTGAGTTGCATTTGAGGTGTCAGTTGGAGCGAACCACTCAAATCGATAACTGTAAAACTGCCTAAGTCAACATAATTCCCTGAATAACCGTCTGTCTGGGTACCTGTATGTTGGATATTCATATTCAAACCGCCCCCACGCCCCCAGAATTGAGATTGTCTATAGATATTCAAACTGGCAATTTTGGAAGGCCGCCTGACTAATTCCTGTCCGTTTGCGTCAAAACCTTTACTTATGGTGACGTGTCCAGAAATTTCGAAATTCTCGCCGACATTTCCTCTCATTGAAACCTCCCAACCTTTGATAGTAGAAACGCCAGGCCGGTTACTTGCCTTATAAACGCTCCGGCCATCGGGATCAGGATTGCCGAACCCGCAACCGGAGACACAGTCATCGATCCAAATTAAGTTGGTAATTTTGTTATTGAAATAGGTCGCGTCAAGAGTTAGCCCAAGAGCATCAATTTCTTTTTCTACACCTACATCCCATCCTTTGCTTGTTTCTGGTATGAGATCTGGATTTGGCACCCAACTGTTTGTCCATCCAAATATTTCCGTGATTGTTGGGTTCTTCGCCCCGGTGCCATAGCTGCCATGAAATCTGACTTGATCGTTTGGAATCCAAGCTGCAGTTGCTCGATATGTGTTGCGACTGCGGAAATTATTTTTTCGATTGTCGTCACGGCGTGCGCTGACGGAGAGAATCAAGGAGTCCTGTAGATTTGCACGATGTTCAAGAATGTAGCTCTGAAGTTTGAGGGTTCCTCCAGTGGTATTTGACAATGAATTTGAATCAACCTTTGAGGTTTCTCTTTCGACTGCAAATGTTGTTGAATGATCTGCGGCTGTCGTTTGTAAGTTCAGTGTGCCTTGGTAGACCAGTTTATCGGTTTCTCCAATGCTTGTTGTTGTTCGTGTACCGTCTTTGAAATCGTTTCTCACATGACGAGACTTTGAGAATTTCAGTTGGTGGTTTATGTGATCGTCACCTCGATCAAAATTAAGGGTGGTCCCGAAAACTGTTTTTCTGTCCTTCCCCACACAGTCATTTGAAGACGAGACAAAATTGTCGTTGCTGTCGTATTCGCTGCAGCTGTCGTAATCCGAATCGGATTGGATCCGAATGAGAACTGCAGATAGATCTATATCTTCGCCCAGATTGACACCGGATTTAAGGTGCAGAAAGCGATTCTCAAATCCATCTCGTTCTGTATTGTGAGTTCTAGCAGATATTCCTTCGGTTTCCGAAAGACTAATTGATGCTGCAGTAAAAAACTGCTCATTTGAGGTTCCGACGTAAGCTCTGGCGTTTTTTGTACTATGTGAACCCAATTCAATGCTCGCTGAGGATGTGGTACCTTCTTCAGGAATTGGTGTCGTTATTTGAATGACTCCTCCGATCGTCTCACTTCCGCGTATGGAGCTTTGCGGACCACGTAAAACTTCAATGGATTCGATTGACGAGACCGGCAAATGCTGGAATTCAAATTCATCGCTGCTGAATGGATTGCCCATGTCGAGTCCATCTATAAGCACAAGCGTATGG
>JAKZRU010000112.1:0-25294 GCA_047517965.1 Gammaproteobacteria bacterium | reverse complement strand
AAAGACTCCCGAAGAACTGCCGCCTGGCAAACTGCGGATGGTTATAACTTATTTGGAGATGAAAATTCCACAGAGTTACCGATACGATCCACACAGACTCGAGAACATTTCAATCATTCGCGCACATGAACCCAACGCCGGATTCTACCGATACCTATACAACTCGGTTGGGGGATCCTGGCTTTGGTATGAGCGTAATCTTCTTTCAGATGAGCAACTCGAGGAAATCATCAAGCATCCCGAAGTGCGAATTTATGTGCTGTATGTGAACGGCACACCTGCTGGCTATAGCGAGCTGGATTTGCGCATTGAGAATGAAGTCGAAATTGCATACTTCGGGCTGCTGCCAGAATTCATCGGGCGCGGACTTGGAACTTATTTTCTGAGGCGAACAACGGATACGGCCTGGTCAACGAATCCGGAGCGAGTCTGGGTGCATACCTGCAATTTTGATTCTCCAAATGCTGCAAGAACCTATCAGAAAGTCGGATTTTCAGCTTACTATCAAGAAGAAAAGATTATTGACGATCCTAGGATCGAAGCGAGCTAAAATTCCTGAATAAGGTGCAACCTGCCTCTATTTCCCGCTCCTGCCGAATCACCTCAAACAGGGGAATTCTTATACTTGAAAACAATTGATTCAGTTAATGGCAGTAAAATGCCGACTAGAGTTTCTCTCAATTTGATCGCTCAAGATCGATCCTGTTCATCGTTAACCGACTGAGGAGTCTGATGCTGCATGAAAAACCTTGAATTGTTCGAAACAAAAGCATTGCAAGCGCTTGACAGTGAGCATCACTTACACCCATTCACAGACTCCAAATTGCTCCACAAAGTTGGAAGCCGCATCATTACGCACGCTGACGGAATTTATGTGTGGGATTCAGACGGCAATCGCATCATTGACGGTATGGCTGGACTGTGGTGTGTAAACATTGGATACGGACGTGAGGAACTCGTTGAAGCCGCGACTCGACAACTTCGACAGCTGCCTTACTACAATACTTTTTTTCTCACCTCGCATCCACCAGTCATCGAACTGTCAGAACAGTTAGCCAAAGTCACTCCGGCAAATTTCAACCACGTATTTCTGACAAATTCCGGTTCCGAAGCGAACGATACTGTCATTCGAATGGTGAGAAGGTACTGGGCGCTCCGTGGCCAACCTGAGAGAAACGTCATCATCAGCCGACACAATGCCTACCACGGAAGCACCATCGGAGCAGCCAGCCTGGGCGGCATGCCTGCGATGCATGAACATGGCGGATTGCCTATCCCGGGCATTGAACACATTCAGCAACCATACTGGTATCAGGAAGGAGGCGACATGAGTCCGGATGAATTCGGACTTGTGGCTGCGCGAGCACTTGAGAAAAAAATATTGGAACTCGGCGAGAATAATGTCGCTGCGTTCATCGCTGAACCCATACAAGGTGCCGGCGGTGTCATTGTTCCACCGGATACTTATTGGCCGGAAATTTCCAGAATCTGCGAACAGTATGGAATCGTGCTGATTGCCGATGAAGTCATCTGCGGATTCGGAAGAACGGGAAAGTGGTTCGGAACGAACTATTATGGGCTAAATCCCGATTTCTTGGTCATTGCAAAAGGCTTGTCATCAGGCTATTTACCTATCGCCGGAGTCATGGTAACCGACGCAATTGCGTCTGTAATTTTTGAGGAAGGAGGTGAGTTCGCACATGGATTTACATATTCGGGACATCCTGTTGCATGTGCAGTTGCATCCGAAAATATCCGAATTCTTTCCCGCGAAAAGATTATTGATCAGGTAGATCTTTCTACCGGCCCCTATCTGCAGCAGAAACTTCACCACTTACGCGAACATCCCCTTGTAGGCGAAGTGCGCGGGATCGGATTGATTGGTGGAATTGAACTGGTGGAAGATAAGGAAAACCGAAAGAGATTCGACCCGCAATTGCAAATTGGAATCAAGTGCAGAGACATTTGTATGAGAAGAGGATTGATCATGCGCGCAGTCGGTGATTGCATGGTCATTTCACCACCGCTGATCATAACCAAATCTCAGATCGACGATTTGATTCGAATTGCACTTGACAGTCTCGATGAAACATACAACAGCCTGAAATCGTAGAGTTGTTTTCCGGCTATGCCGAATAAAAAGAAAGAAAACGAAATTGACCAACTGAGATCAGAAGGAGATCTGAATCTCACTGGGGAACGTGCCGTATGGCACAAGCAGCATTCAGACAGCGAAACTGAATCTTGGCTTAAACGAGATGAAAAGGCATTTTTGCACCAGTCGCTTTCCACTCCTTGTCTGGATGTTATCCAATCTGCGGACGGCTCCGAGATCAAAAGTCTCCACAACGATTTCTATCTCGATTTTCATGGCAATAGCGTTCATCAGGTCGGCTATGGCCATCCAAAAGTAATTGATGCTGTAAAACGACAGTTGGATGTATTGCCGTTCTGTCCCCGAAGGTTCACAAACATCCCTGCAATCAAACTTGCAGAGAAACTCGTGGATTTGAGTGACCCTGGCCTTGACAAGGTTCTCTTCGCACCAGGTGGTACAAGCGCAATTGGAATTGCCCTGAAGATTGCACGTACAGTGACCGGACGATTCAAAACGATTTCAATGTGGGATTCATTTCATGGTGCCTCACTAGATGCGATTTCGCTAGGTGGTGAAGCGATTTTCCGTAAAGATTCGGGACCGCTTCTCGCTGGCGCGGAACATGTTCCTCCACCAAATCCGTCACACTGCCCTTTTCAGTGTGGCAGGACTTGCACTCTGCAGTGCGCCGATTACGTTGAGTACGTGCTTGAAAAAGAAGGAGATGTGGCGGCTGTCGTATCGGAAACTGTGTCAAGCGTACCCTGCTTTCCGCCCGTCGAATACTGGAAGAGAGTGCGGGAAGCCTGCGATCGACACAATGCACTTTTGATTCTAGATGAAATACCACACTCTCTTGGTCGAACCGGCAAGCTGTTCACCTACCAGCATTACGGAATCGTTCCTGACATTCTGGTACTAGGAAAGGGATTAGGTGGTGGAGTGATGCCTCTAGCGGCGGTAATTTGCTCCAAAGAGTCTGATGTTGCACAAGACAGGGCATTGGGACACTATACCCATGAAAAAAATCCAGTTGCATGTGCAGCTGGGCTTGCCACTTTGGAAATACTTATCGACCAGCGACTGCCTGAACGTGCTCGACAAAAAGGGGAGTTTGCGGTTCAAAAACTTCAAGAAGAGTTGAACGATGTTCCGACCGTATCGGAAATTCGTGGATTGGGGCTTTTGATCGGGATTGAGCTTGAAAGTTCATCAATTGATTCGAATACACTTGCTGAAAAAATCATGTACGAATGCTTGAATGCGGGACTCAGCTTCAAGGTATCAATGGGAAACGTATTGACTCTTGCACCTCCACTAAATATCGAACAACAGGATCTGGAAAGAGCTCTGGAAATTCTTATCCTTGCTGTTCGCAAACATTCATGTTAAAGTAAAAATTCTGATTTTGAAGTGAAAACTTCATAAAAGTTTGAAGCAAATTTTTGGTAATATTACTAGCTATCAGATTCAAGAGTTGAAGGCAAAAACACTGCTATAACAACAAACGAAGAAAAGCACAGGTAAATACGAATACAAATTAGACATCGGAGAAGAACTAAGAAAAGATTGTACCGATGCACTGACAGCACTTCGAATAACGAAAGGGTTTAAAAAGTGGCGCGACGGATTTTACCAATAGAATTCTTCCCAACATCATGCAATAATGTCAGACATTTTCAAGTTAATCAAAGGAGAAGAGATAGGAGGCTGATTCGCGGTGGTGTCTACGAATACAAACATACTGAACATTCAACAGCACTCAGAATTTGCTCCAGATTTGCGAAGAATTCTCCTTGCCTCTTGGATATTGCACGGCGGTAATTCTGTCCGTGCAATCAAAGAACTTGAAAGATAACTCACCAACCATTTTCGCAATCAAATTTCTACGAAACAAGTTCATGCACCATTTGGGTACAAAATTATCTAAAAGACTACGAACACGGAACGGTGAAGCACAGCGTCGGCGAATATGTAGATGAGCAAATCCATATAAACGGCATGGAATCGTTCTGCTCAATGCTGAAACGAGCTCCCAAGGGAACTTATCACAAAATGAGTATGAAACATCTAAATCGCCATGTAACTGAATTACCTAATCGGCACAATGTCAGAGAACAGGATACGATCATGCAGATGGTTAGGTTAGCTGCTGGAATGATTAGCAAGATCCTTTCTTACAAGGGCCTCATCAGTTAACATGTTCTTTCATAAAGACGAGGAGACTTGTAAATTGATATGCGGGAGAAAAGCCACAGAATGGCTGATAGACATAGGTTGTTGTATCGTAGTTGTTTACGGCCTTGGTGCAGCTTTCGGATTCACCTGAGATCACAGTTTCATATCAATACCTGCAGCCTTAAGAATATGATTAGCTGTGTGCCGCTTTTTTATCTTTGATGGAACTGTAATTTCTTGACTATTGTCGTTGTGACTCCAAATTTCATGGCTACCTCGTGGTTGCCGACATCTTGCCCACCCATTAGATTTTAGTAACTTTTTGACTTTCCCTTCATAACTTGCCATTAATTATGCCTGAGCCCTCAATGGGTCAGGATTTTCCTGAATATAAAAATACGGTCCATTCGGTTTGGATGGGAATGAATTATCTTGAGTTTCTTTCTTTCTTACGATGACATTTATAACAATGTCAAGCAACTCATCTTCTGTCAATCCGTGATTATTCATTAGTAGACTTGGACATAGATATTGCAATTCTCTTTTCAATTCATCGTAAGATTTAATCTCCATAACGAGACCTTTGATTTCATCGCTGGTTACCACCATTGTTCCATCCTTGTAGGAAAGAACATTTACTGTATAACTCTTTTTAACCATGTCGCCCCCTAATGTTCATTACACATTAAATGATCATTACATACTTAACGACTAGTATACAAATTTCAAGTCGTGATTGTGCCTAAAAGTAACCATTTGGTGTAATCTGTTTACAAATGTAGCACACTACAGAAACTCCATTGCAAACATTTTATGGAACCCCGTAGGCGGGTTCATAGGCGAAGGGTAGTTCCCTGAGCTAGGCGAATACATGGGAACTTCTTTACCGTAAGATGTTTGCAAAGACCCGGCGCCTTTTGCCGGAACAGTAAGAAATTTGCAAATACAAAAAATGGAGAAATTAATCATGAGTATCAGATCAGTATGTAAAATGATATTGGTTATGAGCGTAGTATTCACAATCCCCGCTTTCGGATAGAGCATCAACTTCAACGATCCGAATTGGATGTTTAATTTGCCAGTTCCATCGACTCCGTCCTATGACTCTCAAAGGCAAAGTGCAGAAGAATGCTACTTTGAGAAGGAGTTTGAAAGATTGCACCGCGAGCGGCAAAGATCATAGCATAGACGCAATGTCCAAAGCCAAGAATGCGGTGTCTTCTGGTCTTACAACCAGCGAGCGACCGAGAAATGCTACTTGACAACAATCAGTAAGTGAGTAAACTCAAAACAAGGTCGTAGTGGCAACTATGACCTTGTTTGCTTGTAGTTGCAAATAACAAAATACTAGGAGACTAGTAATGAAACCGAATAAGCAAAGAAAAAAGTAACACCCCGACATGCCTACCGATCCAATAGACTTAGCCAGCGCAATGTTCCAAGCAGCTGATTAGAAATTTGAAGGTTTTTGAGCAAATTTCAAAGACAAAGCAAATCAAAAACATAGATATGTTTGTCAAGTCATCTTTGTAATTCGTATTTTTAACGGAGGCTTACAGAATGTTATCGGAAGCATTTGAACAGTGGATAAGAAAGTCGCAGAGAGAAAAAGGAATCGCTATCGGAAAGGAGATTGGAATCGAACGGGGAATGGAACAGGAGCGCAGTCAGTGGCGCGCGTGGAATTTGCGGCGTGAACTTGCACAGTCAGAAGGCCGCGATTTCAACGAACTACCACCAGATGGATTAGATAACCGGTAGTGTTGGGAGCGTCTTGGCATAGTCGCTGAATTTCCGCAAGGCGATTTTGCTATTGATTTCGATCCAGGTCACAGTTGGAGGACAACCAGCTACTCAAATTGCCCGCAACAAACGTATGATCAGTTGCTGGGGATTGTCTGTCGAAGCACGAAATATCTCACACTCACGCATTTGAGAATACATATGGCCAAGCGATTTGACTTCAGCTCCTGTACTACCATCTTTCAGCCACTGATTTGTAAGTTATTGTTTGATCCAACAGTTCTCTGAAAATCATGCATGTGAGTGGATTTTTAACTAGCGATGCATATTCGGGAGCACTAAATTTTCAATCCAATTTCGTACTTCGAGCTGCCGTATTTGAACATCGAGAATATCCGAGTCAATTCCTAGATTCCAGGCAGAATCTTTACGCTGGGGATCATCATAAAGCTCATCAAGCTTTTGCGCGTATCCCTCCAGGTCCGTAGCGGTACTGAAAAATCCCATCGCTATCAGCCTTTCTTCCCGACATCGCATCAGAGCTGCCATCTCTTTGGTGTTGTATTCTGGATGGTACTGAACGGTCCACATCACACCGTGGTTACAAGATATTTCCAAAGCCTGAATTTCAGAAATTGCATTGCCCGAAAGTACTTTGGAATTCGGCGGGGGCTCGACAATTTCATCTTCATGACTGGCGAAACTGTCAAATACGGGTTGTTTTCCTTTGTACATCGGGTGCTTCAAACCTGATTCCGTCAGTTTGATCTTGCGCGCAAATCCCATTTCACGACCCTTGGGATTTACTCCAACCTTCCCGCCTGCTGCAACAGTTCCTACTTGCAATGCCCAGCAACTTCCATAACTCGGAACACCTTGTTTGAAGATTTCACGTTGAAGTTCAACTTGCGACCGAACAGACGGATTACTTGAATCCATGACAGACAAATTCGACCCGGTCATCGTCGCACCATCATAGGACCGCAACTCAACGCCTGCTGGCAATGAAGTATCAGTATCCGCAGGCGTAACGATGTCTACGGTAGCATTCGGAGCAATCGACAATAGCATTTGCTTGTACAACACGCTCGCCACAGTCATCCCGCCTGCAGCCAAATCCTCACGTGAGGATTGAGCGTAGCCTTCTACAACGAGCAATTTTAGAGGTTCTTTAGTCATTTGATTTGCAGCCATCTCTCGGTGTTCCTTCTATACACACTAAAATTGAAATACGAATTTCTCAAGTTAAATTGCAGAAATTCCAGTAAAGCGTGAAACCTTTTCGGTCTATTCCGTCAGCTTCCTGCCAAACGATTTAGTATACACGGCAACTCAGAGTAGTGATTGCAGATTGCATCAGCGGTTGTAGCCTGCTCATCTGTGTTTCGCGTGGCAGTAAACAAAATCGCCTGCATACCTACTGCGTGAGCACCTTGGATATCATTATGCTCCCGGTCTCCAATATGAACCATTTCCTCCAGTCGTACGCCAAGTTGCGATGCAGCTGAACGAAAGATATCTGGGTGTGGTTTGGATTTACCAACTTCGTCCGAAAACGCAAACCCTTTAAAGAAACGCAGCAAGTCATGGTTTTCGAGCCAAACCCGAAGATTCCGGCCGGGCGTCACAATCGCATCTGAAACTACCGCCAATGGGTAGTTCCCGGATAGCTCATCTAGCGCAGCATGTACACCCTTCACTGGTTCAGGAGGAATTACAATTTCCATTCGTTCAAGCTCGTCAATGGTATTTTGAAGAACTGCATTCGGGAGAACTCGGTTCAACATCTTTAATACTTTGTCTACTCTCTCCTCAATGGTCCATGTAATGAAGTCATCATGCCACACTCGATTAAATTGATCATTTACTTCATCGTACGCGTTTCTTACTGCTTCAATTGAGATCGTTGATACAGTATTCAGTGCCTTCCAGAATAAATAATGTCTCTCATCTCGCTTGGAACGTAGTCCCCGTTCCGCTCGTACGGGCTCATCTGAATCATCATTGATGACCGTATCCCACAAATCGAATGTAATCGCTTTGATCTGCATCAAATCATAACTCCAAGTTGTTTGAATCGTAATACTGATATTTCGTAGTTGCTCTGTACTCGAACTGACCCCTAGTTGAGGACACCCCTTCTTCGCCTTCTAGCAAATCGGTAAAGCAAGAAACAGATGATAACCATTGTGGGGCCGGATACCAGGTTTCCCAATACCAATTTATTCCCCAGAGAATCGACTTCTTCTCTGACCTGCCACCGAATCTGCCTGAGTTTTGCCCGAACCGGCAACATTGTAATTTGGATCTGGGCAATTATCTGGGCAACCGGCTGAGGTATTTCTGAAATGGATATAGCGTCTGAGCTTCCCATTGGTTGTTCAATCTGCAATTCGTAATCAACTATTTTCTGGTGCTGCACTGATTGAGCGCCAGCAATCTCAACTTCGACTTCAGCTACTATTTCAGCCACCCGTTCAAACCGACTGTTGCTTCTACCTCAGTTGCTGAATCCACATTCAATTGAGTGCCAGAATACGCGCTTTTAATCCTGCCTTGCCGAATCGCTGCAACAACCCTTGACTGGCAGTCACTCTCGAACCTGTGCATAAGTCAGTCTAGTGATTCGCTGTTGAATTCTTCCCTTTCAAAACCCCACTCCGGTCGTTGGTTTTCAACAACGGACTTGCCCCCGTGCCGGTAGTCACCTGCAACAATCCAGATTCTGCAAGGGGCACATCGAATGCCAACGAACTCAAAACGTGTTCACTGGTGTCATACTTTTCTTCAATCCGCACCCAGAAAGGATACCGAACTAGCTCTCCACCCGACCCCGACATCATAGAGCCTAAAAACTGTCTCCAACTACATAAATTCCCGCAATTTTGAGAAATTTGAAGTATGTTGTTCACGTATTCGCAAGCGTTACGCAAATTTGTCAAATCGTATTTTTCTGGCCGAAAATTTCCTTTCAGCCAACAACATTCTTAGAGAAGCATCTACTGCTGGCGGCGGCCCGGCAAGGTACGCAACGGAATATTCCGACAAATCGCCGAATGCTTCATTCGCTGCCTCATGCAAATATCCACTGGTAAATTCCAGCTTTGGATATGCGTTCGCCAAAGACTGCAGTCCATCCAAATCTAGCAAAGTTACAATGACGCGCAAATTGTTGTGCCTCTCACAATACTGGTTCAACAATTCTAGGAAAAAACCATCCTGCGGTCGATTCAATCCAAATACCAACTGAACTGGATGTTCAGCCAGATGTCCGCTGGATGAAGAATGTTCGAGAATCGACATAATTCCTGCGATTCCGGTTCCGCCAACCAGAACGATGAAACCCCCTTCGATTTCTTCAGTAAACACTGCCTTTCCGAGCGGACCGAATCCTCTCAATTCAGCTCCATTCCGGTTCTGACTAAACAGCCATTCTGTGAATCCGCCGCCCTTGATTCGCTTTACTACAAATTTCAGAACATTGGTTGGCTGTTTGCTAAAATTTGTCATGGAATAAGCTCGATAGCCAGACAAACCATCAAAGTTCAAGGTGACGAACTGCCCTGCCAGATATTGCAGCGGGTGCCCCATCACATAGTCAAAGATTGCAACGTCCTCAGTCAACTGCTCAAATCCAGAAATCACGCCTTGCAGAATTTGCGGTACCGGTAGTGTCACAGTCGACCTAGATGCGGGTCGAATTTCTATATGCGCCTCCTGGTTGACGACGCTCTGACACATCAAAAATTCGTTGCGCTCTTTTTTAACGTAACGATTGCCTGGCGCATCCTGCCAGCACGAGTACACTTCTCCTGAAATCAACTTAGCCTTGCAAGTGCCACAGGTGCCACTGGCACATTCATACGGGAGTCTGATGCCGTGCCTCAACCCACAATAAAGGAGCCGTTCGCCTTCCAGTGCGTCAATCTCACGAGAGTTATCTCTTTCATGCAGAACGACTTTCATCTTCCACAATGCCTAGTAATTAACTCGTTAAAAGTCGTCATCTTCTTCAAATTCGTACTCCATCTCTTCTTCAATGTAGGCATACAGAGTGTCATCTTCTACCCTAGTTTCGTACTGCAGAAGAGGCTTTTTTGCTGGATCTATGAATTGCCCGGTTCTCATGTCCCATTGCCATAGATGTTTGGAACAAGTCAACAGATCGCCTTCGCACTTTCCAGAGTATTCCAGGGATTCTTTCATATGCGGACACACCGGAGGAAAAGCGCGAAAGATGTCTCCCAGATTGGCAATCAGAATGGGGACTCCTTCAACCTCAAACTCTTTCAGGGAGCCCGCTGCCAGGTCATTCACACCACAAACGCTTTTCCAACTCACAAAATTCGCCCCCCGATCAATCAAACTCTCTACAGCGGAAAGTGACAGCTTTTCTGCAAATTGCAGGTATCCAATCGAAGTTCCCTAGGAACAAACTTCACCGAGTCTTCATCCAGCCGAAATGTATCCTTGTAAGAACCCGCTGCATAGAGTTCTGTGTTGCTCAAAGGAATATGCAACAAACTGCCGTCCCAATGCGTTTGATAGATCGTTACCGAAATTGACGCTTCGGCAGTGCCTGAATCTTCATCACATATATCCAGCAGTTCTTTCCATTTCTGTTCAATTTTCGCAATCTTATTTTTCAGGCTGTTGATCGTAATTTTTCGCCTATGGGGTGCGTCTGTGTTCATCGCCATCCTCCAATAAATTTGTCCACACACAACGAGGCAACCATAATAATATAATGGACATTCACAAATCATAGTCAAAGAGTTTGTATTTATAGCGTTATAACATACGTCTCATATTTGACGGTCGTACGCTATCTGTGGAGTGGCGCCCATTTAGCTTATGATTTCAGTGCTCAGTCGCACAAGATTTAACCTGCGATACATTGATGAATCAAGCATACATTTTGTCTATTGTGCGTAAATGGCTGAATCCATGCTTCTTGCCTGTAAGCAGAAATAATAATTTTTACAATTCCTAAATCATCCTATTTTGATTCTCCCTCTTTTGAATCCCTGAAATTTGCAGCGAATGGAACCTTTTTTCTTATAGCGTTCTCCATTCTTTTTCAAGTTTCCCGTCGAATCGTATTCGTATTGTTCTGTCTGTAAGCAATTGCAGGTTTACAGGATATTCACTGCGGAATACAATGAACAACATCGCAATTCTATAGAACAATCACTAGGATAGATGCATGGAATCCTCGGAAAAACCCAGTAAAACTGCAGCATTGGTCGCTGCGGCTCGAGCCTATCACTTGAAACGTGCACGCCCGCCAATTTTTGTTGATCAGTTCGCGATCGCTTTGTGCGGAAAGCTCTGTTACACCGTTGTCTCATCCAGACTATTGACCTGGTTCTTGGTTGATATTCAGCGTCGTACGCTCAAAGCCCTGATTATGGCACCCATCGTGCGCGCTAGGTTCTGTGAAGACAGTGTTGAGCAGTCGGCTGCCGAAGGAATTCAGCAGTATGTCATCATCGGCGCCGGTTATGAATCTTTCGCCATGAGACGCACAGACCTAGCGAATAGTCTTACCGTCTTTGAGCTGGACCAGCCTGCTACTCAGCAAGAAAAAAGATTGAGAATGAAAGCATCTGGAATTCCTGAGCCTGAAAATCTTCGATTTATTTCCTTAGACCTGAACAAGGAAGACATGTTTGATGTTCTTGTTCAGAACGGATTTGACACGGCCAAACCGGCAATTTTCTCCTGGTTCGGCGTCACCTATTACTTGCCGCTGAATACAGTGAAAGAGACACTGCTCAAGGTGGCGGAAAATGCCGCGCCTGGATCAGAAATACTATTTGATTATCTAACCCAATTGTCCTGCACGCCTGAAATATGGCAAAAAAATCAAAGAAAACTGGCTGATTGTGTCGCTGATATAGGGGAACCCTTGATTACTGGATTTGATCCCGATCAAATAGAACCGTTCGTTCGCGAGTGCGGATTTACCGAAGTTGAAAATCCTAAGATCCGTGAAATCGAGAAGCGATATTTTTCAGAGCGAACTGACAGACTGGTTTTTCCACCTATGTTCAGACTATGCAGGGCGTGCGTATAGTGCAAAATTCCTATCCCCTGAAATTTTGTTCGACACACCTGTTGCAAATTTGAGGTCATCATGTTTTTAAGGCAGCTTCAATACCTACTGGCGCTGGAACGTGAAGGTCACTTTAGTCGTGCGGCAGAGTTGTGCCATGTAGCACAGCCGAGCCTTTCAAGTGCCATTAAAAGTCTGTAACAAGAACCGGATGTGCCAATTATCGTGCGCAACCATGAATTCATCGGCTTTACGGACGAAGGCAAGGAAGTTCTCAAGTGGGCGAGAAAACTGCTGGCAAACCGAACTGCAATGCTGGACGAACTAGCGATTTTAAAAGAATCGCGTCTCGGAGCAATACGTATCGGTGCCATGCCGATGAGTTCCAAGTACTGCCCGATATAGTTTCACTGTTCGTGGAGACTTATTTCATGATTCCGAGTTAACCGCTTGCCGGGCAATAAGAGCGTAAAAGAAAACCCACTGCTCTTTATCTGAAGTAATACTTACCCGCACATCCCGAAACAGCCGTTTGCGCGCAAATTGGAAGACTTGTACGGCTGGCTTATCTTACAAATCCGAGATTTAATTTCAATTGCTTCCTTGTATTAGGCCAACCAATTGATGCCGTTTCTTCTTAAATGTTGAACTCGCGCGCGTTGTGTCGGCACCACTCCCAAAAATCAGTGCCATAGCTCTGCAGAATGTACAGGTCAAAATATTCCTTCCGGCAGTGAATTGTCGCGCCGAGATGCCCGATTAGCGTCGAAACCACATCGCAATCATTCATAGAGTCAATGTCTACCGGACATCCTTTCTTCAGTAGATTTCGACTTGATTTTCCCGACACACGGACGATCGTTCGAGCTGAAGATAGATCGGTCACGGTTGCATTGGTAGGCTGCAACAGTTCCCGAAGAGTATCAAGCGTCTCTTCAGACGACCTTTCTATAGACTCAAACAACCACATTCCCGGACCATTGCACATCATCACGACATCATCTCCGCTACATGATTTACCACTTTCAGGCGGTTGCTCTATGCCGAATTTTCTCAAAATATGATGACAGTCAGCCACAGGCAAACCGTGAATCTGAAAAAGCGAACTGACTTCTCTCTCTTGAAGAAAGACGCTGGGGATGGATATTGTGTCAACCACGAGTTCTTGCCCCCGAAGGATCATAGAAAATATGGTGCACCACTTCTACGGGCACCGAACGGCCGTTAAGAGGTGAAGCCGCATACATCTGTTTGCCTTGAATCTGTAATCCGTCAGCTATTAATGCCAGGCCAATTTCCTTCTCAAGATGTGGGCTGTAGCACGCAGAGGTAACATGACCTTTTGTATCGATAACACCCTGAGCGTTGCTGTGCTCGACAATCTGCGCTCCACGTGGTATGGGGCGTCCATTGACTGACACTACGCCAACCAGTTGCTGGCGTCCGCTCGAAACAAGTGCATCCCGTTCGGCAAGGCGCTTACCGATAAAATCTTTGTCTTTTTTCATCATGCGTTCAAATCCCAGATCCGCTGCAGTCGTACGTCCGCTCAGTTCAGCAGATACGACATGACCTTTTTCGATTCGAAGAACCGTCATCGCTTCCAACCCGTACGGTGCGATATCCCATTTCCGGCCTGCGGACAAAACAGATTGCCATACATGCTGCGCAAATTTTGATGGAATGTGAATTTCGTAACCCAACTCACCAGAAAAACTGACTCGGAATATCCGTACTCGAACGCCTTCGATTTCACTTTGCAAGTATCCCATGTAAGGAAGATTTGAATCGCTGGCTGCTTCCTCGCCTATCAATTCTCCCAACACCGCTCGGCTGCTCGGCCCCGCCAGTGCCATTCCAGCCCACTGATCAGAGACTGAAGTCAAGTGCACGTGCAGTTCAGGCCAGACGGTCTGTGCATAGAATTCCAAATGCTCCAGCACAGGTCCAGCGTTGCCTGTTGTTGTAGTCATGTAAAATTCGCAATCGGCAACCCGCGTGGAAGTACCATCATCAAATACAAATCCATCTTCGCGTAACATCAAACCGTAGCGACATCGTCCAATAGGCAGTGCCTTCCACCGGTTGATGTAGACTCGCTCCAGAAATTCCGCTGCATCGCGACCTTGTACGTCAATTTTTCCAAGCGTCGAGACATCTACCACCCCAACCGCTTGGCGAACTTGCATCGTCTCGCGAATAATTGCATCCCGAACTTGCTCACCGGTTTGAGCATAGTAAAAGGGGCGTTTCCATGCCCCTGAATTCTGCATATCAGCGCGGTGTCTCTTATGCCAGTCGTGCAGCGGGGTTCTTCGTACCGGACTGAGATTCTTTCCGTGCTCAATTCCCGCAATCGCACCCAGACTGATCGGTGTATAGGGCGGGCGAAACGTCGTATGTCCAACATCTGGAACCGCCACGTTTCTCAATCTTGCAAGATTCGCAAGACCGTTAATATTGCTTGTACGGCCTTGGTCGGTGCCCATTCCCAACGTGGTATATCGCTTGAGATGCTCAACCGATATATAGCCTTCCGAATGCGCCAACTCAATATCCGCGACCGTCACGTCATTCTGTATATCGACGAAACGTTTTGACAACCCGCGACCATTTGCAGGCACCTGCCAAAGCGGCTGCATCGGCGTCACTTCTTCCTCGACTACATCCGGAATTTGAATTGTCTCACTAAAGGAATTACCGGCTTCCTTGGCTGCAGCAATTCCAGAATCAATTCCCTGCTCCAGGCATTCTTTAAGAGAAAAAGCTCCATTGGCGCTTCCGGCAACATAAATCGAACCGTGCTTTGCTGCGGGAACGAATGCTGCGATCTGGTGATTGAATTTCAGCTTTCCCTGTGCATGCGAATACAAATGAGCGGTTGGCGTCCAGCCTCCAGAGATACATAACAGGTCACAGGAAACTTTATCGGTCGCTCCCATGATGGATTCGTGTTCGACAATTCGGCCAATTTCCACCGATCTTACGCTACGATACCCTCTGGCGCGAGTGACTACGAATCCTTGTTTCAATGGAGTGTCGCCAAGTTGCGACAGAGCTCGTCCTCCTGGCTTCGTCAGTCTACTGTCAATGACAACCTCTACCGAAACCCCGACACTCTTGAGTGCTGGCACCGTAGCATATCCACTATCGTTGTTGGTGAAAATGACTGCCTTTTTTCCGCAACGGACGGCAAACCTTTTTGCATAGCCGCGTACAGCTGAGGCAAGCATTACTCCAGGTTTGTCATTTCCGCTGAATGGTATCGATCTTTCAATCGAACCACATGCCAAGACAACCTGCTTTGCTCGAATCCACCTGATTTTCTGACGGTCTTGCCACTTTTCCGGTTCGCTTTTGTGGTCCGCAACACGCTCAGCTGCACAAACCATATTCTGGTCATAAAATCCGAATGCTGTGGTTCGGAGCAATAACTGCACATTTGGCATCATCGCCAATTTTTCGGTGACTTCGTAATTCCATTCTTCAGCAGGTTTTCCGTAAATCAATTCTTCATCAAAGCACAATCTGCCGCCGAACTGCGAAGTCTCCTCAATCAGTATCACTTTCGCTCCGGCACGTCCGGCACTCATCGCTGCGGACAAACCCGTTGGACCGGCGCCAACTACCAGGACATCACAAAACTCGAACAATTTCGAGTAAGAGTCCGGGTCCTGCTTCGTGGCAGCTTTTCCCAATCCAGCCGCTTTGCGAATAAAGCGTTCATAGAACATCCACTTGGTCGCTGGCCACATGAATGTCTTGTAGTAGAACCCTGCTGGAAGGAACGGTGAAAACAGATTCGAGATAGACCCCACGTCCAGGTTCAACGTCGGCCAGCGGTTTTGGGAGGAAACTTCCAGACCATCGTAGACTTCAACTTCAGTAGCACGTATGTTCGGCTCCGAACGAGCGCCTTCCCGCATTTGAACCATCGCACTGGGTTCTTCCACACCCATTCCGAAAATTCCACGAGGTCGGTGATACTTGAAACTACGTCCCACAAGCCTGACACCATTTGCCAGCAGTGCAGAAGCTAAGGTATCTCCTTCGTACGCAAAGTATGCACGACCGTCGAAAGTGAAACTGATAGGATGGCTGCGGTTGATTAATCCGCCAACCGGATGACGAAAGGAGTTCACCATCTAACTCTCCAAATTGTCCTGCTTGTCGGAAGTCGGTGGCGCACTATCGATCAGCTCATGTGTCCAGGTATTTCTGCGTACCTTGAACCACTTTCGACAGCCCGCTGTGTGGTGCCACCACTCGACATGCTCACCTCTGGGGTTGTCCCGGGTATAAACAAAATCATACCAATCCTCTTTGGAATCTGAAGGCGCAGGTCGTTCAACTGTTGCATCCCCACGGTAGGAAAACTCGGTCTGCGCTCGATCTCCACACCAGGGACATGTAATCAATAACACGTGCGTACCTCAGAAAATTAGTGGGTATTGGGAAAGGCACCACTGCCTTTTTCATCAAGCAAATTTCCAGTCGAAAACCGCTCCACACTGAATACTTCGTTTAATGCATGAGGCTGATCATTCGCAATTGTGTGAGCAAAGCACCAACCGGACCCAGGTGTAGCCTTGAAACCGCCATAGCACCAGCCGCCGTTGAAGTAGAGGCCGTCTACGGGTAGCTTGCTGATGATCGGGCTGCCGTCCATTGACATGTCCATCACTCCGCCCCAGGTTCTCATCAATCGGACACGACTCAGACATGGAAACAGCGTTAAAACCGACTGAATTACGTATTCCACTCTCGGAAAATTGCCACGTTGCGCGTACGAGTTGTAGAGATCTAGATCTCCACCAAAAAGAACTTCGCCTTTATCTGTCTGACTAATATAGACATGCGAGGCGCCTGAAGCGACGACAGTATGAAGAATCGGCTTCAACGGTTCCGTAACCATCGCCTGTAGAACATGTGATTCAATCGGAAGTCTCAAACCGGCCATTGCAGCAAGACGGCCACTGTTTCCTGCAACTGCCAGTCCTACTTTTCGCGTCTGAATTAGTCCTCTCGAGGTTTTAACTGCCTTGACTTGATTACCTTCGATCTGAAGACCAGTGACTTCGCAGTTCTGGATGATGTCTACACCAAGCGCATCTGCACCGCGTGCAAACCCCCAGGCAACCGCGTCATGACGTGCAGTTCCTCCGCGTTTCTGCAACAATCCTCCGAATATCGGATAGCGCGTATCGTGCGAGCAATCTAGATACGGTACGGCTCGTCGAACCTGGTCAGGCATGAGCAGTTCAGCGTCAATTCCGTTGAATCTCATGGCATTGCCACGTTGGCAAAATGAATCCATTTCAGCGTCGCTGTGAGCCAAATTCAGAACACCTCTTTGGCTGAACATCACGTTATAGTTCAACTCCTGAGATAGTCCCTCCCACAATTTGAGAGAGTGCTCATAAAATTTTGCGTTACCGTCCAACATATAATTTGAGCGTATGATGGTGGTGTTGCGACCAGTATTGCCTCCGCCGAGCCAGCCCTTCTCGACAACCGCAATATTCTTGACTCCGTGCAGCTTTGCCAAATAGTAAGCTGTCGCCAGTCCGTGTCCACCCGCACCAACGATTACGACATCATAGGATTTCTTTGGTTCCGGGTCTCGCCACACCCGAGGCCACTTGCGATGGCGGGTTGCTGCATTTCGGATCAGCGCTAAGCCGGAATACTGAGCGGAGAGCAATTTCTTCACAATTTCACAACCTGAATTCTTTCTGCAGTTTTTGGATCACAACAATATTGGGAGGCAACATGTCAAATTCGCTCAATCTCGAAAATTCCACCCATTTAAGCAATTGCTGTTCACATGGCTTCGGTTCACCCTCAAATTCATCAACCATCCTGAATTTGAGTAGCAAACTTCGATCCGGATAATCATAGTCGAAACTCATAAATGAATCGGAACGGTTTACATAAATTCCTATTTCTTCCAAAAGTTCTCTGTCCAACGCTTCGGCATCCGATTCAAACGGCTTGATTTTACCACCTGGAAACTCCCACATGCCTTTATACAATTCGGGGCCTGTTCTCTGACCAATCAATATCCTGCGATCGGCATCGAAAATGAGGCCGACAACAACAGCAATTCGTTCAGCTACGATATTCTGCATTGATGCGTACGTATTCAGCACTCAGATCGCAGGTCCAGACTGTTGCGGCACCTGCTTCATCAAAGCCCAGATCCACGTTGATGGAAAATTCCGCTCTCCGCATAACTTCCGCGGCTTTCTGTTCACAATAATTGGAACTCAGTGCGCCGTTGCTCATGACTTCTATATCGTTGATATGTATGCTGACATTTGACATATCCAGATTTTCTACCCGTGAACGCCCGATCGCTGCGTAAATCCGACCCCAATTGGGGTCCGATGCATTAAGCGCCGTCTTGACCAGCGGAGAGTTGGCAATCGTGCTGGCAACCTCGGCACAGTCTGAATCTAGCTTTCCACCTGAAACATGAATGGTCACAAATTTAGTTGCACCCTCTCCATCCCTGACAATCGCCTGCGCAAGATGAACCATGACTTCCTGCAGTGCTGCTGTGAATGATTCCCGAATCGAAGCAGATGCATTGCGATCGATAGCCACACCTGAAGCTCCTGTTGCGATCAATATGCACGAATCGTTGGTCGATGTATCTCCATCTACGGAAATTCGATTAAATGAGATTTCTGTCGTCTCATTCAAGATATGTTGCAAGTCTTCCTGATTCATTTCGGCATCGGTTGCGACGAATGCAAGCATGGTTGCCATGTCGGGATTAATCATGCCCGAACCTTTCGCGATTCCTGTGATTGTAATACGACCAGCAGCGTCGCCAAGGTCAACGACTCTTGAAATCGCTTTGGGTATCGTATCCGTCGTCATGATTGCCCTGGCTGCCGCAAGCCAGTTGTCCTCCAAGCGACACTGTATGCAATTTGTAATATGTCGCCCAAACTTATCGAGAGGCAAACGCTCACCAATTACACCAGTAGAAAAAGGAAGCACTGCGTCAACGGAAATTTCCAGTTCACTGGCGACCAGCTCACATACTGCCAGACAGTCCTGAATGCCATCTGTGCCGACACCCGCATTCGCGACTCCGCTGTTTATAACCAAAGCACGTACGTTGCCTGAATGGCTTGAACCATTCGCAAGATGTTTGACGGCTACTTCGACTGGTGCGGCTCTGGCTCTGTTCCGGGTAAAAACGCCCGCTATGGTCGCGTTAGACGAAATTTCAAGCACTGTCAGATCCTCGCCGGGCGATTTACGGATGCCCGCGTCTACGGCGCCAATTCGCACGCCGGAAACCGGGAGAATCTCCCGTGGAGTATCGAGGCCGACAGCCATCAGTCAGGCCGCTTTTCCATGACAGACTTTATATTTCCTGCCCGACCCGCAGGGGCATGGTTCATTTCGCCCCACTTTTCGGCCTTCGCGGACGAAAGGTTTGGGCGCAGCTGCCGAAGATGGTGTTGTACCAGAAGGAGACGTTGCATTTTCGTCAAACGAACTTGATGACGGATGAATGAACTGCATTTTAGAGGCAGGACGTGTGTCCTGCTGTGCAATCTGTTCGACATTCTCAGAAGGCTTAATCTGTACTCGCGACAGTAGCCGTACGACTTCATGTCGTACGTTTTGCAGCATCGCCGAAAATATCTCGAATGCTTCGCGCTTGTATTCCTGCTTGGGATTTTTTTGCGCGTATCCTCTCAAATGAATCCCTTGACGAAGAAAATCCAAATTTGCCAAATGATCTTTCCAAGCTGTGTCGAGAACCATCAACATGACCGCTTTTTCAACCGCGCGCATTTCATCCTCGCCATTCAACGCGACTCTTTCGTTATAACGGGTACTGGTCGCTTCTTCGATTCGGGTCAGCAGGGTGTCCTGAGTCAGATTCGGCTCCGTTTCCAGCCACTGTGCTATGGGGAGTTTCGTGTCGAATGTATTGTCGATTTCACGAGTTAACTGATCGATATCCCACAATTCATCGGATGCCGCTGCAGGAATGCAGGAATTAACAATGTTCGCAACATATTCGGATCGAATCGAATTCACCGCCTCTCCTACATCCTCTGCATCCATCAGTGTGTTGCGTTGATCGTAGACAACCTTCCTCTGTTCATTGGCGACGTCATCGAATTCGAGAAGTTGTTTTCGAATGTCAAAATTGCGCCCTTCCACCTTTCGCTGGGCGTTTTCGATCGCTTTGCTTACCCAAGAATGCTCGATCGCTTCGTCTTCCTCCAGACCCAGTTTTCCCATTAAACCGGAGACCTTGTCTGATGCGAATATTCGAAGTAGGTTATCCTCTAAAGACAGGTAGAAGCGACTTGAGCCCGGATCGCCTTGACGTCCTGATCGGCCTCTCAACTGATTGTCCACTCTTCGTGATTCGTGTCTTTCCGTACTCAACACGTGCAAGCCGCCTGCACCTACCACTGCATCATGGCGCAGTTGCCACTGTTCCATAATCGCCGCTGTTTGCGCCGAGTCCGCACCACCGGCTTCCGCCAGTTCCATTTCAAAATTTCCGCCCAGCACAATATCGGTTCCGCGGCCAGCCATATTAGTAGCGATCGTTACAGCACTGGGCTGCCCGGCCTGAGCAATAATGCGTGCTTCCCTTTCGTGCTGTTTGGCGTTTAGAATCTCATGCGCTATGCCTTTCTTTTTCAGAAGACCTGACAAGTATTCCGATGTATCAATGGATGCCGTGCCGACGAGCACTGGCTGCCCGCGATTGCAACAATCCTCAATGCCATCCACGATCGCCTTGTTTTTTTCATTTGCAGTTCGATAAACCAGATCAGCCATGTCGTCTCGAATCATATTCATATGCGTCGGAACCACCACCACCTCCAGCCCGTAGATCTGCTGGAATTCCTCTGCTTCTGTATCCGCGGTACCCGTCATTCCCGCCAACCGATCATAGAGGCGAAAGTAGTTTTGAAATGTGATGGACGCAAGTGTCTGATTTTCCCGTTGCACCTTGACGCCTTCTTTCGCTTCGACTGCTTGGTGCAGGCCATCCGACCATCGACGTCCAGGCTGCATACGCCCGGTAAACTCGTCGACGATCACAATCTGTCCCTCATGCACAATGTAGTCAACATCCCGCTTAAACAAGGTATTCGCACGAAGCGCTGCAAGTAGATGATGAACTAACCCGACATTGGAAAAATCATAGAGCGAACTACCTTCCGGCAGTAGCCCGGAAACGGACAGATAGTGTTCTGCGTTATCGTGCCCCTCATCAGTCAGATAAACCTGGCGGGTCTTTTCATCGACGCTGAAATCACCAGGGCCTTCTTCTTCCAGTTGCCGTTTCAAGTTGGGCACGATTTTGTTCATCTGCGCATACATTGCCGTGCTGTCTTCAGCTGCACCCGATATTATGAGCGGAGTTCGAGCTTCGTCAATCAATATGGAATCGACTTCGTCAACAATTGCGTAGGTGAGTTTACCCTGCGCACGAAGACTGCCGAGGAACGCCATGTTGTCACGCAAATAGTCAAAACCCAATTCATTATTCGTTGCGTACACTACATCGCAAGCATAAGCGTCACGTTTTTCTTCATTCGTTATGTTTGGAACGACAACGCCCACCGTAATTCCGAGAAAATCGTAGATTGCGCCCATCCACTGAGCATCGCGTCGAGCGAGATAGTCGTTCACCGTGACGATGTGAACTGAGTGGCCTGCCAAAGCGTTCAGAAAAACCGGCAAGGTCGCAACCAAAGTCTTGCCTTCACCGGTCCGCATTTCCGCAATCTTGCCGCGATGCAAAACCATTCCACCGACCAGCTGTACGTCAAAATGCCGCATATTAAGCGTACGTCTCGACACCTCTCGAACTACAGCGAACGCTTCCGGCAAAATCTCTTCTACGGATGTACCACCCTCAATCCTGCTTCTCAATTCAGGTGTCTTGGCTGCGAGTTCTTCGTCCTGCAACGACTGCATGTGAGCTTCAAGGTCGTTTATGACCTTGACCGTCTTCATCAACTCCTTGATGAGCCTTTCGTTTCGGCTGCCAAATACCTTAGAGAGTGTTTCTGCGATCATTTGTGTTGGAAAATTTCATCATGTATGTCAATTGGCTATGCGCGATAGCACCAGTCACTTCATTTCCGGTACATAGAGACTTGTAATGTTAAAACAATCGGCAAGTTCGATATTGATGAGATGGACTCGTCCCACTCTACATCGAAAAAGAAATAGACGATGCTAAGAGTATTTAACAGCCATCACCCCATTGGGAGCGAGCACCAAAATCAAAAGAATGAATAATACAACGACAGGCTTGGATATTGCAAAGAATGTATTTGACTATACGGAACTGTATTGAAAAGTGCACTGTTTCGATAAAACTCAGAATGCCACCATTTCCGTGTAATTCCTAAACGAATGGCGATGCCGGTGCTGTGGAATTCAAGGTTTGTTAAGTCCTGTCAAGCACTGAATCCGACTGGCAAAATGCGCACTGTACAACTGTACTTTTCATGCGATTTTAAATGCAGCTGACTAGTACAAAATTTCAGCGATTTCTCCAATTTATCAAGATTCACATCTCCCTCCCCCAAAATCTTCCGTTCAATGAGAAACCTACTATCAGGTTAAAATAGAACCTGTGCAAATAATACAGATACTCAAACCCTGATCGTTTCCATGGCTGAACCCAATTACAAGAAACTTTCCGCGATTCTTGCCGAATGCAGTTTTCTAGAACGACCCGACGATTCAACTCAATCCCTGCTGTATCAGGACTGGCAAGAGGCAGCCGGACCAGCAATTGCAAAAAATACTGAAAAATTGAACGCAGACAATGGAATGCTGCATGTCACCGTTAACTCTCCAAATTGGGCACACAAACTGATCAATCAGCAAACTAGAATCCTGGCTAAAATGCGCGCAAAAGGCCACGAAGACCTGAATGAAATGACAATACGCATCTTTGTGCCTAAACCTGTGACACCGCCCAATATCACCAAACCGCAAATATTGGAACGAAAAATCTCTCCTGATTTACGGCAACTTTTTGTTCGGCTGGCATCGGAATCCAATGACCCGGAAACTAGAGCCACTTTTTTACGATTGAGTCGGGCGCGTAAACACGATTAGCTCGCAATTGCTGCGGTGCTAAGGAATGAAGCGATGTTCTCAGCTTTCCGCTACGATGATGATCAAACGAGGTACGAATTGCGCAAACCTGGCCCCAGCTTTATTACGGGGCTGTTCCTCGCGGACGGTTTTGCACATCCCTGCTGTAAAGGGCGTGTCGTGAATAACGTTATAAATGCCATTGAAAACGCGTGCCATTACTCGTCAGGCTGTTGAGCCGGGAATGCCTAGCCAGTCGGCAGAAAACAATGAGTACCAACAGCTTCTCCATCGAACTGAATACGCCTGAAGATGGAGCCGGAAGTTACTTTCCGCCCCAAATCAATTCATACTAAAGAGAAATTTATGCTGCAACGGCGACCGGACGAATCATCGTATCGGGAATTTCACCGTAATTGTCATATTCGACTAGTTCCCAGGCAGATTCATCTTCCCGCAAAGCGACCAATAGACGATTATTGAGGTAATGGCCTGACTTGTGAGCAGAAAAAGACCCGATTAAAGGATGGCCCAGCAAGTAGATATCTCCGATAGCGTCCAGAATCTTGTGTCGCACGCACTCGTCTTTGTAGCGCAACTGATCTTCATTGAGCACGTGATACTGGTTCATGACAATTGCATTGCTGAAACTCGCACCCTGCGCCAATCCAACTTCCTGCAAACCTTCCAAATCGGACATGAAACCAAATGTACGGGCTCGGGAAATATTGTTTTTATAGGAGGTTGAAGCAAAATCAATTTCAACTTTCTGGTTGGAGTTCTTCAGAACCGGGTGATCAAAATCGATTACAAATGAAATCTTGAACCCGTGATACGGTTCAAGTTTCGCCCACATGTCTCCCTCTTCCACCTTAACTGTTTTCTTCACTCGAATGAACTTTTTAGAAGCATTTTGGGATTCAATACCTGCCGACTCCATTAAAAACACAAATGGATGAGCACTGCCATCCATAATCGGCACTTCACCTGCGGTTACATCTACGTATACGTTGTCGACGCCCAATCCAGCGAAAGCCGACATCAAATGCTCCACAGTGGAAACTTTCGCCCCATCAAACTCCAATGTAGTTGAGAGTCTGGTGTTTGAAACGTTTTCAACTCGCGCTCGAATCTCTACAGCTGGGTCAAGATCCACCCGTCGAAACACAATGCCAGTATTTGCGGGCGCCGGAACCAATGTAAGACAAATTTTAACACCTGTATGTAAACCTACACCCGTACCCGTGATGACGTTGGTGAGCGTTCTTTGATTGATCATTCGTCTGCCTATTGTTATATTTAATTTCACAAATCAGTAAGGAACTTAAGGAACAAAGTTTTGTCGCAAGTTCTATCTGACGTTTTTATTATTGTTGGACTAAGTAATTCAACTGAAATGGAATACCGCATAATTCTATGAAAAACGCATTAAATTATATTAATAATATACAAATTCCGTACTTATGTAACATGATATTTTTTAGTCCGCCCATTCTGCACCGCTTCCTCAGTTACTACATTTCCACGATAAAGAGTTACGGCTGCTCAACAAATAAAGAAGAAAATCTTTTATGCTGTGGCAAATAACACCTGCCGTCATAGAACATACATTTTGAAATTGTGCTGAATTCTTTCGAAATTACCTACAAATGATATATCCAAAATATTTATTGAATTAAACTTTTTTCTGATAACAATCAAATTTTTGCTAAAAGTAATGTGTCGTGTGGATGGCGTCTGTCTCAGGAATATAGTCTGGAACGGATGTTTCCGAATAAACTGAAACGAAGTGAGGGCGAACTCGAACGAAGTTTCAGATCACTCAACCGCAATATATCCCACTCGTAGCAGTCCTGGTTTGGCAGGAGTTGAAAAATAAGTGGCTTTTCTAGTCTAAATGAAGATGTTGATTTCACAATCAGCCAGAAGGTTCACCAATATGGAACATCAGAATAATGTAGTTACTATTGAAAGTCGAGAAGTTTCTTTGTTCGCAATGACTGAACTGCTTCGGGAAGGAGCTTAAAAGCTGATCACCGATGCAGTTGGCAGTTACAACCAAACTGGATGAGTTACTGTCGGAGTATTCCAGCCAACGTACC
>JAKZRU010000111.1:0-4528 GCA_047517965.1 Gammaproteobacteria bacterium | reverse complement strand
GCTTCAACTTGGGAAGTGTGTCAAAAAATGAACTAGTGTAATTAAGAGAAACAAGAACCCTTGACAATGTTATGTGAGGAAACATTATGCGCCTGAATCGACGCAGCCTCTACTTTCCCGCTGTGACGCTGACAGTACTTACTATCACGCTAACCATAATTCTGGCAATCTCTACATACCGCAACCTGCATCGTGAACAAACACAGATGGAAAAATCGCTCACTCGTGAAGGACTTGCCCTATTACGTCTATTTGAAATGGTCGCTCACACCCACGATTATGGACTTGAAGAAGTCGTCCAAGTCCAACAGTTGGCTTCTGCCGTGGCTCCCAACGAGGATATTGCCTACATTTTTATGTTCAATCAGCAGGGGCAGATTTTGGCGCATAGCAATCCTGAAATGATTGGAAAATTTATTGATGGTCATATTCCAAAGGGATCTGAGATTCTTTCGTTCAATCGCGATAACGCTAAGGAGCATATCTTTGAAATTCGCAGCAATTTTCACCCCGATCCACCTGAATCGACTTTCAGTTACTATCTAGGGATTGGTCTCAAGATGAGTACTCTTGAGCAGGCACACCACGAAGACCGTCGGCACACAATGATGATGGCTGCAATGCTCCTCCTATTGGGGTCGGGTTCACTTTTCTTTATAGTCGTAGTGCAGAACTTCTACCTTGTCCAACGCACGCTCAATCAGATGCAAAGTTATATCTACTACGTTGTGGAAAGTATGGCAAACGGCTTGATTTCGCTTGATTCTAAAGGCGTAATAACCACAATCAATCAAGCAGCTCAAGAGCTTGTAGGCATCTCAGAAGCGGAAGCAAAATCGCTTGAGGTTGATAGACTCTTGCCTGAATACGCGGTTGAGATTCGAGATGTGCTTGAAAACAATCACACCATCCTCAACAAAGAGATTGTATATCAGCACTCTGATGGTTCCGCGATTCCTGTGAATTTGAGCGCAACGCAAGTGAAGGATGAGGGTGGGGCTAAACTTGGTGCTGTGGTTTTGCTGAATGACATGCGTGAAATGGTAGAGTTACAAGAGCGCGCCAAACGCGCCGAACATCTCGCTTCCATTGGCAGAATGGCGGCGACAGTTGCCCATGAGATTCGTAATCCACTTTCTTCTATTCGAGGGTTCGCCCAATTTTTTGCTAACCTCTTTAAGGAAGAAACGGAGGAACGAACCTATGCGCTGGCAATGATGGAAGAATCGAACCGTCTGAACCGGGTAGTTTCCGAACTTTTAGATTACGCACGACCGCTGGAATTGAAGATTGGACAGACCTCGATTGAAACGCTATTCCTAGACATCGTTCGGCGGATTGAATTGGAACAGACAACCTCCTGCGTTGAGATTGTCCAAGAGATACAATCCGAAATGCCAGAAGTGCAACTTGACCACGATCGAATACTTCAAGTGTTGTTCAACCTCACCCAAAATAGTATTGATGCCATGCCCAATGGCGGAAAACTCATTCTTGCTGCCGTATGGCTCGCAGAACAAAAAAGCGTCCAAATTAGAGTCCAGGATACGGGGGAAGGCATTCCTCAAACAGATCTGCCCAGATTGTTTGAGCCTTTCTTCACAACGAAAACACGAGGTGCGGGGCTTGGGCTTGCTGTCGTGCTGAAGATTGTCGATGCACACGATGGGGAAGTGGAAGTGAGAAGTGAGGAAGCCGTTGGAACACAAGTGATTTTGACTTTGCCGCAAAATGAGATATAGGAGGAGGTAATCTATCGTGCGGGTAAAAATTCTTATCGTTGACGACGAACCATCTCATCGATTGATGCTATGTGCACATCTCAAATCGGGTTACGATGTCTACGAAGCTGCTAATGGTTTTCAGGCTGTGGAAGCCGTAAAAAAGCAGTTCTTCGATTTGGTACTGATGGATATTCGTATGCCGGGTATGAATGGTTTAGAGGCACTTAGGCAGATTAAAGCGCTAAGTCCGGGAATTGTCGTATTTATCGTGACAGCGTTTCAATCTGTGGAAACTGCCCGCGAAGCACTACGACAGGGAGCCAGTGATTACATTGTCAAGCCTGTTGACGTAGAGGAACTTGTAGCAAATATCGAACGTGAGTTCTCATATCGTGACCTGCAGCGGGAAAACACGCTGCTGAAAGAGCGTCTTGGTGAGCAGTTCGCCGAGTCCAACATCATTGCCCGAAGTCCCAAGATGCGGGAAGTTCTGGAAAATATCGCACTGATTGCCCCCTCTGATGCGACTGTTCTTATTCTTGGTGAGAGTGGCACGGGCAAAGAGCTAATCGCCAATCTTATCCATGAGCGCAGCATACGTGCGAAAAAGCCATTTATCAAACTCAATTGTGCTGCACTCACGGAGGCACTGTTGGAGAGTGAGCTATTTGGTCATGAAAAAGGATCCTTTACCGGTGCAACGGAGCGAAAACCGGGCCGTTTTGAATTGGCAAATGGGGGCTCATTCTTTCTCGACGAAGTAGGGGAAATGAGCCCAACCACTCAAGTTAAACTGCTACGAGTCTTGCAAGAGCAGCGATTTGAACGGGTCGGCGGGACAGAATCAATAACAGTCGATACCCGAATCATTGCAGCGACCAATAAAGAACTCGATAAAGAACTCGAGGCAAGTCGATTTCGTGAAGACCTATACTATCGACTCAATGTTGTGCCGATTCAGCTTCCGCCGTTAAGAGGACGAAAAGAAGACATCCCACCGCTAGCGGAGTATTTTCTCAAACTCTACGGAGAGAAAAATCACCGTGAAACCGTGAAAATTCTGCCCGAAGCCCTTGATCTGATGATACGCTACGATTGGCCTGGAAATATTCGCGAATTAGAGAACACTATCGAACGCGGCGTTATCATCACTCGTTCGGAATACCTGACTCCTGATGAACTCCCACCCAATCTCCGTAAGATAGCCGAATCGAAAACTCACGACGGTTCTGAAACGCCAGTGGGCAGCACGATTAAAGAAATGGAGAAGGAATTTATTGCTCGAACGCTGACTTCTGCCGATGGTAATCGGACCCGTACCGCCAAGATCTTAGGGATTACCCGCAAAACTTTACAAAATAAGATTCGTGAGTATAAACTCGACCTCTGATTGAATCCAACCGTCATTTTCTGTGAAATTCCCAATCGTCTTGTATCATAAAACGCAATGACGCAAGTGTCTTCATCCCGATCTATCGGGGTTTCTTAATCCCGCGGAGGCGGGAAGCGCAAAGATTTGTGTTAGAGCGAGATGCCGTGTCATCCGTGTTGATGAACCTGTCGAATCAGTGGGTTCTACACATCAGTTGCGTCAGTCCGGAAAAGAGAAACAGAAAAGCTAAAAATATTACCCGGGCAGTGCGCCGCGATAGTCCACCCCTGTAAATATGCCGATGACCATCCACAAACCGACGATGAAATATTCACCGAGAATCAACCCCATGAACAACGGCCTGAGTTTACGGTAACTCCCAATCCCCCCGGTCTTCAGGATGAGATACTTCAAAAGCCAGCCGATAAACATCGATGACCAAAGAAAATACGATGAATAGACAGCCCCCATCACATAGCCGATTGGATGCAATTTCCACCAAATAAATTGATGGCGCATAACGAGGAGAAAAGAGATAATTCCAGTGCCGACAAGCATGCTGTAAACTTCAGCCCATTTTGCTCCCTTTGGATACTGTATCACCGAGGTTATGTGGTTAAAATATCTAGGTGCCCTGACGAACGGGCCCTGTTGTAAGTTTAGCGCACCTTTGTCATAAATCAGCGGTAACAACGCGACATAGGAAACACCTATCGAAAAGAGAATAGCGAGCATCATCGCCCAAGATAGACTCCTTCGATTGAGTTTCACAGGGTCGGCGGCTTTGAATCCGTGTAGAATACTCGGCATCAAAATCCCACCCCAATCGCGCATCATGACCCGTTGGAATCCCAAGAGGCTCCAACTGTTCGCGCCGATGATTCTCGTACCGGCTGTCGTCTCGAAATATTCCGAGGGGTACATTGGGGCTTGGATGAGCAATAGTCCGCCGTTGACGACCATCCATGTCAAGGCAGTAGAGACGATTAGAAAAAGAGCGATAATACTTAGAGCAACCCAGAGCGTCATCCCGGCGTAGACACAGAGGAGGCCTAGTAGAAGAAATCCAAAAATCAATCCTAGCAACGCCCACCTGTAAGGAAGTGGTTCGTTGGAATCGTCAATTGCTTTGGTGGTGTGCCTTTCGGCGAACGTCTTTTTTAATATATCCCATAGATGGCCACGGCTGTTGTATATGAAAGCCAATGCAAGCACTACGTAAACTGCCATCGTTTGTCCCCGCGCACAGATCCAGGGGTTAATCGGGATGGAAAAAGCATTGATGATCATATACTGAGCTTTGAAGAAAAGAAAGAAGAACCAGCAGCTAAAGGAGACTTCCATGCTGAGAAGATATGTGATACCGATAACTGAGAAATAGAGGAACAAGCGGAGTTGGGGCCACCAGCGCATCACGATCCACGGTCTTTCG
>JAKZRU010000110.1:0-16653 GCA_047517965.1 Gammaproteobacteria bacterium | reverse complement strand
GGGACGTCCCACAGTTGGTCCGCTGGATCGCTTTTTCAGCACGATATCGCGCCATTCCCGGTTCATGTCGTCATAGATTTCAACTTCCTGTTCCGTGCGATATTGCGCAACAGTCAATTTTTTCGGTTCTTCATGGCCGCGACAATGGTCTTCCTTGACAACGAAATAGATATCCTCAACTTTGGACTCGTCTTTCTTGCGAACCCCCATGCTTCCTAAAGCATAGTATCTGCAGGCGGCCGGGCGATCCTCATAGACTGTACATCCTTCTTCTGCCAGAAATACGCACTGCGTGGTCCCCGGTTTGACGTTCATTTTCAAACCCGGTAAATCGTGGTAATCCATCGGATAGGGAGTTGTATACGCACCGACGAAATCCCTTGATTCCAAACCAAAGCGTCGCTTGAGACGAAGAATGTCATAAGGAATCAGCGCAATGTCGATGTTCTTGCAACATGCATTGAAGCAGCTAACATTCTTGTGGCAATCAAACTGAATCACGCTGTCAAGTTTCAATTCTACCGGCTGCACCGGGCTTTGATAGGGCGGAGCGCTTTTATTCGATTCTTTCATGGATTGCAAATCAATGGATAGCAGGAAAAGTGCATAAGAATACCTTGTCTACTCGTACTGTTTCTCGCGCCAGCGTATCGCAGCCTTCAAACCTTCACGCTGCGCAACTTCAATAAATCTTTGATAACTGATGGTTTCGGTTGCTTCTACAACCGCACCGTTGTTCACACCATATTCGAGACACTCCCGAAATCCGGCATTCTCTGCTGTGAAGTTCATGCAGACTTTCATAAGCTGAACTGCTTCCGGGTCCATGGCTGCCACTCTGCGCGCATAGCGCATCGTTTCAGCTTCAAGACTATCATCAGCAAACACCCGGTTGACAAGTCCAATCCTTAGAGCCTCATTGGCATCAATGATATCTCCTGAATAAAGCAGTTCCCGCGCATGTCTCAGACCAACCACCCACGGCATAACAATTGCCGGAGGTACTGCTGAAAAACGAATTTCCGGTTCGCCGAAATTTGCCGTTTCAGATGCGTAGGTGATGCAACACATCATGGAGAGCTCGCAACTGCCTGCAAGACAATACCCTCGCACCATAGCAATGACCGGCTTGGAGCAGGTCCATGGACTCATCTCGAATTCGACACACTCCGAAAGCATGCGTCGCACTCCAATTGGATTCTTCTGTCCGTACAAATTTCGCCAGTCGACGGTCAAGTCATAGCCCGCACCAAAATGATCGCCTACTCCGCTCAACACAACTACATGAATTCCGCTGTCGGTATCAGCTTCCCGAAATGCTTCCGAAAGCTCCTTCATGAGCTCCAGATTAAGTGCGTTTCTGGATTCAGGACGATTGATTTTTAAATGAACTACTTTGTCCTGCTGCTCAACAATTACCAGATTTGCCATCCATACACCACTCAGTTCAAACGATTGACAAGGTCATCGATAAATTTCTCGCACTTTCTGACCTGATCGATTTCAATGAATTCATTCGGTTTGTGAGCCTGATCGATATGCCCGGGACCGCAGACCACTGAAGGAATGCCGATGTCCTCAAACAGTCCTCCTTCCGTACCGAAACTCACGCTGCCGGTGTCAGAAGAATTGGCAAGTTCCTGCGCCAGTCGAATCAATGTCTCATCGCTAGTCGCCAGTGCTGGTATCGTTGACAGTTCTTCCCACTCAATATAGGTATTAGGATTGACGGCCTGCATTTCGGGTAGAACTTCGCAGTCGATGAACTGCTGAAGTTTATCCCACAACTGTTGCGGATCATCTTGCGGCAGATGCCGAATTTCCGCTTCAAACTCGCAAAATTTCGGAACGATGTTCAACGCGGTTCCACCGTTGACGGTTCCAGTATGGACTGTACTGTATGGAGGATCAAATTCAGAGTCGAATGGGCCTTGATCGCGGTAACGCCGTGCCTGTTTTTTTAAAAATGCGATGATCTCAGCAGCGGCTTCAACTGCATTGACTCCAATATGCGCTAGGCCCGAATGCGTTTCCAGCCCGTGAATGGAACAGCGTCTTGAAATTTTTCCTTTGTGTGAACGAACAACACCCATGCCCGTAGGCTCGCCAATCAGACAGTATTGAGGCTTGTTAGGGCGATTCTCCAATTCTCTCAGCAATGTGCGGACACCCACGCAACCAATTTCCTCATCATATGAAAATGCGAAGTGTATCGGTGTTTCCAGATTTTTATTGATTATCTCGGGTGTTTTGGCCAAACATACTGCAATGAAACTCTTCATGTCCGAGGTACCGCGACCAAAAAGACGGCTGCCTGACTGAATTACTTCATAGGGGTCAGTATCCCAATTCTGGCCGTCAACCGGCACTACGTCCGTGTGGCCAGACAATGCGACTCCGCCTCGGTCATCGGCGCCAATGGTGGCGAACAGATTGGCCTTACGACCGTCAGCATCGTAAACGAGTTTCGAAGCAATGCCGTACTGCTCCAGATATCCCTTGATAAACTCAATCAGCTGCAGGTTTGAATTCCTGCTTGTAGTGTCAAATCGGATTAACTCTTTGATAAGTTGCAAACTGTCCATTCAACTGTTCCTCTATTTGCTGTCTGGCGAAATTCTCTCTACGATTACTCACTAAGCTGTGATACCCCGTCGTATTACAATATCACTTTTTAGAATACGCAATTCATCCATCAATTTTTCGTAGACGGCAGACGGCTTCGTGCAATCTTCAAGCTCCAGTACAACCTTGAACACAATGCTGCTTCTGGCTACGTTCGTCATTATCGTAGCAGGCATGAAAGTTGCGAGTCCGATTCTCGTTCCCATACTGCTTTCCTTGTTCATCGCTACGATTAGTGCGCCGCCATTGCTGTGGTTGGAGCGCAAAGGGCTTCCAACCATACTTGCGCTGCTCGTCGTCATAGGAGTCGTCCTTGCAGTAGGGCTCCTGCTGGTTGTTCTAGTTGGTGCTTCACTGGCAGACTTTCAAAATCAACTGCCGATTTACGAGCAGCGTCTGGAAAGTCTGTTCATAAATATCAGCAATTTTGCAACTGGGCTTGGATTTACATTCCAGTTTTCCGACATTTCAAGTGCCGTCAATCCGGAAGCAATTGCCGCAGGGGTTGGAAAACTCGTAAATGAAGTTGGTGGTCTGGTCGCTAATGCCTTGCTGATCTTCTTGACAGTCATCTTCATACTGTTTGAAGTCTCGACACTACCAAAGAAATTGGAAATTATCTTTTCCCGTCCAACCGATTCCATAGAGCGGCTTTCAGGATTCAAGCGAAACCTGCAGCGTTATCTTGTCATCAAGTCACTGACAAGCCTTGCAACCGGCTTGCTGGTGTGGCTGATGCTGACTTATTTAGGAATTGATTTTGCGGTTCTTTGGGCAGTGCTCGCTTTTTTCTTGAATTTTGTTCCGAACATCGGTTCTATCATCGCCGCCATACCCGCAGTGCTGGTTGCACTGCTGCAGGTTAGCAGCGTCACTGCCCTGTGGGTGGCGATTGGCTATTTCGCCATCAACAGCGTTATCGGGACCGTAGTTGAACCGCGAGTTGCAGGCCGTCACTTGGGGCTGTCGCCTCTGGTTGTATTTCTGTCATTAGTCTTTTGGGGATGGATATTGGGACCGGTCGGAATGTTTTTGTCGGTGCCGCTCACGATGATGGTTCGATTGGTGTCCGAAAGCAACGAAAACACGCGCTGGATCGCGGTGATGCTGAGCGATCGCGTAACCTGAAACTCCCGTTGCCATATACGAGAAACTCCCTATCAAACAGCTAGCAATGTATCACCCGCCTTCGGCTGCAAAAATTTCCCACACTTTGGTCACACACGAAGATTCGCGGGAGGACCCCTACTACTGGCTTGGCAATCGGGAAATTCCGGATGTCATTGAATATCTGGAAGCCGAAAATCGCTATGCCAAAAAAGTCATGCTACATACACAAGGCCTGCAGGACGAAATTGTCAAAGAACTGACAAGCCGGGTCGTCGAATCCGACACATCGGCACCGGTCAAGGATGACGGCTATGAATATTACTATCGGGACCGCAAAGAAAATAGCTACCTGACACACTGCCGAAGGAAAATCGGCGACCTCGGTACCGAGGAAATTCTGATCGATGAAAACGAACTTGCCAAGGGATGCAGTTATTTTCGTCTGAACGCACTGTCAGTCAGCCCAAACCATGAGATTGTCGGGTATGCCACAGATACAACCGGTGATGAGAGATGCACGATCCAGTTCCTGCGACTGGCAGATCGTCAACTTTTTTCGGAGACGATTGAAAACACTTCCGGCAACCATGTTTGGAGCAACCATGGAACTCATGTCTACTATACAACCCTAGACCACACGAATCGGCCATTTCGTCTGTTCAGGCACCGACTTGGCGACAGTTCCGATAACGATCAGCTTCTTTTTGAAGAATCGGACGAAGCTTTCTACCTGCATGTTTCCAATTCCGACAGCAGGAGATTTATCTCCCTGCAAGCGTCGAGTGCAGTGACAACCGAAGTGCATTTTCTCGATGCCGAAGATGATCAATGCGATCCACAGCTTATTTTTCAACGCACTGCCAACGTCGAGTACTCAGTCGAAGACCGTGATAAAGACCTTTATGTGCTTACCAATGAGGATGCCTTGAATTTCAGATTCATGAAGACTTCATTGAGTGCGCCAAACAAAAGTAACTGGGAAACCGCCATTCCGCACTCGGAACACATCACGCTAACTGGTTTCAGAATGTTTCGCAGCTTCATAGCCGTATCTGAGAGATTTGAAGGACTGCCATCTGTGCGGATTCTGAAAGAATGTAAGGATTGTTTTCGGGTAGAGAAACCTGCGGAAATACAGGAGCTTCATATCGGAGAAAACCGGGAATTCGATACTTCCGTATGCCGATTGAATGGCAGTTCCTTGGTGCTGCCTTATTCACAGTACGACTGCGATATGAAAACCGGAAAACTCACGCATATAAAAACCCGACCGGTTGGCGGTGGTTATCAGCCTGCTGACTACGCAGTCGAGCGCCATCTAGCAATTTCGCACGATGGCACGAAAGTCCCGCTGTATCTAGTTTCCAAGAAAAACATGGCAAATACAAAACCTGCGCATGTTCTGCTATATGCCTACGGTTCGTATGGATTGAGCTATCCACTATATTTTTCGTCCGCCAGACTGAGTTTACTGGAGCGCGGCATCAAATATGCGGTCGCGCACGTGCGAGGCGGTGCAGAATTTGGCGAAATGTGGTACCACGACGGGAAACTGCTGAGCAAAAAGAACACTTTCCTTGATTTAACCGCATGCGCCAACTATCTGCTGGACAGTGGAATCACTGAATCGGACAAATTGGCAATTGAAGGAGGCAGCGCCGGCGGCCTGGTGGTGGGAAACTATCTGAACACAAATCCGGGACGTTGCCGAGTAGCGGTTGCACATGTACCTTTCGTCGATATTCTCACGACCATTCTGGACGACTCGCTGCCGCTTTCGATTACGGAGCGGGATGAGTGGGGAGATCCAAACGACGTGGAATTCTACGACTATATAAAATCCTATTCTCCGTATGACAACGTAAGCGCAGGTCATTTCCCCGCGCTGTACATTTCGGCCGGACTGAACGATCCTCGTGTTGGTTATTGGGAACCAGCGAAGTGGGCGGCAAAAATTCGAACGTGCAAGACAGATGACAATTTGCTGATACTCAGAACTGAAATGCATTCTGGACATGGCGGCAAATCAGGACGCTATGACAAATTTCGCGAAACTGCCATAGAATACGCTTTCATAATTGATCAACTGCTGGCAGATCAAAAAGCATGACGATTGCCAAATTCAAGACAATCCGAAATGGTAGCAAACAGAGCGCCGCAGATTGGCCGGATCCGACATTCTTTGAACAGCCGGCGGAAATTCGAGGACACTCTGATCTCCCCGGTGCAGCCGATGAAAATTTAATTCCCGAATTGGACATTCGCGTCCAACCGGATTTGATCCGAATCTATAGTGAATCCAATGCAAGGCTGAATCAAAAATCGCTATTCATTGGTGTATTGATTCTGTCCTCAGTCGTTGTTCTCATCAGTATAATATTTGCATTGTTCGGAGCATGGTTGATCCTGCCTTTTGCAGGATTGGAGATTCTGCTGCTCGCAACCGGAGCAATGATTGCGGGTTCACATGCCCACGACGCCGACTTGCTGGTTATCAGCCAGAAGCATGTCCATTTGACCAAAAGACGCAGATCGAACCGGAGCGTTAATTCATATGTTCGACACTGGACCTATGCCAGTATGGAAGCAGGTAAAACTGGACATGAACCATCCAGATTGCTATTGGGATCTCATGGAGAAAATCAGGAGATCGGCGAATTTTTGACGGAGAATTCAAAGAGAATTCTATGTCAACAGTTGATTAAATGGATAAGGAATGATGTATAACGCACAGCAAACACAAGCCCAGACGGGAGTCCGTTGATGTCGTCAATAATGCAAAAAAGATTACGAAAATTGCTTCAATTCGTGGTTTCTACGGCCATATTTTTACCGTTGAGTGCATTTTCGGAATGGGGACTCAATTTACCGTCTCCGGCATCACCGATTGCACGCGAAATTTTGGATCTGCACAATGCCATAATGGTGGTCTGCCTAGTAATTTTCATTGTCGTTTTTGGCGTCATGTTCTACTCGCTCTATGCGCATCGCAAGAGCCGTGGACATGAAGCGCACCAGTTCAGTCACAACTCCAAACTGGAAGTTGTCTGGACGATCATTCCATTTTTCATTCTTGTCGGCATGGCGATTCCCTCCACGGCAACACTGTTGTTCATGGAAGATACAACTGAATCCGATCTGACGGTAAAAATAACCGGATATCAGTGGAAGTGGCACTATGAATATCTGGATCACGATATCGGCTATTTCAGCAGCTTGGCAACTCCGCGCGCTCAGATCGAAAATCGCGAACCCAAAGGCGAAAACTATCTCCTCGAAGTCGATCGCCCCGTCGTTCTGCCTTCCGATCGCAAAATTCGGTTTCTGCTAACCTCCAACGACGTCATTCATGCATGGTGGATTCCGAAAATCGGAGGCAAGAAAGACGCAATACCTGGATACATCAACGAATTCTGGACACGTGTAGAGGAACCGGGCGACTATCGAGGCCAATGCGCTGAGTTGTGCGGCAAGTATCACGGCTTCATGCCGATTGTGGCCGATGTGCGTTCTCCAGCAGAATTCGATTCCTGGATTGCCGACCAGCAAGCGATGCAAACGGCATCTGCAGATGATGTCAACAAAGTTTGGAGTATGGATGAACTCATGTCACGCGGCAAAGAGGTTTATGTACAGTGTCAGATATGTCACGGCGATCAGGGACAAGGTATACCGCCGGCGTTCCCGCCGCTTTCTGGCAGTGCGATAACCACCGGACCCAAACAAGAACATATCAATATTGTCATGAACGGAAAGCCCAACACAACCATGGCTGCTTTCACGGGACAGCTTAGTGATTCGGATATCGCTGCGGTCATCACTTACGAACGAAACGCACTCGGAAACAGCGTGGGCGATCTTGTTCAGCCATCCGAAATTAAATCCTTGCGGTAATCCATACCGCTTTATCGAAGATAAATTTTCATAAGAGTAGTCATACTATGTCAGCTGCACATACTGAAGTACACGATCACCATCACGATCATCGTCCAACCGGCATCATGCGCTGGTTGACCACGACTAACCATAAAGACATCGGAACGATGTACCTGATCTTCTCGCTAACGATGTTTTTCGTTGGCGGTATCATGGCTCTCGCAATTCGCGCCGAACTGTTTCAACCAGGCCTGCAGGTTGTCAATCCAGAATTTTTCAATTCTCTGACCACCATGCATGCTCTGATCATGATTTTCGGCGCAATCATGCCGGGCTTTGTGGGATTCGCGAATTGGCTCATTCCGATGATGATTGGGGCTCCGGATATGGCGCTTCCGCGCATGAACAACTGGAGTTTCTGGATTCTGCCTTTTGCGTTCACGCTGCTGTTGGGCAGTCTGTTCACCGTGGGTGGAGGTCCTGCATCTGGCTGGACCCTATACGCACCGCTGTCAATTCAGGGCGGGGCTGGTGTGGACATGACCATACTGTCAATTCACATGATGGGAATGTCGTCAGTACTGGGAGCTATAAACATCATCGTCACAATCATGAACATGCGCGCACCTGGAATGGTGCTGATGAAACTGCCACTTTTCGTATGGACCTGGCTGATTACCGCCTTTCTGCTCATCGCAGCGATGCCAGTGCTGGCAGGAGCTGTGACCATGCTGTTGACTGACCGCCACTTCGGTACCGCATTCTTTAATCCTGCAGGCGGCGGCGATCCCGTCATGTTTCAACACATATTCTGGTTTTTCGGACATCCTGAGGTGTACATCCTGATCCTCCCGGCATTTGGAATCATTTCACAGATTGTGCCCACATTCTCGCGAAAGCCGCTGTTTGGCTATGATTCAATGGTGTTCGCAACCGCTGGAATTGCCTTTCTGTCATTCATTGTCTGGGCGCACCACATGTTTACAGTGGGCATGCCGCTTGCCGGTGAACTGTTTTTCATGTATGCCACAATGCTGATCGCAGTGCCGACCGGTGTCAAGGTATTCAATTGGGTTGCGACGATGTGGCGCGGTTCACTCACCTTTGAAACGCCGATGCTGTTTGCGATCGCGGTGGTGTTTCTGTTTACCATCGGCGGCCTTTCCGGGCTGATGCTCGCCATTGTTCCAGCAGACTTTCAATACCACGACACCTATTTCGTGGTAGCGCACTTTCACTATGTCCTGTTCTCCGGCTCCATCATGGCCATGATGGGAGCGACCTATTACTGGCTGCCGAAATGGACCGGGCGCATGTATGCGGAAGGACTTGGAAAGACACATTTTTGGCTGACGACAATATTCTTCAACATTACATTTTTTCCGCAGCACTTTTTGGGACTTGCGGGCATGCCCAGGCGAATTCCGGACTACTCGCTGCAGTTTACCGAGTTCAATATGGTCTCAAGTATCGGCGCTTTCGGTCTCGGGCTGTCGCAGCTGTTATTCTTGTTCATAATTATCCAGTGCATCAGGGGCAAGGCCAAGAAAGCCACTGATCAGGTATGGGAAGGAGCCGAGGGACTGGAATGGACGGTTGCATCACCTCCACCGTATCACACGTTCTCAACACCTCCGACGGTCAAATAGAGATTGGGGCGACAGCCAATGCAGAACCGCCATTCCAAGAACGTTCGACTCGCTATGATATTGGGTGCGGTCGCACTGGCTTTTTTCGTATTGATCATGTATGTCCAGCACTCCCAACCTTGATGCAGAAAAGGTAATGGAAAGGAAAAAATCAAACACTAGAATTGTTGTTGCTCTGACAGCAACGGTCATTGTCATGTTTGGCTTTGGCTATGCTCTGGTGCCGCTGTATGACTTATTCTGCGAAATTACCGGATTGGGAGGGAAGCCGACCATTGCTGCCACGCAAGGGGGTAATCCCAACATCCAGATAGATGCCAGCAGATATGTCTGGGTCGAATTTACCAGTAATACTACTAACGGACTGCCTTGGACGATCGACCCACTAGTTCGCAAGACCAAAGTGCGTCCGGGTGAAATTCACGAAGTCAATTATCGAGTGAAGAACTCATCCAATCAGAAAATGGTTGCACAGGCGATTCCGAGTGTCTCGCCCATGCAAGCAGCCCGGCACCTTGTCAAACTGGAGTGCTTCTGCTTTCGCAATCAAACCCTTGCTGCAGGCGAAGAGAGAGAAATGCCAGTACGATTTTACATTGACCCGAAACTAGCAGAAGATACCCGAACCATCACACTGTCTTACAGCTTTTTCGAGGTTAGGAATCCTGAAGAGAGTTCCAGTTAAAACAATATATTTACCTATCCACCCAAAATTATTGAATAACTATGAGGATAACCAATGAGCGCTTCAAACGGCGATTATTATCTCCCCGGTCCAAGTCCTTGGCCGCTAGTGGCATCCGTAGGGCTCTTTGTACTCGCCGGCGGTTTCGTCATGCTGTTGAACGACGTCAACATTGCACCTTGGGTGATGTTGGTTGGCGGCCTAATCATCGCATTCATGATGTTTGGCTGGTTTGGAGTTGTGGTGCAAGAAAGTGAAGACGGTCGATACAATTCTCATGTCGATCTTTCGTTTAGGATGGGAATGTTGTGGTTCATTTTTTCCGAGATCATGTTCTTCGGCGGATTTTTTGGAGCACTGTTCTATCTCAGAAATCTGGCGATTCCGTGGCTGTCCGAAACAGATTTGCTGTGGATGGGGTTTGATGCAGGCTGGCCGACTGCCGGACCGATGGGGCCTGAGGTTATCGCCGCAGATACACAAGCCGGAGCCGGGCAGTTTTCGACGATTGGCGCTTGGGGAATTCCCATATGGAACACTCTGATTCTGCTTACGTCAAGCGTTACGGTTACGATTGCTCACTGGGCACTAAAGAAAGATCAGAGAAAGCCGCTGATCGGTTGGCTGGTTATTACCGTGATACTGGGATTTCTATTCCTGTTTCTACAGGCATCTGAATATGTCCACGCCTACTCCGAACTCGGCCTGACTTTGGGAACTGGGGTTTATGGTGCGACATTTTTCATGCTAACCGGATTTCATGGTGCACACGTTACGATCGGAGCCATCATTCTGACAGTTATACTGATCCGCTGCATTCGAGGTCATTTCAATTCTGAACACCACTTCGGCTTTGAAGCCGCTGCCTGGTACTGGCACTTTGTGGACACCGTGTGGGTGGGACTCTTTATTTTTGTCTACGTAGTCTGAACAACCGGTAATTCAGTAGTCACTTGAAGAGGATTTCGGCGGAATCGGGACCGTATTGCTTGGTGTAATCCAGCCTGTATAAATACCACCTACGATTAGCGCAAACAGAACTACCCAGATGGATATGCGGGCGGTAAGCGCTTTCACTGTTCGCGTTCCTGCTCCACGATCCTTGAGCATATACCAGAAGGCTGATGCCAGGCTACCAAGCATAATCAGCAGGAGAATTGCGATAATCAAATTGTTGAATGTCAAAGCGTTCTCTCTCTAGTACAGTTCCTGACGAACATTTTAACAGTGAATGATTTTGCAAAGGAAACTCGTACGAAATGAAAGTCGTTTTTCGTCCTAAATTGATCCCGACACTGTGCACGATCGCCATTGCGCCGATGCTTGCTGGACTGGGGTTTTGGCAAATGGATCGAGCACAGCAGAAAATCGACATTCAAAGTAGGTTTGAAGCTCGATATCACGCGCCACCAGTGTCGATAGGGGCGAGATTGGAATCTGCGGAAGAAATGGAATTTCGTCAGATACGCACAACGGGAACCTGGGATTCAGCTCATGAATTCTTCCTGGATAATCGAGTGCTGAACAGTCGTGCCGGATTCCACGTCATAACCCCGCTGATTTTCAGAGGCCAACAGAGCGCTGTTCTAGTCAACAGAGGCTGGATACCTGCTTCACCTGACAGAAGCGTGATGCCCGAGGTAAGTCCGCTGGTCGGAGAATCTGTTGTGACTGGCACTGCCACGATTCCACCGCAAGATCCATTCGTACTTGAACAAGCGCCGCCTTTAGACGACGGCTGGCAAACGGTATGGCAGACACTGGACCTGGATCGGTTTTCTCAAGCCGTTCCATACGAGATTCAGGGATTTGTCATTCAGCTGAGTGTGGAGCACCAGGATGGCTTTGAACGCGAGTGGAATCCGCCAGGCGATGACTGGATATACCGGCACAAAGCGTATGCAGTCCAGTGGTTTGCCTTGTGCGGCGGACTGCTTGTGATATACTTTCTATTTGCTTTTTCGCCTGCACAAAAGGACGAAAACTAAGCTGCAATTTTCAGTGATGGAAGCCTTTCGACAACTACGTTCCAATCCTTGAATTGGTTCGAAACCCGTACCATCTATTTTCTATTTAGCCGACTGATTTTGATCAATGACTACTGACGCTTCCGTCCGTCGTTCGCAATCACAAGTTCTGCCTGTGCGAAATTTGCTGCAGGAGTACTACCGCATAACCAAGCCGCGGGTAGTCGGACTCATCATGTTTACCGCTGTGGCAGGGATGTTTTTGGCAGTTGCTGGACTACCGGAACTGTTCACGCTGGTGCTCGCTACAATCGGCATTGGCCTGGCCGCTGCATCAGGAGCTGCAGTCAATCACATTCTTGACGAGGACAAGGATTCGCTCATGAAGCGGACCATGAACCGTCCTCTACCTTCCGGACGAATAGAGAGTGGGCCTGCGTTGGTATTTGCTTGCATTTTGGCTTCACTATCAATGCTCGTGCTCGTTATTGGTGTAAATCCTCTGACCGCTGTACTAACCTTCATGTCGCTCATTGGATATGCGGTTATCTACACGGTTTTTCTGAAACACGCAACACCTCAAAATATCGTCATCGGAGGTGCAGCGGGAGCAATGCCACCAGTTCTGGGCTGGACAGCAATGACCGGTGAACTGAATTCAGACGCATTCCTTCTGTTTTTGATTATTTTTTGCTGGACTCCACCGCATTTCTGGGCCTTGGCGCTTTACCGTGCGCAAGATTATCGGAATGCTGAAATTCCAATGCTGCCGGTTACGCATGGCGAAAAATTTACCCGGCTGCATATACTGCTCTACTCGGTATTGCTGGCTGCAGTTGCAATCATGCCATTTGCAACTGGCATGTTCGGAGTGCTGTATCTAGTTGTTGCGATTATTCTAAACGTAATATTTGTTGTCTATGCGGTCCGACTGTATCGGCAATACAGCGACAGACTGTCTCGCAGAATATTTCGTTATTCGATCCAGTATCTGGCTGCACTATTTGCGGCTATGCTGATTGACCACTATCTGTATCTGTATCTGTATATCGTGTGAAGTTTACTGAATCTGTCTAGATCTCATTGAGCAAAAAATCAAATTTGAAAAAAGTTTGAACGATTCAAACCAAAACTCCTCTATCACTGCGCTTTCACCCCTTGACGGGAGATATGCCAACCGAGTCGAACCACTCCGAGATATTTTCAGCGAATTCGGATTGATTCGATTTCGACTCCATGTAGAAATTGAATGGCTGATTGCACTTGCCAGTCACCCCCAGGTATCAGAACTGCCATCATTTTCCAGTGAAACGATTGGCACACTTCGCGACATTGCGCGTGGATTTTCTGTGAGTGATGCAGTCGCTGTAAAAGACATTGAACGTGAAACGAATCATGACGTTAAGGCACTGGAATACTTTCTGAAAAAGCATTTGAAAGATGTACCAGAAGTCGCAAATTCTTTGGAATTCATCCATTTTGGCTGCACCTCTTACGACATCAATGACAACTGTTTTGGACTAATGCTCAAAGAGGCACGCGATTCCGTATTGATTCCGAAGCTTACCGGTCTTTCGTCAATACTGTCAGGCATGGCCAAACAGTACGCAGATGTGTCGATGCTGGCTCGAACCCATGGCCAGCCCGCATCACCAACTACAGTCGGCAAAGAAATGAGAGTTTTCGCATCCAGACTTGAAAATCAACTGGACCAGCTGAAATCTATTTCGATTAAAGGAAAACTGAGTGGTGCAGTGGGAAACTTCAATGCTTTGTACTCAGCTTATCCGGAAATCGACTGGCCTGTAATTGCCCAAGAGTTTGTCGAATCTCTCGAACTTGACTACAACCCGATTACCACACAAACCGAACCGCACGATTACATCGCCGAGTACAGTCATTCTCTGCAACGCATTAATTCCATACTGTTGGATCTTTGCCGAGATATTTGGGGATACATCTCGATCGGATATTTCACGCAGAAAATCGTAGACAAAGAAGTTGGATCTTCTGCCATGCCGCACAAAGTCAATCCAATTGACTTTGAGAATGCAGAAGGAAATCTTGGAATCGCAAACTCACTTTTCAGTCATTTTGGAGACAAACTTCCAGTCAGCCGTTGGCAGCGAGATCTAAGCGATTCAACTGTGTTGAGAAATCTTGGGGTACCGATCGGTCACAGTCTAATTTCGTATCAATCCATTACAACTGGATTAGACAAACTAAATGTGAATTTCCAGCGACTGAATGAAGATCTTGACAGTGCCTGGGAGGTGTTAAGCGAAGCGATTCAGACTGTGCTTCGGAAGCACGGCAGCGAACTTCCCTACGAAGAACTGAAAAAACTGACTCGCGGTGCTACCGTTTCCAGTAGCAGGATTGTGGATTTTGTGAGTGGGCTGGATTTACCTGATGAAGAAAAACGCAAGCTCTTGGCTATGACACCTCAAAGCTATATCGGAATTGCAAGTTCACTTGCGCGAAAGGAATAATTTTTCAATCGCGGTCACAATCTCATTCCTATTTCATCAAACGATATGATTGGTTTGATACTATTGATTACAGTACTAATCATAAATCAATTTGACAGATTCAACCGACTCTGAGACCAATACTCCCCCAGCACGCAATTCATCCACATTTGGGGAGTATCTGTTCTAGCAGTTCCGCATCCGGGTAGTCGAGTTCGAATATACCCTTGGTAACTCCTCCATTTTCAATTGAAAATTCAAACACACTGGCACCACGTGCTAAATGTTTCGACAACAATGTGTATACCCAAAAATCATCAGAAGAACTTCCTCTTCCTCTGCTTCTGTCTCTAGTGTGCATCATCGACAGAGTTGCTGACGGGGCTAACCACCACGGTGAGGTAAGCTTAAACCAGTTGTTTCCGTCATTGTACTGCAGCGTGACGTCTCTCATTTTCGAGTCAAAGGAGACGGGTTCATGCGTGAGCTGAATGAAAATGGTAATCCCGTCACCGCAAATAAAAGTGACTGTGGGGCTGAAATTCGAATCAGGTTCGAGTTGCCTTCCACTGCAGACAAAAGAATATCCGGGGGTGATAGTTTGACAATTTCTCGTACGGTACGATCGGTAGATTGAGCATAAGTTGCCATACAGAACAATGGCAACACAACTGTCAGAAAACAGGATTTAGTCAGTGTAAGCACAAGAACCCTCGCATTTCAAAAATTTTTGGAGAATTTCACTGAGATTCACACAAGTCCATATAAGCACTCACAACTTGATGCTCCTCACCAGTCAATCCAATTTCTCCCACAACCTCTCCCGAGTTAATTGAGAATTTGAAACTTCCGCTCCGAGGATCGTTCAATCCATTAATTGAATTGAAATACCCGTCATTGTCAGCACTTATATGATTTGACATGAAAGTTTCTGTTGCCGATGTTGCAATCCAGGAATCTGAGTACTTTAGAATTCCGAAATCTGAATTCACTGGTCTAACGGTTGATTCACTAGAAACAGGATCATGACTGAGTAGAACGGCTCGATATTGCTCATGACAGATGAAAGTTAAAAAAAGTGTGTTGATAGGTAGCAGCTTCAGAGTATGGATGATTTTCAGCACAGTACAGGAACCCGGGCTCGGCAAACCAGCAGTTGCCAGACTGATTCCAGTTCAACTTGTCTGGTTCTGACTGAGCGCTTGCAACACTGTTCACTATTACAAGCAAACCAAACATGATCCATTTCACACAATTTTTAAACACAAAACTTCTCCAAACATCATTAGTTGTAGTGCAATCATAAATTAATTTGACAGACTCCATCGACTCTGAGCCGAATACTCACCCAGTGCGCAATTCATCCACAACTGGGAATTATCTGTTCTATCAGTTTCACATCCGAGTAATCGAGTTCGAATATACCTCTGGTAATTTTGTTTTCGATTGAATATCCAAACAGACTGGCGCCATGTGTTTGAAGTCGCCCCATCAGTCTGAGTATCCAATAATAATCAGAAGAATCTGCTCCACTGTAGAAAACCAGCATCGCCGATTGAGTTGCCGACACGGCCAACCACTGTTCGGTAAAATTCCCGTCATCGGACAGCAGCGTAACTTCTCTCAGTGATGAGAGATGCGAGACGGGTTCATGCGTGAGCAGAATGAATATTCCTGGACCGCAATTAAAAGTGACTGTAGGTCTGAAATTTGATTCTGATTCGAATTGCCTTCCACTGCAGACAACAGAATGTCCGGGGGTGATGGTCAGACAATTCTCCGATTTAATTGGATCCGGTCCGATATGATCGGTAGATTCAGCATAAGCTGCCATACAAAACAATGGCAACACAACCGTCAGAATACAGAATTTGATTATTGTGAGCATGAGAATAGTTTCATGCTAGGCGTTGGAGTTCCCACAGTTACCGTGCCAATATTCAGTTTGACTTGTCTCAATTTATCTTTGTGCTTGTCAATCGATAGATTTCAATGCCGAATAATACCTTGCACTCTACAGATGAACTTCCTTGAGATTTGACAATCGAATGGAGCAGCATCAGTGATTATTGAATGACTGGCCAAGTATCGAAACAATCCCGGTTGGATTGCCGCTCACATCAGTCGTCGGAATCAATGTCACCTGACCGCGCAAATCGAACAAAATCTGATTTGCGAACTGTAATTTCGATAGTAAGGTAAACCTGCTCTTGGAACTCACAATCTACGAATTCGGCCATCCACTTCAGAATCCACCATACCCCTGTACT
>JAKZRU010000109.1:0-4371 GCA_047517965.1 Gammaproteobacteria bacterium | reverse complement strand
GGGGTAAAATCGACATGAGCCTTGTACCTCTGAGATATTTTTGGGCCTCACCCATTGGGTGAAATCCGATTGTTTATGAAAGCCTTATTGTACAAGGCTTTTCTATTATTCTCAGATTTCTAATTGCGGATTAGGGTATAACACTAGAACTGATGTAATAAATCTCGTGTTGAAATTGTGTGAAATCAAGGGCTGGAAATATTACAATTGAGGTTGTAAACCAATACTGAGAATCGGAGTGTACTATGACCAATTTAGACTATATATCTGAAATTTCAAAATCCGAAATTTCTGTAACTGAAGCGGCAGGTCTCAAAATGTCTGAAATAATTCAGAACACGGACGAGAACATCAAAGGAGTTCGCGTCTATGTCACCGGTGGAGGTTGTGGTGGCATGACTTATGGAATGACGTATTCTGACTCCGAATCAGAATACGATCGAGTATTGGAAGGTGGAAATTTTCGACTGTTTGCTGACGTCGTGGCATTACAGTATCTTGCAGGTGCTGAAATCGACTATGCTGATGACGGGGTCCAGGCAACATTTGTTTTTAACAATGTATTTCAGTCAGTAGGCGGCACTGGTTCTTGTGGCGGCTGCGGAGCAGCACAACACTGATATTCAACACTATCCAGGAACACTTCCATTCAAGTATCTGCGAGCTGCGAGACTGTTTTACTAATCGCACCTGCTCACAGTTATCGGGCATCAGTCTATTTGGCTGCGGCCGAGCGTCATGATATTTCGTTGTTGTTTGTTACCGATGGGTCCTCAGAAATTATCCCTCTGGACCGACCTGGATTTCGAGTAGACTTATCTGCCCCAGATTCAGCGGTCAAATCGATTTGTGATCGGTTGCCGGACTGCAACATCCGTGCGGTTATTGCACCAGATGAGAAAATCGTTGAAATCGCCGCAAACGTATCTGCAACCCTAGGAATTCCACATAATCCTGTTAACGCGCTGCGAATTTCCAGCAACAAGTTCCTTGCCAGAAAGATACTTAAAGCTTCCAATCTTCCTGTTCCAGATTTTCGGCTGATTTATCTCAATCAAGAATTGAACGAACAAATTGATTCCCTTCGGTTTCCCTGCGTTGCAAAACCTTTGAATCTATCAGCAAGTCGGGGGGTTGTTCGAGCTGATAGTGTCTCCGAATTGATTGAAGCGATTAGTCGAATAAAGGCAATCCTAGCTGTTGAAACATCTCTAGTAGAACATCAGAAAAATTTGTTAATCGAAGAATATATTCCGGGATCCGAGCATGCGCTGGAAGGCTATCTTGTTGATGGTGAACTGGAAACAATCTGCATCTTTGATAAACCCGATCCGTTGGAAGGACCATATTTCGAAGAAACTTACTACATCACGCCTTCAACACTGGATGGAGATATTCAGCACCAGATTAAACATGTGATTCAAGAGTCCTGTTTGGCTTATGGTCTAAAGATGGGCCCGGTACATGCAGAAGTCCGAGTGCACGGTGAACAAGTTTGGATCCTGGAAGTTGCTGCAAGATCAATCGGTGGTGATTGCGGGCGATTGTTTGAATTGGCTACAAATTCAAGTCTTGAAGAGACGATTCTCTGTCGCAGCATGGGAAAGAAAATGGAGACAATTCATTTCAATAGTGCAGCTGGCGTTCTCATGATTCCTGTAACAGAAGATGGAATACTGAGACGAGTGGAAGGAGTAACAGAAGCGCAATCCATTGAGAATATCTTGGAAGTACGTATTGATGTCCGTGAAAGCAACAAATTGACCCGCTGGCCAGAGGGTGGAAAGTATCCAGGCTTCATCTTTGCGCAGGCTAGAACTCCGGAAATAGTCGAATCTTCACTACGCAAAGCCTATTCTTTGCTAAAATTTGTTTGCCTGCCGGAGTTTCCCGTTTTTGTCGAGCATTCCGATTCTGTATAGCATAAAGCGAACAGTTCCAGCAGGTTTGTTATGCGAACTCAATTGATTCACGTAGTTGTATACACGATTTTACTTGACGAGACGTGAAGTCAAAATTATCATTTACGGCTTCTTGGTTTTTCCCCGGTAGCTCAGCAGGTAGAGCAGGTGGCTGTTAACCATCTTGTCGGCGGTTCGATCCCGTCCCGGGGAGCCATTTTTTCGAGCGCAAACTCGCGCGATTTACGAGTTAACAGAAGACCCCGACGGGGTCTTCTCGTTTATGGGCGTGTTTTCAAGTATTTGCGCAGGCCTACACATCACTCAAGATGGCTCAGAATGTTGATCAGCTGGCCGTTCGGATCGCTGACGTGGAACCGGCTCGTCGGTCAACGGATACTTGATCGGATAGCCTCGCGAGACTGCGTTGGCATGAACCCCGTCAACGTCTGCAACCTCGATCGACACAATCATATCCTAGTGCTCAATGCCTGATCGCTTTCCGCGAACCAGGCTGATCTGGGCGGTCGGATTGGTCGACGATGCAAGCGTGATGATCCAGTCCATGTCCATGACAACCTGGAAGCCAAGAAACTCCGTGTAGAACGTTCGGCTCTCATTGAGCCGAGTGGACGTAATATTCGGTACTACTCGTTTGATGTTCAATGGGCTCTTCCCTAGTTTCGAAATCTAGTCCGAGGACTTTCAACACTTCAGCTTTGGACACTTTTCGAAAAACGCTCGCTTGAGGCGCTCAATACGAAGGTCTTAGCTTAAGAATTTCGACTTCTAACTCTATAAATGTACCTATTTACCACTACAATTAAGTCTCTTTTTTAATATAAAGAGTAGTATATATGTTGTTGTTTAAATTTATAAATATTAGATCATCAGAAATTAAATTCAGTTAAAAAAACCTCAATCTGACAGAAATCATCGGTTCCTACGGAACTGAGGAACAATGCTTTGAGGTACTTTATCAATGGCGCTGGGAAACGGCTTCAAATGCCCGCACTGCGGGTATGAGAAAAGCTGTCAGCTGAACACCCGAAACTCTAGCAATGCAACCAGTGCCGCCGCCAGACCTCGAACAGTGGCATGCACAGCACTATGGAAAACTTTTGAGGTGTATATTGCGGTCTGTTTGAAGTGTTAGCTAGCAAGTCGGTTTCGCAATCATCGAATAGCCTGTGCGTGTTTGCGGGGTTTTAATTCCCAATAATTTGCCTGCAATTTGGGTCTTGAGAATTTGAGCTGTTCCTCCACCAATTGTGAACATCCGTACATCTCGATACATCCGTTCCAGAGGTTCCTTGTCACCATATCCTCGGGCACCAAACATTTGCAGAGAATCACTGACTACTTTGAGCGCTGTTTCGGAAGCGAACATCTTCGCACGTGCTGCAATCATAATGTCAGGGAACAGACTGCCGTTGGGACCACGCGACTTAGCCGCTTCATACAAAAGCAGTCGCGCTGCATGAACATTTGCGTCCATCTCGGCGATCATCCACTGTAGGCCCTGAAATTCGGCGAGGGGTCTTCCAAACTGATGCCGCTTTACCAAATATCGCTTCGCATGATCCAAAGCACCAGCCGCAACACCCATAGAAATGGTGCCGGCGCCGACTCTTTGGCTGTTGTAAGCATTCATTAAATCGGAAAATCCGCGACGAAGCCCCGAAGGTGTCTGTAGCATAAACTGCTCATCGATTTCCAAATTCTTAAAATGCAACTCGGTTTCGGGCATTCCACACAATCCAAGCGTGTACTCTCGTCGAGCGACTGTAAAGCCTTCAGGTTCAAATTTGTTCCTTGGGTCGTAATGAACAATAAATCCCCCGATGCCTAGGTTCTGACCAGACTCGTCAACTACTCTGGCAAAGATCAAATAAAGCTTCGATACTCCACCTCCCGTAATCCAATGCTTGCAGCCATTGATGACGTACTTTGTGCCACACTTCGTTGCTGTAGTGGACATTTCGGTAGCCGCGCTGCCAGCCTCCGGTTCAGTAATACAGATTGCCGGCTTGTCTCCAGCCAAGACATAGGGAGCACAATAACTTTTCTGTTCATCAGTCCCGTAGGCCATTATTGCGCTGATGCCGCCCATATTAGATTCGACAACAATACGGGCACTGAGGGTACAGGCCCGAGCAATCTCTTCAATAACCAGAACTGCATCGTAATAAGAAGCCGACTGACCACCAAATTCCTTTGGAATTGTCATCCCCATTAATCCAGCATCGGCCAGATCTTTAACGTTCTCCCAGCAATAGTTACGGGATTTATCCCACTTTGCAGCCTTTGGGGCAAACCGTTCAGCCAATTCCCGTGCAATTGTTCTGTATGATTCAGATTTTCTGGAGTTTTTCATGCCTTCACTTTATATTTGAAGTTTAGCTTAATTCAGGCCAATAACAATTACTTTGGAGTCTATATAAATTAGTAGAGAAGAAGGATTGGTGAG
>JAKZRU010000108.1:0-2599 GCA_047517965.1 Gammaproteobacteria bacterium | reverse complement strand
AGTACTCATCGTTCAGGAAATTCGTCTGCCGCGCGCACTGCTCGGATTGATCATCGGTGCCACTCTCGGAATCTGTGGCGCTGCAATGCAGGGTTACGTACGCAATCCGTTGGCTGAACCCGGCTTGATCGGCGTTTCCGCGTCCGCAGCACTCGGCGCCGTACTTACGATCTACTTCGGATTGTCCTCAATTTACATCTGGGCACTGCCTTTGGGGGGCATGCTAGGAGCCAGCTTTGGCGTCGCGGTCATGATGGCAATCGCTGGGCGGGAAAGTTCGACTCTGGCTCTGATTTTGGCGGGGGTAGCGGTCTCTACCATGGCTGGTGCGCTGACATCACTAACACTCAATCTTGCTCCCAATCCATTTGCTTCGCTCGAAATTGTGTTCTGGCTGCTTGGCTCGCTCGCGAATCGAAGTTTTGAACACTTTTGGCTTGCAGCACCATTTATGCTCGCTGGAATTTTGCTGATCCTTACTTTGGGAAGAGCGCTGGATTCTCTGACACTGGGCGAGGACACGGCGTCCACGCTGGGTATCAACCTTCGTTCGGTACGGTTGCGAGTGATATTGGGAGTAACCGCCTCTGTTGGGGCAGCAACCGCGGTAGCCGGCGCCATCGGTTTTGTCGGTCTGGTTGTACCACACTTGCTACGACCTTTTGTTGGGCATCGACCCAGCCTGCTCCTCCCTGTCAGCGCACTTGGCGGCGCTTCCCTTTTACTGTTGTCAGATATCGCCGTGCGTCTGCTGTCAGTCGGCGTGGAATTGAAATTGGGTGTTTTTACTGCGCTGATCGGCACTCCAGTATTTCTGTGGGTAGTGCTGCGTATCCGGAATCAATATTTATGAGCATACTCAACGCCAACAGCATTGATGTCTACCGAGGTGAAATTCCGATTCTTTCGGATACATCATTTTCGGTTGGAAATGGCGAACTTGTCGGTTTGATTGGACCGAATGGTGCTGGAAAAACAACACTGTTGCGTGCTTTGACTGGACTGTTGCCAGTTCAGAAAGGCAGTATTTCATTTGACGGAACTGCATTGGAACGTAAAGATCGTACTGAACTTGCGAAGAAAGTCACATATCTCGAGCAGAACAGCAGAAGTTACTGGCCATTGGCAGTAGAGAATTTAGTAATGCTCGGAAGAATGCCCCATCTAGGACAGTGGCAGAGACCAAGTAAATCCGACTGGGAAGTTGTTCACCAAGCGATGGCGACTTGCGACGTTCTGCAGTTTTCATCTCGTGCAGTGACGAATTTGTCTGGAGGCGAACAGGCTCGCGTCATGCTGGCTCGGACTCTGGCGACTGAACCGGAGATTCTGCTTGCGGACGAACCAGTATCTGGACTGGACCCCGCACATCAGCTTGATGTTATGGACAAACTGCGTGAACTCGTCAAAGGAAATGCTGGAGTTGTTGTTGTAATGCATGATTTGACTCTTGCATCACGCTACTGTGACAGATTGACGCTCATGTTTGAAGGCAAAGTTGCAGCTGAAGGTGATATTGAAACCGTTCTGTCGTCAGAAACACTGATGCGTTGTTATGGGATTGAGGCGCACTTCGGAAGGATGCCAGAAGGCATATTTGTTGTCCCAAAAAGACGGGTAAATCCGCAATGAAACAACCTCATGTCATGAAACCGGCTGTGTGTGTAATGCTGTCACTCTTCATGCATGGCGCGCTCGGAGCCTGGATTGTTCACGCCATACAACCTACCCATCAGAATTGGCAGCTGATTCAGCCGATTCAGGTTTCGCTTGTTAGCGAATTTTTGGACCCGGCTAGTGGCAGTGAGACAGAGCAAGTCGATCAGATTTCTGAACTCACTAATGTTCCAACGAGCACTTCTGGGGATCTCGAATCGGCCACAACAAAAGTAGCGATATTTGAACAAAAGACTGATCTGGTTGAGCCAGGTGTAGAATCGGAAAACATTCAAGAAGTACGGCGACCACAAGAATCAGATGCTTACGAGCCTGATTTGTTGAAGATAAAGACGCCTGTGTCAGAATCCAATTCAGAAAGAATACAAATACAGGACGACGCAGTAGAGCGTATGGCTGTATTGCCTGTCACAAAATCTATTGATCCAGTTGAAACCGAACGACAAATTCTTTCCGCACGATATCCGGACAAGGAAAAATTCGATTTTGACGACTTGCAAGCTGTCTGGACAGAAATTGAAACGAGTGACGTAAACCCCGTCGAATCGTTGCAAGTGGCTGCATTGACGACTGAGTTCAATATTGAACAAGTACGAGCAGAAACAGAGGATATTACAGACGTGGATGCAGAACGGGCAGTTTCAATTGATGAGTTGGCATCTTTCCAGCCATTTGAAAAATCTATCGGTCCTGTTGAAACCGAACCACAAATTCTTTCCGCACGATATCCGGATAACAATGGATTCGATATGGATTCCAGGCAATCAAGCACACCATTAGTTGACGAATCCGAGAGTGAAACCTCAGATATCTCCAATCCGATACAACAGGACTTTCAGCAAGAAAGCACCGATTATGACGACTTGCAAGCTGTCTGGACGAATATTGAAACGAGTGAGGCAAACCCCGTCGAGTCGTTGCA
>JAKZRU010000107.1:0-5247 GCA_047517965.1 Gammaproteobacteria bacterium | reverse complement strand
GTCACCCCTGAACAAATCTGTACAAAACCTTCACGGAGCGCAGCCGCTCCTGTTGCGCCGCCGGCTTCGACATGAACTGCTGCAGCACCCTGCAATCCAAGTTCGTCAACGACAAGTGCCGCGGGACTCACTTGCAGCGACAGCATGTCGCTTTCGCTGGCAACAATGACGGAACCAATTTCAGAATATTCCAGTTGTGCGTCGAAAATCGCTTCGCGACCGACAATTCTGATCCAGTCTCGAAATGTTGATCCGTCCTGATAACGTTGGAACGGGATCATTGCAGCACCTGAAATGATCGGTTTACGAGAGTCGTCGATACCGGTTATCCGGAAATCATTTTCTGCGGTAGCCATGTCGCGAGTTCAGGGAACATTATCAGGAGTGCGAGAACCAGAATATCAAACAGTATAAAAGGAATCACTCCTTTTACTACATGGTGAAATTCCGCCTTGTCCCCCACAGCGCTCAAAACTGCGAACAAATTGATACCTACTGGAGGCGTGATTACGGAAATCTCGATCAGCTTTACCAGCACGATGCCGAACCAGATGGGATCGATGCCCAATTTGACGACGACGGGAAAAAGAAACGGCAGCGTGACAACCATCATGGATGTAGTGTCGAGAAAACATCCAAGCAGAATGTACAGAACCGAAACCAAGATCATAAATTTCAGCGGTGTATCTGCGATGGAAGTGATTAAATCTACGAGTCCGTCAATAATTCCGACCACTACCAGCATTCTGGACAGCAGCAGTCCTCCAATCAGAATGACGAAAATTACACAGCTGATTGATGCCGCATCGTAGAGTACCGGCGGCAGCCAGCCTTTCAACGTTTTCTTTTTGGCAATGGCCAGGCAGAATGCTCCGAATGCACCTGCCGCCCCAGCTGCGGACGGCGGAAATAATCCCGTATAGATTCCACCGAGTACTATGGCCATCAATATGATTACTGGCCATACATACAGCATGGATTTGAATTTTTCGCTTAGTAGAACCCTTTCCTGAATCGGCGGAGCGAGGGCAGGGCGGAGGCGTACTAAAAAATATACGCCAGTTAGATAGACAAAGGCTGTTAGCAGTCCAGGAATCACACCTGCGATCAACAACTGTCCAACCGACTGCTCGGTGATGATTGCATAGATGACCATAGTGATCGAAGGGGGGATCATGGCCGCAAAGCTGCCTGAACCTGCAATTGCTCCAATCGACAAGCTCTTCGAATAGCCATATTTGAGCATTTGGGGAAACGCAATGCGAGTGAATACAACTGCATTCACGATTGTGGAACCGGATACTGCCGCGAACACTGCGGAGCCGACGATGACCGCTTGGTACAGTCCGCCCCGAAATCTACGCAGCCACAGATCGGATGAGTAAAACACATCGCGTGTGATGCCGGATGCCTCAGCCAGTATTCCCATCAGCACGAACATGGGCAGAACTGCGAACGCGTAATTGTTGACTACCCAGAAAGGAAGAACCCTCAGCTGTCCCCAAGTAAAGAGTTCCCCGGCACCGAGTAGCATTCCACCGACTCCAACGATGCCCATGGCTACACCAACCGGAATTCCAATCGCCAGGAATACGAACAGGAGTCCGGCTCCAGCGTAACCTACTAGGATCGGGTCCATATCAGTGTTAATCTTCTTCGGAGAATTTCGCGGTACCGATGTCGGTGGTACGAAAAGAGGCAAATCCCACGCCCAGCATGTCAAACAAACATTGAACTGTCATCAGTGTCACACCAAACGCCAGAATGAATCGCGCCGGCCACAGAGGGAAATTGATGATCCCGGTGGCGTACTCTCCTACGTTGAATGCATGTATAGCCGCCGGCCAGGCATGGCGGGCAATGAGACCGAACAGTATCGCTCCCAAGGCATATTGCAATACATCAGCGGATTTCTGCCAGAATACAGGCAGCCTTCGAACAATCAGTTCAACGCGAATGTGCCTGCGATCATGCTGTGCGAAAGAAACCGCCAGGAATACGGTAACAACCATCATGGCACCCATGAACTCGAATGTAGCTGGAATCGGCCTGCTTCTCAGCCCGACTATATCGAGATTGGTACCGAAAACATCGGCGGCACCTGCAAGCATCATCAGAAGGATGGAAATGCCGGATAGAATGGCGCAAGCTCGAGTCAGTGTAAGCAACGCTCTCGCAGGTGACATATAGATGCGATAGTGTGGAGCGAAATCAAGAATCCCGAGATCTCAAAATCTCGGGATTCTTGAAGGTAATTTATGAATTTGAATATGGTTAGTTTGCTACCACTTCTCGCCAGATCATGATGGTTTTCTCGGCGGCTTCACCACGACCCAATGCAGTCATATCGGTGATGAAATTAGCGAAGAAGTCAGGGTTGGCGGCCTTCCACATTGCTGCTTCTTCTGCAGGAAAATCGTGAAATTGTACGCCTTGTTCCTGTAGTGTACCAATTGCTGCATCTCCAGCTGCCAGAACCTGGTCACGGTCGCGATAGGCGGCTTCAAAGGAAACTTCCTGAACGATCGCTCTTTGTTCATCTGTCAAACCATTCCAGGTGTCGCTCGAAATCCAGACCGCATTGGTTGGCCCTTCCCACAGAGTAATATCGTGAAAATGTTTAGCGACTTCATAGATTTTGTAACTGACCATCAGGTCTACAGAAAACGGAATGCAGTCCACGGTGCCTCGCGAGAGACCTTCGTAGAGTTCGGCAAGCCCCAAAGTGACGGGAACACCGCCGGCAGCCTCTACCATTCTCGGCATGTCTTTGCCCCAGGTTCGAACTTTTTTTCCGTTCATGTCGGCTACGCTCGAGACCTGTTCCTTGCATACCAGCTTGTATGGGTTAAGGTGATGGAAGAAAAGTGCTTTCATACCATTTCGCTGCGCTTCCATGTCGAATTCCGGCACCTCCTGAAGCAGTCTTTCCATCAACTCAGTCGCCTGAGGCACTTCAGACATTGCCATCGGAATCGAGTTCGGTGCGGCATGAAATGGCAGTTCGGCTGGAAAATATCCGGGTGACATGGCAGCAAGTTCAATCGCGCCAGTTTGGATCAAGCCTAGATTTTCTTTACCCTTGCCAAGTGCGCCTTCCCAAAAAATCTTGATATCGACTTCCCCGTTGGTCCGCTCTCTGATTTGATCTGCCCACCAGAGGTCAACTTGGCCACCTGGGGTATTTTCAGTCCATTGGCTGCTCATTTTGAGCATTTGGGCTGAGGTTACGCTGGATGCCAAAAAAGCAAGAAGCATCGAAGCGCATACTATTAGTGTGAGTTTAAATTTATTCATTCCTACTCCTTCATTAGTTAATATATTTGTTATAGATTACAAATATACAATATCCAATTTTGTCTGAAAGAACAACTTTCTGAACATTTAGCATTATCATTCTAAATGCATCTGCATGTGAGCAAATTTTGCTCGACTCCCAATATATCCAACAAAAGTAGCAACTGAACTCAACCAGGCTGGACTATGAGCGGCAATAATTCGACTTTCCAATCAAAGCTCGCAGCGATCGTCGGTGAATCGAATGTGATTCATGAAGATGAACAAACGGCACCCTACCTTAAGGAACGTCGCGGTCGATTCGACAGCGAGACAATGTGCGTTGTATTGCCTGGCTCTACTCAGGAGGTGTCTAAAATTGTTCGCTTGTGCGAAGCATTTGGAGTGCCAGTCGTACCGCAGGGCGGCAATACTGGAGTATGCGGCGGAGCCGTATCCCGCTCAGACAATATTATTCTCAATCTTCAGAGAATGAATCGCATTCGAAATGTCAATACAACGGGTTATACGATAGAGGCTGAAGCCGGTTGCATTCTAGCGAATCTCCAGCAAGCCGCATTGGATCAAGGTCTCTATCTGCCATTGAGTCTCGGTGCTGAAGGCACTTGCCAAATCGGTGGAAATCTATCCACAAACGCGGGTGGGGTGAATGTACTTCGCTACGGAAATGCTCGTGACCAGGCATTGGGTGTAGAAGTTGTATTGCCGAACGGAGAAATCTGGAACGGGCTGAACACGCTTCGAAAGAACAACACCGGTTATGACCTCAAGAACATGTTCATCGGTGCTGAGGGTACGCTTGGAATCATTACTGCGGCAGTGTTGAAACTCTATCCTCAACCGATAAATAGGTCGACCGTTCTGATTGCATTGGAGTCGATCGAAAATGCGGTGGAATTGTTTTCCAGAACACGAAAACAAACTTCCGACTTCGCCTCGTCATTCGAGTTGATGTCGAGAGTTTGTGTCGAATCCGCATTCCAACATATTCCTGAGTGCAAGGATTTCTTTTCGCAAGCCTATCCCTGGTATGTACTGCTGGAACTTGCAGACAGTACTAGCAACGGTATCAGTCAGCAACTGAATGAAGCATTCATGGAGAGTGCGTTTGAAGACGAAATCATTTTGGATGCAATTCTCGCACAAAGTGAAAAACAGGCACAACAGATGTGGCGGTTGCGAGAAGCGATCGTAGAGTGCCAGAACTACGAAGGCAAAAGCATCAAGAATGATGTCAGCGTTCCGCATACGGAAATTGCGGAATTCATCAACAGGACAGTTTCAACCCTGGAAGCATTGATTCCAGGTGTACGTTGTTTCGTATACGGGCATATTGGCGACGGCAACATACACTTCAATCTCAGTCAGCCCTGGGATATGGATGGCGAAGAGTACTTCGAGCGCTGGTTTGAAGTTACTGATATTGTCCATGAAATTACGGACAGCTTGAACGGTTCATTCAGTGCGGAACACGGTATCGGTCTGCTGAAGACGCATGACATGCAAAAATACAAGACATCTGTAGAATTGAATCTAATGCGCTCGCTAAAAGAAGCATTGGACCCTGCAAATATCATGAATCCTGGAAAGATTTTGCCGAAAGCCTGCAAGTGAACTCGGTGTCGCCGAGTTTGTGAAATTCAGAAAAGCGTTCGTAAGATTTCCTGTTTCAATCCTGCGATAGAACCCGACGGGTCCAGTTCTTTTGGACAGTATCGAGTGCATGAACGGGTGGTGTGACAGGACAGACATCCCGCGCCAGTCGAGACACTGTCAATCAATTGTTCTTGATTGTCATAGCGCTCGTCATTCAATAGTGACCATGCCCGATTGAGTGCCGCAGGTCCGTAGTAATCCGAATTCCACCGAACAACGTCACAAGCGGAATAGCAAACACCGCATCCAATACATTCAATCGCTTTGTTCGCCGCTCTACGCTTAGTGCTGTCG
>JAKZRU010000106.1:0-12239 GCA_047517965.1 Gammaproteobacteria bacterium | reverse complement strand
ACTTTCATGATGTCGCGAATGTCTTTATCGGAAATCTTTTCATTTCCAACAATTCGAATCTCCTTGATCAACGCGATCTTGCCTTCAAAAATGTTGAAAGCCAAATTTACACGGTTACGCTCCAACGGCTCAACAGTAGTGGTGATTTCAACCGAAAAATGGCCAATTTCAACATAGGCTTGTCTAATCTCGGAGATGAAGTTATCGACATTCCCGGGATTGTATATACCGCCCGCACTCAAGCCACCAAATTTCAAATTCTGTTCTATGATTTCACTGGGAATCTTTTTATTGCCGTAGAAAGTCGTACTCGCGATTGTCGGGCGCTCGACCACGGCTATCACCAGGTGGTTTCCCTCCCGCCTCAACTGAACATCATCGAACAGGCCAGTAGCGTACAGCGCCTGAATGGAAGCTGCCGAATGCTGATCATTCATTTCATCGCCAACTTTTACGGGCAACGCGACAAAAACTGCACCAGCAGTGACTCGTTGCAATCCCTCGACTTGGATTTTTTCTATTACAAAGGACTCTATCGCATACACTGATGAACATGAAAGCAAGATCAGCAGTGCACAGTAACGAATTAACTTTTTCATAAAAAGTACAACAGAATCAAAATATACGGGATAGGTCATTATAGAACGCCAACCCCATCAGTCCAACTAACAACGCAAATCCAACTTGGTTGGCCCAGATGAGCATCCGCTCCGTGGGGGGCGAACCCATCAACGCTTCGTAGACATGAAACATCAGGTGCCCGCCATCCAGTACAGGAATCGGGAGTAAATTCAAAATGCCCAGACTGATGCTGAGCAAAGCTAGAAATGTAAGGTAGTTGTTAATACCTGCCTGCGCTGCTTTCCCAGCAAATTCCGCAATCGCAATCGGGCCGCCAATCGCGTCCGCTGACTGATTAAATTGAAGCAGGCTCAGCAACATTTTCACAGTCAAAGCGGTGGTAGACCACATGGTTTCAAATCCTCTAACTACTGCCTCCACTGGTCCGGACCGAACAGTTACATTAAAGTCCGAATTCCTTAATTGATCTTCAGCATTAACTTTAATACCTATCTGCTTGTATTCATTTCCATCTACAACAATTGTGCGCGGCTGAATCATAACTTCCCGAGTTTCAATTCCTCTTAAAAATGTCACAACAAGTATCGACTCTTCAGTCTGGCTGACCGCTGCCACCAAACCCTTCCAATCGTCGATCATCTGCCCATTAATTTGGATAATTTTGTCGCCAGGCAGTAATCCCGCAGCCTCGGCTGGATATCCAGATACGACATCGCCAACGATAGGCTGTATCAGCGGAACACGTGGATACATGCCTATGATGCTTTCCACTGATTCGGTTTGCAAATCAACTTGCTTGAAGTCAGCAAAATCAACTGTCAGAGTTCGGCTGAGCCCATCAGTCAGCACTTCATATTCAACGGCTTCCTGGCTGACAATCATATTAAGAACGTGGAAATGGTGCTGATCCCAACTGTCAGTTTGCCGCCCGTCAATCGCCACCAATTCGTCACCAATCGCAAAACCAGATTTTTGTGCTGCGCTGTTCTCTACGATTTCGCCTACTACCGGACGAATTCCTTCTGTACCAATCGCAAATACCAATCCATATAGAATTGCCGCTAGTAAAAAATTCGCCAACGGACCGGCTGCCACGATCGCTGATCGCTTGTACAACGGCTGTCGATTGAACGCGGTTGGCAGAAGATCCTCACTGACTTTGTCGTGGCTCTCATCAAGCATCTTGACATAACCCCCCAGAGGTATCGCTGCGATTACGAATTCAGTCAACGAATTCTTTCGCGTATAACTCCAGATTGTCGGTCCGAATCCAATCGAAAATCGAAGTACTGTAACGCCCAGCATTCGAGCCACCCAGAAATGGCCGTACTCATGGAAAGTGATCAATACTCCAATCGCAATGATAAAAAATATGATGCTATTTAAAATTTCGCCCATAGACTTTGAGCTTACCCGTTTAGATGGTTCATTGCTAGTTCAACAAATTACCCGCAATTTGTCTAGCAATTGTATCAATTTCCATAATCTGTTCGATATTTTCAACTCGCTCGTCGCCGAGAGTGTCAACGCTGTGATGGACAATCGACGAAATTTGTGTGAAACATATTCGAGACGACAGGAAAGCGTTTACCGCAACCTCGTTCGCAGCATTCATCACAGTAGCAGACGTACCGCCTGCCATTGAAACTTCCTGAGCTAGTTTCAAGCAAGGGAAGCGCTCAAAGTCTGGCGGTTCGAAAGTCAGGGCTTTGATGTTAAATAGGTCGAGATATTCTGCACCGCTTCTTTTTCGTTCTGGCCAGAACATCGCATTGGCTATTGGAATGCGCATATCCGGTGTAGCCATTTGCGCAATAATCGAACCATCCAGAAACTCTACCATGGAATGTACAATGCCTTGCGGATGAACAACAACGTCAATTTGACTCGCTGGCGTGTCAAATAGCCAACGAGCCTCGATGATCTCTAAGCCCTTGTTCATCATCGTTGCGGAATCTACGGATATTTTGGCGCCCATATTCCAGATTGGATGAGCCACAGCCTGATCTGGAGTGATGTCCTTCAAAGAATCCAGGCTGACCTTCAGAAAAGGTCCGCCGGTTCCAGCCAGCAAAATACGACGCAGACCCGGAATCGGAAAAAACGGCTCATAGCGACTGTCGGTTGCACTTGCGCAGCATTGGAATATCGCGTTGTGCTCGCTGTCTACCGGCAGTATGGTCGTCCCGTGCCTACGCACCTCCTGGTGAAGAATGGGTCCGAGCATGACTACAGGTTCTTTGTTTACGACCAGTACGGTATTTCCAGATCGCACTGCCTGCAACGTCGATCGAAGCCCGGCAGCACCGGTGACTGCAGTAACGGTGACGTCAACCTCGAATACAGGTGACATCGCCTGTTGATCCTGGGCCGAAAGCACCGCTGTTTTAAGCTGTCTGTGCTTGAATTTCTGTTCCAATTCGGAAACTGCTTCGCTCTCCACTACCGCATACACTGGATTAAATTCTGCACATAGCGAAACCAGCACATCACTCGCCGAGCGTGCAGTGAGAGCGACTACATCGAAGTCTCCGGTATGGGTACGCAGCACGTCCAGTGTCTGTTGACCAACACTGCCTGTCGCACCTAATATTGTTACAGTCTTCACACTATCAGTTCACACAAGCAAAGTCTTGACACACAGCGCATACACGGGAGCGGCAGAAAGCATACTGTCAATTCGGTCCAGAACTCCCCCATGTCCTGGCAGCAGTGTACCACTATCCTTCACACCCGCAATTCTCTTGTTCAATGAGATGTACAGGTCGCCGACTATAGAGAATAGAAATACAATCAAGCAGACCGCTACCCACGCCAGATTCTGTATGTAGTCAGTGTCCCATACCATTGTTCCACTAAGCAAACTCAATGCGAACACTGCCAGTAATGCGCCTACTGCACCTTCTATGGTTTTTCCCGGGCTGATCTTAGGTGCCAGTTTCTTTTTTCCGAACCGCTTACCCGAAAAATACGCCGCTATATCAGCAACGCATACGATCACAAACATTCCAAGTATCCACCATGGCGCTGACTCAGTGCTGCGAAACAGGTCCGCAATCGCAAACACCGCAAATGCTAAGATCATTATGGCGCAAGCAATGTGGAAGGCGGTAATTTTGTTATGTAACCGTGAAGCTCGCAACAACCAAACGACGAAAATCCACGTCAAGACTCCAAATGAATTGATATAAAAATCGTATTCTCGAAACTGAAAAACACACACACTAAGTGCGATGACACAAACCATAAAGACTGTGATTCCGGGTTTGGATTGAATACCGCACAGTCTCGACCACTCAAATGCAGCGATTGAAGCAATTGCCAATAGTGCTAGGAAAATGCCATTGGGAGGAAGCAAAAAAAGTCCGGCAAGAATCGACGGAACAAGGATAACAGCAGTCAGGATTCGCTGGCGAAGCATGATGTGTGCCTCATCATCCTAATTCTGCCGCAACTCCACCAAAGCGTCGAACTCTTGACGCGTAGGAATGGAGTGCCTGCATGAGTTCGTTTTCATCGAAATCGGGCCAATGGACATCGGTAAAATATAGTTCTGTATAGGCGAGCTGCCATAGCATGAAATTGCTCATGCGTTTCTCACCGCCAGTTCGAATGAACAGGTCGGGGTCTGGTATGTTTGCCGTGCTGAGACACTGTCGGATGGAATCGGATGAAAGCTCATCCAAGTTCAGTTCGTCATTTAGCGCCATATGCACGATTTTCTTACAGGCCTCAACCATGTCCCATCGGCCACCATAGTTCAGTGCAATGGTCAGGTGCAGTTTGGAGTTTTCTACTGTCAATTCAATAGCAGCCTCAATCTTGCGTTGAATTGCATTGGACAATCCAGATAAATCACCAATGAAATTCACTTGAATGTCATTGGAGTGGAGCTCTTGAACCTCTCTTTCCAAGGCGCCGGACAGCAGTTGCATCAGCCATTGAACTTCCTGGCGTGGCCGCCTCCAGTTTTCGCTGCTAAATGCAAACAAAGTGAGATAGGAGATGTCCATTCGGGCGCAAACTTCGACCATACTACGAACATTCGTCACCCCACGTCGATGCCCTTCCAAACGACTGATGCCACGTTCTTTTGCCCATCGACCATTGCCGTCCATTATGATCGCGACATGGACTGGAAGTTTACTTTGAGGAACGATTTTACTGAATTCAGACATCAACCGAGTTCACATCAGAAATCTTGTATCCTAGAATCCAGCGAGTCGTGGTACTAGATTTTCATGATTTCTTCTTCCTTCTCGCCGACAATTGCATCGACATCGGAAGTAAATCGATCTGTCAATTTTTGAATAAGGTCCTGCCCTGTTCTTTCTTCATCTTCAGTAATTTCTTTTTCTTTCAGCCATTCTTTGAGGTCGTTATTGCCAGATCTGCGAATATTCCGAATGGCAATCTTGCAGGTTTCACCTTCAGACCGCGCAACTTTAGTGATTTCGCGGCGCCTTTCTTCCGTCAAGGTAGGAATCGGCACTCGAATTGTCTCATTCGCACTCATCGGATTCAATCCCAGGTTAGATTCGATAATTGCTTTTTCAATGACCGGTATCATTGACCTTTCCCACGGGCTGATGCTGATTGTTCGAGCATCGCTGACGGTAACCGTAGCAACTTGATTGAGTGGCGATGAAGTGCCGTAGTAGTTGACCCGAATGTGATCAAGCAAAGCTGTGTTTGCACGCCCAGTGCGTAACTTGGAGAGCTCTGTTCGAAGAGAAGTTAGTGATTTTTTCATCCGTACTTCCACATCGGATACGATCTCGTCAATCATAGCATTTACCCCTTCGTTACCAAGGTTCCTTCCTGACTACCAAGACCTGCACGTTCAATACCACCCTTTACAGTTCCATCAAAAACTCGAATTGGAAGATTATATTCCCGGCAAAGCGCGATTGAAGTCGCATCCATGACAGCAAGATTTTTCTCCAAAATTTCATTGTATGTGAGCATCTCAAAGCGGACAGTTGCAACATCGTTTTTGGGGTCGGCACTATATATACCGTCCACGTTGGTCGCTTTTAGAAGGATATCAGCACCCATTTCAATTGCCCGAAGGCTAGCCGCCGTATCAGTAGTAAAATGCGTATTGCCGGTGCCTCCAGCGAAGATCACGATACAGTCGTTGTCCAAATGATCAGCGAACGACGTGGCGTCGTACTGTTCTACAATCGAAGGTACTGCGACAACAGACTGCACCACGGCTCCTACACCTTTGCTCCTGAGCGTCTGTTCCAGCGCAATCGCATTCGGGATGGTAAATAGCATGCCCATCTGATGACTACGCACTTTCGAGATGGACAATCCCGATTCCCGGCCACCTCTGAAAAAATTTCCGCCGCCAACCACAACTCCCGTTTTAATTCCGGCGTTTACAATACCGGCCAACTCACCTGCAACTCGGTCTAATTCATCCGCATCAAAACCAAGACCACGATCGCCACCTAGCAGCTCGCCGCTAAGCTTGATCAAGACTTTGTCATATGGCTGCACCGCGGAGCTATCTATCACTGCCGCTGTTCCCGAGTTATTCTATGTTCCTAGTTCCAGCAGACAGAATCGGTTAACCGAAGCATTGTATTGTTGCAGAACGGCACCGACTGTTTTGTCTTCATCTTCATAATATTCCTGATTCAGCAACGTACACTCACTCGAGAATTTCTTTAACTTACCCTCGACGATTCGATCCAGCACGTGCTCCGGTTTTCCGGTTTCTCTTGCTTGACTGAGGTATATTTCACGTTCCTTGTCCAAGATTTCTTTGGGGATTTGCGGCACATCAAGCCACTGAGGTTTTTTTACTGCGATGTGCACTGCCAAGTCGTCTTCCAACTCCCCGTTCGTCCCTCCTGTGACTTCTGTCATTATGCCCATGCGTCCCCGGTGTACATAACTGCCAATTGTGGACCCTTCCGAAGCCTTGAAAACCATCAGATGACCGATAACTATGTTCTCTCTAATTTTCGACAATAGCTCAAGCCGAGCTTCCTCGACGGTCTGTCGGGAGTCACCCAATTTCATGGCACTGAGGACATTGACATCATCACAGTCTTCACAGATTTCTAGCGCAAGCTTTGCCAGCGGCAGAGCGAAATCCCGAAATTCATCACCGCGTGAAACAAAATCCGTCTCACAGTTGACTTGGACCAGAGCACCACAGTCGCGCGATTCGGAAAGCTGGTAGACAATAATCCCTTCCGAAGCCGCACGCCCAGATCGGGCATCCGCCATTTCCGCACCTTTCTTTCTCAGGACTTCAATCGCCTTTTCCTGATCTCCATCACACTCGACGAGAACCTTCTTGCAATCCATGATTCCGGCACCGGTTCGCTCCCGTAACTGTTTTACCATGATCGCTGATATTTCCAATTCATTTCCTCCACTAATAATTTCATTCTGCCGATCCGCCAGCTACGGCCAATCGACTTCATTTGCTTATGCGCAATAACGCGCAATATGTTCGAACTTACTCTTTCCCAGCTGCTGAATCGCCGCTGGATTTTTCAATCACGGATTCTTCAACACGAGTTTCGGATGGCTCTTCCGCGGTTTCCGAACTTTCCGCAGGCTCTGACTCAATAGCAATCTCTACTACCTCCGGCTCTGCTGCAGCCTTGGCAACTTCCGGTTCAACAGCAGTTTCGACAACCTTCTCTGCAGTCGTTTCAGTCTTCGATGGTACCGGAATTTTCTCTGGCGCAGGTGCTGCTTCCGGTACATCCTGCGCAACTATTTCAAGTGAAGGAGCGACGGCTGCTCTCGCACCAGTAACGTTCAGCACCGAAAGATCTTCCGGCACAATCGCATCCAACGAGTCATCGTGTTCGCCGAACGGCATCGCTGCAGCGGCAACTGCCTGCCCCTCGATAATCGCATCTGCTGCAGTCGCACAGTACAGGCGAATCGCACTGATGGCATCATCATTGCCCGGAATTACGTAATCGACTCCATCGGGATCGCAGTTTGTATCCACAATCGCCACCACTGGAATACCCAGTTTGTTCGCCTCTTGAACAGCAATATATTCATGCTTGACATCAATGATGAACAGAGCATCGGGAAGTCCCCGCATACCGCGGATGCCAGCGAGGTTTCGGTCCAGCCGAAACTGCTCTCTTTCAATTCGCAACGCTTCTTTTTTAGCCATTCTGGCAATGTTTCCAGACTGAATGATCTCGTCAAGTTCGTTCAGTCGATCAATTGACTTTCGAACGGTGCTGTAATTGGTCAGCATTCCGCCGAGCCAGCGATGATAGACATACGAACAATTGGCGCGCTGCGCCTGCTCCCGAATGATTTCACTGGCTTGTCGCTTGGTGCCGATAAACATAATCGAACCACGCTTGCTCGCCACAGCTCCGAGATAGTTCATCGCTTCGTTGAACATTGCCAAAGTCTGCTCGAGATTAATAATGTGAATTTTGTTTCTGTGGCCGTAGATATAAGGCCCCATCTTGGGACACCAGAACCGCGTTTGGTGTCCGAAATGCGCGCCAACTTCCAACAGCTGGCGCATAGTTAGGTCAGTCATGAATTTAGTCTCCTGTTCGGGTTATACCACCATGGTGCGTGCCTGCCGACCGATTCGGCACCCGGACAGGCTGCAGCAGTCCATGTGAGAAATAATGAGTGCAGTAGTTTACTATTTCTTGATTTTTATTTCAAATTCAGTGATGCATGAGTTCTTGTAGAGGAACTCGGTAAACACTTACCGGCACTGGCAAACTCAGGCAGGCTAGATCTCAATGAGAATAACAGTGCTTCGTCACCTTTTTCTATAATACCCGGCAAGTCAACTGATTGACAGCATAAAATTTTGCGTAAATTTATGAGCAAACTCTGCAATGACACACGTTAGTATCAAGACTCCAGAAGAAATTGAGAAAATGCGAATTTCAGGTAGGCTTGCGGCCGATGTACTGGACATGATCGAGCCGCACGTGCTACCTGGAATTACCACAGAGGAATTGAACACAATCTGTCATGACTACATAACGGACATTCTTGACGCGGTCCCCGCACCACTGAATTACCGCGGATTTCCCAAATCGATCTGTACCTCGGTCAACAACGTAGTCTGTCATGGCATACCCAGCGACAGACGGCTCAAAGACGGCGACATCATTAACATTGACATTACGGTTATCAAAGATGAATTCCACGGCGATACGAGCCGTATGTTCGCGGTCGGAAAACCTTCCATTCGTGCCGCACGGCTCAGTCTGGTCTGCCATGAAAGCATGATGAAAGGCATTGAACTGATCAAACCGGGAGTGAGACTTGGCGACCTCGGCAACGCGATTCAAAGACACGCTGAAAAAAACAGTTACTCAGTCGTTCGCGAATACTGTGGTCACGGCATTGGACGAGTGTTTCACGAAGACCCGCATATTCTTCATTACGGCAAGCCTGGAACCGGCATGGAAATCGTTCCTGGAATGACATTCACCGTCGAGCCCATGGTAAACGCAGGAAAGAAAGAAACCAGATTGCAAGCGGATAACTGGACTGTGGTGACTAATGATGGAAGCTTGTCGGCACAGTGGGAACATACCGTCTTGGTGACTAATATGGGTTACGAGATTCTGACAATTTCTCCCAAATACGCCCGAGCCTGAAATCTCACTTCGCACTTTATATTTTTTGCTAGTCGGATGAATCTTTCATCAATCGTATCGGTATGACAACATCAGCATCCATTGGACACGACACTCAATCCAGTGTCGAAGAATTCCAGCGTCGTGTCGCGGGAGATGTCGAACGATTGAAACAAATGCACTTGAAGAGATTACCTGCACCGCGCCTCGTGACGGCCCGAGTGCAATCGGTCAATGCCATTCTGAATGACGTCTGGAGCCTGTTCATGTCTGATCTTTCCAATGCTTCTTCGATCAGTCTGGTTGCTGTTGGCGGCTACGGTCGGGAAGAACTCAATCCCTATTCAGACATTGACATCCTGTTGCTGCTCGATAACAGGAACGATGCAGTGGTTCAACGAAAGATTGAACCATTGATTAGATTTTTGTGGGACATCGGCTTTGAAGTCGGCCATAGCGTCAGAACCTTAAACGACTGCGTTAAGCAATCTCGCTCGGATATTACAGTGATGACAAATTTGCTTGAAGCCCGTCATTGCGCAGGGTCAAATAAGCTTTTCGTGCAGATGGAATCCATGCTGCGAAATACAAAAATTTGGCCTGCCAGAAAATTTTTTGAAGCCAAACTTCAGGAACAGAAACTGCGACATCACAAATATGCCGATACGATTTACAACCTGGAGCCGAACATCAAGGAAGGACCTGGCGGACTGCGCGATATTCATACGATTATTTGGGTGGCGATGCGCCATTTTGAAAGCCGTGGGATGCGTGAATTGGTGACGCGCGGTTTTCTTAAAGAAGACGAGTATCGAAGTTTGATTCGAGGTCGTAACTACCTGTGGAAACTGCGCAACGAATTGCATCTCACACTCGGACGCAGAGAAGACCGGCTGCTGTTTTCGCACCAGCTAGAGCTTGCCAAAATTTTTGGCTATCTCGATGACGACAGCAACAAAGCCGTCGAGAAGCTCATGAAAATTTATTTCAGAACGGTAAAGGAGCTCCGACACATCAATCAAATGCTCCTGCAACACTTTGACGAGGCGATACTCGCATACAAACGCCAGAAGACGAAAATCCTGAACGACCGATTTCAAACCGTAGATGGGTATCTGGATTTCACCAATCCGGCTTTAATTGAATCCACGCCCGAAATGCTTGTTGAAGCATGCACTATTTTTCAGCTCAACCCGAATCTGCGCGGTGTCAGGGCGAAAGCGCTCAGGCTCATGCGCTCGAGGAAACTGCTGATTGATCGAAATGTCCGAAGCAAACCAGCAATCCAATCCATGCTGCTAGGCATTCTAAGCAATCCCAGCCGCCTGCCCCAGACCTTGTCTCTCATGGACGACACCGGAATTCTCGGCAAGCTGATTCCAGATTTCAGACGCATTACCGGACAACTGCAGTACGACCTATTTCATGTGTATACGGTAGATGCACATCTGCTGAATGTAGTTCATCATCTACACCAGCTGACACTGCCCGATACAGCAAAGTCCTATCCTCTTGCCAGTGAAGCAGTGACAAGAATTGTCAAACCGGAACGGCTATTTATTGCCGGACTATTTCACGATATCGCAAAGGGACAGGGAGGAGATCACTCCGAGCTGGGCGAAATACAGTGCTACAGGTTCTGCAAACGAATCGGAATGAGTGATTACGATGCACACTTTGTTGCGTGGCTTGTTCGCAATCATCTCTTTATGAGTTTCACAAGTCAGCGAGAAGATTTGAATGACTCGCAGGTGATTTCCAAATTTGCCATCCGAGTTGGAAATCAGGAACACCTCGACCATCTGTTTCTGCTAACGATTGCAGATATGCGAGGAACCAGCCCGACGGTGTGGAACGACTGGAAGGGCAAAATGCTTGAACATCTGTATCTCGCAACTTCCAGAACGCTTCTGACCGACACGCTGCCACATGAAGAACTGGAACCCAGAATTGAAGAGATCAAATCCGATTCACTATCAATTTTTGGCAGGAATCAATCCCTGAAAGAAACAGCGAAAAAGTTCTGGGGATTTTTTGACGATGATTATTTTCTCAGTTATGACGCCAACACGATCGCATGGCACGTTGAAAAATCTGCACAGATCAATGCAATCAACCTTCCGCTTGTTTGCTTTCGCTCGCATCCATCGATTGATATTATCCAGACTTTCATACTGTCCCCACATTCAGAAGATCTGTTCACTATTATTGCCGGTGCGCTTGATCGGTGTTTTTTGAATGTGCTGGAAGCACGAACACATCGACTGCCTACAGGATTGACTGCGTTTTCGTTTGTCGTACTGCTTCACAATTTGCAAGATGCTCACACAGAGCGAAGTCTGCGCAGGTTTGAAGAGGAAGTTCAGAATTCAATTCTCAATCGGATAATTGAACATTCACCCCGCACAGTTGCACCAAACAGAGTTGCTCGGCATATCTCGTTTCCGACTCGAATTGAATTTTCCCACTCTTCTGGTGGCGACTACACCATGATGGAAATTTCCGCTCAAGATCGACCTGGCTTGCTTTATCTGGTTGTTCGCACCCTGCTGAATCATAAGATTCGCCTGCTGTCTGCGAAAATTACTACTACAGGTGCACGGGTAGAAGATGTTTTTTTTGTTGTCGACAGAGATCGCAACCACCTGGCGGACAAAACCATCCAGCAAGCTCTTACGGATGAAATCCGTGAGGCTCTGGATTTAAGGTAACCCTGAATCAATCAAGCGTATACACAGAGGAATCTCAATGAAAAAACTAGAATCCACAATCAGTAGCGCATTTGACACTCGCTCGGAACTGAGTCCATCCAACTGCCCACCAAGCGTACGAGACGCGGTGCAGCAGACAATTCTTGCTCTCAATCAAGGAAGCGTGCGCGTTGCAGAGAAAATTGGTGACCAATGGCAAGTCAATGAATGGGTGAAGAAAGCAGTTCTGCTTTCCTTTCGGATCAAAGATAGTCAAGTAATCCGCGATGGGGATGCCACATACTACGATAAAGTGGAGAGAAAGTTCGACGGTTTTGCAACCCAGCAGTTCGTT
>JAKZRU010000105.1:0-29448 GCA_047517965.1 Gammaproteobacteria bacterium | reverse complement strand
GCACGAGTCAATTCAAAATCTGCATCTGATTCTGTCGGAAAACCTGCCATGATGTCCGCTGAAAGCACCAGATCGGATCGTACACGACGAAGATTTTCAACCGCCTGATACGCCTCCTCAGGCGAATATCGTCTTTTCATTCTTTTCAAAATGATTGGTGAAGCACTTTGCAACGATAGATGAATATGCGAGCACACATTTTCATGTTCTTCCAGAACACTGACAATGTCCGATGTGATATGAGCCGGGTCGATCGAGCTCCATCTGAATCTGGTCTGTGGATAGCGGGTTGCAAGTTCCCGAGTGAGTGAAGCGAGATTAAATGTTGGCTGAGTACCATTTGATAGATCAGCACCATACGAACCCAAATCAATTCCGCAAATGACGATTTCATGAAACCCATGTTGCACATATTGCTCCGCCTGACGATTGATGGTTGTAGGCAGAATTGAGCGACTCGGGCCGCGAGCCTGATGAATGATGCAGAAGGTGCAGCCATTGTCGCAGCCCTGCTGTACCTGCAAAAAAGCCCTGCTTCGAGATTCAAATGCTACGACGGGTTCCTGTGGCAACTCACTTGAGCCAACCTCGGATTCCAGCACTCTTGAGTTGGAGTGATTCGCCTCATTCGATGCCAGACGAGGTATCTCCAGTTTTCTAGTTCCAGGTACTACCAGATCGACGCCTGGAATCTCTGCACATTTTTCTGGTTGCATTTCCGCATAGCAGCCAGTCACAATAATCTTTGCGTTGGGATTCCGGCGAATTGCCCGCCGCACCGCCTGACGTGACTGTCGATCCGCTTCTTTTGTTACAGTGCAGGTATTGATGATGCAAAGATCGCCTTGATCATTCTTTGATCTATCCCATTGCAAAGTTTGCAGCTGATCATAGAGATACTCGGACTCAAACAGATTGACCTTGCAACCCAGAGTTTCGATCACAACAGAGCGTCTGACAGCGCCAGAAGACATTGGCGACAGCGCAGACATAAATAATTTGGAAGCAGTTAGAGGATTAAGGAAATGCGGCGAGGATGTATCAGAACTTCACTCAACTGTGAAGCTCTCACCACAACCACACTCGGCACTTACATTTGGATTTTGAAATACGAACGACTCGGCGAGTTCCTGTTTCTGAAAATGAATGGTTGTTCCATCAACCAGACTCAAGCTCTTCGGATCAACAAATACGTCAATGCCACGACTCTGAAATACATGATCATCAGCCTTGGCTGCTTCTGCAATGTCAACCACGTAAGCAAAGCCGGAACAACCGGTTTTTCGCACGCCAAACCGCAGTCCCTGGCCGTTTCCGTCCGCCAGATAACCGCGGATTCGCTCCGCTGCTGATTCGGTAATATTTATCGACATTTTTCGTGTATTTCCCGCAACTGTAATTAAGATGAGTTGCAAGTTCCAAATTTCAAGTTCGTAGTTAAATTGTATACCACTGCAATGCCTTATTCAATCCCGATTCAATCCTCCGGCGAACAAAGAGACATTCCCAAATCCCGGCAGACGAACAGCCAACCCCAAAGGATCAATACCGAAGTGTGCACAGCCAATATTGAACTCCACCCCTTCCTCCAAGGCGATCGTCACGCCCAACGCGCCCAGCAACGTCACCTGAAAACCGGTTCCACTCGGGGAACTCCCCATGACAGTACCCGGTCCCAGCCAGTCCTTTCCAATGGCGGTCGGTGGCATATCCGTGCGTAATTCCGGGACTCGCCTTGCAATCCAGGCAGTGAACGAATTACTGTTCGGGCCTGGCCACAGACGGTATTCTTTGGGATGCGGATAACTCAATGCTGCCTGGTGAATCTTCTGAATGACTTCATCTACGCCCTCACCTCGAATGTCTGCCAATAACCAAGGTTTTTTGCCGTACCAGTGCCGATCGGGTATGTCTTCTCGAATAACGACAGCCGTGTCGTCATAGTGCAGACGCCATCCAATTTTCTGATAGACCGTATAGGCGTCCGCATTCGCAGGCTTGACAGAAATCCAGGTATGGACGGCAATCGCACCGCGCGCGCCCCATGCTCTTGCAGCATAAACTTGAGCAACCGCTTCTTTGTATTCAGATGGATGCGGAGCAATTCCAGCTGATCCAGTCGATGCCTGCGACCAATGCCTTCCCATGTAATCTCCCGTTAGTAGCAGGAAAACGGGTCCTGTAAACACGATCAACGCGGCGATCGACAACGCGATCAGCCAACGAATCGAAAATCTCCGTCTCCATGTCATTCGGAGCTGCGCTTGTTACCACCGGTCTTGTTCGCCACAGCAGTCAGAATCCCGCGCAGAATATTCACTTCATCTTCAGTGAGGCCGGGCATAAGAAAAAGCCGCCTGATTTTTCTCATCAGACTTTCGCGTGGGCCAGTCGCTATGAAATCAATATCTGAAAGAACGCGTTGCAGGTGTTCAAACAAACCCTGCACCTGTGCCTGGGTTGCCATGTACTCCTCTCTATTCGGAGACAACGTCACTGAGGTCGCCGAATCAGCTGTCGAAAGGAAATCCAAGGCCAGACGCAATTCATACAGCATGATCATCACTGCACCGGCCAGATTGATTGACGGCGCTTTTTCGTTGACTGGAATACGCACCAGCATGTCACACCGGTCAATATGACGATTCAGAAGTCCGGCTCGTTCCGGCCCGAACAGAAGTGCGACCTTTGCACCTTGAACACTGCGTTCAGCAACCTGATTCATGGCCTCTCGAGGCGGCAGATTCGGCCAGCCGATTGTGCGAACTCTTGCACTGGTTCCAACGACAAACGTACAGTCGCCGATCGCTTCGCTCAAACTTGCGCAGACCGCGGCGTTCGCCAGTATTTCCTCATTATTTGCCGACCGCACTCGCGCTTCTTCGACAAGATATTCAACCGGCCGTACCAGCGAGAGTTCTGAAAAACCCATATTTCCCATCGCCCGGGCAACCGCTCCGATATTGCCCGGATGCGAAGGTTCCATCAGAACGATTCTGACAGGCACGGCACTTGCAAGGATCGCGTGTAAAATCTACTGAATGATGAACGGATTGGGAAGTTCCGTAGCGGTCGAAATCCACACGCTTTTTACCTGCAGATAGTCTCGAATTGCAGCAACGCCACTCTCTCGGCCGAGACCGCTTCGTTTCATTCCGCCGAACGGCATCATATAGCTGAATGCCCGATAGGTATTGACCCATACTGTCCCCGCTTTCAACGCTTTGGTAAATCTCATCGCCCGTCGGATATCTTTGGTCCAAACTCCGGCAGCAAGTCCGTAGACGACATCGTTGCCGATTCTGATCGCCTCTTCCTCATCCTTGAACTTCAAGACTGCGAGAACCGGACCGAAAACCTCTTCCTGAGCAATGCGCATGTCATTAGAGACGTTGGTAAAAATGGTTGGCTCCACAAACTGATTGCCACCGGAACCGGGAACATCGCAAGGGTTGCCGCCAAATACCAGTTCGGCACCTTCCTGCTGGGCAATTTCAATGTAGGAAATCACTTTGTCATACTGCTGGCGAGTCGTTATGGGGCCGATATGTGTTGACGCGTCCATCGGGTCTCCCATTTTCGCTGATTTCGCCAGTTCCAACAGTCGCTCCATGAATTCGTCATGGATGCTTTCCTGAACCAGCAGTCTGGAACCTGCTACACAGGTCTGACCGGTCGCCGCAAAAATTCCGGATACCGCGCCCTTGACGGCCATGTCTAGATCAGCATCTTCAAAAACGATGTTTGGCGATTTGCCGCCAAGCTCCAAGGAAACGTGCTTGATGCTTCTAGCAGCATTTTCATAAATCTTCTGGCCGGAAAGGTCCGAGCCCGTAAATGTAATCTTGGCAACATCAGGATGATCCACAAGCGCAGCGCCAGCATCAGCTCCGTAGCCGCTGATCACGTTGAACACGCCATCCGGAAATCCGGCTTCCTGAACCAGCTTTGCATATTCGAGAGAACTTGCCGAAGTAAACTCCGACGGTTTGACTACAACGGTATTTCCGGCTGCCAACGCCGGAGCGCACTTCCAGGCGATGAATAGCAACGGAGAGTTCCACGCAGTAATCGCGCCCACTACGCCAAGCGGCTCGTAGGTGGTGTAAGCAAAAGCATCTTTCTTGTCTATCGGAACGATGGAGCCTTCGATTTTGTCAGCCAATCCCCCGAAGTAGTACCACCATTCGGGGTGATACATCATCTGCGCTTTCATTTCGGAGAACAGCTTGCCGTTATCCTTCACTTCGAGAGCCGCCAGACGATCTGCGTTTTGGCGAATGAGATCTGCCAGTTTGAACATCAGCTTGCCACGCGCACTGGCACTCATCTCGGCCCACTCAGGGTTTTCAAAAGCCTGCTTGGCTGCAACCACGGCGCGGTTCACATCTTCTGCATTTCCGCGCGGCACGCGTGCCCAGACTTCACCCGAGAACGGATCGACACTTTCTATCCACTCCCCGCTGGCTGAATCTACATACTGCCCATTGATGAATAGACGATAGGTTTCCATTATTTCAATATTCTCCGAGTTCTGATTGGCTCATTACCTTGAAACATTAGCGAATTCAACGCTCACCGACTATCTACGATAAAGTAAAATGGAGATTCAATTTTAATGCAGGATCAGTCGATAGAAACCGTAAGAATGCGGTTTTTGCAACCTGATCCACTTCACACCTGATCGAATGAGCACCCATTGACTCCGTATGTGAGCCGGAGGTTGTTCTGAGCCTGAAAACTAAAATTATAGTCTTGATTGGCTAATCCCTATGACAACAACGATTCGTCCACATGCATCCACTCCTGAACATCGCAATTAAGGCGGCCCGCTGTGCGGGTAAAACCATCATGCACAAGGCATACCGCCTTGATCAGCTTCGATATGATGCCAAAGGCGCACGGGATTTCGTAACAGAGATAGACATTGTTGCAGAACGGGAAATTGTCGGGATCATTAATGAAGCTTATCCGAATCATGCCATCTTGGCTGAAGAGAAGTACTCTTCTCCAGGGCTGGAATATGAGTGGATTATCGACCCACTTGACGGCACCACCAACTACATTCATGGAATTCCTCAATTCTGTGTTTCCATCGCAGTGCGTAGAGGCAGATCGCTTCAGCACGCAGTGGTTTACAACCCAATTCTCGAGGAACTTTTTACTGCAACAAGAGGCTCCGGCGCACATCTCAATGATCGACGAATTCGATCCAGTGCTACGAGGAATATGGAAGAAGCCCTGATTGGAACTGGTTTTCCATTTCGCGAGATGGACAACATTGATCTGTGGATTGATGTATTCCGAGAGCTTTCGAAAAAAACATCCGGTGTCCGTCGCCCGGGATCTGCAGCTCTTGATCTGGCATATGTTGCCTGTGGAAGATTTGATGGATTCTGGGAAACTGGCCTTAAAATCTGGGACATTGCCGCCGGTGCATTGTTGGTTCAAGAATCGGGAGGATTGATTTCCGATTTTCTAGGTAATCAGGACTTCCTTGAATCCGGAATGGTAGTTGCGGGCAACTCTGTACTGTACGACGAACTGTTAATGATTATCCAACTTAAGCATCGCCAGTACATCTCTCACGACTGATTGTCATGAGCGCATCACCTGCAGATGGAACAACGCCCATGATGCAGCAGTACCTGCGCATCAAGGCAGATTATCCCGATACCCTTCTGTTCTACAGAATGGGGGATTTTTATGAGATGTTCCATGACGATGCCGAACGCGGTGCCGAACTGCTAGGCATTACGCTAACCAGCCGAGGAAAATCTACTGCAAATCCGATAAAAATGGCTGGCGTGCCATTTCATAGTGTCAATCAGTATATTCAGAAACTGATTAAGCTCTCGATTCCAGTGGCGATCTGCGAACAGATTGGAGATCCGACAACCTCTAAAGGCCCCGTTGAACGCAAAGTAGTCCGTGTCATCACGCCAGGCACACTTACAGACGAAAATTTACTGGATGCCCGTACTGAAAATATTCTGATGGCTGTCAAGAAATTCAATAAGGGCTGGTCGATGGCCATGCTGGAAGTATCCAGTGGTAGGTTTTCTGCAAGAGAAATCCCGTCATCTGAATCTATCCAGTCCGAAATTGATCGAATCCAACCTGCTGAAATTCTGGTCGGCGAATCTACCGATCAGACAGAAAATTTGAGCACAAACCGGCTTCAGGAAGTGCCTCAGTGGTACTTCAGTTACGACCGTGCGAGCGAACTTCTCAAGAAACAGTTCGGTGTAGTGGATCTTGCGGTATTTGAATGTGATCAGTACCCGGAAGCCACCGCTGTTACCGGTGCTCTGCTCCAGTATGCAAGAGATGTCTATGGTGCAGAGCTGCCGCATATCCAGAGCTTTCGAATCGAAAAACCCGACGAGTTCGTATTGTTGGATAGTCATAGCTGGCGCAACCTGGAAATTGAAGCGACACTGTCCGGTGACACCAAAAACAGCCTGCTGGAACTATTTGATCGTTGTTCAACAACGATGGGAGCAAGGCAGTTGCGCAGGTGGTTTCGTTACCCGGTTCGCAATCGTCAAGAGGTAGAACGAAGGCATCGAATCATTGCGCATCTATGCGAAGAAGGAAGATCAGAGACGTCCAAGGTAAATCTTCACAAGATTGGGGATATCGAGCGTATTGTTTCTAGAGTTGCGACAAGAACTGCCAGGCCGACTGACTTGGTGCGACTCAAAGAGTCGCTTCAATCCGTTCCGTCGCTCATTGAATTGATCGCTGAGGGAGACTGTCAGGAAGTCATTGATTTGTGCAATTCGATGGAAGCGTTGCCGGATTTAACTGAGCTGCTGTCACGGGCAATTCAGGATGAGCCGGCTACCATGATTCGAGATGGCGGAGTGATTCAACAGGGATATGACGGTCAATTGGATGAGCTCATCAAGCTTCGAGACGATTCAGGCCATGCTCTCTCTGAGATGGAGATTCGAGAACGCGAGCGTACGGGCATTAAGAACCTTCGGATTCACTTCAACCGTGTGCATGGATATTACATTGAAGTGCCACGCCTTGCGACAGAGCAGATTCCCGCAGAATACACGCGTCGTCAGACGACGAAGAATACCGAGCGATACATTACGCCTGAACTCAGGGAATTTGAGAGTCAGATATTGAGTGCGAAAGAGCGATCTTTAGCGCGTGAAAAGGCACTTTACGACGAATTACTGGATAACTTGCAGCAGTTTGTCGCTCGCATTCAGACCACCGCCAAAACAGTAGCGGAAATTGATGTATTGTGTAATTTTGCGAACCGGTCAAAAACACTTGACTTGCAGCGACCCAAATTGGTCGATGAGCCGGGCATTGCCATAACCGCTGGTCGACATTTACTGGTTGAATCAATGCTCAGCAAGCCTTTCGTGCCGAACGACACTGAACTGAACGAACGAAATCATTTGCTGTTGATCACAGGGCCGAACATGGGCGGAAAAAGTACTTACATGAGACAAACCGCAGTCATTGCGCTGCTAGCCTATACGGGATCGTATGTTCCTGCCGACTCGGTGACCATCGGGCCCATCGATCGAATATTCACACGCATCGGAGCTTCTGATGACCTGAGTGCGGGCAGTTCAACATTCATGGTAGAAATGACGGAAATGGCTTCTATATTGCATAGCGCCACCCAAAAGAGTCTTGTTATTGTCGATGAAATCGGTCGTGGAACCAGTACTTTCGATGGACTTGCTCTAGCCTGGGCTTGTGCGCACAGCCTGTTGGCCGACGTTCAAGCTTTATGCATGTTTTCGACACACTATTTTGAAATTACGGCTCTCGCTGAAAGCCTGACGGGAGCGAAAAACGTACATCTGGACGCAGTTAAACATGGCGGTGAGATCATATTTCTGTATGAGGTCAAAGAAGGGGCAACAAATCAGAGCTATGGAATTCAGGTTGCAAGACTCGCCGGAATTCCAAGCAAAGTCATAGCAGTCGCTTCAGAAAAACTCGCTGAACTATCGATGTCAGCCTGCAAACAAGCAGTACAAATAGACGAACAACTTTATCAGCCCTCAATTTTCGACTCGCAAGCTAAACTAATTTCACCGGCACTCGACCGACTTGGCGAAGTGCAGCCCGACAACATCAGTCCGCGGGAAGCGCTTGAAATTCTCTATCAGTTGAAGCAACTACACAAAGACTAAAAGCAGTTCAAGTTGTGCCATACAGTCTAGCAAAAGAGTTCGCATTACATGAGTATTCGATTTATTATTGAAGAAAATCTAATTATCAATTCGGTGATTCATCAAATACGGGGAGTACAATGGAAGAAGCAGGCACAAAAGCCGAGTATGGATTGTAGAAATGAGAGTATTACGTGTTGGACACAGTAGTTGATTTACAGGAATCATGACATATTCGCGTTTCGTGTTCAGCTTAATTTGTGTGGGAACGATACTGTTGCTGATCACAGTTGCCCAGGAATCTTTGGCCGGCGACATCACTACGGGATGGTCATTCGAGAAATCGCTTCGTGAAAATTTCAAGAACTACGGATATCAAGTTGTAAATAAGCCACAAAAATTTTTAGTTGTGAAGCAATCCATCAAACACCCTATGAGTAATGGGAGAGTAAACTATTACTTCCTAATCCAAGAAAGTAGATAATTCAATAATTTGATCTCGATGCCAAATCGTGATATTTGAATTTGTCAGTAATTCTACGGTTATTGAACAACGTCAAAATTAAATTTGCAGCACGTTAATCATATTTTGCATTCACGATGTGGGTGCTTTTATACACATTTGTTGAACCATGACTTATATTGTTACCGAATCTTGCATAAAGTGTAAATACACAGACTGTGTTGAAGTGTGCCCAGTGGATTGTTTCCACGAAGGCCCGAATATGCTTGTCATTGACCCGGAGGAGTGCATCGACTGCAGTCTGTGCGAGCCTGAATGTCCCGTAACCGCAATTTATGCTGAAGATGATTTACCTGAAGATCAGCGCGAATTCTTCGATCTCAATACGGAATTGAGCCTGATTTGGCCGGTAATTTCTTCGATCATCGAAGCCCCGCCGGATGCAGCGGAGTGGGAAGAAGTAAAAGATAAACGTCAGTATTTGGAACGATGACTTTCAAATGAAATTACACATAGGAATCACTTAAAACCATGAGTAGCGAAATTGCCAGACAAACAGCGGCAGCCTTATGGGCGTTGCGCAATGCCGGAGAAACAATCAATGCGCTTCCTGCGCACTGCAAGCCGGATACTGAAGATGTCGGAAGACAAGCTCAAATTCATTTCCCGGAACTCGCTGATGATGCCATCGCTGGGTGGAAAATTGCCGCCACCAGTGCAGGTGGCCAGAAACATATCGGTGTAGATGGACCACTAGAAGGTCCCTATCTATCATCGCATATGTATGAATCAAACGCAGTTCTGTCGATGGCCGGCAATCACATGGCAGTAGCGGAATCAGAGTTCGCTTTTCGTTTCGGTAAATCGATAATTGGCCGTGAAACTGCGTATACGAGAGATGAAATTCTCGACGCTGTCTCAAGCCTACATCCCAGTCTGGAATTCCCTGACTCGAGAATTTCAGATTTCGCAAATGCTGGAGCAGCAACTCTGCTTGCAGACTGTGCTTGTGGAAAAGACTGGGTCATCGGTGAAGCAACTTCGGTAGAATGGAGAAACATCAATTTGGCAGATTGTCCAGTCCAACTGATCATAAATGATGAAGTCGCAACACAAGGAACCGGAGCGGATGCTTTGGGACACCCGCTAGCAGCACTTGAGTGGGTGGTAAACCAGCTTTCCTCAAGAGGGATCACAATCGAAGCCGAACAATACATCACTACTGGTGTATGCGGGCGACCAAAACCAATCCGTTCAGGCGACAGGGTTACTGCAGATCTTGGAATATTTGGATCAGTTTCAGCAGTTCTTGTAGATTGAGAGCTGATTCAGCCTGAGCGCGCGATTGACTCATATTTTGCGCCATCGCTCAAAAGCGTTGAGCGAATCAATTCGATGTGATGCACCTGCCAGTGGATGGGGTCTATCAAACCGCGTATTCTCTTTTTAGCCTTGCGTGCCAAGGTAATGTGGGGGAAAATTTTTCTACGATCCTCACCAAATCGAGACAACCCCTTCCTCACCCTGCTGACGAGTTCGATCAATTCGAGGCTCACTTCATCCGTTCCCGCCCAAATTATGCGGTTACCGGGCCAGAAACCAACACAGTTCAACTCAATCGAAAACGGATCGAACTGAATGTCTTGAATAAAGGTTCTCACGCTGGCAATTTCTGTTTCGGGCACGTCTCCCAGAAACAAAAGAGTAATGTGGAATTTTTCTGGGAGTATTATTCGACTTGACTCAGATAATCGAAATGCGGCTTGAACCGTTGTCAGGCTAGATCGAATCTCGAAATCAGGCCATAAGCCTACAAACAGTCTTTGCGTGTCGGGAACATTCAACATTTCAGTCCGAAAACCATTTCCAATTAACTTTCGTTTATATACGTCGGTGTGCGGGAACTCAAAACATGAAAGTAAACCGATAACTATTGAGAGATTTTAAATATCCGAATATCTTGAAAGTTTCTTTGTGTTCAGCTGAGGCTGCTCAAGTGTAGATGCACGACTAGAATCAATCGCGGTGGAGTTCTAAATCGGTCAAATTGTGCTCGGTTCCTAGGACGGTAACCGCATTATGGGTGACCAAAGCTACGGCTGTCTTATTCAGAAGGACAATTTCCGCAGTTATCCGAGTAAATGAATATTTATTCGATTGAACGTTGGAAGACTAGTGTTATGTACGTGAGCGGCGTAGGCACTGTAAAGAAATTGCGTGTCAGCACCTACGCCTAATGACCTCACGCGAGCCGTTCCACAGTGACACGCAATACATTCGAAGTGTGTCCCAAGAAATGGGTCATTCCAGCTAAATCCCCCGGATCATCGATTTTGCCGATGAGAGCAGAAGCCGCAACATTCGCAACACACATATTCACGCCTTCCTGGATATTCACATCAATCCTGTCCATTGGTCGATTATCCCAAGAAAATTCGATAGGCTAAAGATGGATTATTTTAAATAAGTATACGAAGATTGGAAATTTCTACTACAGAAAAGATTATCTCAGAAGTTTCATAATTCCAATAGACAAATAACTATCCGTCATTAATTGCCGCATTATCTGAAGCTTTTGAGAAATTCCAATATTCCAACTAGCGATTGTTCTACCGTTGATCTACGTACGGATTCTCGATCACCATCAAATTGAAAAAGCTCTTCGCTGACCTTGCCACTTCGGTCTCCCCAAGCGACCCATACCATACCGACAGGTTTTTGTAAGGTACCGCCGCCTGGTCCAGCAATACCTGTAACCGCTACGGCGAGATCGGCGCGACTGGCATCGATTCCGCCCAAAGACATCTCTCGTGCAACTTCTCTGCTTACTGCACCGTACTGTAACAGAGTTTCCTTCCTGACACCTACGAGTTCCTGCTTGGCTTCATTGCTATATGTGACAAACCCCCGCTCAAACCATGAGGAACTTCCTGCAATACTCGTAATCGCTTCTGCTACCCAGCCTCCGGTACACGACTCAACCGTAGTGAGCACCAGGTGATTTTGTAACAAAGTATCTCCAACTTCGCGCGCGAGCAGTTCGATACTGGAAGTCATTTCGTACAACTTCCCGCTAGAGTGGAGGAAACAATTCCTGACCGCGCTTGAAACTTTCCCGATCAGCTATGTGAACGCCTTCTGTTTGAAGCAGTTCCACTGGCATACCATGGTTGTTTCCGTAACCGAGTACCACCAGGCGGCTGTCACCTCTTTTTATAAGCAAGTCGTACACGAAATCTTCAAATGCTTTTCTTTCCATCGTTTCAAGAATCGATGCAAGTTCTTGCTGCTGATTGAATTCATAATCTTTCCGATCAATGGCTGTCCAGTATCGAGACGAACGGGCATTCAAGGTTGGATCCTTCTCCAGTATCTGCCCGATTAAACCAGCTCTGTATGCTTCAAATTCTGAACTTGATAGATCAGTCAGCCATGAATGAAATTGATCCAGAAACTCAACGACTGCAATCTCCATTTTTTCCGGTGGAACATCAGGGGACTGAATGACGAACATGGTTCCAGGCACCTGTTCAACTGGCACGTTGGCTGAGAATACTACATAGCCGAGTTGTTGAACCGACCGAAGGTCTGAAAAAAACGGAGTCTGAATGATTTGCGCCAAGAGAGCAAAATAGGCTCGCTCTCGAAGCGATCGATCTGTTCCCTGCAGATATACCGCAATCGCAGAATCATTGTTCTCTATTCCAATCTGACGAATGAAAGGGCCATGATCAGGAAGGTCGACTACAGCGCTCTTACGTACGGTTGCGACTCTCTCCGGATATAGCAGATTCGATTTGACCAGTTCTCCCATCGTAATGGCCTCTTCTCTCAGCACGTTTCCATGCGATAAAACCACAAGTTCCACTTCTTCAATCAATTTGGATGAATAATTGACGAGGTCCTCAAACTCTACTTGCGCCAGCGCCTGTAGTTCCTGCTCTTCGGTCCAGCTCGGTTCGACAATGATTGAATAAAATTCAGAGATAGCACGTCGGTATGCACTGTCTCTGCGGCTGTTTTCGATTTTTCGAATCAGCTGATTCCTGTGCAGTTCAAATTTGCTCTGATCAAACGTAGGGGATTTAACTATGCTGATAATCTCGCCAAGAAGTACGGACTGCTTGTCATCGAAACCGGAAATACGAATGGTAAATCCGCGAGAGTGTCCGTACAGACTGTAGTCAAGTCCAGCGAGTGCTGCAGGATAGGCAAATTCGTTCAACTGATCATTAATTGCGGCTTCAAATAGCGAAAGCAGAACGGAATTCTTAACATTGGTCTTTGTCACTGGACTTCGTACCGAAATGAAGAAACTTGCACGTGGTACGTCAAACGAAGTATCCATCTGATGCCACAATTCAAACCCCGGTTTCGCAATTATTCTTTCGGGTTTGGATACTTCGTCGGCAGTTTTTAAATCCAGATTCTGCGGCAGAAATTCGTTCTCTGTTGGCAGCCAGTTTGATGAGTCTGCAAGGTCAGTGTGCCACAATTCTATAGTTTGGTCAGGAATTTTATCGAGCGAATATTCCACTCCCAGATAAGGCGTCAACTGATCCGTCTCAATCGTGGGTGATGCCAGAGCTGCTAACGTATTTTCCGGTGTCATTTCAGCCAGAATTGTAGTGATCAGATTGGGATCGTATTGACTCACCAGATACAGCGCTGACAGTATTTCATTTGGAGGATACTTATGCAGTACTGCTGCAAGAGTAGTCACAAAATTCCTAGCATCGTCTACCTCACTGAAGCGAAAACCGATTTCGCTCAGAATTTTCTGCTCATTGAATCTCCATTCGTCGATTCCGCGCGCACGAATTTCTCGGATGTACTGAAATACGTAGGCTGCTACATTCTCCCAGTTTTGATGCCCGCTCTCAGTAAGCGAAATTTTTACAGTCATGGTATAGCTGTTGATGCCTGTATTACCGGGGCTGACATATAAGCCATCGGCCCAGCCTTCAGCTTTTAATTCCGACAACAAGCTCCCCTTGCCTTCATGTCCCAGCAGGTTCGAAATATAGCCGTCCGGACTCTCTCGCCAGTAAGGCTCCAGATTCGGCACGGGAAACGTTAACGTTAAGTTCGGATTATTCTTTAGGGTCTTGACTTTCAACAGCGCCGGCAGACTTCCATCGGCAAACAAAGGCTCGGTTATTTCAAGTACATCAGCATCAGAGTCCTTGATCTCAGAAAAAATTTCCATCACCCATTTCTGCAATTCGTTAACTGGTTCTCGACCTAGCACGACTAGATTCATCAGGTTCGCACTGTAGTTTTCATTGAAGAACTCAATCAGATCAGGACGGACATCACCTTCCAGAGTCTTTTCGGTGCCTGTAACGAATTTTGACGATGGGTGTTTCGGATTGTAGGCGTGTCTCATCGATGCCCAGTGTCTGACAACATCGCGCTGTGTACGCATTTCAAATTCCGCATGTACTACGGCTCGTTCACGACCGACTTGCTCTGCTGGGAATAGAGGTGCGACAAAAAATTGCGCAAATCGGTCAAGAGCAGGCTTAAGGAATTCGGGTTCAATGCTGAAGTTGTAGTTGGTAAGATCTATTGCGGTATACGCATTGGTTGCTCCACCGTTTTGTTCAATGAAAGCACGATAGCTATCCAGTTCTGGATATTTTGCCGTTCCGAGAAAAAGCATGTGTTCCAAATAGTGAGCCATTCCGGCTCGATTTTCCGGATCATCTCCTCCTCCAATTTGAATCGCTAGCGAGGCAGCCGCGTCATCTGTTTCAGGGTCGGAAATAACCAGCACGCGCATTCGGTTTTCAAGTTCGAATGGGAGATATTCCCGGTGGTCGTTTGGACTTTTCTGAATATCTGCGTAAACCTGTATGTTGGCAAACAGGCTGAATAGTAAAACGAGGAAGCTGAATCTGGAAATTATTCGGATATGCATGGTAGAAGTCAATTGAAGGTATCGACTTTGACTGAATTGAATCGCGAAAGTTTCAAATTTGCGATTTTGTCATCACGAAAATGTAGCGCCGCCGAATAAAGCCAAACAGGTAACCCAACTTATAAACATCAGTGAAAATTTTTAAATGGCGTCCCCAGGGGGATTCGAACCCCCGTCGCCAGCGTGAAAGGCTGGTGTCCTAGACCTGGCTAGACGATGGGGACGACGACATATTGTATGAGTCTTCAACCTGTCAACAAAGTTGCAAATGCAGTCGTCGAAAGACTGTTTATTCTACAGTGGTGGAGCCAGGCGGGATCGAACCGCCGACCTCTACAATGCCATTGTAGCGCTCTCCCAACTGAGCTATGGCCCCTGAAGAAGGATTAAATAACTGCCTTCAAAGTAGAACAATTATATTTTATGAAAATTTACTCGTAAAATATATTTCGCCTGCAACTGCAATCAAATTATTCAACAACAGGCTAGACGCTGCGTTGTTCAATCCAGTCGATCGCTTTGTCTAACCTTTCCAGTACGCGCTTACGGCCGATTAATGCCACAGTTACATCGATTCCAGGAGAAATCGTGTCTCCCGTCAGTGCAACACGCACCGGCTGAGCGATTGCGCCAAATTTGATTCCAAACAATTCGACCATACCTTTGATCTCGGACTGGATTGCGTCTTTATTCCAATCGGTAAGTTGTTCCAATTGATCTCGCAGAATTCTGAGCAAGTCGAGGACATCCACTGTCAAATGAGATTTTGCAGCAGATTCGTTATAGCCCACAGCATCCTGATAAAAATACATGCTCCGTTCAACAAATTCGACAAGAGTCCTGGATCTTGATTTCTGAGCTTCATAAACTTCTTCAATTTTTGGCCCACCAGCACGAATGTCAATGCCTTTATCTAAAAAATAAGGTTCTGCCAGCGACTCAATCTTTTCCGGTGCCAGTTCCATAATATGCTGATGACTGACCCAGTCCAGTTTTTTGTAGTTCAGCGCCGCTGGAGATCGATGGATTTTCTCAGCATCAAACAGTTCGATCATTTCGCCAATGGTGAACAGCTCTTTGTCACCGGACGACCAGCCTAATCGCACCAAATAATTGAGAATTGTTTCTGGCAGATAGCCATTTTCTCTAAATTCCAGAACGCCAGGGACATTGTCACGTTTGGAAAGCTTTCTTCCTTCGGGCGACAAAATCATGGGGACATGTCCGAATCGAGGAATCTTTTTTTCAAAAGCCTGGTAGAGATTAATCTGGCGAGGTGTGTTGTTCAGATGATCATCGCCTCGAATTACGTGAGTAATATGCATGTCAATTTCATCCACTACAACAGCAAAATTGTAGGTGGGCGTGTCATCCGTCCGAATAATGATCAGATCATCCAGTTCTGCGTTCTGATAAGCGACGTGGCCTTGCACCATGTCGTGAATTTCCACTTCCCCATCCATCGGATTCTTGAACCGGATCACTGATGGGATTTGTTTGTTGGGCTTAAGACCTAAATCACGACATCTGTTATCGTAGCGAGCCTTGAGCTTTTTTGCCATCTGCTCTTCGCGCACTGCGTGTAGTCGTTCTCTGCTACATACGCAGTGATAAGCTAATCCGGCATCCAGCAAATCTTGGGCTCTTTGTCTGTAAACCTCACTTCGGATTGATTGATAAATGGGCGCATCATCATAATCCAACCCCAGCCATTCCAAAGATTCGAGTATGGAATCAATAGCATTCTGCGTTGAACGCAACCGATCGGTATCCTCTATACGAAGTAGAAACTTTCCGGAGTGCTTGCGTGCATACAGCCACGAAAACAATGCAGTACGAACCGATCCGATGTGTAAATCTCCGGTTGGACTCGGCGCAAATCTTGTTACTATGGGCATGCTTTGATGTTGATGGGATGTATCGTTCTACAACTGATTCACGGCAATTTTACAGTTGAGAACTAACAACTGTTCTAATTTCCAACTTTTCAATAATATTGTGATGATGCTGAATCCCTGAAAATCGGCACAGTTCCTGAAGGCAAGTCGGGCTGGTAACGTTAACTTCAATGAGTTTGCCTCCAATCACATCTATCCCGCTAAAGAATATCCCCTGCTCGAGCAGTCCGGGTTTAATTGCTGCACAGATTTCATAATCGACTCCCATCAATTCAGCCGAAACCGCCTGACCACCACGATCCAGATTGTTCAACTCCTCTCCTTCCGCGTGCACTCGAAGTACGCCTCCGATTGGATTCCCATCTACCAGCAGAATTCTCTTGTCTCCTTGCTGTGCCGCTTCCAGATATTCTTGCACTATCACCCAGTGCCTTCCAGATTGCGTGCCTTCATCGATTTTTCGTTTTGCGGAATTATCTTGCTTATCCAAAAATTCAATCCCTTCTCCACCATGTCCGTCAACTGGTTTCAGGGTTACGCGATTGTAACGACTGACAAAATCCAGAATTTCTTCCGTATTATTGGTAACGAGCGTATCGGGGGTAAATTCCGGATAATGCAATGCAGCCAATTTTTCATTCCAATTGCGAATTCCGGAAGGTCGATTGATGACCTGAGTATTTGATCCCACCAAGTCCAGCAAAAGTGTGGAGTAAAAATAGGCTCGGTCGAAAGGCGGATCTGTACGTACTACAATTACATCCATGACCGACAAGTCAGTGAATACTTTTTCAAGAACAGTGAAGGGCTGTTCAATCGAAGAATTAACCTTTAATTTGAAAACTGTCGCGCGAACGCCAGTGATTCCTGCTTGCATCGTAGCCTGATTGAAATAAAATACTTCGTTTCCACGCTCATAAGCTGCCAGCATAAGAAAGTAAGTCGTATCTTTATAAGCTTTCACGGATTCCAATGGATCCATCAAGAACGCAATTTTCATAAAATATCCTGAACTTGGTTTTTCAATTTCCTACAATCAGCAATTGAGCGATTTACCGCCACTTTCTAGCCAAACTCAACATTAGACCGCACTAGTCGCAACTGCACTCACAGAATTTGACAGCTCGCTTTGAAAGCAACCAATTTTATCCGGCAAATTATCGATAACGATATTGCCAGCAACAAGCATGACGGACGCGTAATGACGCGATTTCCGCCGGAACCGAATGGTTATCTGCATATCGGTCATGCAAAATCAATCTGTCTGAATTTTGGAATCGCCCAAGATTATGGCGGAGTTTGCAACTTTCGGTTCGACGATACCAACCCCAGCAAAGAAAACATCGACTATGTTAATTCAATTATCAATGATGTTCGATGGTTTGGATATGCAAAAAATGACAATCCGAAGCACGCTTCCGATTATTTTGAGCAACTCTACGATTTCGCAGTAGAACTCATCCGCAACGGCAAAGCTTATGTTGACAGTCTGTCACCGGCTGACATTCGCGAGTATCGCGGTACACTCACCCAACCCGGAGTAGACAGTCCCTATCGAACAAGAACTGTCGAAGAAAACCTGGATCTCTTTTCCAGAATGCGTGAAGGAGAATTCCCGGAGAATGAACATGTGCTTCGTGCCAAGATAGATATGGCGTCGGGCAATATCAACATGCGAGACCCGGTGCTCTATCGAATCAAGCATCAATCACATCCGATTACCGGAAATAAGTGGTGCATCTACCCGCTCTATGACTTTGCACATGGACTGTCTGACGCAATCGAAGGCGTTACACATTCTTTGTGCACCATGGAATTCGAAGATCACCGGCCGCTCTACGACTGGATCATCGACAACGTGACAACCCCTCATAAACCGGAACAGATTGAGTTTTCACGTCTTTCGCTGGAATACACGGTTTTGAGCAAACGACTGCTGACCGAACTCGTCGTTGAAAATCTGGTTGATGGATGGGACGATCCACGCATGCCGACATTGACAGGTTTGCGCAACCGTGGATACACACCCGCTTCCATTCACGATTTCTGCAGTCGCATCGGAATTACAAAAAACTTCAACGCAGTTGAGCTCGGTGTGCTGGAAAACTGCATTCGAGAAGATCTCGATTACAACGCACCTCGAACCATGGCGGTTATCAATCCTCTGCCGGTTGTCATTGACAACTTTCCCGACGATTTCACAGATTGGATGGATGCTGCAAACCATCCGAAACGCCCTGAACTCGGTGTACGGCAAGTCCCGTTTACCAAGACAATCTACATTGAACGAAGCGATTTCCTGGAAAATCCACCTAATAAGTTTTTTCGACTTTCACCCGGTACCGAGGTGCGATTGCGATATGCCTACCTGATCACCTGTACCGATGTCATCAAGGATGACTCCGGCAACGTGGTGGAACTTCGATGTCGATATGACCCTCAAAGCCGCGGAGGCATTGCACCTGACGGGCGAAAAGTCAGAGGAACCATACACTGGGTATCCAAAGTGCACGCAAAGCGTGTTCACGTCAAGTTATATGATCGACTCTTCCAAGTGGCGGATCCGGCCTCCAAGAAAGACTCTGCATTTGCTGATCTCATCAATCCCGATTCATTGGTCCATGTCAAAGACGCTCTGATAGAGTCAGAAGCGGCGGCCTCAGAGCCGGGAAGTCGATTTCAATTTGAGCGAATTGGCTATTTCTATCTTGTAGCAGCAGCCAGCGGCAACCAGACGGTCGTATTTCATCGAACCGTTTCACTGAGAGATTCGTGGGGGAAAATGAATTTTTCTTCCAGTACTCCGAGGGCCTAATGAAACTTAGAACTGAAGACCCGTGGATGCCCGCACCGGAATACGGGCGCTCACTGAAAGGATTGTCTTTCAATCTTCTGGTTCGAGATATTGATCAAGCTTTGCTGTTCCAGACTCGCGTACTTGAGGTGACCGTCGTTTACTCTGACCCAGACATTGCAGTGCTGCAAGGATACGACACGGAGTGGATGCTCCACGCAGATCATACTTATCTTGAAAATCCCATGTACGATCTTATATCCAGCACATCCGCAAGGGGAATCGGAGCTGAAATTCGTGTGCACAACTGTGACCCAGATGAAGCAGCCGAAAGAGCTCGTAAATATGGTTACAAGGTGTTCGCAGAAGCAGCAGATAAGCCTCACGGCCTCAGGGAATCCTATTTGATTGATCCGGACGGATATATGTGGGTACCGGATGTGCCCAGTCAGGATACCTGATCTTCCATTGCCACAGAGCACTGACATCAATTCACTATGATAGAATTTTTATTTTTAACTTTCCCGTAGGCCCTCCATGGAACACCTCTTCGAATATTTTCTTTTCTTTGCAAAAACGATCACTATCGTCATTGCATTCGTCATTCCGGTCCTAGTAATTGCCGCAGTTGCAACACGCCAGCGACAGCATCAAAAGGAACATCTGGAAGTCAATCATGTAAATCGACGTTATGAAGCTATGTCGAATACGATCGATTCCGTGCATCTGCCAAAGAAGGCATTCAAGGAGCGACTCAAAAAACAAAAGAAAGAGCACAAGAGTTCTGCTAAACAAAAGCCGGATGAGTCAGAGGAACGCGGTCGAATTTACGTGTTCAAGTTTGAAGGAGACATTGAAGCTTCTGAAATCGATCGACTTCGCGAAGAAATTACTGCCATTCTGACCATTTCAGAACCACCGAATGAAGTCGTCATCAAGGTGGAAAGCCGGGGCGGCGTCGTGCACGGTTACGGACTGGCAGCATCGCAGCTCAAGAGAATCAAAGACAAGAACATTCAACTCACCGTCTCGGTGGATAAAGTTGCTGCAAGCGGCGGTTATCTGATGGCATGCGTCGCAGATAAAATCATCGCAGCACCTTTCGCAATTGTTGGTTCAGTCGGCGTACTTGCGCAAATTCCCAACTTTCATCGGGCGCTTGAAAAACACAACATTGATTATCAGGAGTACACTGCCGGTGAATACAAGCGCACGGTAGGCATGTTCAGCGAACCTACAGAAAAAGGTAAAGCCAAATTCCTGGAAGAAATTGAAGATGTGCACAAGCTGTTCAAGGAGTTCGTTCAAACCAATCGGCCTCAGGTTGATGTTGATCAAATTTCCACAGGCGAGCACTGGTACGGCACCCGAGCACTTGATTTGAAATTGGTCGACGAGTTGAGGACGAGTGACGACTATCTTCTGGAAGCTGCAGAAAACTCCGACATTTACGAGGTGAAATACGTTCGAAAGGAACCGCTGGCGGAACGTTTGCATCCCGTATTCGCCGGATTGCTGAAATCGCTATTTCGAGGCGGCAGCCCGAAATTTCCTGGCAGTTTCAACCGATTTTAATCCGCAATGATTTACTCGCTGGATAATGGAACTCCACAGTGTGGAAAAAATGTATACATTGCGAACACCGCAACCGTCGTTGGTGATGTTGTATTGGGAGATTATGTCGGTGTCTGGTTCGGTGCCGTCATTCGAGGTGACAACGAGCGAATTACGTTAGGCAATGGCACCAATGTTCAGGATTGCAGTGTGCTGCACACGGACCCTGGATGCCCGCTCACTATTGGTGCAAATGTAACAATCGGCCACAAGGCAATGCTACATGGCTGTACCGTGGCAGACGGCGCTTTGATTGGCATCAATGCGGTCATTCTGAACAATGCCTACATTGGGTCGAACTGCATCATCGGAGCAAATGCACTGATTACAGACGGCAAGGAAATTCCGGATCACAGTTTGGTAGTCGGTTCTCCGGGACGAGTAATTCGAAAGCTCAATAAGCAGGAAATCGATATGCTCAGTCGATTCAATCAATCCTACATCAATAAAATTGAACGATACAGATCCAGTTTCAAGGAAGTCACTGATGAATGAACAGACCATGAAAGTTATTGAGGTCACTCGACCGGGTGACAGTAGCGTACTGGAAATGGGTGAACGTCCTATTCCTGTACCCACAAGCGGAGAAGTACTGATTAAGGTTGCCGCTACGGGCATGAATCGAGCCGACGTAATGCAGCGAAACGGTCACTATCCACCCCCGCCGGGTGCATCCGAAATACTAGGGCTCGAAGTTTCCGGCACAGTTGTAGCAAGCGCACCCGATGCTGTGGATTTTTCAGCAGGCGATGAAGTGTGTGCTCTTCTCGCTGGAGGCGGCTATGCGCAATACTGTACCGCACCTGTGTCATCGTGCCTCCCGGTTCCGAGAAGTCTGAGCCTGGTTTCAGCTGCCGCCGTTCCAGAGACGTTCTTCACTGTCTGGACCAATGTATTTATGCGCGGAAAACTTAAAAAAGGCGAAAAGTTTCTCGTGCATGGCGGCACAAGTGGAATTGGTACAACTGCCATTCAGCTGGCTCACGCATTTGGAGCCGAAGTCGGTGCAACTGCTGGAAACGATGAAAAATGTGAGGCATGCATTGATCTTGGTGCAGACCGAGCCATCAACTACAGGACAAAGGACTTTGTGGAGGAAGTGTTAGATTGGACCGATGGAAGAGGTGTCGATCTAATCCTGGACATCATTGCAGGAGATTATGTTCCGAAAAACATCAAGTGCCTGGCGGTAGAAGGTCGAATGGTCATCATTGCAACACAGGGCGGGCTTAAAACTGAATTGAACGTTCTGCCGATAATGATGAAACGATTGACGATAACCGGTTCTACTCTTCGACCCAGAACAGTCGAGCAAAAAGCGGAAATTGCCCGTGAACTCTTGGAACAGGCTTGGCCGCTTCTGGAAGATGGCAGCGTATCACCCGTAATTGATTCTGTGTATTCTCTGAATCAGGTGCGAGAAGCACACCAAAGACTGGAGTCTGGCTCTCACATCGGAAAAATTCTATTGCAGATGCCCTGACTTCGACTGCATAAGTCTCGTCAATACGGATAGCAGCGGGTATTCACAATGGAAATATTGGATAACCCTGTATCAGCAACACGCTGGTGCGAATTTCAGCGCAGCCAAAACCGAACAATCGGATATGTTCCCACCATGGGTGCGCTACATGCTGGGCATTTGTCGCTGATTCAGCGTGCTATTGCTAAAAACGATGTGAGTTGTGTAAGCATTTTCGTCAATCCCCTGCAATTCAACAATCCGAAGGATTTTTCCAGTTATCCCCGGGATTTGCAATCCGATTATCGAATTCTTGAAGAAATTAATTGCGACATGGTCTTTCGCGGAAGCAGTCAAGACATGTTTCCAGAAGCATCCTCTATAGAAGAAGTTGAAATTCTGGACCCTGGCCGATTTGCAAGGGGACTTGAAGGAGAATTTCGTCCGGGCCATCTACAAGGAGTGTGTACGGTAGTGGATCGATTATTCAGGTTCGTGGGAAATTGCAAAGCATATTTCGGACTCAAGGATTTGCAGCAGCTGCTGGTCATTCGAGACCTGTCCACTCGACTTGGCTATCCGGAAATTGTTGCCTGTTCAACGATCCGAGATGAACAGGGGTTGGCATTGTCTTCGAGAAATGAACTGCTTACCGCATCTCAAACCGAAGTTGCAAAACAGATATTTCGCGCCTTGACTGAAGCCCGAAAATTATGGCAATTGGGAATCCGCGACGAAAATGAGCTGCAGCAAAAGATGCACGAGAATCTGAAAGCAGATCAAATTCGCGTTGACTACGCAGAAATTAGAGACCCTTGCAATTGGCAGCCAGATTCACCGAAAGGTCTTGTTGAGCAAGCAGTCGCACTGATTGCCGCACACATCGGAAGCGTCCGACTAATCGACAATCTCAGACTCGACTGAATTCCAAGGTTAGCCGAATTGACGGCTAACCTTTCCAAATCAAATACTTAATTGTCGTCGCTGCCACGCTTGAAATGAAATTTCGCACCGGTTTCAATTGCAGCCGGCCATCTTGCGGTAACCGTCTTCATTCTGGTATAGAACCGCACGCCCTCAGGCCCGTGCATGTAGTGATCACCGAATAACGACCGCTTCCAGCCGCCGAAACTGTGATAGGCGACAGGCACCGGAATCGGCACATTGACTCCCACCATTCCCATCCTTACGTTGGAAATGAAATCCTGTGCATACCCGCCGTCGCGTGTAAAAATTGCTGCGCCGTTTCCGTATTCGTGTTGGCTGGCAAGACCGACTGCTTCTTCATAACTGTCAACCCTGACGATACTGAGCACCGGTCCAAATATTTCATCCGTATAAATTTTCATATCCGGTTTTACGTTGTCGAACAGACAACCGCCGAGAAATGCACCTTCCTCATAGCCTTTCAAGGAAAAATCCCGTCCGTCGACGACCAGATCGGCACCTTCTTCGACACCGAGGTCCACATATGACTTTACTTTACTGTAGTGGTCTGGAGTCACCAGCGGGCCCATTTCAGCGCTTCCATCCGTGTAGGGTCCCACGGTCAGATTCCTTACCCGAGGTTTCAGTCGCTCAACCAGTTCGTCGGCAGTGTCATCGCCAACTGCAACCACAACCGAAATTGCCATGCAGCGTTCTCCTGCAGAGCCATACCCTGCACCGATTGCTGCATCGACGACCTGGTTCATATCAGCATCGGGCATTACAATCATGTGATTCTTTGCCCCACACAGCGCTTGTACGCGTTTGCCATGTTTGCAGCCCGTTTGATAGATATATTCACCGACCGCGGTTGATCCGACGAAACTGACAGCGTCAACGCGTGGGTGCGTCAAAATCGTGTCAACTGCTTCCTTATCTCCAATGACCACGTTGAGTACACCATCGGGCAAACCAGCCTTCTTCATCAACTCCGCAAGCATCAGTGGACATGACGGGTCCTTTTCCGATGGTTTGAGCACGAAAGTATTTCCACATGCAATTGCGACCGGAAACATCCACATCGGCACCATGGCCGGAAAATTAAACGGCGTTATTCCCGCACAGACTCCGACAGGCTGGCGGATAGAATAACTCTCGACGCCTCTGGCGACCCGTTCGGACATCTCGCCTTTCAGAAGCTGCGGAATGCCGCAAGCGAACTCGACAACTTCAATACCTCGCCCAATCGAACCCTTTGCATCTTCCAGTGTCTTACCGTGCTCCGATGATAGCGCAGCTGCCAATTCATCCATATTCTTGCGAACGACATCTCGAAATGCGAACATGACTTGTGATCTTGCTGCAGGAGGCGTAGCCGACCAAGCTGGCAAAGCATCAGCAGCAACATCGATTGCAGCACTGACTTCCTCTGCACTGGCATACGGAGCTTGCTTGACCACCCTGCCGATAGCTGGATTGTAGATGTCTCCATAGCGGCCGCTATTCCCTTCAACGCGCTGGCCGTTAATATAGTGATATAGTGTTTCTTTTACCTGCATGTCCATCTGTATTTGGCTCTCCTGCCTGCTTGCGGATAAAAAATATGACTCATAGCAGTATAGCAAATTCCATTGACTGTGCCGATAGATGAAAAGTAAGTTCTTGCTTATCGTAGTGTTCTATGCTGCAAGTTCTACATCTCTCGCTGACAGCAATCAGGATCTCGTACGGTTACACTATGATCTGGAAGTCGCAAGCTACTGCGGACTAGTAAACGAAAAGGCTCTGAACGGTTTCAACCGCTCGCTTCAGCAGACAATAGCGGATGCAAAGCTGACGCGCAAAGACATTGAGGAAGCCAGGATGCAAGCTTGGAAAGAAGCTCACTGGGAGTGGGAGAATCGCGGGCTTGGCGGTTTTAAGTCCTGGTGTGCAAATGAGGTAAAGGCTGCAACGCACAGATTGGAATCGTACGCCGATTAATTGACTCAAGCAGTGCTGGAAAACGAGTGCGCTGCTTGACACATGTTCTGCAGCTTTTTCCGAGCCAAATCTCTCCCTAACAATCCAAGTCCGCAGTCGGGTGCCGCAATCAGTCGATCGCGGTCTATATGATCCAATGCCTGTTCCAGTCGAGTAGAGATTTCGTCAACAGTTTCAATCCTGCTCAGTGCAATTGCCACAACACCCAAAATCACCTTGGTATTGGCGACTTGATCCAGTAAAGTCAGGTCGTTGTTGCGATGAGCATCTTCGATTGACACAACATCGACACAACTGTCATCCACCGCACCAATAATCTTAAAATATGCACTTCGATCGGCTTTGGGATAATCCAGCCGGTCCAGCCGGTTGGGATAGCCGCAGCACATGTGCATGATCTTGGCAACATGACTCGGTACGCCATGAAACACTCTCTCCAAATTCTCGACGCCATAATCCAACGCAATTCCCGGCTTTCTAGCGAAAACTGGCTCATCCACCTGAATTTGGATACAGCCAGCTTCTACTAGAGCGAGCACTTCCTTGTTCAGCGCATCCGCGATGTCCGCGCCCAACTCTTTTTCAGATGCATAGAATTCGTTGGCGTTGGAATCCGTAACGGTCATTGGCCCGGGCATCGTGATTTTTACCGGACGATCTGTGAACGATTGCGCCAGTTTCCAGTCGTTTACCAAAAAACCCGAATCTCGTGCGCCAACTCGTCCTGCTATTGTCGGCAACTCCGCAGAATAGGTACCACCGCGAAGCTCTCGCATCGTAAGTCGAACAAAGTCAATGCCTTCCAGATGCCGACAGTGATAGTGGATATAGTTCTCGCGCTTGACTTCGCCGTCTGTAACAATGTCAATGCCAGCATTTAGCTGATCCTGGATAACCTCTTTGCTCGCGGCGGCGATGATTTCCTCCGCGGAATCTCCCATTGCAGTGAGGGCAGATTCCCAGCTCTTAGTTGGATCGGCCGAATCCGGACCGTTTGGAAGATTGAACCAGTCGGGTAACTTTAAAAACGATGGCTTTGGATAAGCACCTATGCATGTCGTCAACACTGTTCCGTACCCTACAAACCCGACAACAATGAGATCGAATCAATATTGTTCTTTATCGGAATCAACCTGTTCCTGTAGGTTTTCAGGGGCGAATATACCTTGATAGCCTTCCGTTCCCTTGGCTTCGGGTTGATCCTGTGATTCTTCTCCGATCTGTTCCTGTATATTCTGCGGTGCGAATATGCCCTGATAACCTTCCACACCTTTTGCTTTTACCTTCGGAGCCGCTTCTTCGGTTGCCTTGGGTTGAACACCCTGCATTTCAACGGAAGATTTGAACATTTCCTGCCCTTTCCTTCTTTCGACACGTCTCTGGATTTCCACCTGTCTCTCTTGCTTGACGGCGACTTTACATTCTTCAACCCCAATCGTGCCCGTAAAATAAACGATTCCCATGCCCGCAATAACAATAGCCGCCGCCATCAAGACCGCTGGTTCTGCAAAAAACGACTTTTGTTTTTTGGCTACAGTCACGTCGCCTCGTGCAACAGCCAATTGAGATTTAGCCTTTCTCATCTCTCGACGTTGCGAAATTTCGTAAAGGACTGCACCTACCAGCGTCAAGAATACAATGGACACTGCCAGCGCACTAATGGAAGGGTCAATACCGTAACGAACTTTACTTGCGAGTACCGTCGTTAACGTACTGCTCGAAACAATCGTGAAAATCGTGGTGTTGTAATTCTCAAAAGATGCCAAAAACGCGAGAACCGCTGCCGAGCCAATTGCAGGCTTCAGAAATGGAAGAAGAACCTTGCGAAATGTTTGTACGTGTGTCGCCCCCAAGTCCAGAGCCGCTTCTTCCAATACAGGATCGAATCGCTGCAAGCGGGCGATAAATATCAGCATTGCATAAGCCGATATAAAAGTTGACTGGCCGATGACGGTCAGAAATATTCCGTCATAAAAAATCGAAGTTTCACTCGCACCAAACAACAATCCGAATCGATCCCAGAACAGCAGTGTAGAAATTCCAAGAACAACGCCCGGTACCAGGATGGGAGCAATTGTGATAGTGTAATACCATGGCCGAATGCGTGGCTTTGCCTGCATGAGCACTAACGCTCCAGCGAGGCCAATCGGCACCGCCAGAAGTACCACACCAAAGCCGATGAACACACTATTGCGCAATCCTTCCATCAAACGCGTGTCTTGGATCAATACGTCGAACCACTCGGTGGAAAAACAATCCCATGGTGACATCCTGGGAAAAGTGGATGTATTGAACGCTGATATGCCCATCACAATCAACGGGCCGAACAGGTACACAAAAAATAGTACGACGAATCCGATGACGAAATAACGTTGAATTTGATCCTTGATCATTTCATCATTTCGCCAAACTTAACCTTGAAGACTTTCATCATCACGAGCACGAAAATGATGCAGGAAATCAGCAGGATGATTGCATACGCCGAACCTCTCGCCCAGTTGCCTGCTTGGTTGAAACCCTGATAAATGATTTGCGTGAACCAAAGACTGCTCGGACCACCGAGAATTTGCGGTGCAGCTAAAGCACCGGCAGTCAGCATGAACACCATGGTACAGCCCGATGTTATGCCGGGTTTTGCATGCGGTACAACGATGCGCCAATGAATTCTCCACCAAGGTGATCCTAGATCTCTAGCTGCTTCAATTTGATTGCGGTCCAGACTCTCGATCGCGTTGTAAATTGGAAAAATCATCAACAGGATGAACGCATAACTCAAGCCCGCCCATAGCGCAATATCGTTGCGAATGAAATCGTACGGCTGATCCAGTACTCCCACCCCTACAAGAAAATTGTTGATCATGCCGGTTGAACCGAAAATAATTTTGAACGCGAACGCACGAAGAATTTCATTGACCCAGAATGGAATGATCAGCGACAAAACCATTAGTCGGCTCCAACCTCCAATTGCGACATGCGCAAGGTAATAGGCGATCGGATAACACAGCGCGACATCAATCAGTGTGACAAAAATTGCCGCGACAATGGTACGGAAGAATACAGTCAGATCAATTACGTTATAAGAATCCGTAGACTGGGCACTGCCGAACACCATGTATTTGTAGTGTTCAAGCGTGTAGTAGTGCTCTTCAGTTCCAAATTTTGGTGGAGGAACATTGGCTCGAATGGAAAAATCCAGCATGAACAACTGCGGAAGCAGAATCATCATGAACAGCCAGAATCCGACCGTGATGATCAGGAACAATGCGACGGCTGTTCCGTTCTTACGAAAAAAATCTTGCCAATATGTGATTATGTTCACAGTACTGGAACTCCGGCGCTGTTATTCTGCTGCCAGCGGTCCTTGTGGCAGAGCAATTGTGGCCTGAATCGGAAATCCGATCGATACTTTGCCACTTTTTGTGTGTTCTCGGCTCTCGCCATCGTTAATAAAAGACATTTTCAATCGCTTCTGTGTTGATTCTATATCCAGAAACACCTGCCAGAATTGTCCCTCGAATTCTTCATGATACACTTTGGTATTCAACTGGTTATCCAGTACTCTGACATTTGAAAACTGCATGGATTCAGGTCGTACGAAAACGAATACGTCATCCCCAGCACTCACTTTGGAGTCACTGTTTCTGCTGCAGCGCGCAAGGATTATTCCTTCCGGTGTATCGACCGAAGCCACTCCTTCGCTTATTTCAGAAACCTTGCCGCTGAAGCGATTGTTTTCGCCGACGAATGATGCTACAAACGCCGTATCAGGATGATCATAGATCGACGTTCCATCGCTCACCTGTTCAACGATGCCTTCGCGCATGACTGCAACATTATCAGACATGGTCAGTGCTTCGCCTTGATCATGAGTGATGTAGATGAAAGTAATCCCGACTTGCCGTTGTATCGAACGCAGTTCGGTACGCATGTGCTGCCGAAGTTTCAAATCCAGCGCACTAAGAGGCTCATCCAGTAGCAAAACTTTAGGCTCAGCAGCTAGCGCGCGGGCAATCGCGACTCGCTGTTTCTGTCCACCGGATAGCTCGTCCACCATCTTTTCGCCCTGTCCCGGTAAAGCGATCAATTCAAGCAGTTCATCTGCACGTTTACGACGCTCGACTTTGCCGACTCCTTTAACCTCCAGCGAAAACGTAATATTCTCCCAAATAGTCATGAGCGGGAACAAGGCGAGATTTTGAAAAATCAGTGCAGTCGGCCTTCGATTCGGACC
>JAKZRU010000104.1:0-7693 GCA_047517965.1 Gammaproteobacteria bacterium | reverse complement strand
CCGGCGTTGGGTTCATGTGCGCGAATGATTGAAATGTTCTCGAGTCTGTGTGGATCGTATCGGTAACTCTGTGGAATTTTCATCTCCAAATAAGTTATAACCATCCGCAGTTTGCCAGGCGGCAGTTCTTCGGGAGTCTTTACACTGGGGCGGGGAGCGCCTCGCAAGAGGGTAATCGGCGACTGTTGTGACTTTTGCATGGGATTGAATGTTATGGCAACCGGAAATTTCCCTATTTTATAGTATGGACGAGGAGCGTCGGCGAAATCAAACACCTTTAATGAGTGTGTCCAGTACTGGGAGATAGATAAGAATCGTGATTTTTCGGAATTTATATGGAAATTAATGGAAGCAGGATACTACCTGCATCTCGTGCAAAGGTATGGAAGGCACTGCATGATGCGGACTTGCTTGCTGATTCGATTACCGGCTGTGAAGCACTGGAGTGGGTGTCGGACAATGGACTGAAAGGGCGACTAAACATGAAGATTGGCCCTGTGAAGACAAAGTTCAATATCTTTTTGACGATCAGTGATTCTGAGGAGGAGTGCGGCTACACCTTGGAGGGTTCTGCAAAAGCTGGTGCTTTGGGTTTTGCCGGTGGAGAAGCAAAGATCAGTCTGTCGGATGCAGATGAAGGGTGCGAACTTTCCTATGAAGCACAGCTCAAAACCGGCGGCAAAATCGCACAGATCGGATCAAGGCTGATGAGCAGCTTATCGAAAAAACTGGTTGACGATTTTTTTGATGCATTTGTGACCGGAATGGAGTCGTGAGTTCCGGTTGTTGTGCGTTGGGTTTTAGGCAGGAACGGCAAAATTTGTTGCCACTTCGAATGCTGACGTTGTACACTTTGATTATTCAATACGTTTCGGCCTGAGAATCGTATACAAAACAGGTTGTTTTGATTTGTCAATGGGATGATTGACGGCCGTAGCGATGACCAATTTAGATAAACAGGAGGAGAGGCTATATGAATGTATCTGTCTCAATGACAGTCAACGGCAATAGTGTTTCGGCGGAGGTTGAAGCGCGCACTTTGCTGGTTGACTTTTTGCGTGTGAACCAGAGATTGACGGGCACGCATGTCGGATGCGACACCAGTCAGTGTGGTGCCTGTGTTGTTCACGTGAATGGCAAATCGGTAAAAAGCTGCACTATGTTGGCAGCCCAGGCGAATCATGCTGAGGTGGCAACGATTGAAGGTGTTGCTATCAACGGTCAACTGCATCCGATGCAGGAAGCATTTCGCGACAATCACGGACTGCAGTGTGGATTCTGCACGCCTGGCGTGATTATGAGTGCATTGGATCTGGTGAGCGTGAATGCCGACCCGTCCGAGCAGGAAATTCGGGAGTGGCTCGAAGGCAATTTGTGTCGGTGTACCGGCTATCACAATATTGTCAAATCCATTCAGGCTGGTGCAAAAGCCATGAGGGGGATGTAACGATGGGTGATACAGGAATTGGCGCATCAGTGCGCCGAAAAGAAGATTTACGATTTGTCAGAGGTGCAGGGAAATATACCGATGACATGAATCTGGAAGGCCAGGCTTATGCCTATATTCTACGTTCTCCGCATGCACACGCTTCGATCAGTTCGATTGATACGTCTGCGGCGAGAGCCAGTGATGGTGTGATCGCCGTTTTCACTTCGGAAGATATGACGGCAGTGGGTGGCATCCCCTGCGGTTGGCAGGTTCATAGCAAGGATGGCAACCCGATGGCGGAACCTAAACATCCGGTGCTTGCCGAGGGTAAAGTACGGCACGCGGGAGATCCGGTTGCGGTCGTTATCGCCAAATCTCGCACTCAGGCGCAAGATGCTTCCGAGGGCATCATCATTGATTATGATGTGCTCGATGCTGTTGTTGACATGCAGAAGGCCGTGATGGAAGGAACAACAAGCGTACACGATGATGTTGGCACGAATGTTTGTTATGACTGGGCTTTGGGCGACAAAGACGCAGTTGATGAAGCATTTGCCAATGCCAATCATGTCGCAAGTCTGGATTTGGTGAATAATCGGCTGATACCCAATGCAATCGAACCACGATGCGCAATTGGTGATTATGATCAGTCAACCGAACAGTACACGCTGCATACGACCAGCCAGAATCCCCATGTGATTCGGCTGCTGATGGCAGCTTTCGTTCTGGGATTGCCCGAACACAAGCTTCGAGTTAATGCTCCGGATGTTGGCGGAGGCTTTGGTTCCAAGATTTTCCATTATGCTGAAGAGATAATTGTAACTTGGGCTGCCGGGCAGCTCAACAAGCCTGTGAAGTGGACCGCAGATCGGAGCGAATCATTTGTGTCCGATGCTCACGGTCGCGATCATGTGACTACGGTGGAGCTCGCACTGGACGGGAATGGAAAATTTCTGGCTCTGCGAGAAACCACTCTGGCAAATATGGGCGCCTATCTTTCAACGTTTGCACCTTGCATCCCCACTTATTTGCACGGCACATTGCTGGCGGGGCAGTATTCAACTCCCGCCATCTATTGTGAAGTCAAAGCGGTTTTTACAAATACCGTACCGGTCGATGCATATCGCGGAGCAGGGCGTCCCGAGGCGACCTATCTGCTGGAGCGTATCGTTCAGGTCGCTGCAGATGAATTGGGAATTGATGCTACGGAAATTCGCAGGCGCAATTTCATTCAGCCGGACGAGTTCCCCTATCAGACGCCCGTCGCGCTGGTCTATGACACTGGAAATTATCAAGCCAGCATGAGCAAGGCGCTTGCGTCGGCTGATTACGATGGCTTCGCCGGACGTAAGGAAGCTTCCAGGCACGCGGGTAAACTGCGTGGCATCGGAATCGCATCTTACATTGAAGCTTGCGGGATTGCTCCGTCGAATGTCGCAGGAGCGCTTGGCGCTCGTGCCGGGCTCTACGAAGCGGCGACTATTCGAGTCAACCCGACCGGTTCAGTCAGCGTTCTTACCGGATCACACTCTCATGGACAGGGACACGAAACTACTTTCGCTCAGGTTGTTTCAGACAAACTGGGAATTGATTTTGACAGCGTCAACGTTGTTCATGGTGATACTGACAAGATTCCGTTTGGCATGGGGACTTACGGTTCCCGGTCGATCGCAGTGGGAGGTTCCGCCATCGTCAAAGCGATTGACAAAATCGTCGCGAAAGGCAAAAAGATTGCAGCACATCTGCTTGAGACATCTGAATCGGATATTGAGTTCGAGAATGGACAATTCGTTGTACCCGGAACGGATAAAGCCAAAGCGTTTGGTGAAATCGCTTTCGCTGCTTACGTTCCTCACCAATATCCTTTGGAGGAACTCGAACCTGGTTTGGAAGAAACTGCTTTCTACGATCCGAAGAACTTCACTTTCCCTGCAGGCACCTATGTCTGCGAGGTTGAAGTGGATCAAGATACCGGCACTGTGGATATTGCGAGTTTTCACGCTACCGATGATTTCGGTACGGTGATCAATCCGATGATTGTAGAAGGTCAGGTACATGGCGGCCTGGTACAGGGAATCGGGCAAGCGATACTTGAAGGTTGCAGCTATGACGAAAACGGACAGCTGCTTTCTGGATCGTACATGGACTACACCATGCCGCGAGCAACGGATGTGCCTTCGTTCACCGTGGATACCACGGTAACCGAGTGCGAACACAATCCACTGGGTGTGAAAGGTTGCGGCGAAGCAGGTGCCATTGGGTCCCCACCCGCCGTGATGAACGCGATTTTGAACGCACTGTCGGAAGTCGGTGTCACTCATCTGGACATGCCAGCAACACCGCATCGAGTCTGGCAGGCAATTCGAGATGCGCAAGCATCCTGACAGGAGGAATAATCATGTATGCATTTGACTATAAGAATCCGTCGAGTCTTTCCGAAGCGACGGACATGTTGCGCAGTTCCGAAGACGGTCAGTTGATCGCAGGCGGTCATACGCTGTTGCCAACCCTGAAGCAGCGGCTTGCTTCTGTGAGCGATCTGATTGATCTAGCGAGCGTGAGCGAGCTGAAAGGGATTTCGGTAGGAGATGGATCGGTGACAATCGGTGCAATGACGACGCACGCTGAAGTGGCAGCGTCATCAGATGTACGGAATTCGATTCCTGCACTGGCTGATCTCGCGGATGGGATAGGAGACCCGCAGGTCCGGAACAGAGGTACGATCGGCGGGTCCATTGCCAACAATGATCCGGCTGCCGATTATCCGGCCGCTCTGGTTGGCCTGGGTGCAACTGTCAACACCGACAGCAGATCGATTCCAGCAGACGATTTCTTTACTGGAATGTTCGAAACGGCACTGGTAGAGAACGAAATCGTAACGTCGGTTACGTTTCCGGCACCTGATCGTGCTGCCTACTGCAAGTTTCCGAATCCAGCTTCACGCTATGCAATTGTCGGCGTGTTTGTATCGCAGGGTTCGGGAGGTGTCCGAGTGGCCGTTACTGGCGCTGGAGCGGGTATATTTCGAGTCAGCGAGATGGAGTCTGCTTTGGCTGAGTCATTTAAATCTGCAAGTGTTGCAGATGTTCAGATATCGGACGAAGGGCTAAATGAGGACATTCACGCCAGCGCGGAATATCGAGCTCACCTGGTAACGGTGATGGCAAAACGGGCAGTTGATAAGGCAAACAGCTGATTTCGATTGATTCGGCATATACAGCGGGTACTCGAGGCTTTGCATATCGGGTACCCGCATTTGACATATCATCGTGAGCACAGGCGTTCACTTCCACTACTGATTGACGCATGAGTCATCCGCACGACATACAATCCACTCTGTCGCTACTTTCTTCCGAAAACTACATTGCTGACCGGAGTTTAGCGACAGCAATCTACCTGTCCTTGAATCTGAAGCGGCCACTGCTTCTGGAAGGGGAAGCGGGCGTTGGAAAAACCGAAGTCGCCAAGGTACTGGCGGCGGCGATGAATCGCCCCTTTATCCGGCTGCAATGCTATGAAGGACTTGATGTATCTTCCGCAGTCTACGAGTGGGACTATCCGCGGCAAATGATTGAAATTCGGCTGGCAGAAGCACAGGGGATGCATAACCGTGACGACATTGCAAAGGAAATATTTTCCGACGAGTTTCTAATCGCACGACCCTTGCTTCAGGCTCTTAGAGACGATGGACAAGGGACCCCAGTATTGCTGATTGACGAGATCGACAGGGCGGACGAACCTTTTGAAGCCTATTTACTGGAAATTCTGTCTGAGTTTCAAATCACTATTCCGGAAATCGGCACTGTGAAAGCTGCAGAGCCGCCGGCAGTGATCATCACCTCGAATCGAACCCGGGAAATTCATGATGCATTGAAGCGTCGGTGTTTTTATCACTGGGTTGAATTTCCGAATGCAGAGCGGGAACTTGCAATACTTGCTGTAAAGGCGCCGAATGCCAGCAGTGAACTGGCTAGACAGATCGTTGGATTTGTGCAAAATTTACGTGATGAAGACCTTTACAAAGTTCCAGGCGTGGCTGAAACGATCGACTGGGCACATGCACTCGTACAGATTGACGTAATTGATCTGGCCCCCGCGGTGATTGATGACACGCTTGGTGTTCTGCTGAAATACCAGGACGACATTGAGAAAATCCGCGGACATGAAGCCTCGCGAATTTTGGAGAAGGTTCACTCGATTGCCGGCATGTAGCGTATAAGCCATGGTTGGTACACAGACGGAAGAAAGCAGTGGACAGTTCGTAACGAATCTGGTTCACTTTGGACGAATACTACGTTCATCGGGATTGCCGGTCGGGACTGGGAGAATTCTTGATGCGGTTCGAGCGGTCAGTCTGGTAGGAATTTCCGACCGTGAAGATTTCTACTGGACGCTGCATGCGGTTTTCGTAAATCACCCGCGTCAGCGACTGATTTTCGATCAGGCGTTTCGAGTATTCTGGAAGAATCCAAGGATTTTTGAACGATCGATCTCAACTCTACTTCCCGAAACAAGAGTGCCGCATAGTGAAGAGTCATCGGAAGAACTCGCGCGAAGACTGGTGGAAAGCCTTTACCCTAGCAGAGAATCCGGAGATTTAGTTTCCGAGACGAAGGAGGAAATTGAACTTCGTGCGTCGCTCACGTATTCGGACCGGGAACGATTACAGAAAGCGGATTTCGAAAAGATGTCACGCGCAGAGATGGAGCAGGCAAAGCAGGCTGTCAAGAATATGCGGGTTGCATTTAGTCGAATTCCGACAAGACGCTATCGAGTTCACGCTTCTGGAAACAAGCTAGATATGCGCCAAACCCTCAGGCAGAGTTGTCGTGGGTCCGCAGACGCAATTTCGCTGGTGCGTTGCAAACGTCAGCTTCGGAAGATGCCGGTTGTCGTGCTGTGTGACATATCCGGTTCGATGAGTGAATATTCTCGAATGATTCTGCATTTTTCGCATGTACTGATGTTGAGTCGTTCGAATGTCTCCTGCTTCGTATTTGGAACACGTCTGACTAACATTACCCGACAGTTGCGAACGCGCGATGTTGATTGTGCAGTCGATGAAATTTCCGATTCGGTTGCAGACTGGTACGGTGGAACTCGAATCGGTGAATGTCTCAAGGAATTCAATCGAAACTGGATACGCAGACTGCCGATACATATGGCTGTCGTACTGTTTGTCACCGATGGTCTGGACCGATCTGAAACGGGCGATCTTGAGCCGCAGATCAGCCTTCTGCATCGATCCTGCAAACAGTTGATCTGGTTGAATCCGCTACTGAGATATGATCAATTTGAACCGAGAGTAAGCGGCGTTAGAACGATGCTTCCGCACGTAGATGCATTTTTGCCGGTACACAATCTGAAGAGTTTGAACGATCTTGCTGAATCTCTCAGCTCAGAAGCGTACAAAAACGAGCCTTTCTTAAGAAAACATCGAGAATATTGGCGAGCCCAGATGTTGAAGGCAAGATCGAGTTCTTCAGGCCTGGTAACTGTATAGATGTCAAAAGGAGAATTGAATCCATCTGTTTTGGACACCGCATCGCGCTGGCTTGTGCAGGGACACGGTGTCGCTATCGCTACAGTGATTGCAACCTGGGGCTCTTCTCCGCGACCCGTCGGAAGTCAATTGGTGGTCAATGATCAGCGAAGGTTTGAAGGTTCAGTTTCAGGCGGATGCGTGGAAACAGCCGTCATTGAGGAAGCTGTAGATGTGATCGACTGCCGGAAGCCACGCATTTTGGTTTATGGGGTGAGCAATGAACAGGCGTGGGAAGTCGGGCTTGCCTGTGGCGGACAAATTCAGGTTTATGTCGACCCTCTGATTGCAGATTAGTGTTCATAGGGTAATCATGAAAACATCTGTTCTTCAGGAACTTATCCAAACGCAGCAGCAACATCAGGCTATTGCGCTGGTAACTTGCCTAGATGATGCAACACAGAGTACGTTCATTCCGAGTGAACTACGAAGCGGCAACCCTCTCGAATCATCAATCGCAGAAGCTTTCCGAAGAGACAGGAGTCAGGTCGTTGAAATTGAGGGTGTGCGTCAGTTCATTCAGATTTTCAATACACCATTGCGCCTGATGATAGTAGGTGCGGTACACATCGCGAAACCGCTGATTTCGATGGGACAGTCATGCGGATATGAAGTAACTCTGATAGATCCCAGACGCGCGTTCGCTTCTGAGGAGAGATTTCCGGATGTTACCATTGTGAATGGTTGGCCGGACAAGGTGTTGACAGAAGTCGGTCTTGATG
>JAKZRU010000103.1:0-7279 GCA_047517965.1 Gammaproteobacteria bacterium | reverse complement strand
TACAGACGTTTATGTTCACATATGAACTCAGTTGGAAAGTTTTAAAAGACTTGCTCTACTATCAAGGAAGCGACATGAAAACTCCGCGGGATGTGATTCGACAGAGTTTTGAATCTTCGTATCTTAACGAAGATGATTGTGAATTATTCCTTAAGGCTATAGACGAGCGTAATAAGTTAAGCCATATCTATAACAAAGAAGAAGCACTGGTAGCAGAAGAGTTGATTAAGAACCAGTTCTTTCCACTAATGGACCGGCTACATAAGACTTTGGAACAGAAACGTGCAGAATGAATGACGGACTTAAAGAAAAACATCGTAAAACGATCATTGGCATACTTGCCTCTAATGAACGGGTTGAGCGAGTTGTGCTATTTGGGTCCAGAGCCATGGAGACATTTTCTCCCGAGTCTGATGTTGACCTCGTACTCTATGGCGAACACCTTACCTCTTCGGATCGAGCTCTTCTTTCTTGGGAAATTGACGAGACAACGATTCCCCAGCGTGTCGAGTTGATTCTAGAAAAATCTCTCAAGAACGATGAATTTCGCGAGCAAGTCGAAAAATATGGAATTGAGTGGTATCGAAGAAGAATCCCTTTACATGAGTAACAAGAACTGCTACTTGAGCGCACAATACAATGAAAGAATTTAAAAACTACATCTGCGGTCAGTTTGTGAATACAGGCGGCACATTTGAAAGCGTCAACCCAGCAACAGGCGAGGCGTGGGCTAGAATGCCTGCGGCGAATGTCACAGAAACACAAGATGCAATATCCGCGGCTGAAAGTGCACTGCAGCGAAACGACTGGACATCTCTCAGTGCTACAAAACGTGGGAAACTTCTCCATCGACTAGCCGACCTCCTCGAAAATAAGTCACAACATTTTGCGCAACTGGATACCCTCGATTCTGGAAAGCCAATTCGGGAAACTACAATTCAGACCGCTTATATAGCCGAATTCTATCGATATTATGGCGGATTGGCCGATAAGCTTGAAGGGTCTCACCTTCCCATTGATCATCCGGATACAGAAGTCTGGTTACAACGAGAACCGAAAGGAGTCGTTGCTGCAATCGTTCCATGGAACAGTCCGCTGTTTCTTTCCGCTGTAAAAATTGGTCCAGCAATTGCCGCAGGATGCACAATTGTAGTAAAAGCTTCGGAAGATGCTCCTGCACCTATGCTCGAATTTGCAAAACTGGTTAACGAGGCCGAATTTCCACCTGGAGTGATCAACATAATCTGTGGCTTCGGTGAGAACTGTGGCAAGACTCTTTCCTCCGATCCCAGAATTGCGCATATTGCATTTACCGGAGGCCCGGAAACTGCGCGGCACATCGTTCGAAACTCTGCCGTCAGTCTCGCCAGTACATCATTGGAACTCGGCGGTAAGTCGCCGTTCGTGGTGTTTGACGATGCCGATATCGAAAGTGCTGTAAATGCTCAATTGGCCGCAATCTTTATGACTTCAGGTCAAAGCTGCGTTGCTGGTTCAAGACTCATAATTTCTGAAAGAATTAAAGATCAATTCATTGATCAATTATCAGCATTGACCAAACGTATTGTCATCGGCGACCCAATGAACCCCGATACGCAAATGGGACCGCTCTGTACGATGCGCCAACTCAACAATATCAATAGGATTGTCTCGGAATCCATTGAATCCGGTGCCACGCTGATTACAGGAGGGAAACAGTTGGATCGACCCGGACAGTTTTATGAGCCGACGATTCTTGACTGCTCCAGTAGTTCTGACGCACCGTCCATAAAAACTGAATTGTTTGGTCCGGTGCTTTCAGTTCAGACTTTTGATGCTGAAGAAGAAGCTGTAGAGTTGGCAAACGACACACGTTACGGATTGGCCGCGGGAGTGTTCACCAACAACCTTACCCGAGCACATAGAATGATGAGAAAACTGAATGCGGGAGTTATCTGGGTAAACACCTATCGAGGAGTATCGCCAATGGCTCCATTTGGAGGATTCGGTTTGTCAGGGCACGGGAGAGAAGGTGGAATTGAGGCGGTGCTAGACTACACCACCGCAAAAGCAATATGGCTTAGGACTTCAGATAGTCAGTATCCGAACCCGTTTGGCAACTAGCATGACGGAACTGAAAAATCTTTCTGAATTGCATGCGAGTGACCAGGAAGCACTGGAAACGATATTGCGCGTTCGACCGCGTTGGAGTGCGAATAGGGTCGCTGCCGAAGCCCTCAATCTGAATCAAAATGTCATACTGCACGCCGGACCTTCGTTTGAATCTACTGACCAGATTACTGTTCCCATCCTGAATTCTGCTTGTGCGGCTTTGGTTTATGAAAACATCGCTCAGAATTTCAATGAAGCCAAGCGAATGATTCTTGACGGAACAATCTTACTGGAAGCTGCACAGAATTATTCGACCGTCGTACCGCTCGCGGGAGTAGTTTCTGCATCCATGTGGCTTCACGAGATTGTCGACGAACAAAATCCAAGCAATAGTACATTCTCTCCAATCAACGGCGGAAGTGGAGCGGCAATGCGCCTCGGAATGTACAACTCCTCAGTCGTATCTCACTTGAAATGGCTGAACGGTGAATTTATTGAAGCACTGAATGAGTGCGAGTTCCAAAATTTGGACTTGGTTGCCATTGCTTCGGGCGCACTTGCCGAAGGTGATGATTGTCATGGTCGCACCATAGCCGCCACCGCGACCCTGGTTGACCTGCTGCAACCGATGCTCCAGGAAAACACACCTTGTGTGTTGAAATTCCTGCAAGACAGCCCGAGTTTTTTTCTCAATCTTTGGATGGCAGTTTGCAAGTGTATGTTGCAAAGTGGAGCTGGAATTCCTGAATGCAGTTTGATCACAGCAGCCGGCGGCAATGGTTCTACGGTTGGTATTCAGCTTGGTGACCGACCAGATAAATGGATAACAACAGATGCGCAGGCACCTTTTGGTGACTTGGGAGAATTCCCGAACAATCGTGCTCTGGGGGCGATCGGTGATAGCGCAATCGTCGATGTAGCCGGATTTGGTGCTATGGCCATGTCATTCTCACCTGTTCAGCAACAGACATTCGAAAAATTTCTGCCGAATGATGCTGGCAGACTGCCTGAATTGTTGCTTCCTTGCATCCATGACGGATTCGGGGCACTAAATTTACGAACAGGATTGTGTGCCCGTGTAGCAATGGATCAGAAATCTACACCAATCGTTAGCCTTGGCATCATTGATAACACAGGAGTCGCCGGACGAATTGGAGGTGGAATTTACCGCTATCCCCTCACACTATTCTCTAGAGCACTCGATAATCTACACGAGTAATTGATATGTCAAATTTCAATGAAATGTCGCTATCACTACTATTTTATTTGATTGACAGCGGCGCGCTGAAACCAAGTCAACTGCTTGAAGCCTGTCTTGAGAGAATCAGTTTAAGAGATCCAGAAGTACTTGCCTTCACGACTCTAAACTCTGAAAATTCAATGGAAAGTGCGCAAATATTGGACAATGAAACTCCTGACAGTGCTCTGTTTGGTATCCCTGTGGGCATCAAGGATATTATGGATACGACAGATATGCCTACAACCAGGGGCAGCCCTCTTTATGAAGGGTATTATCCTAATCGTGATGCTGCCTGCGTGACAAACTGTATTTGTGCTGGTGCAATCATTCCCGGCAAGACAGAAACTACAGAATTCGCATACTTCAAACCCGGAAAAACACGCAACCCACACGCACTGACACACACACCCGGCGGTTCGTCTATGGGATCCGCTGCCGCCGTTGCGGACTACATGCTTCCAGTAGCATTAGGTACACAGACAGCAGGTTCGGTGACACGGCCTGCGGCTTATTGTGGTGTTGTGGGTTACAAGGCCAGCCATGGAGCATTCAGCCTAAACGGTGTCTGCGAACTTGCGCTTAGCCTGGATTCACTTGGATTTTTCGTACGAGAAGTACGCGACCTCACATTGATTCGACACAGCTTTCTCGGTGCCCGCCCAAATACGATACCCTCATCAAATACTCTACGCATTGGGCTCGTACGAACCCCTCATTGGCATCAGGCTGACCAGTGCCAAAGAGATTTAATCGACAAGATTGCTGACAAACTTGCCAACCAGTCACTACAAGTTTCTGAGATCGAAGTAGGGCCACCGGATGATTTACTTGCTCAAGCTCACGCGATTGTAATGCAATATGAGGTGGCTCATTCGTCGCTTGTATCTGATTTTCTCCTAGACAGAGATTCGCTCAGCAGTCAATTTATCGAACTAATTGAGCTTGGACTGCAAACCACATTCGAAGACTACCAAGAAGCTAAAAGACAGGGAGAAATTTGGCAGAGCAAACTGCAACAAATATTCCAAGACTTTGACGTTTTGTTGGCACCAAGCGCTCCCGGCGAAGCGCCCGAAGGGTTAGAGTGTACCGGAGATCCAATTTTCAGCCGAATGTGGACTTTGCTGAAAGTCCCAACCATTACATTGCCAGCGGGATTCGGGCCCAATAATTTACCACTTGGAATTCAGTTAATTGGCGCCTATAACCAGGATGACGCCTTGATTGCAAATGCAACCTCGATAAATGATGGGATTTAATTATTTGAAGATCCAAAACAGTAGAAAGCATGATCCGAACAGCCACATACACAGCTAAATTATCGAGACCGTCTCACACGAAATTGGATGAATTTCTTGATATGCTGCGGGTTCTTTACAACGCAGCTCTTGAAGAACGCATTGACGCATACAGGAAATCGGGCAAGTCGATCGGATATGTTGCACAGGCGAAATCACTGACCGAAATTCGCAACAGCGATCTAGGAGTCTGCGCCGCAGAAACCAGTGGGCATGACTTAGCGTTTGTTATTGGTGGACAATTGTAGAGGAACTGGGCGGTCGGATGTTCCACTGATTCGTCTTTTAGGCGGATTCCGAACTGGACATCCATAAAATAATGGAAAATAATCCTCATGAAAACAATGATATATGATAAAATAACTTTCATTGTCATGAAACCAGCGTAAAGCTCAAAGCAGTCCCGCAACGGAGGAAATACATGTCGACGAGGTTTCGCCCATACTCCCCTGATCAGATGCTGTTGTTGCCGCAAGATATTCGTGAGTGGCTGCCTGACAACCACCTTGCGCATCACATCAGCGATCTTGTCGATGGCATGGATCTGTCGGTGTTTTATGCACCGTATGTCGGCGATGGCCGGCGCAATATGCCCTATGACCCGAGCATGATGGTAAAAGTGCTGATTTATGCCTACGCGAGCGAGGTGTTCTCTTCGCGTGCTATCGCAAGAAGATTGCATGAGGATGTTGCGTTTCGATTGCTGGCGGCGGGGAATTTCCCGTCTCATCGCACAGTGTGCGAGTTTCGTCGTCGTCACCTGTCGGATTTCAAGAATTTGTTTGTACAGGTGCTGCGGGTTGCAGGTGAGATGGGGGTGGTGAAATTCGGCAAGATATCGATTGATGGCACCAAGGTGCGAGCCAATGCCAGCAAGCGTAAAGCAATGAGTTACGGTGGTATGAAAAAGGAGCAGGAACGCCTGAAAAAGGAGATCGCTGCGCGGGTCAATCAGTCATTGGAAACTGACGGACGCGAAGATGAACGCTATGGCGAATCGAATGCGGGCGATGAGTTACCGGATGAGTTGAGTCGTCGCGAGCTACGTCTGGCGGCCATTGAGCAGGCCAAGCAACGTCTTGAAGCCCGGCAGCGGGAGCTGGATGATGCCAAGGGCCGCAAGCCCGGACAGGACCGCAATCCTCAAGGCGGTCGGCCATACAAGCGTGCTTACGGCGAGCCGGAGGACAAGGCGCAGCGCAATTTCACGGATCCGCAAAGTTCAATCATGAAGACTAGTACAGAGGGTTTTCAGCAATGCTACAACGCGCAACTGGCGGTGGAGGGGCAAAGTCAGTTGATCGTGGCAACGCAGGTTACCGCGAACGGTAGTGACCAAGGTCAGATGCTGCCGGTGCTGGAGCAGGCGAAGACGAATGTGGGTGAGAACCCCGAGACGGTGCTGGCTGATGCGGGCTATGCCAACGAGCGCGACTTACAGGCGCTTGAGAGCGCCGGAGTTGACGGCTATGTGGCGTTGGGTCGGGAGAGCAAACAGCAGTTGGCGGAGGTTCGCAGCGAACCGGCCCGGGAGCGGATGCGACAGAAGCTGAGTACGGAGCAAGGTCGAAACCAATATGCTGAGCGCAAATGGCTGTCGGAAGCGCCCAACGGCTGGATCAAGCAGGTGCTTGGATTTCGACAGTTCAGCGTTCGAGGGGTGGAGAAAGTGCAAGGGGAATGGGACTTGGTGTGTCTGGCATTGAACGCAAAACGGATGTTGGGGCTTCAGATGGGATGAAAGGGGGAAAATGCGTTCAAAATCGGAGCAAACGGGTTGAATAGCGGAAAAAGGGGCATGATTTTGCCATTTGATCAGCAATATGTAGCAAATCAACAATGACGACCAACTTTGGTGCTGATCTTTCAGTTCAAATGCTTTGATTTCGGCTATGCATTGCTTCTGTAGCGCAGACTCCTAGGTTATGAAAACCATAGATGTGCGATTCAGCAAAATCTATTGAAGCGATTGGACAAAGCATATCAAAGATTCTTCAAGCATGGCGGATTCCCTCGATTCAAGTCGTATAGCAGAGGAATACGAAGTATTGAGTGGCACAATCCATCGATCCAAACACACGGCAAATACAACATTTTGCAAGTCAAAGGCATTGGAAAACTACGATTCAAGGGAAAACTGGTGGACAACATCAAATTCATTCGTGTAGTCTAGACAGCACTGCGCGTAAAGATTCAGATCATCCATGAAATTGAAAATGTTAAATCTGCACCATCAATCAATCCTATTGGCATTGATGTAGGGATAAAGTCTGTGGTCACTTGTTCCAACGGATTCCAGACCAGTAAGAATGAACTGGACAGAACTATCCTCAAACGCAAACAACGAATACTGTCAAAAGCGATCAAGGGTTCAAACAACCGCAAGAAAAAACGTCTTGCGCTTGCAAAGGAATGGCAGAGGGTTAGAGAACGAGAGCACGGCAAACTGCACGAACTCACTGCCGACTTGGTAAAACAGTCGAACACATTTTATGTTGAGGATCTAAAAGTATTGAATATGGTCAAGAATCACAAACTGGCTCGTTCAATACTTGAAGCGAACTGGGGAAACTTCGTAAACATGCTGACTTACAAGGCTGAAAGTGCCGGTGGGAAAGTAGAGAAAGTTGACCCGAAATACACGTCGCAA
>JAKZRU010000102.1:0-8291 GCA_047517965.1 Gammaproteobacteria bacterium | reverse complement strand
CAACTCTGGAACGTCAGTCAAATCGATTTCGTCGAAAGCGGCCGGAATAGGAACTTCCCAGTTTTCAATTACCGGTTCTAACGACCAAGCATCCAGCATAGCCCCAAGTACTTCGAATGTTTCAAAACGCACACCTGATCGGTCTTCCAACTCAGCCGCCAAGTCCATTCCATGCAGTTCAAAAATGATGAATGGATTTTTATCGATCTCGTTAGAAATCAAGTAGGTTACGGCGGCGATATGCTTACAAGGCACGGCCCAGTCGGGGCACGAACAAATTGCTTCAATTGCTTTCCAACTTTGGGGGAACAATCGAATATGGCGTTTTGTCATCAGATCCAGCATTTGCTGCGGAAGCTGCCGGTTCAGCAATCTGGAAAGCAATACAGGATTGGAATCAACCACATTCAGTATTTGCTTTCGCTTTCGGTCGGAAAATTTTTCGAGAGTCATTGCAACAGAGTAGGGCGTCGCTCTGCTACCTTTGACATCTGCATAGACAAAGCCATCCACAATAGATAAGTTTCGCACTGAACCGTTGTTGGCATATCTTCTACCGCGCGGCAAGCGATTGCTATAGTCAATTCCATTGAATGCGTATAGCCATTGCTCACCCCACCATGTTCTTCCGAATTTCATATTCCCCTCAAAATCACTGTTATCCCGAATTCTGCGTGAAAGAACTTCGGTTGTTCACAAAGCCTTTTAGATTCTAGTCAACTCATGTGAGCGTCGATTGAAAGTCCCCAGTCTGAGCACTGACTCGATTCAGTGCTGCACGTCGCATAAGACTAGCTAATATAGCGAATTCAGAATTGGTATGCCGTAAGCATACCTTGACTGATTGTTAAAGCTAGAGAAATCCAGCAATACTGTCGACTAAATAACTTCGTGTCAGCATGGTTTTATGGAGTTCCATGCGAGTCGAACAAATTGAATTGCTGTGTTAAAGGAGTTGCTGCGGCTGGACTTAGGTGCTGTACTCGTCAGTACTAATCCACCCCCATTTCTGTCAAATTCGGTCTTATTGTCAAAGCAGATTTGGCAAGCGGTTCCGGCGCCGATGCAGAAGTATCGAGTGATTACTAGCCCTTTGTGGTGTATGATATGTGTATGACACGCACCAATATTGATATCGATGATGAGTCCTGTGCTGCGATCATGCGTCGCTACCGGTTGACCTCCAAGCGTGAAGCGGTTAACCTTGCGCTTCGTATGCTCGCGAGCGAGCCACTGAGCCTAGAACAGGCTCGACGTCTTCGTGGGTCAGGCTGGGCTGGCAATTTGGAAGAAACGCGTAGTAGCCGCGCGACGTGATCCTAATCGACACCTCGGCGTGGATTGAATTTCTCCGCGACACCGGTTCGAACATCTGTGTGCGCGTTGACCTTGCGCTGATCGGAGACATTGCGGTTTGTGACGTAATCCGAATGGAGGTGCTCGCCGGCGCACACGACGAGCGTCATTTAGAGATGCTTCGCCGTCTGCTTGCGATGGCAGTCGTTCTTCCCACCGAACCTGTGCACTACGAGGCTGCGTCCGCGCTGTTCCGTCGATGCCGCAGTGAAGGGGAAACCGTGTGCAGGCTGATCGATTGCCTCATTGCCGCCGTGGCGATTAGTGCCAACGTGCCGGTGTTGCATCGCGACAGAGATTTCGATGTGTTGGCGCGCCACACCGAACTTCAAATCGTTTAGTAACGCTACCAATGGTTGTGCTGTCAGCGCAACATCAACCTTCTGGCATCTTTCAGCGCAAGTCTAAAAGGCGTTGGTATCGACAATCACTCAGCATCCGCACTGGAAACTTGAAATTCCTCCTCAACAAGGTGAAGCATGCGTTGGTTTTACTCGGCGCGGTCTTAAAATTTCCGGAATTAGCTTTCCACCGTTTTTCATACTCGCCAATTTCTCGTTTACGAATCAACTCCTCTAACAATTCAGCGAACAACTGATTGGGAGTTACGCCTCGGTTAGCAGCTGGTATCTGCGTTTGTATGAATTTGGTATTGTGAAGATCGACGGTAATTTTCATCATCTGCAAAGGTTCGGATTCGTTGCGACCGGGGTCACCATTTCTTTGTAGTTCATCCCTAATATTCTATATGTGAGTCCATTTGTAAGTTCAGACTTCCTGACCTCTATTTCCAATCCGATTTACTTCAAGTTCACGCATGTTGACAATCTTACTTTCTTTCTTGTGAAAACCGAAAGATTTTCTTAGTGAATTTCGTTGAAATGGTGGCTAATTTGAAATGTCACCTTATCCAGTTCGCAGGATTGCCGACATTCCCCATTGCGTCTCCAATAGCTCGATTCGAAAGCCATCTGCGAAGGATTTCCCAGTGCCGGCCTCACACTTTTCAACGAAAACTGCCCGGCAAACCGTTAGAATGAGACAGATTAAATTGGTCAAGGTCAGGAAGTTTGAAGTTAGTCAAATAAATAAAGATTGACATATCTTGACTTATCAAGATATCACTGCAATAATATGGGGATGCAAAACATCAAAATTAGTTCAAAAGTTGACGAAGTTGTCTGGAATGACCTCAAATCGCTTGCCAAAGAGCAACATCAGAATGTCTCCGGTTTGTTGACTGAGGCAATCCGTGAATACGTTAAGCGCAAACGCGTCAGACCCGTAGTACTGACACATCTGGAAGCGTCCATGGAACAAAATGAAGAATTGGGAAAATTGCTTGCCAAGTGATTCAATTCTTAACTCATGACGAAGTGCTCGAAATCCATAACCGGCTGATTGAGCGGTACGGTGGTCAGGCAGGCATCCGGGATTCTGGTCTGCTGCTCAGCGCGTTGTACAGACCTCAAACTGGATACTACGAAGATTTGACAGAAATGGGTACAGCGTTGTTTGAATCCCTAATCATGAATCATCCTTTCGTTGATGGGAATAATCGCGTCGCATTTTTCGGAACAGACGTTTTTTTTCGTTTGAACGGATACCGATTCGAAGTAAACGCGAATGACGCACACATGTTTTTGATCGGGCTGATTGAAGCAGGGAAATGTGATTTTAAGAATCTGATACCCTGGGTTCGGGATTCTATCGTGCCGTTAAAATAATCAATAGAGTATAGCGGCACCTATGAACATGTAATTTAATGAATTACAAGCTCTAGTCACATAGATTACGCGTTTAAGACCAGTGGATTCATAATCTAGTGAGTCGAAGGTTCGAGACCTGCCAAACCCACCATGATCATCGTCTGCAAGTGAATGATTTTGTAGCTGAACACTAGCTGTAAAACTTGCAAATCAATCTAATCACATTGCTCAGTATTTCTACGACCTTCAAACCTTCCAACAAGGCTAAACTGCACTAACTCCCGCCATGATAACTGTTGTCCATTTGTAATCGTAACATGAGGAAAAGTCTCATCCGGAGCTCAAACTACTGGGAAGTATCTAGACTGTCTCGATAGTCCAAGCGAAATGTCAATTGAATTCTTACAGATGAGTAAATACAAGCTCGATACGTTCAATCGGACGCTAACAACAAAGCAGCTGCAAAATTCAAACGAACTTGTCAATGGTGCATATGTCATCCAGACTGAACTCAATCAATTGCGAGAACGCCGTGGTGACAAACAAATAGGGTACAAGGTTGGATGTAACTCTGAAACCATTCAGCGAGATTTGGGTATACACCATCCGATCTTTGGTCGGTTGTATGCTTCTGAATACTGGGAATCAGACACGACACTCCCGTTAAGCCAATTCGATGGATTGGCGGTTGAAGGTGAATTAGCAGTCAGACTGAGCAGATCAATTGTTGAATTACATGATCAAATGTTTGATCCGGATGAAGTCATCCAAGCTATATTTCCGGTCATTGAACTTCACCATTTCGCATTTGATGAGCCACCCACAGCATCAGATTTAATTGCATGCAACGCGATTCATGCCGGATTTGTATGCGGAAAAGAAACACAAGGCAACAACCACTTCCCTGAACAAATCTCAATCAAAATAAATGAGGTTGAGGTTGCCCGTGTCTCGGGTTCCGTTATTTCTCAGACAGTTACTAACTCGCTTCGTTGGCTAGCTAAAGCCCTTCAGAAACAAGGATTGGAAGTGGGTTCGAATCAAATAATTTTGTGCGGGTCGGTAGCACCGCTTTTCCCACTAATTCAGGGTGGACACGTCGAAGTCAGCACAGACACTAACATCATCGTTAAGTGTGCAATTCAAGCATAACTCACCGCAGGTTCTTGAAGAAACAAAATTCAAGTCAACCGAGACCTAGATACTAAAGTCAACGCAATTCGAACTAGAACTTGGAGTTTTCCACCCACTCAATTGCCTTTACGACCGTGTTGGCCCCCACGTTTAGGCGACGAGCAATTGTCGAAGTATTTCAGCCAAGTTGCTTTAGATGCAGTGCCGTAGTAGCTATTTCTTGATAAAGAGGTCGTTTTCCCACTTGGTGAAATTCAATTTGAAAATGGATTTTAGCAATGCGATCTTCAGGAAAATTGGTAAACGAATTTCGGATACCCGTTCCTCGCGTTGATTTCGGAAATCATTACGCTCATTGTCGCAACAGACTAAGCGAAGGGAAAGCGTGCACTCAAAAAGAGTAGTGTGGCTGTTCGGGACCGATTGACAGATGCATGAACTCCATGAATGCCTTGGCAGCGTCACTCATGTCGGCGGACCGAGACCATGCCAAACCGACATCCATCGTAGGAATGTCATCCGACACTGAGACAACTTCAACCCGCCGACCTTCGAGTGACCAAGGACGATAGACCATATCTGACAGTATCGTGACTCCCATGCCATTCGCTACCATGCTGCGAACTGCTTCAACTGAAAAAGTTCGAAAAACTGTGTTCGGTCGGTACTTTGTGCGATTCCAGTATCTCTGAGCTGTATTGCTTGCTTCATCCACAGTCAGCATAATGTATGGTTGCGAGGAAATTTCCTGCAGGGATATCTCAGTGGATTCCATGAAAGGATGGTGAGTATTTACCCATAGCCGGCGGCGAGACTGTAGCAAGGTGTCATATGAGATATCCTCTTGATTAATGATGTTTGATGTCAGCATTACTGCCAGGTCAAATTTCCCTGCGATGACACCTTCTTCAATATTGGGTCTATCGGTTTCAGTTAGGTTGACGCGTACGTTTGTAAATCCTCTCGAGAATCGAGCGAGATATGAAGAAAGAAAGTAGCCGGCAACCGTGTAACTTACCGCAAGATCAATACTGCCTTTAACGGTTTCTCGAACGCGATTTGGCAGGCGCACCGCTTCATCTATTGCGGCAACGATATGACGCGCATGTCCCAGAAATAAATTCCCTTCGTAGGTGAGTGATACACCCGACGAATGCCTTTCAAAAAGTGAGGCGCCGATAATCTCTTCCAGAGATTTGATGGCGGAGGTAACTGCGGACTGGGAAACATTAATTTCCATCGCAGCACGGGATACCTGACCAGAATTTGCCACTGCCAGGAAATATCGAATCTGACGGATAGACGGATATATCACAAAAATTAATATCTGTAAGAAATAAATCTAATAATATGAACTTGTAAAATTTTCTGATTGATCTTAATTTGCACGGCTATTTGAATTGATATTTCCATCATAAATATATGTAATCATTAATTAAAATAAGTGACACAAACTTCTATTACTGATTCAATATTAGAATAAAGATTTAATAATTATGGTATCTGATTTAATGATATATCTTAGAAATAATTACTATTTTACAATACATGTGCGATTCGATATGATGTATATCTCAAATTTATTTATCAATTATGTTCAGAAACTCAATTAGTTTCTGAAAGGAGAAGGTTGTAATGAATAAAGCAACGTTAGCAATACTCGGATCGCTACTTACGACATTCGTCGTTTTCCCGTCAGTTCAGGCAGATGACTGGTTCCCGTATCCGGTGGAAGTCTGGAATCCTCCATTTGATATGAGCAGTCCCCGCACGACGATTGAATATCAACCGTTGGAGAAAGCATCAAAACCCTGGGAGGTATGCGTATCGTTCCCACACATGAAAGATGCTTACTGGTTGGGCGTTGATTATGGTGTGTCGGAAGAGGCAAATCGCCTCGGCGTGAATATGCAGCTCGTCGAAGCGGGTGGATACACTGAACTGAATACCCAGATATCACAAATCGAAGATTGCATTTCAGCAGGCGCGGACGCTGTTGTCATTGGGGCCATTTCGTTTGACGGTCTCAACAATCTTGTAAAAGAGATTCGTGGCAATGGAATTCCGGTAGTTGATGTGATCAATGGCATGTCTTCAGACGAGCTTTCAGCGAAGTCCCTAGTGTCATTCGGTGAGATGGGCGGGAAAGCAGGTTCATATCTTTCTGAAAAACATCCCTCAGGTACTCCTGCCGTAAAAGTTGCGTGGTTCCCCGGACCAGCCGGGGCAGGTTGGGTTGAAGCAGGCAATGCTGGATTTGTAAGCGCGGTTGAAAACAGCGCAGTTCAGCTGGTGGAGACTAAATATGGAGATACTGGCAAAGAAGTTCAGGCAAAGCTCGTGGAAGATACGCTTGAGGCACATCCTGACCTGACCTATATCGTTGGTACGGCAGTGACTGCTGAGGCGGCCATTCCGATTTTGCGTTCACGGGATTTGACGGACCAAATTAGCATACTGGCTTACTACTTCACTCCTGGCGTTGACCGTGGCATCAGACGTGGACAGATTCTCGCCGCACCGACGGACTCTCCGGTGATTCAAGGGCGAATAGCGATTGATCAGGCGGTTCGAGTCCTTGAAGGTCAGCCGTATGAAAAACATGTCGGTCCGGCATTGTTCATGGTGAGTCAGGACAACATAGATGAGTTCGATACGTCTTCAACGTTGGCTCCTGATGGATTCAAACCTGTCTTTCGGGTCAACTGAACAAAAACCAGGTCTCGTTTTGTATTTTGAAATGTTCGTTGTTCATGAAGTACGATGTCTGACGGAAAGGAATTGTCGCTCCTAAGGTTGGTGAACATCACCAAGGAGTTTCCCGGGGTACGTGCGCTGAATGACGTGAATTTCGAATTAAAATCTGGTGAAGTGCATGTATTGTTTGGTGAAAACGGTGCGGGAAAATCGACGTTGATTTCCATTGTTGCGGGTGCCACCAAACCAACGGCTGGAGAAGTATGGATCAGAGGTGAGTCTGTCCACCTGAACTCGGTGCATGAGGCCCGCGAATTCGGCATCAGTGCCGTCTTTCAGGAATTTTCCCTGGTTCCGCAGATGACTGTGGAGGAAAACTTGTTCCTCGGTTCGGAAATCGTGCAAGCGGGAATTCTGCAGAAACGCGCGATACGCAAACGGGTTAAAGAAGTGCTCGAAGATTTAGAGTTTCAACTTCCAATCGGCAGAAGGGTGGACCAGCTGACCAGAGCCGAACAGCAGATGGTCGAAATTGCCAAGGCCTTTCGCTCGGAGCTGCTGATACTGATTCTTGATGAGCCGACGGCGTCACTGACACAGCAGGAGACCTCACAACTGTTTAGGTTGATTAATAGGCTCAAAAGTCAAAATATCGGGATCATTTACATTACACATCGAATTTCGGAAATTCGGGAAATAGGCGACCGAATTACCGTCTTGAGGGATGGTTGCTTTGTAGATACGGTTGATGCGAAGTCAACAACTGAGATTGAGCTGGTTCGACTGATGGCGGGTCGGGTGGTTAGTGAAATTTTTCCGTTGATTGATTTTCAGCCGGGTGAGACACTTCTTGACGTCAGTGACCTGCATACAGCGGACGACTCTGTGCGTAATGCATCCGTCAGGGTTTGTCGGGGCGAAATTGTTGGGCTCGCCGGATTGGTTGGGTCAGGAAAGTCCGAATTCGCCCAGGCCTGTTTCGGAGCGCTTTCCATATCAGGAGGTACGGTTTCGCTTTCTGGAGTTGACGTGACGGGAGCCTCTATTCAGGCCATGCTGAGGCATGGGGTACTTTATCTGCCACAAGACCGGAAAACTGATGGGTTGGTGATGATGCGCTCGGCTCGAGAGAACATCAGTCTCGCATCATTGTGCGAAAGACCGGTATCTAGCGGATGGCTACTGGACAAGCGCTCTGAAAGGAAGATGGTAGAAAATGTTGCCGGAACATTCAAACTGCCCCGCGAACGCATTGAGTTAGCGGTGGAACATTTTTCTGGGGGAAATCAACAGAAGGTCATGCTGGCAAGAAGTCATACGCGAAATTTCTCACTGTTCGTTTTTGATGAACCGACAGTCGGTGTCGATGTGGGAACGCGAATTGCCATTTACCAG
>JAKZRU010000101.1:0-10506 GCA_047517965.1 Gammaproteobacteria bacterium | reverse complement strand
AACGACGAACCTCAAGTGAGAAAGAATCAATCGGCGCGCTGCGTCCAAGTCTTCGTTTTCATGATAGCGAATTGCCAATTCCCGCTCCTCTTCGGCAGTAAGAATGGGCTGCGCATAAACTGACCTGAGGTAGGAAGAAATTTCCCCACTTTGAAAATTTAATCGAACTGGAAAATTTTCACTCATATTGACATTACCTGAATTTTATTCTTAACTGTATTCTAGCACTCATTATATGAGAGTGCTAATAAATTGTAAAGTTTCACCTGTGTACAAGTAAATTTGGGTTCAGAAATTAAAATTTCAAGAGAGCTCATGGTTGTGAGGATTTAAGGCGGCGCAGATAGATGTGAACAGTGGTTCTGGATGCAAGCCAGCTAAGAATAGATGCTGTTGCAGCTGCTCCAAGCCAAGTGAGAGGAGAGAGTCCGGACAGTTGGTAGTCGCTGCTATAGAGTGCAGCGAGTTCACTTATCGGTTCTCTCAAGAACATACGAATTCCTTCGATTATGGCGAGTGCCACGGCAACGCTGAGCAAGCTGTGAATTACAGCAATGTAGACGAATGGCCTACGAATGAATGCTCGGGTCCCGCCAATCTGGTCGATTACTTTGATTTCTTCGTAACGGCTGACTATTGAGAGCCGGGTAGTATTGCATATCAACAGAATTGCGGCCACAATCAGTAAGACGGATACGATCGCAAAACCAATGCGTGCCAACTCGATGATTTTGTACAGTCTCTTAACCCATTGCAGGTCGACTTCAACTGCATCAACCAGTTTGAACCCCCTCAGTTTGTCCGCGAGTTGCTGAAAATCAGTTGGATTGGCAAATTTTTCGTAAGGTTGAACAATAATCACAGTCGGCAATGGATTGTCCGGAACGTACTGAATTATGGTGTCCAGGCCAGTAAGCTGCTTGAAATCTTCCAATGCTTCATCCGCAGAAACCAGACGTGCATGATGGACTTGAGGCAAATTTCGAATTTGATCAAATAGTTTGGCACTCAAATCGTCGTTCGCATTTTTTGACAGGTACATTGTCAGTTCAGGGGTATTTTTCAATATGCCTGCGACGGGAATCAAATTTACCGACGCCATGTACAAGCCAGCTGGAAGAGACAAAATAACCCCCACGCAGGCAACTGTAAAAATCGTCGGAAAAGGAGTTCGCCACATTCTACCCAGACATGAGAAGAATGTCTGGAGACGTAATAGTAAGAAACTACGCATTCCCATTCAGACGATGTTACTAGGAGTTATGATGCCGTTTCGCAGCTCAAATACGTTGAAACGCTGTCCGGAAAAGTGGTGCCTGTCATGCGTAGCAACGATAATTGTGGTTTCGTACTGCACCAGCAGTTTGAATATGTCCATGATTTCATCACCGAGTTCCTCATCCAAGTTGCCAGTCGGTTCATCTGCCATGATCAATTGCGGGCGCCCTACGATTGCTCTTGCAATTCCCACCCGTTGCTGTTCTCCGCCTGAAAGATTGATGGGATAAGCCTTTTCTTTGCCGCGTAGTCCAACCATTTCCAATACCACTGATATTCTCCGTCGAATCTTCGACATTTCCATGTTTCGGACAATTAGCGGAAGTGCAATGTTATCCATAACAGTACGGTCAAATAGCAGTTTGTGGTCTTGCTGAACCACGCCGATAGATCGGCGGTAATAGGCAATCTGATTGCCTGCCAGCGCTGAAAGGTTTCTGTCGTTGACGAAAACGTGACCATGTGTTGGCTTTTCCTTCAGCGTGATCAGTTTGATCAGTGTTGATTTACCTGCACCGGAGTGCCCGGTTAGGAAGACCAGTTGATTAGATTCAATTGCAAAGCTCACACTTCTAAGTGCAGTCTGTCCGCTTGGATACTGCTTAGTGACGTTGGAAAATCGAATCATTGTTAATTGACAGGGAATTCTGTAGATTCGAGACCCAATAGTGAGTTTACGTAGTCTACTGCTTTGAACGGTGCAATATCACCGATGCCTTCTCCAACACCGATAAACGGCAAAGGTAGTGCAAATTGTTGGGTGAGCGCCACAACGATGCCACCTTTTGCCGTTCCATCAAGCTTGGAAACACAGATGCCGCTCAGTGTGGAATGCTTGTGAAACTGTTCTACTTGGGAGATGGCATTCTGACCTGTGCCAGCATCAATTGTGATCAGTGTTTCATGGGGTGCTGAGGGTTCAATTTTTGAAACTACTCGTCGAATTTTTCCAAGCTGTCTCATCAGGTCGTCGCGCGTTTGTTGCCGTCCCCCAGTATCGATTAGCAAAATAGACATGTCTCGAGCAGTAGCCGCATGCAGAGCATCATGTGCGACAGCTGCGGGATCGGCTCCGGCAGACTGTGCGATAACCGGAACGTTTAGCCTTTCCCCCCAAGTCTGGAGCTGTTCAATAGCGGCTGGACGGAAAGTATCACAAGCTGCCAGCATTACCGAATGCCCCTGTTGTTGTAAATACCCCGCAATTTTTGCACTAGTTGTGGTTTTGCCTACTCCATTCACGCCGACCATCATGATGATGACAGGCGGTGTATGCTTTTCCAAGTTGAAATTTGTTTCTGCAGGTTCGAGAATTTGTATGAGCTTCCGACGTACGAGATTAGCGACTTGGGCGCCGGAAATATTCGACCTCTTCATTGAGGCGCTGACAGAGTCTATGATTGATTCGCTCACTGCATAACCGACATCACTGAGTATCAGCGCATCGGAAAGATTATCGATTTCACTCTGATGTACAAATGAAGCACTGGCAAACAGATTGGCAAGTCCAGCGGAGACTGACTTGCGGGTTCTGGCCAGTACATCAAAGAAACTAAATTTCTTATTTTGGCTGGATGTTGTCTGTTTTTGCGGCTTGTTCATCCAAATAATTAGTAAGAGATGGTCGAAGGATAATATTTATGGCGTTGAGCTTTTACCCATCAGGACGATACCGTGAGCAACTAAAAGTTGGCGCAATTTTGGTTTAGTGTGAAGTTGCAGTGCGTACGGCGAAACAATCAACAAATTATATTATGTTCGATGTAGATTCGATTGAAGGTAATACAGATTGCAAGGCAAACTCAGAATCATTTCGGGAAAGTGGAGGCGCCGAGTCATTCGGTTTGGCTCCTCGCTAGACATACGACCTACGACTGATGCAGCGCGTGAGACGTTGTTCAACTGGCTGCAGATGCGCATAGAAGGGGCGAAGTGTCTGGATTTGTATGCAGGAAGCGGTGCGTTGGGTTTTGAAGCGCTCTCCCGAGGTGCAGAATCCGCTGTTTTTGTGGATATTGATCGGAGGTGTATACGCAGCTTGCATCAAACCGCCGCTGAACTTTCTGCAGATCAATGTTTGTTTGTGTGCAGTGAGGCGTTGGCTTACTTGAGAACTATCGAAGAAAAGTTCGATGTTGTATTTGTAGATCCACCTTTTTATCGAGGCATGGCTTTGAGTTCAGTTGAACTCCTCGAATCAATCGGCTGCTTGAATTCGAATGCCCACGTCTATGTAGAAATGGAACGAAGTGAAGGTTTGAATCAACTATCGGAGCAATGGAAAATTTTGAGGAATTATCAGTCAGGCTCTCGTACCCACTACCTGCTTCAATTTGTGCAAAATTGAAGTTGTAGAGTTAATAGTTGCTGGTTGACACACAAGTTGTGGCTTCAAGGTCTGGCTGCAACATGAAACTCTAACGTGCCATTCGTCGTTTTGACGGAACACTTACCTCAGCAACTCTTATAGAATTTCAGTTTTCTCTTTCTCTATGCATACATAATGTATATTTTTACAATCTGGTTGCGGCTAGAAACATTCCAGAATCGGCGAAAACATGGAGCATGCAGAACGAATCACACGAGCAATCTATCCGGGCAGCTTTGATCCGGTTACTAAGGGTCACAATGATCTGATTGAACGCGCAACAGAAATTTTTGATGAGTTGACAGTGGCTGTCGCTTTCAGCAAGGATAAAAAGACGCTGTTCTCTCTAGAGGAACGCGTTCAGCTGATCAAAGAAACCACAGCTCACCTGCCTACCGTCAACGTTGTTGGGTTTGCAGGATTGCTGATTGATTTTGCCAAGGAAGTGAACTCAAAAATTGTGATCCGAGGGCTGAGGGCAGTTTCAGATTTCGAGTATGAGTTTCAGCTCTCATGGATGAATCGACAACTTGATCCATATATCGAAACTCTGTTTTTCTCACCAGCTGAAGACTATGCCTTTGTTGCGGCTTCACTTGTTAAGGAAATTGCCCAGTTGGGAGGAGATGTTTCTCAATTTGTGCACCCCATAGTAAATCACTCTCTACAGGATAAATTGGCAAAGTTGAAGGACTGATCCCTTCGGTACGACACAAAGTCTCTGCTAAATTAGATCATTTCCAAGCGAATTTCGGCTGGTCGAAATGGGCTACACGTGTGTGTCGACCAAACAGGGCAACTTCTCTGAACTGAAACAAAAAGGCTGCAGTCGGTGCAAACACCCGATGTCCGATTGAATCCAGTGGTGCTGATAGCACTCTTGTTCCACTCTCCGCTAACTTTTCCAAAACTGGAATTTTCGGTGATTTCAGGTCTGCAAGCGGCACTCTGAAAACGGATGCAACTTCATTTGGATCAGGGTGAAGTTCATTTCTTTCACCTGCCCATACAACGACTGGAGTAATAACGAATCCCGAACGAGTCTCGTAATCGTCTAGAAATCCAAGCACTTCATTTTCGGACACATCTATACCTATTTCCTCTTGCAGTTCACGCAGTGAGGCTTCAAGTGCTGATTCATCACCGTCCAATCTGCCGCCTGGCAGGGCATATTGACCTCCGTGACGTCTCAGATGTTTGGGCCGTCGGGTGAGAAGAAAACTAGCTGCACTTCCAGAGTCTTCATTCAAGATCGTAAATGCAACCGCGGCCTGTCTAAGCTCACGTTTCCGGATCGGTTTTCTGTCAAAATTTGAAAGTCTTTCGACGATGCTATTTCTGAGAGATTCATCAAGAAGAATTTTATTGTCGGCGAATTGATTTGGATGTGAAGACATTGGAAGATTGGTAAAAGATTAAGTCTGTCAAGCAACAAGACGAACATAATATACTCTTTTGCTGAGCTTCAACCGCGAGAGAAAATCGGAAGGTAAACTCGAATGTACAGAATAGAAAGTGAAGATTATTCCATAAAGGATGAGCCGTTTTACGCATCTCAAGGATCCGAAGTTCACTTGTTTGAAAGTGCTCATGAGAATCGCATTCCTGTTTTATTGAAAGGGCCAACAGGTTGTGGAAAGACTCGATTCATGGAATACATGGCTTGGAAATTGCGCCTACCGCTGGTGACTGTGGCATGTCATGATGATCTTACCGCATCGGATTTGGTTGGCCGCTATCTAATCGTGGGTGGTGAAACCAGGTGGGTTGACGGTCCACTCGCCCGAGCTGTTCGCGTTGGCGGTATTTGTTATCTTGATGAAATCGTTGAGGCGCGAAAGGATACCACGGTAGTCATTCATCCTCTCGCAGATTACCGACGAGTATTGCCCATCGAGAAAACCGGCGAACTGCTTCATGCTGCTCCGGCATTTAACCTGACGATTTCCTACAATCCTGGCTATCAGAGCGTATTGAAAGACTTGAAGCAAAGCACCCGCCAACGTTTCCTTTCACTTGAATTTGATTATCCTGAGAAGGAACTTGAGCAATCCATCATCGTGCATGAATCCGGGATTGATAAAGTTTCCGCTGTTTCTCTGGTTCGATTCGCTAGGATGACACGCAATCTCAAGGGCAGTGGCCTAGAAGAGGGAGCGAGCACCCGTCTTCTCGTACATGCAGCCAAACTGATTGTCTTTGGAATTGATCCGCTTGAAGCATGCAATGCCTCAGTTACTCAGACTTTGACGGATGATCCGGAAATATTGACTGCCATTCAAGAAATGGCTTCATCACTTTTCTAAATCAGTGATGGCATTTCACCATCGGAATCAATCCTGTGAAGAAGCCGCATTCTGCGAATGAAATTGAGGAAAAGCTGGAAGAATTGCTCGGTGCAGTCCTGACTTCGCGCCGAACAGCCAGCGAGCCGGCGCTAATGCTTTCGTTATTGGACAGATCGTCGCAGGAATTCGCTTTGCACTGGGCCGGTGTCATCTCGAAGTCCAACTCGGAGATGGCGTTTCAGTTCGTAAGCCATGTCTCTCAGGCATTCAAGTTAATGGATTCGGACGGAGTCACCCAGTGGATCATTGAAGCGATGGACATCTATGACCGACAGGGTCTATACCCCGGAAGCGCTTCACTCAGAGAAGCGAAAAAATTTGCTGACAGACTTAGTCAGAAAAGACACTCAGTTTCATTTGGTGATGTCGTCGGAATTCTGAACAAATATGTGAAGGGCGTTTCCGGCCGTGAGCTTGAGATACGTGCCGACAGCGAAGCTTGGACTGACACGGAAACTCTCTTTCTGCCGGAACTCGTAAATCAGTTTGATTCAGAACGGCTCAATTTTCAACTCTATAAGGCGACTGGAGCATTTTTATTGGCTCAGACGCTTTTTGGAACATTCCGCGTGGACATACATACAGGCATTCCTATCGTATGCACGGCGATCACTAAATTTCAAGATCAGGCAAGGGCGCTTCGGCTATTTGAGGCTGTTGAAGAAATCCGACTTCTTAACCGTATGAAAGGCGAACTGCCTGGCCTTGTTCGACAAATGAACGAATTGAAAACTTTATCCGAGACATTGCCCGATATCGACGGCATCGACTCACTGCTGGAGCAGGTTAGAAAGCCAGATTCTGATGTTCTGGATTCGCTTGCCGTCACACAGCAACTGTATAACCAAAATTTCAGGTTATCAAACCCCGTCTGTTATCAGGGAATGATTGATTTGGAGCGCGTGAGGCAAGTTGCGAAACAGCGAGTGGAAATAGAGAAGGAGAAGTTTCGAACTGACCTTGCGACGCTCACCGAAGGAATCGTCAGAGAATTCGAAACTGATGACGAACTGGTTGAAAACCAATTTAATCGAGTGAGTATTACAACCCAGCCCGATTCGGATGAGGCTGGTGAATGGGAAATGACACTAACCATTGACGGTCAACCTGTCGTACCACCAAATGATGTGATTCAGACGGCGAAAAGCATTATTCAGGATTTTGGTGAAATTCCCGAAGACTATCTTGTGCCCGCAGGAGACGGACAATACAGGCAGGATAACCAAATGGAAGAGGACCGTCACGAAAAGGTGTATTCAGGTGCGGAGGAGACGTATTTCTACGATGAATGGGATTATCGGCGCCGACACTACAGAAAAAATTGGTGCGTTCTAAGAGAACTTGAAATGCACCCCAGCAGTGAGAGGATTGTAGAGACAATCCTGGAGAAGTATTCGCATCTGGTACGGGACATTCGCAAGTCTTTTGAAGCGTTGCGAGGAGACGATCGAATGCTGCGTCGGCAGAAGAACGGTGACGATATTGATATTGACGCGGTTGTAGAAAGCTATGTTGATGTCTTCGAAGGCAATGAATTGACGGATCGACTGTTCATCAAATCTCGAAAACTGGAACGCGATCTGGCAGTGATATTTATGGTTGACGTCAGCGGATCGACTAAGGGGTGGATTAATGATGCCGAACGAGAAAGCTTGGTTCTACTCTGCGAAGCGCTTCAAACTCTGGGTGATCGTTACGCAATTTATGGATTTTCCGGTATGACGCGCAAACGTTGCGAGTTATATCGAATCAAGACATTTGAGGAGCCGTACGACAGCAAAGTCAAAGCGCGAATTGCAGGCATTCGGCCACAGGACTACACACGTATGGGAGTCACCATTCGCCATCTAAGTGAAAAGTTATTGAATGTAGATGCGAAAACCCGAGTCTTGATTACAATTTCGGACGGCAAGCCCGACGACTATGATGGCTATCGAGGGGAATACGGAATTGAGGATACGCGGCAGGCATTAATGGAAGCAAAACATGCTGGCATACATCCGTTCTGCATAACGATTGATTCGCAGGCACATGATTATCTTCCGCACATGTATGGACATGTCAACTACACGATGGTAAATGACGTTCGCAAACTTCCACTTAAGGTGTCTGATATCTATCGAAAGCTGACCACTTGAGATTTGTTAAAATATTAGTGATATATAACTATTTTTGATTTGTTACAAATTTCCTAATTTCAATCACATTCCCCAAGAAATTTGACCTACGGGAAGAGAGAATGAGCAGTTCGTAAGCCGACCAAACGGACCGAAATTAGTACTGCCATTGGTTAGATCACGACACAGTTGCGCATAGAAATAGCAAGCACCATCATAAGCCCAATTCCACTTTTTGATATTGCCGAGTGTCGATAAACAGCAGTTCTCATTTTAGGTAATTGATTTTAATTTGCATGTATCCCCATGTATTTGAAAAAGACAAAATTGAGTATCCGGCTTGTCATCTGGAAGGCGATATCAAGTTACGGGGGCGGTCGTGGCTGTGGGTTGGCAGTGGCACTGAGAAGCGCTTGCCAGTTTTCAAAGTAAAGATAACAGTTGATGATGTCGATGGCGACAAAGAACCGATGTTTTCTGGAAAACCTGGCTCTGGCGGCCTGCCACAGTTCGCACAGGTGGTTGCATACGGCATGGAACGCAAATGCGATCAGGTTTAAAGTCATCAGTGTGTCGGACAGCCCCTGTTTACCGTGTCCGAAGTTATGCTCCATGTGATAACCGTGTCGTTTCAACAGGTTAAACCCTTCGTTTTCAATCTTCCAGCGCGCCCGACCGGCTGCCACAATCTCGGCTGCATTGGCTTTGGTGACATCAAGCGAGGTGATGAAGCGAAAGCTCTGCGTGGGTTTGCGGTCGCCGACCCGGCGAATTTGAAGTTCAACGTAATTGATGAGATGGTCTCCCCCCACTTTACATCGGCGAAGAAATCAGCGATGGTATGGAAAGCAATCAACAAATGGGAGGAGACCAAATATGAACAGAAATAATAATACAACGATAGGCTTGGATATTGCAAAGAATGTGTTCCACTATGCAGAGCTGAATCGAAATGGAAGAGTTACGGGCAGTGGCATGCTGAAGCGAAACAAGGTATTGTCCCACTTTGCCGGTCTGGAACCGAGCAAGGTAGTGATGGAAGCCTGTGCGGGTTCGCACTACTGGGGACGGCAGTTTCAGCAGTGTGGTCATGAGGTGATACTGCTTCCGGCGCACAAGGTGACACCTTACGTACAAGGCAATAAAAATGACAAAAATGATTCGATTGCCATTGCCGAAGCCTCCGGTCGTCCGGGGATTCGTGCAGTTGCGGTGAAGACGGTGGAACAGCAGAACATGATGATGTTGCATGGTCTTCGTCAGCAAGCGGTGCGACAACGCACACAGAAGCGAAATGCGCTGCGTGCGCATTTGTCGGAACGCGGATTGACGAGTGGGCTGGGCAAAAGTGCCCTGTATGGATTAATCGAGTCGATGATCACGCCGGATGAGGACGGTGTGATTGGCAGCAGTTTCGAAGTCGATGGATTGTTTGTTTCGATGTTGGCCAAGGAATACCAGAATCTTCGCAAGTTGGAGCAGGAGGTGGAGGACTACGGCACTCGAATCAAGGTACTGGTGAACGGTTCAGAGCCTATGCGTCGGTTGATGGAGATACCTGGATTCGGACCGATCGTAGCGAGCAGTTTTATGACAGCAGTCGGTGATGGCCAGGCATTCAAGTGTGGCCGGGTGGTGTCGGCATGGCTGGGACTGACCCCGCGACAGCACAGCACCGGTGGCAAATCGATTCTGCTTGGCGTCTCCAAGCGTGGCAACCGTTATCTACGCACCATGCTGGTTCACGGCGCTCGTGCAGTATTGAGGACGGCTGAGGCGAAGGATAAAAAAGATCCTTTCAGCCGTTGGGCGCGCGAGGTTGCAAAACGCCGCGGTCGTCATAAGGCGACCCTTGCGATCGCCAATAAGATGGCGCGGATCGGCTGGGTGCTGTTGGCTAAAGAGCTGCACTACGATCCGCGAGTGTTGTGATGGCTTGTCAGCCACACCCATGCGTGGAGCGATGGTAAACAAAGATGCAGTTGTTGAGTTCGGATGAAGCCTTAAAGCAACAGTGCATCTGAAAAAATAATCGAAGACAGTCAGTCGATAGACCGACAAGAGTAAACCGGAAACCTGCCGAGGGATTGCATAGGTAAGAAAACAGATTGATGACAAAACAGGAGATGCCGGCACAGGAAGAACCTGGGAAGGTCAATGGTTGTAAGAAACCGAGTAATTGATAAGGATCTTGTGCGCGAATTTCATCAAGGCTAGAGGAGAAAATACAATTCCTCAATTCAAAAGCCGGATATATGACCGCAACCTAACTATGTCGTCAATGTGTAATCAAGCCTTGCATAACGGAGGGAGACCATATATGACCCTCAACGCATCGTTGCCATCTCGGATCGGCAACTGCTCAGCAATACGATACTGATAAATCAAATTCGGC
>JAKZRU010000100.1:0-9941 GCA_047517965.1 Gammaproteobacteria bacterium | reverse complement strand
GGAAGGTCGGTTTATCCAGAATCATCAGCGTTTGGTTCGCGTTGCACGCAAAAACGACATCGTCAAACGTCTCTGTGTTTCTGTTTTCGTCCTCTACCACTACACCGGTAGGACGCCGGTATACCTTTCGGACGGGCCGGTTAAGATATATCTTGTTCTGAAAGCCAGCCGACATTTCTTCATAGATACGCCGCGTGCCCAGGTCCCAGGTCTGCATCGGGGTTGCGGTTTCAATATCGAAGAACTCCAGATACCGGCAAAACAGTGACGCGGGCATGTCGAACACATTCGTGGCCATCAGGAAGTTGATGAACATGGGCTTCAGTATCTTGTACCTGAAATCTCCGGAGAACCTGCCCAAGTTGAGAATCGCACCCATGCTGACGTAGTTGAACGGATTGAGAGCATTGAGCAATCGGGACTTGGATCGATTGAGCTGGCCAAACCATTTAAGACGTCTCAGGAGCTTCTGGAATTTCTCGATTTCCGGTTGCAAATCCCTCCTGATGTCGGATCGAAATCGTGAGCATAGACGCCACCACGATACTTTACGCTGTAGCTGTACCTAGTATCGACCAGATCGATACCGTATTGCTGCATGACCAAAAGAATATGATGGTATACCGATGGAATGCACGCAGTGACGGAAATATCGAACGGGATTGAGGTGCCATCTTTTTGCGGCATGTCGACCGTGATGGCGTTGCCACCGACCTGAGCCTGCGCTTCGAACAATCGAAAATCGAATCGTGCGGGATGCCGCTGCAGTGCCCAGGCTACGCCTAGTCCAGAGACTCCTGCACCGATAATGGCAACCCTTCTGGGCATCTCCGAGTGCCTCGCTTCATTCATGACACTTACTCTACTATCTTCTATCGGCGGGCTTGACCCCTGAACTCCAGAAGATGCCGGAACGGAGCATTGGACCACAGACAATCCATGTTATGAATTTGTCGAAGTTGAATCCAGGCGTTTTCCAGACGGTACGGCAGAAGGGTAGCCTACGGCACAGCAGAACGGTCGACCTAGTGATGCTGGAGCGGAAACAGCCCGTTCCGGCACTATCATTCGAGCCTGCCGGGGCATTGCCCACAGTGGCCTTACAGCTATGGATATTATTTGTTTTTAGATTGCGCCCGCTCGCCTTGTCGGTGAATAGTCGATGCAGTTCCATACCCTCTGTCTGAAGTGTTTTGACTTGATTGCCGGGGAGTTGCTGGCTAACCGATACGCGGGCGTAGCCGAATAGCCTCAAGGCTGGATGTGCCTCTTAATTCGATTGGTGGAAGCAATCATCCATTATATGCCATATGACGATTTTACAAACAGCGTGGAGGCAGTCTGGAAAGCTGTCCGCTAATCTATAAAATTATGAGGCAACAAGATTATTCGTTTGTTGATCTACTCAATAACTGAATGAAAGTTAAGTATCTAGCAAAATTTTATTCTCGGTTTCAAATTGGGATTTCCTAATTTTTCATTTTAGTATCAGCCATCTAGTTTTGCACTTAATGAAATTGAGTTTGGGGAATGTGAAAAAGTAGCTACGAAATAAATTCGATTTTGAATTCTCCATCGGATATTTTCAGTATATAAACTACCATATCCAACGCCATTCGCAATGTGGGTATAGGTAATCTGGTACACCGATTGACTAAACTTGGAGGCCGAAGAATTCGTGGCAGAACAACAGGAAATGTTCGGCTGGTTTGGATAACTCCGTGTTTTTGCGCCACACCAGGGCAACCCGGCTTGGATCAACCTTGGTTTTAAGTTGGCGGCTGACAAGCGCACGCCCGTCATATGTCATTGGCGAAGCCGGTTTCGTAGCAAGCAAAGTATAGCCCAGACCATGTCCAACCCGACCGTGTACCATTTCGAAATTGGAAGAACGATGCGCAATTCGCGGTGTGATACCTGCACTTTCCAAGATTTCGGTAAAGTAGTTCCGGCTGAGCGGGGTATCCAAAATTAACCATTGGATATTCGGCTAGTTCTGTCGGAGTTAATGCCGATTTGTTAGCGAGTGGATGACCATCAGCCAACAAAACGTAGGGGGTAAACTGGGTAAGAGGAATTACACCCAGTTCATCAGGAAGATGAAGATCATAGAGCAGTGCCAGTTCGGTTTCACCGGTTTGCAGGCTTCCTAGAATCCTACGCTGATCACCGTCCACAAGATTGATTGTCTGCATCGGATCATTGGCAACCATGCGTTGGATCATTTCCGGTAGAAAGTATGGCCCAAATGTGTTAAAGCAACCGATCGACAGCGTATTTTCGGCGCTTTTCTTGCCTGTCGCGATCGAAGATGGGCACTCAATCCGAGAGGTGACTCCATAAGCACGATTGGCAATTCAATGTATACGCAAGCAAGCACGATCGACTGCCGCAGGTTCGCATGGGTACTGTAAGATACTGTGTGTAGCCGAACCGGCGATGAGTAAGAGATTGATACTTGACGGGGAGAGCGGACTTGAAGTAAAAAGAAAATCATTAACCAGACGTGGAATTGCATCGCTATCGGAATGTGTGAAAACAAGTGTTCAGACAATTTCAGAATCACTGTTCATATAAATCAGAATGCGCAGTAATGAAACGTAAGCCGTATTGAACCGCGAACGATGGAGGAGTTTTGGCGCGCATGCCGTCGGCCTCTGGGAGACGGCAAGCCGCGGCGCGACTTACAACCCCCTGTCACCCGACGTCATCCAGAACCCGTACAAGGCCTATGCACGGCTCCGCCGACAAAGCCCCGTGCACCGAAGCGTGATCCTCGGAAGCTGGGTGCTTACACGGTACGAGGACGTGCTCGCGGCCGCGAAGGATCACGAGCGCTTCTCCAACGATCCAAGGTGGCGCGGCACGACGACGAGCGTGCTGCCGCCAGCCCCCGATGACTACAGCATCCTGCTCGTAGATCCTCCCGAACACATGCGCCTGCGCAAGGTGGCCGCCAAGGCTTTCACCAAGGCGAAGATCAAGGCGCTCGATGCGACCATCACGAAAATCGCGACCGAACTCGTCGAGCGCGCGGCACGACGCCGGACGGTCGACTGGATCGCCGAGGTCGCCGAGCCCCTTGCCATGCACGTGATGCTCGCGATGATGAGGATCCCCAAGCACGACCGTAGCCGCTGGGAGACCTGGTCGCACGAACGCGCCCGGCTACTCGAGATGATCGCCACGCACCAGCAGCGCAAGACCGCTCACCGCGCAGGCGCCGAGATCCGACGCTACTTCAAAACGCTGTTGACTGATGACCGGATGCGGTCGAGTGAGACCGATGCGGTGAGCACGCTCGCGAGGCAAGTAGACGTGGGCGATGCGATCAGCTCGGTGGAAGCTTGTGACATGCTGAGCGTGCTGATGATCGCGGGCAATGAAACCACGACCAACCTCATCGGCAACGGCATGCTCGCGCTCGCACGCAATCGCGAGCAGATGCAGCTTTTGCGCGAGGAGCCAGGCCGGATCCGCGACGCGGTGAACGAGATGCTGCGCTTCGATAGTCCCGTGCAGACGGACTTCCAGATCGCGAAGGCGGAGATCACCGTGCGCGGATGCACGATCCAGCCCGGCGATGGCGTCATTCTGCTTACCGGATCGGCCAATCGAGACGAGGCAGCGTTCGAGCATGCTGATACCTTCAACATCACGCGCCAAGGCCCTAGGCACACGTCGTTCGGACACGGAGTCCACCAGTGCATCGGTGCTGAGCTTGCACGCATGGAGGCGAGCGCCGTTCTTTACCGAGGCGCTCCGCACGCTAGGCACCATCGAGCTCGCTGCGGGCGTGCCGCGCTACCGGCGATCGACTGTCGTCCGAGGTCTCGCCGCGCTCCCCCTCAACGTCAAATAATGCTGACCTACAGCGCCCAGTGGGCGCACTCACACGGGCCTGACCGAACCGCAGCGTTGCGAAAGGCACGGCGATTGGCAATGTAAACGCACGCAAGCACGATCGCCTGCACCATTGGCAGATTGATGGTTATGATATAGATTGCGGTTTTTGCGGTTGCATGCCCGATCAGGGTCCCCGCCTTCCCAAGTCAGCACGAAGGTGTGATCGGGTTTTGTTTTCAGGAGTTGAATTGAAACCTGTCCGGTTGGCGAGGATGTCGGGAGACGGCTTCTTCAGAAATCTCCTTACCGCTCGGGATTTTGAATCCGGGTTTTCGGAAAAGTCTATCCCCATACCTCCCACGTCAATTTCAGTTGAACCGATGGTACGCTGGATATGTATCAACGAGAACGTGAAGAGCTGGTATTGACAGCAAAAATGACGATGTGCAATATTCATCGTTTGGCCATTAATTTGCTAAAATGGAAGCCACACAATCAATTACTTGACTCTTGGTCTTGTAAAATTACCTTTTTGTCCCCACAATTTGTTTAATCTGACTGCGTCAGTCTGGAATAACAGAATGAACAATTCAGTATTATCTACCGTTCCAACGAAAGCGAAAGCAAGAGAATCACTTTGGGCAATCTAACGAAAAATCTCATTTTATGGGTCGTCATTGCGATGGTGCTGATGGCGATATTCAAGAATTTCGCTCCGACCGAGAACGAAACCCGAAAAGAACTTGAATACTCCACATTTCTTGCAGACGTCAAGCAAGGCCGAGTAGACAGAGTTGTTATAGATGGCAGAACGATCATGGGAACCTTCACTAGTGGTGATCCTTTCCTGACTTATTTTCCAGATGACCCCAAACTTGTTGATGACTTGGTTAACGCGGGTGTGACCATAGTAGTACAGAAAGAAGAAACCCCGTCACTGCTGATGCAATTGTTCATAAGCTGGTTCCCGTTGCTGCTGCTGATCGGTGTCTGGATTTTCTTCATGCGCCAGATGCAAGGTGGTGGAGGTCGAGGTGCGATGAGCTTCGGTAAGAGTCGGGCGCGTTTGCTCACGGAAGACAAGAATCGAGTTACTTTCGAGGATGTGGCGGGAGTAGAGGAAGCCAAAGAAGAAGTTGGCGAGCTTGTCGAATTCTTGAGTGCACCGGCGAAATTCACCAATCTGGGCGGACGGATTCCGCGCGGCGTGCTCATGACAGGCAATCCAGGAACTGGTAAAACATTACTGGCTAAGGCGATAGCCGGCGAAGCCAAAGTGCCGTTTTTCTCGATTTCGGGGTCAGATTTCGTCGAGATGTTTGTCGGTGTTGGTGCATCTCGTGTGCGCGACATGTTTCAACAAGGTAAGAAAAATGCGCCGTGCATCATTTTCATTGACGAAATTGATGCAGTCGGTCGTCAACGTGGAGCCGGACTTGGCGGAGGCCACGATGAACGAGAACAGACATTGAATCAGTTGCTGGTTGAGATGGACGGATTTGAGGGGAGTGACGGTGTGATCGTAATCGCTGCGACCAACCGCCCCGACGTTCTTGATCCAGCACTTCTTCGTCCTGGAAGGTTTGACAGGCAAGTGCATGTGCCCTTGCCGGATATTCGCGGTCGTGAGCAGATTTTGAAAGTTCACATGAGGAAAGTTCCCATAGACGAAGATGTAGATACCAACATCATTGCACGAGGTACACCCGGATTTACAGGTGCTGATCTTGCCAATCTGGTGAATGAAGCAGCGTTGTTTGCCGCGCGTGCCAGCCGCAAGACTGTGACAATGGAACAGTTTGAGATGGCCAAGGACAAGGTTGTGATGGGAGTTGAACGAAGGTCTATTGTGATGCCGGAAGAAGAGCGTTGGAATACTGCGTATCATGAATCAGGACATACAGTCGTGGCCAAGGTACTGGATCATACCGATCCGGTACACAAAGTGACGATCATCCCGCGCGGAAGAGCTTTAGGTGTAACCATGCAGTTGCCTGAAGAGGATCGCTATAGCCATAACCGCGAATATCTCCTCGCTAGAATTGCGGTTTTGATGGGCGGTAGAATCGCTGAGGAAATATTTATGAATCAGATGACTACTGGAGCTTCCAATGATTTTGAGCAAGCGACAGACTTGGCACAAAAAATGGTTTCTCGTTGGGGAATGAGCGATTCCATGGGAACTCGGGTGTACGGTGACAACCAATCAGAAGTGTTTCTTGGGCGTGATGTGAGCACGCACCAGAACTTGAGTGATGCAGTCGCGGAACAAGTTGATCAAGAAGTAACTCGGATTATTGATGAGCAGTACACTAGAGCACGAAAGACCATTGAAGACAACAAGGATAAGATTGAAGTGATGGCGAAAGCTCTAATTGAGTGGGAAACTTTGGAGTCGGGTCAGATTGACGACATTATGGAAGGACGCGAAATTCGCCCCTCGTATTCAGATTCCAATGAATCATCTACATCAACAGATGAACCGAAGAAATCCGGTGGGCGGAGAAGAAAGACAGTAGTCAAGCCGCGTATGGACCATCCCGCCAGTGGCGAGGCTTGATTCGGGCTAATTTTCGGCGAATGGCGAACTCTGATGAAATTCGTCGGTTCCCATACTTGAAGTGCCATCGAAATACTTTTCGTAGCCGGTTTGTAACATGAAACTTTTCGGCACAGATGGTGTGCGCGGCAAGTTCGGTTACGAGCCCATCACCCCGCAGACAGTACTAAAGCTTGGCTGGGCTATAGGTACTGTTTTTCGCGAGCAAATGGCTGAATTAGGTGAAGTCATTATAGGTAAAGATACGCGGGTTTCAGGATATGTAATGGAGTCTGCGCTCACCAGCGGCTTGCTTTCTTCAGGAGTCAATATTGCATTGCTGGGACCAGTACCTACTCCTGCTGTATCCTACTTTTGCAGGTCTACAGGCGCCATGGCTGGAATTGTCATCAGCGCATCTCACAATCCAGTTCAAGATAACGGCCTAAAAGTTCTAAATTCCGATGGCGGAAAGTTACCAGCTGCAATCGAAAGAGGAATTGAGGAAATGATGAATCAATCGATTCGTGTAGTCTCATCCGAACTGCTAGGAAAAGCCCGCAGAATCGACAATCCGGTGGAATTGTATGTCGGGCATTTGTGTGCATGTGCTACTCAGCCACTGAATGGTTTGCGTATCGTGGTTGACTGTGCAAATGGCGCGAGCTATCGAATTGCTCCGAATGTATTGTCTCAGCTAGGTGCAGATGTTGTGGCTGTAGCTGACAAACCCAATGGATTTAATATCAATCTCGATTGCGGCTCCACAAATGCCGAATTTATCAAAAGTTGTACACTGAAATACCAGGCAGATGTTGGGATAGCATTGGACGGAGATGGTGACAGGGTGGTGATGGTCGATGCAGAGGGAAATCTTGTCAACGGAGATCAGATTCTTTATGTCATAGCAATGGCAAGAAAGCGAATGGGGATATTAAACGGAGGCGTTGTCGGTACTCAAGTCAGCAATATGGGATTGGCAGATGCACTATCGGAAAATAGCATTCCATTTGAGCGCGTCGAAGTTGGCGATCGATATATTTCAAAGCGTCTGGCAGAACGAAGTTGGAGCTTAGGAGGTGAAGAATGCGGGCATATTTTGAATGGTGAAGCAGGATTGCCGGGAGACGGTCTCATCGCTGCTTTAGAAGTGCTTGCTGAAATGATCAGTACCGACAAATCGCTACACGAACTTACACAAGGTGTGAAACTGGTTCCCCAAGTGAGTCAAAATGTTTATATGAAAGATCGCAACGCGCCCATTAGCAAACTCAATCTTGATCAGTGGCCTGAAACCAGTAGAGCAGTTGACAAAGCGCAAGCAGATTTAAACGGTAACGGGCGTATACTTCTACGTGCCTCTGGTACCGAACCTGTTATTCGAATTCTAGTCGAAGGAACAGACCGAAATACTATCAATCAAATTGCAAAACAGCTTGCTGCGGTTGTACGAGAAGAATCCGGTAGGGTTGTTTCTGGAAATTAGTTGAAAATAACTACATTTCGAAGTCCAACCCCATTTCGGGTCGCCTCAATGGCGTCATTAATGTTTTCCAGAGAGTATTTTCCTGACACGAGTTGATCCAGTTCCAATCTTCCTGACTGATACAAATCAACTAATTTCGGAATATCTGATTGTAAGTTCGCACTGCCCATTTTGCATCCCAGAATTGATTGATTTGCATCAATAAATTCTACCGATTCAAGCATCAGATGTGTGCCAGTCGGCGGCATTCCGACGAGAACTAGAGTTCCGCCCCGACGAATCAATCGAAATACGCCATCGGTTGCGTCCGGATGACCGGTAGCTATGAACACAAAATCAGCTCCACGGTTCATAGTCAATTCTTTTATAAAATCAGCAGGATTGATCTGATCGGGGTTGGCAGCATGCGTAGCTCCGAATCGCTTGGCGATATCCAGTCGATCTGGGTTCGGATCAATGGCAGTGATCGTGGCAGCTGAGCTGATTCTAGCGGCTTGGATACAATTGATTCCGACACCACCGGCCCCGATGATGACTACATGGCTATCAGGTTTAACCGAGGCCGTATTCATGACTGACCCAAATCCTGTTATGACGCCACATGCAAGCAGTGATGCGCTGGATACATTCAACTTGTCTGGAATCTTTACAACCTGCGACTGATGGACAACAGCGAATTCTGCAAAATAGCCAGTACCGAGACCTCGATGTACTGCCATTCCATGAACGGTCTGCAGGCGCCTTGGCTCGTCAGTTGCAAAAACATGTTCGCACAGATTCGATTGTTGCTGGCTGCAGAAAAAGCACTCCCCACAAGAGCGCAAAAGTGATACTATGACTTTATCACCATTTTTTACATTTTCAACTCCTGGTCCGCAAGACGTGGTCCTGCCGGACGCTTCATGCCCGAAGATTGTGGGCAATCTGCCGCCCCAAGCTCCATCCATATAGAGAATGTCACTATGGCAAATCGCACAGGCAGAAATCTGGACTTTGACTTCGTTAACCCGAGGCTCGTCAATGGCAATTTCATCGATAACCAACGGTTGACCGAACCGGTAACAAACAGCGGCCTTCATCATTTCAAGCTTGGGAAACTGATGATGGCTAGTACTTGCTCAGTGGCTTGTGAGAAATTTCTTGAGAGCAGCAAAATAGTCTTCCGGTTCTTCATAAAATGGCACGTGCGAACTATTGGGCAAAACTACAACTTCGGAATTTGGCAATACGTTGTTCATTCGAAGTGCACAAGCTGGCCCGATTTCATCATGAGTGCCGGTTACTATCAAGGTAGGCATTGTTAGTTGATGCATGTCTGGAATTCGATTCCAATCTTTCAGGTTTCCAATGTACAGAAATTCGTTCGGACCTTGCATGGTACCATAAGGCCCCATATTCCAGTCATTCACCGAAGCGAGCAAAGAAGATGGCCACTCTTTCAAGCGGCAAACATGTCTATAGTTTAGGATTGTGACAGCCGCTTGGTATTCAGGATGGTCAATCGTACCCATTGCTTCGTGATGAAGCATCATTGCTTCAGTTTCACTACCAAGTGCATTTCTCATTCGATTGAGTTCTGTAGTCAAATGAGGTAGGTCGCCGCAGGTATTTGCAAGAATTAGCGTGCGAATTTCTTGCGTGTAAGTTAGAGCATACTCAATACTTAGCCACCCTCCCCAGGACTGTCCTAGTAGATGAACTCGTTCAAGTCCGAGTGCTTTGCGTACTGTTTCGACTTCTTCGACATAGCGATTGATATCCCATAGGGAAGTATCATCCGGTCGGTCGGAATTGCCGCAACCCAATTGATCGAATGCGACTACGCGGTAACCTTCGTCAGCCAATGGAATATGAGGATCTCGCAAGTAGTCGCAAGGAAGACCTGGGCCACCGTTGAGAAGAAACAGAATATCGTCGCCAGAGCCGTAACTGTAAGTAACAATCTGGTATCCGTCGACTGTAACTGTGCGAGTTTCATCTGGTGTTCTGAGTGCAAACATAACCTTTTTCCTCCTGAACTTGATTCTACCAGAAAGTAATATTATACGAATTCGATCTAATGTTCCTTAA
>JAKZRU010000099.1:0-7412 GCA_047517965.1 Gammaproteobacteria bacterium | reverse complement strand
CCGCGCATTCCCTGAAATCCCAAACGACGCAATAAACGACTTACCGTAACTTCACTGACACCAACCTTTTCGGCAATTGAAACGCCAGTCTCGAAACTCAATTCACCGATATTCAGAACCATGTATTGCACCACCTGGGCTTCCAGCCTAGGAAGGTCTGGTAATGCGACCTTGAGTTTTTCCTCAAATTTCGGAAAAATATATGGCGTCGATAGGGAAAAAATATCTCTCATGATAGATTTTGAGCGATTGTGGTAGAATAATTACATTACTTAATAAAGACAAATATATTACATTAACACAACAGCAATGCTGAATTATTGCCTATAGTAGTTCGGTTCTATGGCGAATTTGAAACCCCAAAATCACACAGAGAGGAAAGTAAGAAATGCGTAAGTTACCCACTAGATTTGTATGTAAATTTTTAACGACAGCAAAATTTTCCATAGCGTTTGTAGGCGCAATGGTTATTGCTCAATCTGCTTATGCCCAGGGCCAGCTCAATATCTATAACTGGGGCGATTACATTAACCCAGAAGTTCTGACCCGCTTTACCGAAGAAACCGGGATTGAAGTATCTCTTGATACCTACGGCACAAACGAAGAAATGCTGGCAAAGATTCAGGCGGGTGCGACCGGATACGACATAGTATTCCCGTCAGTTCACATGCGGGACATCATGCAGAAACTGGATTTGCTGTACGATGCCAAGGTCAATACATTGCCAGGATTTGAGAACATCGACCCAGCCAATATGCGCTCAAAGGTTGATCCGGAAAGTTCTTTTTGTCTTCCTTATGCCTGGGGCGCGGTTGGAATTTTCTACAACAAGGCTGAAGCAGGCGAAATCAAAACCTGGGACGATTTCTTTGCACTTCCCGACAAAGGCAAAAAAATCACAATGCTGGATGATCTGCGGGAGACTATCGGTGTCGCCCTTATTAAAAATGGCCACTCGGTAAACACCGGTGACAGTGCTGCACTTGAGGAAGCTCAAGCGTGGCTGCTGGAACGCACGGATAAAATTTCTGCCTTTTCTTACGACATTGTTTCGCTGGTCCAGTCAGGCGATATCGCAGCTGCTCACTGGTATGTCGGAGCCACCCTGTACACGCTGGAAGAACCGGATAAACTGGGCTTTGTGATTCCTGAAGAAGGTGCAACCATGTATCAGGAGGACATCTGCGTTCTCAAAGACGCTCCCAACAAGGACAGCGCTATACGCTTCTTTGAGTTTTACATGCAACCAGAAAGTGCGGCGCTCAACACCTTGCAACAAGTCAATGGCACTGCCAATATGCCAGCACGAGACTTGCTGCCCCCGGAGCTGAAGTCGAACCCCAACACTAACCCACCGCCGGAAGTAATTGCAAAACTTCAAATTTTTGAAGATTTGGGCGAGGATCTGCGCAAGTACAATCATGTCTGGACCAAGGTTCGTACCGCACAGTGATCGAAGAGGCGTTGGATTACATCGCCGAGGTTAAGGATGCTGTAAAACGATTCCTTGCACCCGAAGGCGGCGCAATTACAGCGCTTGACGGTATTTCACTAGAAATCCAGCAGAGTCAGTTTGTGACTCTGCTGGGGCCTTCCGGCTGTGGAAAAACCACTCTCCTTAGAGCGATCAGCGGGTTTGAAGATCTAGACTCAGGAGAGGTACGCATTGGAGGTGAACTGGTAACAGGAGTGCCTCCTTATCGGCGACCGGTTAACACCGTGTTCCAGAATTATGCGCTTTTCCCGCATTTGTCAGTTAGCGGCAATATAGGCTACGGGCTGGAGGTGGCGGGCGTACCACGAAAAGAGCGTGACCGAAGAGTCGGGGAAGCGCTTGAGCGAGTGGGTCTCGCCGGGTTCGATCTTCGTAAACCAGCGCAACTGTCCGGCGGTCAACAACAACGTGTTGCCTTGGCGAGAGCCATCATCAATCAACCAAAGCTCCTGTTGCTTGACGAACCACTTTCGGCACTTGATCGCAATTTACGTCAATCCATGCAGCTTGAGTTGAAAAGTTTGCAACATGACCTGGGTATATGTTTTCTGTTCGTTACCCATGACCAGGAAGAAGCCCTGACGATGTCAGACCAGGTGATAGTTTTAAACCAGGGCCAGATAGAGCAAATTGGGCCGCCCGAAGTCCACTACCATCAACCTGCTACTCGCTTTGTAGCCGAATTCATCGGTGATGGCACACTGTTTTCTGGAAAAATTCAGAATACCGTCGAAAACCCGATACTGGTGACTGAAGACGGTCTGAGTATTGCTGTCGGTGTCGGGCCAAAAGTCGGAGATAAAGTAACACTAATCATCCGACCGGAACAACTGAATATTGCGCCAGAGAATCCAGATGACTCGATGGTCATTTTGGATGCTGTTTTGGAGCAATCAGTCTTTCAAGGCGCAACTCGCCGATATGTATGCCAACTGGCGAACGGCACCTCCATCTCTGCAACGCCAACAGAATCAGGTGACCAAGCGTTTAGTCGAGTCAAGCCAGGTGAGCCAGTCCGTCTTGCTTACCGCAGAAGCACGCCTCATTTAATCATAGAAACCTAATAAGGATGATAGGTAAACGGGAAAGTCGTAGGCTTGCTGCCCTGTTGACACCGGGGACGCTTTTCCTTGGAATTTTCTTCATGGGGCCGTTGGCTGTCATGATTGTTTACAGTTTCCTGGAGCCCGGGCTTTACGGAGGTGTCGAATGGAACTTCTATCACTTGAATTACGGTCGAATTCTCGGCTGGGCTGATGGACAATGGGAGGCATTCGATCCAGTCTACGCTGAAATATTCTTTCGCTCTGTGCGGCTTGCACTTACCAATGTCGCCATCACACTACTGATCTGCTATCCGGCTGCACTTTGGGTCAGCGAACTACCAACACGATGGAGGACATTTGTCGTCTTCATCATTACCCTTCCTTTTTTTGTTAGCCTGGTCGTGCGCCTGTTTTGCTGGGTGCTGATTCTGCGCCCGAGTGGATTTCTGAACTCCACTCTTCTTGGCCTGGGATTAATTTCCGAGCCGTTTGACATTATTTATACGGAAACTGCTGTTTTGATCGGCATGGCGTACATTATGTTACCTTTCATGTTTTTGCCTCTGTACGCCAGCATTGAGAAACTTGATCACTCACTCGTTGAGGCTTCATCCGATTTGGGCGCCAGCCCATATCAAACCTTCTTAAGGGTAATTCTGCCGATGACGCTTCCCGGAATAGCGGCCGGGGCAGTGCTTGTCTTTATTCCGAGCCTTGGAAACTTCATTGTCCCGGACCTGCTAGGAGGGGCAAAAGTTCTGATGATCGGAAATCTGGTCGAACAACAGTTTTTGTCGGCAAGGAATTGGCCGTTCGGATCGGCTCTTTCCGTAATGATCATGCTGGTAATGCTTCTGTTGATAGTCTTCTATCTAAGGCGAATCGGTCGTACGGAGATCGTCAAATGAAGCATCCATGGTTGAAACACCTGTTGAGTGTGCACGGGCTGCTTTTTCTTTTCTTTGTTTACGCACCGATAATTATCGTCGTTGTCTATTCTTTCAACAGCCACCCGGTCAATATGATGGTGTGGAAAGATTTTACCTTTGACTGGTACTTGTCTATTTTTGGCTATCCGACAAAACTTACCGAGCAAACTTTGTATGTTGAATCGACTGATCAACTAGTCTCAGCTTTAAAGAATAGTCTGCTGGTTGCCGCAAGTACCACGACATTCGCGACAATTGTCGGAACTACCACTGCCCTGGCTGTTTACCGACATCAATTCCGGTTCAAACCTTTTTACCAGGGCCTGCTCTACATGCCGATGGTAATGCCAGACATCGTGCTTGGAATTGCATTGTTAGTGTTTTTCGTAAACTTCAGCATAAAACTCGGGCTTATGTCGATCATGATTGGGCACTGCACGTTTCTCATATCCTATGTTTTTGTCGTAGTAAGTGCCCGCTTGGCAGGAATGGATGACACTTTGGAACAAGCCTCTGCAGACTTGGGCGCCAAACCCTGGACCACATTCAGGCGAGTCACGCTACCGCAGATTCTGCCCGGCATTGTTGGCGGAGCGTTGCTTGCATTCATCATCTCAATGGACGACCTTGTGATCACATATTTCATTGCAGGCGTGGACTCAACAACGTTGCCCGTTTTTATCTACGGCATGTTGAGGCGTGGCGTCAAACCCGAAATCAACGCAATTGCCACGCTAATGCTGGTTTTCTCCTTCGTAATCGCCTCGCTAGGCCTTTACTTTCGCAAGAGGTCCTAATTAAATGAATAAGCTACGTGGACGCGAACTTGGGCTGCCTTTCCCGGGCAGAACGGGTGAACACAACGCAATAACCGATATCCCGGGAGTAGAGGTTGGTTATTGCACAAGAATCGAAGGGGAAGGACCGCTCGTGCAAGGAAAGGGCCCGGTACGAAGCGGTGTTACCGCGATCCTGCCGCTCGGGCGTGAACCAGACCCGCAACCGGTCTGGGCTGGGATGTATGCGCTTAACGGAAACGGAGAGATGACCGGCACTCACTGGATTCGGGACGGTGGTTACTTTGTAGGACCGATTTGTATTACCAATTCCCATAGCGTCGGCATGGTCCACCATGCGGCCGTTAAATGGACTATTCAGAACTATGCAGATGCCTGGCAATCCGAGCATCTGTGGGCTATGCCCGTCGTGGCTGAAACCTATGATGGCGTTCTGAACGACATCAACGGACAACACATAACTGAAGAAGACGCACTCTTGGCTTTGAACTCAACAACATCCGGACCAATTGCTGAAGGAAACGTTGGCGGTGGAACCGGAATGATTTGCTACGAGTTCAAAGGAGGGACGGGGACCTCCTCAAGATGCCTGGAAATCGATGGTGACGAGTTTGTTCTCGGATCGCTGGTTCAGGCGAACCACGGTTTACGACCCTGGTTAACCGTATTGGGTCGACCCGTTGGCAGTACGATGTCGGAGGACCGATTGATGAGCCGTGAACACGGTTCGATAATAGTCATTCTCGGCACTGACTTGCCGATGGCGCCACATCAATTGCAACGCCTGGCCAAACGCGCCGCTATCGGAATTGGGCGAGGAGGAACGCCTGGGGGCAACAATTCGGGCGATATTTTTCTCGCCTTCAGTACTGCCAATCGCGTCCCCCTCCCTCAAATGGCGAATTCAAGGTTGAGAATGGATTTTATCAATGATGAAGCGTTCGACCCAATTTACATGGCGGCAACCGAAGCGATCGAAGAGGCTGTAATCAACGCGATGTTAGCGGCCGAAGATATGACCACACTACGCCCACCCGGCTTGGTATGTCGCGCAATTGATCCTAATAGACTATTCAAATATTTCACATAGTGAGACGTGTATGACATCTGATGGCTCACACTGCCCCAATTCCTGGGAAGTACGCGATCTCCAGTCCGTACTACATGGTTTTACTCATCTTGGCACCCTCCATGAAAGTGGTCCCGTCGTGATGTCGCGAGGTGAAGGAGTTTATGTCGAAGATTCACATGGCAAGCGTTACCTTGAAGGAAACTCTGGACTCTGGAACATGGTGCTCGGATTTGACCACCCGGACCTGGTACAGGCTGCATGCGAGCAATATCACAAATTGCCAGCCTATCACGCATTCTTCGGGCGCATAAGTGAGCCCGCTGTAGCTCTGTCCGAAAAGCTGCTCGAAATCGCACCAGTGCCAATGGACAAGGTGTTTTTTACCAATTCGGGATCCGAAGCCAACGATACCGTAGTGAAGATGCTATGGATGATTAACCGTGGTTTGGGCAAACCTCACCGTCGCAAAATATTGTCCCGCAAAAACGCTTATCACGGCGTTACGGGAATTACGGCCAGCATGACCGGCAAGGATTACGTCGACGCTTTCGGTTTACCACTTGACGGCTTCCTTTTTGCAGATTGCCCGCACTACTGGCGATACGCCAACGAAGGAGAGAGCGAGCTGGAATTTTCTGTTCGATGCGCCCGTAACCTGGAGGCGCAGATCGAGGCGGAAGGACCCGACACCATTGCTGGTTTTTTCGCCGAACCTGTTATGGGCGCCGGCGGTGTGATCCCTCCGTCAGAGGGTTACTTTGAGGCCATCCAACCGGTCCTTAAAAAATACGACATACCTCTGATTGCCGACGAAGTCATATGCGGGTTCGGGCGTACCGGACGAGTCTGGGGCTGCCAGACTTACGATATAGAACCAGACATCCTGGTCGCTTCAAAATGTATAACAGCGGGATACTTTCCGATGGGTGCAATCATGGTTTCTCAATCTATTGTCGAGAAACTCAATGAAGCAGCCAAACAATACGAGGAGTTCCCACACGGCTATACGACGGCCGGCCACCCGGTAGGTTGTTCGATCGCGCTGAAAGCGATTGATATCATTCTGAATAAAGGTGTACTCGACAATATCGTCGCCGTTTCCCCTTATTTCCAGGAGCGACTTGTAAGTTTCCTATCACATCCACACATCGGCGAAGCCCGTGGCATCGGATTGATGGGGGCGCTGGAATTGGTAGGTGACAAAGGGTGCAAGACACCATTCCCACCCGAGCAGCCAGTAGCAGAACAAATTGCAAACGTGGCATTGGAAAATGGACTGATATGCCGACCGATCGGACAGGCAATTGTCATCGCCCCACCTTTCATCATTACCCGGTGTCAGATCGACGAACTTTTCGACAAGCTTCAATTTACCATCGAAAAAGTAATCGGTAGTTAGCGGGCTTAATCCATGTCCAGATATCGAATCACCAATGACGATCTCAAGCACGCTGCAGAATTCCGGGCTGACCCGCTCGGCATACCAGGACCTGGGTTACAGAGAGTATTAAACCTCCTGCGAGGTGGTCCCAAGTCCGGGAAATATGTCCTGGTTGTGAAAGAGCCTTTTAGACGCTGGGTTCTCGGGCGTCTACCTGCTGATCGGGGCCAACCAGTTGAAATCATAAATAGCCTGGAGTTCACGAATCTTATCGAAGCGGAATGGGAGGTATTTAAACTCCGGTGGAAGGCGAACACCGGGCAGGATCTCGAACAGGAACTGTAACATGACTCGGATTCTTGGGTACGCCGACCGCATCAGCGCCGCTCCGGGGGAATGCATTCAGGTAATGGTCAGTTGCGAAGGATTGGAACAATTCGATACGAACCTCATCAGAGTCATTCAGGGCGATATTAATCCATCCGGTCCGGGATATCGTGAGGAATCCGTTTCGCTGAATCTTGGCGGTCCTTTTGATGGTCGATATCAGCCCATAAATTCAGGCTCCTATGCGGTGATTAACGACGCACCAGCGTTCAATACGCAGACTTCATTGGGTTTGCAAACGCTCATTTGGCCAACCTTGCCTAGTCGTGGTTCACAAATCATATTGAGTCGAGAGGACCCGGAAT
>JAKZRU010000098.1:0-30488 GCA_047517965.1 Gammaproteobacteria bacterium | reverse complement strand
AATATCGCTGCTTGATTCCAGAACATGCGTTGCGAATGAATGGCGTAGCATGTGGGGATGCACTCGCATCGGGAGACCCTGCTGCATGGCACGAATCTCAATACGCTTCTGTATCGTACGAGTGCTGGGACGCCCGCCTCTTTTGGTGACGAAAAGAGCTGTTTCATCAGCAGCCGCCCATTCATGACGCCTTGCCAACCAAATTTTAATTGCTTCGACCGCACAGGCTCCTATGGGTACGATTCTATCTTTCGAGCCTTTACCCAGAACTCGAATCATTTTCTGATCGAAATTCACATCAGTAATGTTCAGACCGACAAGTTCCTGCAAACGAATTCCAGAAGTGTAAAAGAGTTCAACGACGGCTCGGTCTCGAACTGTCAGCAGGTCGTCACCGGGCAGTTCAATCAAACGAATAGCTTGTTCGGCGGTTAGAATCTTCGGAAGCAGCTTCCCTGATTTGGGGGCGGAAACTCCCTCGAACGGGTTGTTCAGAGCTAGATTCTCGCGAATCAGATAGCGATAGAATGTTCGTACGCTGGATAACATTCGACTAATACTGCGGCCCGACAGCCCCTGCCTGTAGCTTTCACCGACAAAACCGCGCGCCAACGCGGGATTAACAGTGTTCCAGCAATCAATGTCAAGTTTCTCCAGGTATCGACGCAACCGCTGCAGGTCACGACCATAATTTAATACGGTGTGACTGGAGAGCCGACGTTCTGTCTGCAGATGATTGATGAATGCGGCTATCAACCCAGCTTGCTGCATAGCGAAATTCTCAATTGAACTGGTCCAGGCATTCTTGCAATTCGCCCCGATAAGCACGGGATGTAGATGCGGTAAGAAATACAGGGGAACCTGCTCCTTTCCACTCGACAACAGCTTCACCGATAGCAAATTTAACGGTCACTCTTGTTCCTAGCAACCCCATTCGTTGACCCGCGATAACAGCAGCGCCTGCACCGCTTCCACAGGCAAGCGTTTCACCGACTCCGCGCTCAAACACTCTCAGGCTAATTGAACTGTCAGTTTCGACCTGCATGTAACCGACGTTGGCTCTCTCTGGAAACCTTGCATGCGATTCAATAGATGCCCCAGTTTCTTCAACAGGCGCATTATTAATGTCTGGCACAACCATAACTGCATGTGGATTTCCAATGGATAGTGCGGAAATCGACAGCGATTTACCATTGACCTCCAGTGGATACGTGATTTCTTCTGAATCGGCAAGAAACGGTACATCCGATGGACTGAAGCGTGGAACTCCGAGTGCAGCTGTCACTTTCCTGTCTTGGCCTATGGTGCATTGAAGAGAATCGACGTTTGTTTGCAAAATTAGCTCCTTTCCAGTCGAATAAGCTCGCTCATATATCAAGCTGGCGACGCAACAGGCGCCATTGCCGCATTGCGATGACTCGGAACCGTCAGCATTGAAAATACGAAACTCAAAAATATTCTTTCTCCCACGAATGCTTTTCACAAGTAAAATTTGATCACATCCAACTCCAGTGCGCCGGTGTGCAATCGCTTTCACTATGTCTGAAGTCAAGGATATTTTTTGCTCGATCCCGTCAATGACTACGAAATCATTGCCCAGAGAATGCATTTTTACAAATTCGAAATTTTTCACTGTTAATTTTTTGATATCCACCGGTAACTGATGCGAAAACATCGTCTAAGTCATTTCATCAAGAAACTCCACTCGTTTCCGCCCTTGCTTCGCCAGACTATCGGAATCGTTCTGTTGTGTCTGGGCTTCCTTGGATTTCTTCCTGTCATTGGATTCTGGATGATTCCGCTTGGATTGGTTGTACTATCCGCAGATTACAGATTCGCTCGCTCCATCTACGTCAATTCACGATTGTGCATTCGCCGCTTTAAGCGAAGAAAACGATCTATCAGAACAATCAGATAAATTCTTCAAGTATGTCATAAGGAATGAAGTTTCGCCATTCAAAGTCACCGCCGCCAGAAACGATAAACCGCGGGTTGTTTAAATTGCGTTTGTTATAAATCAAAGGGGTTCCATTCAGTTGTTGAACAATTCCGCCCGCACACTCCACTACGCAGTGAGCCGCCGCAGTATCCCATTCTGCAGTTTGGCTAAAACTGGGGAAAACATCTGCACGGCCCTCCGCAACTCGGCAGAACTTGATTGAACTTGACGATTTGAAGGTTTCGCATTTCATCGAATGAGCTTTTAGATTGTTCTCGAAAGCTCGAGTTTGATCATAGCCTCTAAATCTAGGTCTGATAATTCTGACATAATTTCCAGTAAATTCATTAACTTCAATCTTGCCGGTATAGCCGCTTTTGCCATCCAAGCAATAAGCACCAAATCCCTTCACTCCCCAGTAGGTACGATCTTCAACCGGAGAGTGGACTACGCCCAATACTGGAGAGGAACCTTCAATCAATGCAATGTTGACTGTAAATTCGGTATCCCCATTTATGAAAGATTTCGTGCCATCCATCGGATCAATCAACCAGTAGTGACTCCATTTTGATCGTATGGAATAATTTGGAATTGTCGCCTCTTCTGAAATAATTGGCCAATTCGGTTTGAGGTTTTCAAGTCCAGACATGATGACACGATTCGCACCTATATCCGCTGATGTAACCGGAGAGCAATCGCTTTTGCTACTGACATCATAACCAGTTCTGTAATGAGTGAGAATGACCTTGCTGGCCTCTTTCGATATTCTTATAACCTGCTTGACCAATTGTGTTAGGTCCGGGTCATTTGAATTTGGCATGGAATCAGGCATGAATCAATTGGAGAAGTTTAATTATACCGTTTCGGTCTAATTGGAATTTAATAGGATTTGCGAATGCTACCAACAAATGAAGCTGTTTCATACGGGAGCCAACTTGAGCTGTGAATAATCAAAGAATGCCTCAAATCTCACTTCTTGATCTATACAACGCAAGCATGAACCACAACGACATGCAGAGCGACCCAGAACAGTTAAATACGATTGGCAATTTCCAACGACTATTCGATGAGATTGCAGGTGCGAAAGCCCCGCGAAACCAGTGGGTGTTCCAATCTGTATTCAGAAGAAAATCGAAATTCATTCGAGGCATCTACATCTGGGGCGGAGTCGGTCGAGGAAAAACCTATCTTATGGACCTGTTCTTTCAGTCCGCACCCACATCCGCAAAGAAACGCATCCACTTCCATCGATTTATGCAATCCATCCACCATGAGTTGAAGGAAAGACAAAATACTCGAGACCCTCTGGCAAAAATCGGTCGAGATTTTGCAAAACAACACAGGCTGCTTTGCCTCGATGAATTTTTCGTACTGGATATCGCAGACGCTGTCATTCTAACGGGTCTATTGAAATCGCTGACTGACAATGGCGTCGTTCTGGTCATGACATCGAACACGAATCCAGATCAACTCTATCAGGGAGGATTGCAGAGAGATCGATTTGTGCCTGCGATCAAACTGATCAATTCGCAAATGGATGTCGTTCATATCGGTGACGGTACCGACTATCGCCTAAGAGTGATGTCTGGAAAATCCTTGTATTGCGATTCTTTGGACGCCAGTACAACCGCTTCGCTACAAGAAGATTTGCAACTCTTTAGCGATGGAGAATCAATGAGGAAAGGAAGCTTGGATATTCTCGACAGGCAAATTCAAACAGTCTGCCATACCAATCATCTCGTCTGGTTCGAGTTTTTCAACATCTGCGATGGCCCACGCTCTAAAGCCGACTACATAGAAATCGCCAACCTCTACCGAACAGTCATCATATCCAACGTACCTGTTCTTACTTGGGAATATGAAAACCAAGCTCGTCGATTTATTGAACTAGTTGACGAATTCTATGATCGCGGAGTACATCTGATATTGTCCGCTGAAACCAACATAAACTCACTCTACACAGGAACGCGGCTGGTGCAAGAATTTGAACGGACAAAGAGCAGACTACATGAAATGCAGACTGATCGGTATCTCTCCAGATTGCACTGTGGATGACAAAATCAGCGATCAAACCGCAAGTAACAAATTAGTCGAATATTGGAGGGTCTCGGACCGGCTCTGGTATCAGCCGATCAATATCAGCATCGCCTGATGGTTCAATAACAGGAAAATTGACATCCGGCGAGGTATCAGCATCGGGCACATAAACTTGCATACCCAATGCGACACGTAGAATTCGGCGCGCCTCTTCTTCCATGGAATGCCCCTTTGTCGCTGCTTGAATGCGAAGGCGACGTTTCACCTCATCTTCAAGATTTCGAATCGTAATACTTGCCACAAGTAACCTCCACTCAATATTCAATCTCTTGTCGATTGATGGCAATGTTTTCAATGCTATCAATGATATCACTATTGGAACATTATTTCAAATTGAAGAACTAAACTGCATTCCGTTTTTGTTGTTTAGAAAATTTCAGCATGACATGACTTTCTAATTTAACCGCTGATTCTAGATCAGCAGTTCTCATTTTAGGTAATTGATTTTAATTTCCATGTATCTCCATGTTTTTGAAAAAGACGAAATTGAGTATCCGGCTTGTCATCCGGGAGGCGAAATCAAGTTACGGGGGCGGTCGTGGCTGTGGGTTGGCAGTGGCACTGAGAAGCGCTTGCCAGTTTTCAAAGTAAAGATAGCAGTTGATGATGTCGATGGCGACAAAGAACCGATGTTTTCTGGAAAACCTGGCTCTGGCGGCCTGCCACAGTTCGCACAGGTGGTTGCATACGGCATGAAACGCAAATGCGATCAGGTTCAATGAAATGGATACCCCTTCCATAAGAATACGGCATCATAAGTGCCAAACTGGATTTCTCCAGTTCATTTAAATTCGGAATGAGGTATCCAATGAAGAATATAAGTCAGATTCATACAGTTGGCATCGACTTGGCAAAAAATGTAATTCAGATCTTCGCAGCCGACCGTGAAGGCCAACGAGTGATGAACCGTCGTTTCTCTCGTAACAAAGCGATGAAGTTTTTCGAGAGTCTCCCACCGTGCATGATCGGCATGGAGGCTTGCTCGAGTTCCCATCATTGGGCGCGCAGTCTGATTCGGATGGGTCACCAAGTGCGAATGATGCCGGCGCAGTATGTAAAACCGTTTGTCAAGACGCAGAAGTCGTTTGTTTCATAATACACCTTGTTCTGTCTGTGGTGCATGGGCGTTTTTTTCCGTGTCTGCGTTGCACCCTTTTGCAGTGTTGCAGTTGGAATGTATCGGTTCACTGTCGCAGTGAATTCTGTACATACAATATTCGCGGCCTTCCGTCAAGATAACTTTCCGTTCCATGCGGCAGTTTTTTCTAGCCCACCTGCGGATGGTATAGACACTGACGCCAAACTGTTCTGCCATTTCCGCAGCGGTTGCATATCCTTGTTCGCGAAGCCGCTCCTGCATCCGTTCAACGTGGCTGCGTAGTCCGTAATCTCGGCGCATGCTCTGCACACGCGTGGTGCTGTAAAGCTCGCCTTTCCAGTTTCTGTGTCCGTTTCGGTTGAGCTCTCGTGCGGCGCCTTTGGCGGTATGGGTGTCAAGCAGCCGGTCGAGCGCCGCCAGGGTTTCGGGGCGTGTCTTCTTCAGCAGTGCGACCGGTTTCGGCAAGGAGACGAAACCGAGCGTCATGGTTTTGCCGCCGCGCATGCGCAGTTCAATCGAGACCTCATAGCCGTCGCGGGTCAGCGTCGCGTCTTCGATCAGCAGTCCGAGCAGGCGCTTTCGATCCGTGTTTTTGGTTTCGGGAGCATTCCATACCCTCTCAAAATCCTGCGTCAGTTCCTGGATGCGCAGCACCTGCTGATCGGAGATTTCCGCATCTCGTGCCGTGGTGTGCGCTTCGCGTTCTCGGCATGCCTGTTCGAGGTTCAGCAGGCGCTCGTTCCAGTCGGCTTCCAGCGTTGCCGCTACGAGACGGTTCGCCGGATCCACTTCGAAGAACCTGCGTTGCGCCAGATTCACTTCATAACGAAGCGCCTCGATACGATTTGCACGCTGGGCATCGGCGGCTGCGAACTCAGTGCGAATCTGGTCTTGAACCGACAAGGCCAGGTTGATGTTTTCTCGGTTCATTGAAGCAATCACAAAGCGCGATATTTCACAGTCGACTGCTTCTGCACGAATGCTCTGGCAGATATTCTTTCCGCAGCGATCGTGTTGTTTGCGGCAGCGGTAGTAAGAGTGTGAGCGCTCGCTGCGAGACGGTCGAGCCTGGCTGTAGAACGGACTCATACGACTGCCGCAACGACCGCAGATCACTCGGGCCTGTAACAGCGCGGCGCCTTCTCGCGGAGCTGCGATGCGCCGGTCCCACGGTGCGTAGGCCTTGGCATTGCTCGCCATGGTTGCCTGATTGCGACAATATTCATGCCAGTCGATGAAGCCTGCGTGAGCCTCCGGAATACACACCTGCCACTGCTCCATCGGTACCAAACGCCGCCTTGCAGTCCCATCGATGCGACGCTCGCTTGTTGTCTTTCCGTAGGCGTAAGTACCCGCGTAGCGGGGATTTTTCAGGATGTACACCACTTGCCCGCCGCTCGGAAGATTCCAGCGCACCTGGCCTCGGCACGGACCGCAACTCGGACGCGAAGGCAGAGCAATGTTCTGCTGATGCATCCACTTCACGACTGCCATGGCGGAGCCCTTCCTACGGAAAGTCTCGAACACCAGGCCAATGGCATCCACAACAGATCGATCCGAATCGAACACCACTTCATCGTGCTCGTTGTAGGCCAGCCCGATGGGCAAACTCAGTTTCAGGGCGCCGCGTCGTGCGGCGCTGCGCTGGCCGCCCACCATGCGTGCCCGAATCTCCTGCAGCTCGAATTCGCTGATGGTGCCCTTGAACCCCAGCAGCAGCCGGTCATTGCCATCGTTGGGATCGTAGACATCGGCCTGATCCAGAATCAGCGTATCGGTGATGCTGGCGAGCCGCAGCAACTGATGCCAGTCGGCGTTGTCGCGCGCCAGACGCGAGACTTCAAGAACCAGCACAATGCCGACCTCCCCGGCGCCAATGCGCGCCATCAGATCGCGGAATCCGCTGCGGTTCTCGCTGTACGACCCTGACTTGCCTTGGTCGTCGTCAATCACCCGGATGCGCTCCGCCGACCAGCCGAGCGCCATCGCGTTGCGGCTCAGTCCATACTGGCGCCGGGCGCTTTCGGTGTTGCGCGCAACCTGGCGAAGCGAGGACTGCCGTACATACAGGCATGCCTCCCGTTCCAAGTGATGCGGCTTGATCTTTCGGGTTGCCATTTCAAACATGATGATGCCTCTGCGCGGTTCGCACGGTGGGTAAATTGTTCACACCTGACTCACACGAGGTTTTCAGCAGGCGTCGAACCTGGCTGGCAGCCTCAGCAAGAACTACATCCGAATACACCAGCGATTCTTCAACCGGTGTTGAATCCGCTGGCGCCGACGGACGAGTTCTGCCTGCTGCGTTCGAGATCGCAAGCAGGGCGCCGAGCAGGCCATGGAACTGAACCGCTTCGATGGCATTGGAGTTGTCGCCGCACAACCACTGCCGACGCCAGCGTTCATAACTGTGACAGGCGTCATCGGGCATCATGGCTTGTCTTCGAGTTTTTTTTTGCCCCGTGCAAGCGCTTTCTCAAGACCGCGCGGATGCACTGTGATGCCGAAGCGCTGCTCGATCAGCGGTACCAGCCGGCGCGCCCCCACGCGTCCGTGTCGGGATTTGTATTCAACCACGAAATCCAGCATCTGCGGTGTGATCTTGTGCGGGCCTCTGGGTCCTCTCGGTGCCGGGATCAGTCCCTGCAGTCCATTTCTGTCGAACGCTTTGCTCATCCGGAAGCAGGTGGGACGCGACACGCCGAAGCGTTTGGCGGCCTCGGCCAGGGTGGCGTGTTCGATGCGCACCAGTCGAATCATTTCGTATCGCACCTGGAGCAGGTCATGTGCATCGAAGAAATCACCGGCAACGCTGAACATTGGGTCGAGGATCTTTTCAGGCGTTGTATTCAGCGTTCCGGCCTGCTGCAGGCGTTTATGTTTTTCGGTGTTGTCGCGGTGCGGTTTCATAGTCGGTTCCTGACAGTAAAATGTATTCATACAATAATACGCATATATTATATTCATTTCAAGGCTGAATTCGCATGAATTCTCAATAAACCGCAGATATAAAGGAATTATTGTCTCATTCTTCATCAGTATCGACTTCCAATAGCGTAATATATTATGATCTTTATGCGCCCTCATTTCTGATCACGCCTCCGACCCGAATCAGACCGCGAATCCACCAGCTCGCAAAGCTCCAAAAGATCATCCGCACGAAAATAACTGCGCCCCGACGAAATGCGCTCGAAATCGTCCACCACGCGTAGGTTCGTCCATGAAATCGGAATACTGGTCAAGGTCTGACTGTCCGCTACATAACGAACCATCGGAACGTTCTGGTTCGTCAGTCGGGAGTGAAACGCAAAGCACTGCCCTCGAAGCGGATGAAACGGATGCGTAATCATTACCTTCGCAACTGTGCTCGATAGATTGCTATCGCCTGTATTTGTATATGTTGTATAAAAATGATTTCGTCGATGCCGAAGCGATCGTCGAGGCGATGTTACGCCCAAACATGCGGTTCGTGGAAGTCAAGAGCGAAGAGCAGCAGAGTGTTTTGCTGGCTCATCGCCTGCGAGAGCAGCTGATAAAACAGCGCACTCAGACGATCAATGCGATCCGAGGGCACTGCGCAGAATTCGGTCTAGTGTGTCCGAAGGGTGCCTGGAAGGTCGTAGAGCTGGAGGAGATTATTGAGGACGAAGAGGACGCCAGGTTGTCGAAACCGGCGAGAGAGCTGTTGTTGGTGATGGTGGAACACCTGCGTATGATTCGACGGGAGATGAAGCAGATCGAAGACAAGATCAAGGTATTCTTGGATGAAAACGAGGCTTGTCAGCGTCTGGCTGAGATTCCAGGCATTGGCATAATGACTGCGACCGCATTGGTGGCGACGGTGGGCGATGCGCGGCAATTTCGAAGTGGCAGGCATCTGGCGGCATTTCTCGGGTTGGTGCCCAGACAGCACTCCACTGGCGGAAAGACGAAGCTTTTGGGGATCTCGAAACGCGGTGACTCCTATCTTCGAAAATTGTTGATTCATGGTGCTCGTTCGCTGTGTTCGGCGCGAGTTCTGGAGTCCGACAAGTGTCCAGTCAAACTGAAACGCTTGGTGGTGGAAAAGCATAAGCCAATAAACGTGGCGGCGGTGGCGATGGCGAATCGCAATGTACGCATCGCCTGGGCGCTGATGTTCTACCAAGATGCATATGACAAAAACTATGTTCCTTTGCGAAAAACCGCGCTCACATAAGCGATGTGAGATTATTTTAGATTTTCATTGACCAATATTTTTTGACACTGATTTCCAAACCTCGTCCACTTGCATGAGTGAAACAAAATTGATGGCACAACAGGCTAAAAACCACGGCCGGTCAAACCCGTTATGACTTCAGACCGTAAAAAGGTCGTAGGTTCAATTGGGAGCCGGTCCGCGGAATTCATCAGGGCCCGCGGGCATGAAGTTACCGCACAACAAGGCCGAATAGACATACGCAAGTCGAGTTTTGTGCCTCGAATCGTTCACAATCCGGTAACGGACAATTGGATAGAGCAGCAATTTTGCAATAAATTAAATATGGGAGGACAACAAGAAGAAAGTTTTAGTTGACATTGACGGGGTATCCATAGACATGTTGGCGTATCATAGCATATTCGGAACAAAAGTACAAGTCAATAAAAACAATTACTTACGTTGATATTCAATGAACCGGATTACAAATAACTGCCAAAATGAGAACTGCTGATTCTAGATTAGATTTGCGCTGAAGATTTATAATATAGACTATAAATTATTCAATCTTTTTTACAGACTCTCGGAGCTTAATTCAAGGAATGAAGACACCAAATTTTTTGATTCTTATGGCGGATCAACTCGCACCACACTACACGGGAACTTATGGCCATCCGTTAGTAAAAACTCCGAACATGGATAAACTTGCGGAGCAAGGCTGCCGATTTGATGCCGCATATACGGCGAGTCCACTATGCGCTCCAGCCAGATTTTCATTTATGTCAGGACAATTTCCTTTCAACACCAGAGCCTACGACAACGCTACGGAATTTCCAGCGACGGCGCCAACATTCTGTCACTATCTAAGGCAGATGGGTTATCACGCATGCCTTACCGGGAAAATGCACTTTATCGGCCCCGATCAGCTGCATGGATTTCATGAGCGATTGACTACCGACATCTATCCGGCTGACTTTGCATTTACTCCCAATTGGCTGGCAGCAGACAAACGCATTGATGCCTGGTACCACAACATGAGCAGCGTTTATGAGGCCGGTTCTGCCGAGATGACATACCAACTGGAATTTGACGATGAAGTCGGATTTCATGGAATTCGCAGAATTTATGACTATGCTCGGAGTCCAGAGCAATTGCCTTTCATTCTGGTTGCTTCGTTCACTCATCCACATGACCCGTATATTGCCCGTCAAAAGTGGTGGGATTTATACGATCACAGCCAGATTGACATGCCGAATCTATCCATCAATTCTGTTGACATGGACGCGCACAGCAAGCGCATCATTGCCGGTATTCAAGCAGACACGCACCCGCCTGATGATGAAACGACATTGAACGCGCGGCATGCCTACTATGCCAATACCTCCTATTTCGATGACTGGGTCGGACAATTCGTAGACGCGCTCAAGAAGACAAATCTAATCGACAATACTGTTGTAGTCGTCATGTCGGACCACGGAGACATGCTCGGTGAACGCGGGCTTTGGTACAAGATGAACTTTTTCGAACATTCCGCGAGAATTCCTTTGATTGTTACCGGTCCTGACATCACTCGCTCGACAATTCCAAATGCTTGCTCCACCATCGATATTCTGCCGACGCTGCTTGATATTGCTTCCGGAGGCTCGAATGGCGTCCCCGACATCCAGCAATCAATCGACGGGCGAAGCCTACATTCACTGCTAACGGGTTCTGCAACGGAACAAGAAAATTCTGTGATTGCTCAGTATGCAGCTGAGTGTACTGCTCATCCGATGGTGATGATCCGTCGAGGTGACTACAAGTACATTCATTGCGATTCGGATGATCCAATGCTGTTCAATCTGCAGGAAGACCCGAGTGAAACGCAAAATCTTGCCGCCGATCCCAACCATATGGATATCGCTGCGGCATTTTACAAAGAGATTGCTGAAAAATGGGATTTCGACGAAATACGCAAAGACGTAATTGAATATCAGCAAGCCCGACTGCTGATTCAAGAAACAATGAGCAATGGCCTGCCTACTTCATGGGACCACCAACCCATACGAGATGCAGCTGAAGTCTACGTGAGAATGCATCGAGAACTAGATGACCTGGCGGTAGTCAGCAGATTCCCTCGATGGTTGAAGTAGCTGTTACCAGGTGAATGGCCGGTCCAGTCCTGCCATCTTCACACCGGTAAAAGCAGAAGCTTCAAACGACAGAGCTCGCAAGTCTTCAGTTTCAAGATTGTGCACAGAAGATTTCCCACACGCTTTCGCCAACATGGTGATTTCCATCGCCATCGCGGTTAGAAAACGATAAACCCGTTCCGCACCTGCAGCTATATTCATGCGCTTTTCCAGTTCAGCATCTTGCGTCGCAATCCCGACTGGACACAGTCCAGTGTGACAGTGATGGCAGGAACCGGGCGAGGTTCCAAGTGCTGCATAGTCTTCCCCATATCGCGGAGAATTGCACCCAAGCGCAATCATGGCCGCGTTACCAATCATGACAGCATCCGCACCCAATGCGAGGCACTTGGCCGCATCAACTCCGGTTCGTATGCCACCCGATGCAACCAATGAAACCTTGCCTGTCATTCCACAGTCATCCAACGCCTCGCGCGCTGCTCGGATTGCAGACATGCTGGGAATTCCTGTATGGTTCAAAAGCAGTTCAGGTGATGCGCCGGTGCCGCCTTCCGCACCATCAAGCACTACAACATCAGCACCCGCTTTGGCGGCTATGGCGACATCGAATCGAGGCCGAGTCGCACCCATTTTTACCAGTATTGGAACCTGATAATTCGTTGCAATGCGCAACTCTTCAATCTTGACTGCCAGATCGTCAGCACCCAGAAAATCAGGATGCCGAATGGTTGATCTCTGATCAACACCCGGCGGCAGACTGCGCATTTTCGACACACGTTCCGAAACCTTCATCCCAAGCAGTAGTCCTCCAGTTCCCGGTTTTGCACCTTGGCCGACAACAATTTCCAATCCATCGGCTTGGCGGATATGCTCCAGGTCGACGCCATAACGGGCTGGCGATATTTGGTAGACAAGACGTTGGCTGGCAATTCTTTCTTCTTCCAGCATGCCACCTTCTCCGGTGCAAGTCATGGTACCGGCTTTTGATGCACCATACCCCAATGCGGCTTTTGCACGCGCCGAAAGAGCTCCAAAAGACATTGACGCAATGTAAATCGGAATTTTGAGTTCCAATGGTCGTTCCACTTGCCCAGATCCTCCTCCAAGCACTGTGGTCATGTCGCAATGTTCCCGATATCCCTCTAGCGGCAAACGTGTCATGGTGGCTGGAACAAATGCCAAATCGTCAAATGTCGGCATCTGCTTGTTGAAACAGTTGTAACCTCTAACCTGATATCGTCCAAGTTGTGCTAAGGCCTGCACTTCGGCGATCGCATCCGGTGTCCAGCGAGTTGACCCACCTTTATCGTAGGAAGAAGGTTGACCGGCAGGGCGCCCGGTTATTGCGCCATCTCGATATGCGACTTCATCTTCCGTCGGCATCGAAAATGGAAATTCGTATGGTTTCGTCAGATCATGAGCCATGACTTTGCATCTCTGCTTTCAAAATACCAAAGACTTTGGCCTGAAATGATCTTGCGCCAATCGCGTGACCTATCGTCCAGTCCATATTGTTTGAGAAGATTTTCTACCTCTTCAACCTCGGTATCTTCTGGTTCTACTACTTTCGAATCAACCCCCAGTGACTCGATATCACCCACAACCCACACTTCGCCTTCCCATAGAGCATCTGCACAGGAAGCACCTGCTCCCCCGAGTGCAATGATGCGTCCATGGTGAGCCATGAAACCGGCCTGATATCCAATCTTGCCTTCGACAATGATGTCACCACCTTTCATAGCCACACCGCATCTCGGACCGCAGTCACTTTTTACATGTATGGTTCCTCCAATCATCGCGGCACCCGTTGACATCCCGGCATATCCATTGACTGTAATCGATCCCGATGCCATCCCTTCACCAGTTCCCCAACCGCTGTTGTGCTTAATCTGGATATCAGTGCCATTGTTCAGTCCGCCGCAGTAGTATCCAACGCTCCCGTCAAACCGAATATTTCCTCCATCAGGCAACCCAATGCCAAGATTGTGACGAGACAGTGTATCGGTTACGACAACAGAATTCCCGGCAGTCAGTTCCTTCAAAATCTCTTCATTTATCGTACGTATGGAACGTCTGCTTACGTTGATTACAATTTCTTTCATGCTGCAATCGGCAGTGTGGGCAGCGGCCAAATGTTTGTAATGGACGGACCGTCATAATTGATGACATCGAAGCGATGCGGTGCGATTCGCCGGACTGCCTGTTCTTCAGTGGCAGCGATTAGTCCATCCTCACCTTCAATCGTTACCAGAGGTTTCATGGCAAATCGATCCTTGGCCAAACCAATGCCATTCACATCGCTTATCATGAATGTGAATACGCCATCTATTTCACTAATCGATTTGATCAGGGCTTGTTGCTGCGTCAAACCCTTGCGCATTTGATCGGATATCCACACAGCCAACAGTTCACTGTCGTTTTCGGTCATAAAACGATAGCCATTTCGTTCCAACTTCCCGCGCCAGGTAAAGTAATTGGTAATCTGTCCGTTATGAACGATTGCGACATCCGGAAATGGCCGCGCCCAGAAAGGATGACTGGCCTTAGGCGAAACATCAGATTCGGTCGCAAGACGAGCATGGCCAAGCCCGTGCGATCCCTGCATGTCTCGAAGACCATGTTTGTCGGCTACTGCATTGGCATCGCCTACATCCTTAATGATCTCAAGTGATTTTCCAAACGATTGAACCTCAATTCGCTCTGAAATGAGGTCTGCCTCTTTGATCCAGTGCTCGACGTCGCGTGGCGATTCAACTAGCATCCGTACGCTGTAGTGAACCGTCGATGACGCATCCACTTCTGGGGTTTCAAGAAAATCCGAACCATGACTGCGCAAAATATGTCTGAAATCTTCCAGGTCCGAATCCAGATTCTTTCGATTGAATCCCATAAGTCGAAGCTTCCCGCCTCTTTGCACTGGAGTCGTGTAAATCGCGAATCCGGTTGAGTCAGCGCCTCGATGAGACTGAGCATCCATCAAGTCCACAAGATCATTGCCGATCGGTCCGTATTGCGGTAGAATTCTGCCCGCTATTCCACACATAAGCCTTTCATCCGCTATCACCAACATTCGAGAGAACTTCATCCGAAGTCCGGTTTTTGGCGGCAACAATCGTACTAGATGAATACCTGCTGCCTGAGCGCCTTTTTTTCATGGCTCCGCGCTGGAGTCGTAGTCCCTCTCTGATGTGTGCGCGCATCGCTTCAACAGCTTGTTCTGTATCGCCGCTCTTCAGAGCGTCACAGAGCACTAGATGATCCTTCAGAGAAAGCGATAGATCCGTTTTACTAATTTCCAAGAACAAGACGATTCCGCTGTTGAGATTCCAAATCTGATCAAACATTTCCAGCAAGAACCGATTTTCAGTTTCTTGAACGAATGCGCGGTGAATGAGCTTATTCGCTTCAAAGTAGTCGGTAATGGTGTATCTTGGCTCCCGTTCTACCCTTTCAATTGTGTCGGACAACCTCTTGGCAAGAGCCAGATCATTCATCTGGCATAACAATCCAATCGCATGGCACTCTACCGCCTCTCTCGCGCTGTAGATTTGTATCGCTTCCTGATCGGTAAATCGGCGAATCACAAAACCGCTTCGTCCGGCTCTGCACAGAATGCCTTCATTCTCAAGCCTGAGAAGCGCTTCCCGTACTGGAGTTCGACTAACTTCCAATTCGTCTGCAATCTGTTCCTGAATAATTCGCTTATTCGGATCAATCACACCTGTGTTGATTCCTGCAAACAACTGATCATAGACCTCATCGGATAGTCGGGTACCCTGTTTGATTTTCTTGAATCCGGGCATCAGTCTCCCCCAACTGCCCGTGAACTACCAAAATAGGATTCGCGTATCACATCCTCTCGCAACAGCTCTTCCGTCGTTCCGTGGCAGGTGAATTTTCCAGTCTCAAGGAGATAGACGTAGCCGGCGATACTCAGTGCGAAGTTTGCATTCTGCTCAGCGATTACGATTGTTACTCCATGCTCTTTGTTCAGTTTCATCAAAGCTTCGGCAATACCGAGACAGATTTTCGGCGACAGGCCGATAGTGGGTTCATCCACAAGCAACAGCCGAGGACTGCTCATTAGTGCGCGTGCCAAAGAGAGCATTTGCCTTTCGCCGCCACTCTGTGTTCCAGCTTCCTGCTTCTGCCGTTCTTTCAAAATCGGAAACAGGCTGTAGACCAGTTCCAGATTTTTTCTTATATCTGATCGTGCCCTGTAAGCACCCGTGAGTAAGTTGTCACGAACATTCATCTGGGTAAACAAATTTCCTCGTTCTGGTGCATAGGAAATGCCCATGCTAACGATTTGTTGGGGTTGTAACTGACGCAAGTCTATTCCTTCAAACTCGATTTCTCCGGTCGATGAATTCAAACCAAATACAGCATCAAACAGAGTCGACTTGCCGGCACCTACCGGACCGATAATGGCAATGATTTGTCCCGGATCGACAGACAACGAGACTCCGTGCAGAGACTTCGCCATGCCGTATACAACTTCGAGATTTTCAATACGAAGCGCCGCGGTCATTGTGCTACGCCTCCACCTGTTCCCAAATATGCATCCTGTACTTGTGGATCTCCAACAACTTCATCAAATGTACCTTGCGTAAGCACGCTTCCGCCGTGAATGACGATGACGCGATCCACCAAAGGCGCAAGTGCCTTGAGATCGTGACTGACAATCATGTAAGTTGTGCCGTGGGTCTCCTTGCGTCTCACTAACAGTTGGGAAATCTGGTCGATCTCTCCATAGGTAAGTCCGGCAAATACCTCGTCAAGGAGCAGAAGCTTCGGATCGGTTGCAAGAGTTCTTGCAAGCTCGAGTTTTCTGAGATCTCCCATGGCCAGTTCTGACGGCAGCTGGTCCAATTGACGTTCGCTGAATCCGACACTCTCGGCGATACGCCGTTCATGATCCAAATCTATCCCGTTATGCAGCATTCCCAGTATGCTGTCGGGCATCATGCTCACACGAATATTTTCCCGTACCGTCAATTTGGAAAACGGTCGAGGAACCTGGTAGGTTCTCGCCAATCCAATTTTTACCCGTTGATGGATAGCTAGTCGATCAATATTGATGCCGTCCAATGTGACGCTGCCCTCATCGGGTTTGATTTCATTGGTCAACAGATTGAACAGCGTTGTTTTCCCGGCACCGTTCGGTCCGATAATGCCTACAGTTTCGCCAGCACTCGCATGTAGCGAAACTGCTTTGGCAGCCTGTAAGCCACCGAACGATTTGCTAAGATTGACTGCGTCGAGTATGCGAGTCATGCTGGTTTCCTTCGAAGATTCAGCCCACGAACCCAATTGACAGCCATTCGAGTCAGTTCATGCAGTCCGTTCGGCTGTTGGACGTACAGCCATAGAGCCACGACTCCATAGATCAGGAATCGTTCTGGACCTGGAAAGTATGGCCGTAGCCATTCCAACAGAAATGTAAGGAAAAAAGCGCCTGCTATAGGTCCGGTAATTGTGCCGGCACCGCCTAACAGGCAGGCCACTAGAATCTGAAAAAGAAAACCTACGTCGAACAACGCACGCGGCGCAATTGATCCTAGATAATGTACATACATTGCACCCCCAAGTCCAGCCGCGAACGCGCTGAGCATGAATGCAAAGAGTTTTAACTTTGTGACGTTAATGCCGCTGGCTCGAACTGCGTCTTCATCCATACCGATCGCACTCAACGCGATTCCAATACGCGTACGAATCAACAGCCACAAGGAAAAGCCCAGTATCAGCATTACTGACAGGGCAAGATAATAATTCGGAATCGCACCTTTTGCGATACTGGTTAAACCCGATAAACCACGGGTACCACCGGTTACATCCGGAGCAATCACTTGAACCAAGCCGTATATCAGTTCCATGAAAGCCAACGTAACCAACGCGAAATAAGTTCCGCGGATACGAAGCGCAGGAACAAAAAACAGAGTACCGCCAATCATGGTGATGACAACCGCAATCGGGATTGTCACATAAAGCGGCCAGGCAAGGTGATACGTCAAAAGCGCACTCGTATATCCACCGATACCGATCAGGAATGGATGTCCGAAACTGATGTAGCCCGTTCTACCGGACATAATGTCCCAGCTGATGCCGAAGATTGCCAAATACAGGGCGAATACAAATGTACGAATGACACCGGTCGTAACAAAGTACGGCAAAACCAGCATTAGCGCGGCAAATATAACCCAGCCGATGATGCCCCGACCTGTCGGTGAATTCAGCATGTTCATAACTCTGATTTGCCGAACAAGCCTTTCGGTGCCACCAGCAACACCAGAATGATAATCAGCATAGTTGCCACACCACGAAGTTCAGCCGCAATCAGCGTCGTGGTAATAGTCTCCAGCATGCCGATTACATGAGCTGCCACCAGACTCCCCATGATGCTGCCAATTCCGCCAACAATGACAACCGCAACCGCAATAATCAGCGGAGCAACCCACATGTTGGGATCAAGCTGTGTGTAGGTGGCCAGAAATACACCAGCCAAAGCACCAAACCCACCGGATATCGCCCACGTAATAAGGTTGATTCGATCTGGACTGATTCCCGCAATAACCGCCCCTTTACTATCCATGGAAACTGCGCGAATTGCTCTGCCAAGGTGAGTCGTGTTAATGAACACGAAAAGACCTGCGAGTACCACCCAACTGGTGACTGCTGCCATTACGATGTTATAGGTAATACTCACGCCGCCGATGCGAAGAACTCCCGGTATGAGCGGCCACATGCTTTTCGGAGAAGGCGAAAACACAAGAACAACTGTCGCCTGAATCACAACCGCAAGAATCAGCGTGGAAATTTCTACGGCAACGGCATCGCCTCTGAGTCTTTTCACCAGTATCTGATAGATAAGCATTCCGATTATCGCACCTGCCACGACCGCAATGAAGAAACTCGGAATTTTCGCCAAACCCATAACTTGCGATCCCTGGTAATAGATATACCCTCCCAACATCAAAAACGATCCATAGGCTAGATTCAGCACCCGGCCAACGCTGAAAATCATGGTGAATCCCACCGCAATCAGCGCATAAAAACCGCTTAGCATCAGCCCTTGAATGAGAATTTGAGAAAGCATCGAACGTGAATACTCAGTAATCGTCTTCCTTGCGCCCGACCGATACATGGCCGGGAGCAAGGAATCGAATTTAAAAAATTATGTTTACTTGATCCAGGATGGTTCCTCAAAATTTCCATTGGCAAATTTTGCTGGATAGATCACCCTCGGAGTACCGTCTTCGTACCACTGAACAACAACCATTGCCGGCCCACCGTCTTCAAACGGCTCCGTCAAGTCAAACTTGATATTGTGCGTATATTCCCGGTTTGTACGAGGTTCGATTTCACCGGGTTTCCAATAAGCGTAGCGAAACCACAACTCTCCATCTTTGTAGAGCTTGAGATCTTTGTTCTCCATCGCTTCGACCCAAGCATCGAGTGGTTCGAATCCACCCGCTACCTCAGCCGCTTCGAACGCACCGTAAATTCCATAATAAGCATTGAATCCGTTGAAGTGCGGATAGATGGGTCGTTCATTGCCGTAACGAGCTTTGTAATTCTCGATGAACTCAGCGGTTCGATCATCCAACGCCATACCAACTGACGGTACCGGACTCAGAGTGGAGGTTCCCGCTCCTAAGCCACCGGTGTCATTCCAGAAGTCCTGGCCAAAAGCTGCTACATTGACGCCGGTCATCGGAATTGGCACCTGAAGTTTCACGTACTGTGATGAAGGAACCTGGCTTCTCACGGAAGATACGAGATAGATGAAGTCAGCGCCTGAATCCACTGCTTTGCTGAATAGCGGCGCAAAATCAATGGTATTGCTGTCGTAAATTATTTCCTCAGTGATTGAGATTCCAGCACCCGGCGCGAGAGCATCCCTTACCAAACCTGCAATGGATACTCCAAACGCGGTGTCCTCATACATGAGCACTGTAGATTTGTACCCCATCTGATCCGCTAGAACATCCTTGCCAAAATCGATGTATAGAGTTGCCAAAGCTTCGTCGCATGCGATGTTCATGAAATACATTTTGTATTTGTCATATTCCGCAACCACTTTGTCAATAATGCCGACGTAGGATGTCCAAGTATCCAGTGTAGGCGTCTTGTACTCGGCCATACGTTCCAGCCAGCCTAACGAAACGTCATCAATGCTGCCGGAAATAATGAAATCGACATTCTCGACTTCATTCAGATACTCGTAGGCTTTTACGCCTTCTACTACGTCTTCACGGGTATCCGCTTGTACAAACTTGATCATCCGGCCGTCAAGAACACCGCCAGCTGCATTGAGTTCGTCAATAGCCATTTCCGCACCACGAATCGTACTGATGCCAGTGTCGCTCGCAAAGGAGCCGATGTATCCCACTACAATCGGATCCTTATCCTGAGCACTCGCCAGTCCGCTAAATGCGGCAGCGACAAAAATCGTTGCGACAATTGCCGTCAACTTTATTTTTAGGGTTGATTTAATCAATTTCCCTCCCCCTTAATTTACATGGTAATAATGCTATATTCGATCCAGCAATCCATTCACCGAATCAATAGCTCAAACACTCGTACGAAATCGCAGATCGCGACTTCCTTCGAGATTCCTGGAATTTGGCTGCACCTTGTCGTAAAACAACACAACCTTTCATTAATTTCAATTCAATGCCCGTCACAGGTCCACTTTTCCGTTGTCATCATGAATGACTGCGTCTGCTTCGATTTCGACCATCATCCCGGGTGTTGTAAGTCCTGCCTCCACGCCACTGGTGACGGGGTTGATACCCGCGAATACTTCTCCGTGAGCACGTACGAAATCACTGCCACCGGACTTCATGTCAGTGAGAAATGCCCGCGTTCTTACAACATGTTTCATATCCGCTCCAACCTGATTCAACGCTTCTTGAATTCTCTCAAAAATGTAGATGGACTGTGCATACGTATCATTCGGCGAATGAAGTTTTCCACTCGGCTCAATCGCAGTCGTTCCCGCCACGTAGACAAAAGGCCCCACTCGTTTCGCACGGCAATACGAACCTATTTTCTCGAACCTGCCTCCGGTTGAGACGCTCTTTAAGGTCATTTCCGCGCACTCCCGATGCGAGCGCGAATTGCCTCAGCCGCCTGTTGCAATTCTGCTGTTTCCGTATCAGTCAACTGAAGTTCAGTAACCTCCACCACACCAGACATACCCAATCTGCAGGGCACACCCAACACGGTATCCTTGATACCGTATTCTCCAACCAGTCGCACCGAGGCTGGAACCAGACCGGTACGGGCTCCGCACATATGTTCAATCAATTCCATGGTCGCATGAGCAGGAGCAAGAGTTGCTGATCCAGTCTTACGCAGAGAAACGACAGCGGCACCTGCGCCAATCGTTTTCTGTCTGCACTGTTCGATAGTCTCATCACTCAGGAATTCACGCAATGGACGTCCCCGTATGGTGGCTTTCGATGCAATCGGGACCATTTCATCTCCATGGCTTCCGAGCGTAATTGCGCTGACATCCTCAACCGCAACACCAGCAGCTTGTGCCAAAGCGTCTCGAAAACGTGCGCTGTCGAGAGTGCCTGCCATACCGATAACGCGCGCTCGGGCAAACCCTGTAATATCAAGCATCAAAGATGTCATTTCATCTACTGGATTGCTCACGACAATCACTGTGCTGTTCGGTGCGATTGCAGAGATCGACTCCGCAATCCCGCGAATAACTCTCGCATTTACTTCCTGAAGATCTGATCGGCTCATACCCGGTGTTCGAGGGCGTCCAGCGGTTACGACGATAACATCTGCGTCCGCCGCAAGACTCATTTCGGTACCGCCCCGGAGTCGAGTCCCGGATCCTGTGATACCGCTTGCATGCTGCAAATCCAGTGCGATCGCTTCGGCTGCGCCTGGCAGAATGTCAATCAAACTGATTTCACTTGCAACTTGTCTGTCAGTCGCCAAATGAATCAGGTGCGAGCCAACGCCGCCTGCGCCGATCAGCGCTAAATTGGATATTTTTCGCGGCCTCTTATAAGGAACACGGGTCGGTGGTTCCCAACCTGGATGATGACGGTACATAACTCGTCGCGCGGCGGTCGTTCCGTCCGTGCGATATGGAACCGGTTGTTTCGACGGCTTATTAAGCAATTGGATACCCAATCGATCCGCAGTTTCTCGTGCTTGTGCGGTGATGATGTCGCCTGGAGCGATGTCAATATGCAATCGTCCGCGCTGGAAAGCATCCCGTACCAGTTCGTCGGCAATCACTGAACTACGTCTGTTCATTCAGTTTTTCCCTCCACTTCGGCCATTGCGTCGCTCGCAGATTGCACTGCGGTCTTTACGGAGTCTTCTGACCCGGAAATGAACAATCGCCCGAAACGGCCGACAGCTCGCACCTGCACGATGTCGATTGCCGCGGATTTCTCGGCTTCGTTTGCTGCAATGGATATGTAAGCTGCGGGAGAGCATTCGATGATTCCAAGCGTCTGACCGGGTACCACAAGTGACCCAGCCGACCATTTATTGAGCAATTGGGCTTGATAGGGTTCAACGGAGGTAATGATCTGGGTGGATTCAACTTTCGGCTTTATTCGGTCCTTCATTGTCATGCCCAGTTCTGCCAGTATTGCATCACGAGCCGCAGAAATCTCTGAGTTGTATGGCGAGCGTAAAATAAAGAATCCAAATTCCCGTTCTACAATCTGGCTGGTCGCCTCCACGCGACTTGCTTTCAACGCAATGTCAATCAGCCGAAATACTTCATTGCCCGGCGCCAGTTCGCCGATCAGAACAGTGTCACCGGCGAGCGGGATGGACCCTTGTACGGTCGCACCGTTATAAGCCGCGAACTTTGGCTGCAGACGATCGATCTGCATCAGTGCTCGAATGGTCAAACCCTCAGCCATGCTGCTACTCTCCATATTCGTCGTATACGTCTCGCCATGGTCGGGATTCGTATGCGACACGTTTGATATTGATCAGGTGAAGCGCTGTTACGTTGTCGGATGTGATCGATCCTGACCAGGTGCCGGTGCCAAGCATGAAGCTCGGTTCCAAGTCAGTGGAATATCCCATTCCGCCGATAATGGCTGGGGTGTTGACCAACACCCTTCCAACCGGAAGTTCACTGTAGCGGGCAACGACTGCGCCATCGTCGCTGTGAATAACGGCGGTGTGCCCCCAGCCTCCGAATCCAACGATGCTGCGCGCAATTTGCAACCCGGCGGCTTCCGTCTTCGCTTCATACCAGGCCAGTACAGGATTGAGTTTTTCGTGAGACAGTGGCGCCTGCCAGCCGACCTCAGTCTGAGGCGTAACAAGAATGCGTGTTCGCGGCGGCAGTTCAATCCCCGCGAGCTTTGCAAGAACTTCAGGAGCTTGACCCACACGTTCTGGATTGATTGCACGCCCTGAGAAAATGACATCTGCGATTCTTTGTGACTCCTGCACGGAACAGAAATAAGCTCCACGCAATTTCAGTTCACTCTTCAATTCGCGGCTGATTGACTGATCTGCAATTAACGCCTGTTCTGACACGCACGCGGTGCCATAGTCGAAGCATTTGGAAGTCACGATTTGTTCGGCTACTTCATCCAGATCGCGAGATTTTGATTCATGAACATAGCAGGGTACATTGCCAGGCCCGACAGCGAGAGTGGGTTTGCCTGAGGAATAAGCCGCTTTCACCATGCCCGGTCCGCCCGTTGCCAGCACAACCGAGGTGCGCCGGTGTTTCATCAGTTCAGTGGTACCCGCAATAGTCACCTTGTCAAGGCATTGAATCAATCCTGGCGGGGCTCCCAACTGCTCTGCCGCCCTAATCATGACTGCCGCAGTTTCCAAACCACACTTGATGCCTTTTGGATGCGGTGAGCAGACAATGGCATTGCCGGATTTGATGGCAGAAATAATCTTGTATATCACGGTAGACGTCGGATTCGTCACCGGAATCAGCGCCGCAACAACTCCCATCGGCTCGCCGACCGCAGCGATTTTAGTTACGTCGTCGCGCCACAGAATGCCGCGGGTTTTAATGTTCCGCAACCAGTCCGCAACCGACAGCGAGTTGAAAAGATTCTTGATTCGTTTGTCTTCTACATTGCCGCAACCCGTTTCTTCCACTGCCAGCTCGGCGAGACGCCTGGCTTCCGGCTCAATTGCCAAAGCCATCGCATCAACAATCGCATCAATATCCTCCCTTTCAAAGAGGCGAAACTTCAAGTAAGCCTCCCACGCCGAGTTGGCCGCCTGTCGGGCGTCCGCTATGGACTGAAGATCATATTCCAACGGTTACATCCCCCTTGCCAAGGATTCCATGATTCGTCTTGCTTCATCTCGGTCGTCCGCAGTAACACCCATCGCTTCCAGTCTGCGCCCTGCCACTGTGATATCCCGACCTAGAAGAGCACCGGCCAAAGTGACAAACGAATCTGTAGCTGGTGTGGCTACACCTGCTAGTCGACCGGCAGATAGGAGAGGTATCAACGAACCGGTGACGGCATCCCGCAACAGGGCAAGTGAATCCTGTGCAGATGGAATCGATCGACTTCCACTGCCCATTTCTGTGCCGCAGTGTGCATTGATCCAGATTTCATCGTCCGGAAGGTTTCGGATGCCATAGCGTTTAGCCACTTCACGGCGCTCCTGCAAAATGAGTAAAACTACGGAACGGCTTCGCTCGGAATCGAGCAACGTTCGAAAAGTCTCTCTTTCCGGCAGCGGCTGAGCGCCAGTCGGCAAAGACTTTCCTGTGCCTGCCGCTAAACTCGAACCCAGCATGAGTGCCACGCACTCGACGGCACCGCTTCCGTCCGAAAAGCTGCTTTGCAGTACAGTCGAGGCCGTTTTGGCGTTCGGCAGAAGCTCGCGTAAAGCATCAAGGTGCGATGTTCGGTCAGCCGGCAATGCTCCGCCAGAAGCATCATCGCATTCCGATAGATGAAGCGTATTGCCATCTGCCTCTACCCAATAGGGTAGATTCTGCACTTCCAGTACCGTGATGTCAGCTTGACAGCCTCCGACTTTCAGAAGAGAACATATCTCAAACGCGGCGAATGTTCGACCTGGTGCAATGACCAAAGTCTGTCCATCTTTCAGATGATCCGCCAGCACCATGGCATAAGTTCTGTGCTTGTGCACTGGTCCGGCAAGAAAAATCAAATCCGCTGATGCGACTGCGGAATCCAATTCGGCCGTGGTCTGGATGGATGGCGAAGACGACTGATCGATCTGAAATGTGCCGATCGGTCCATCACCTCGAAGCGTAATACCGCCCGCAGCACGCAGAGCGTTTAGTTCGGTGCCGTATGCGCTGAACAGCGTCACCGAACGATTCTGCGCCAGTGAAAGAGCAGCAAGCAGGCGTCCTTCAGTACCGCCGCCGAGCACCGTGACACGGCTGAATTCCGGTTGCGAGCCTGCAGCCGAATCACGCCGGGTACTGCGCTCAAGCGCGGTAGTGAATTCTTCGAATTCAGTACTCATCCGCCAACACCGTCACAGCTCCACTTGGACACGCCAACCGAGATTTCGTCATACGCAGACATCATCATTCACAAGCAATTGACAAACCGAAATATCTACTACTTTCTAGTAGGCTGTCAGCAGAGTTTCTACCTCGTCATGCGGACGGGGAATAATGTGAACGGCAATTACTTCACCCACCTTGTTGGCGGCGCTTGCTCCGGCATCGACCGATGCCTTGACGGCACCAACCTCACCCCGAACTAACGTCGAGACCAATCCGCCTCCTACTCGAGTCTGACGGACGATGGATACATTTGCTGCCTTAACCATTGCATCCGCCGCTTCGATTGAGGCGACGAGTCCTCTTGTTTCGATCATACCTAGCGCAGTTTGCGCATGTTCATTCTTTGCTGCCATTTCACCCTCCTGTTACAGGTGTAGTAGTAATCCGATGCGGCTGCATTGCCACCTGAATTCAATTTCCGATTGAGATTTCATCTATGATTGCAACAATAGACGCGTCAACGGCCACTCCCTGCAGCCCCGCAGGCACTCGGGCGGCTGAACCGGTGGCAATCAGTACCATCTGTCCAACGCCGGCACCGAGGGTGTCAACTGCGACTAAAGATGATTGGATTAATTTTCCTCGACCGTCTTCGACATCCACAATGAGAAGCGGATGGGCGACAAGGCGACTGTCTTTCACGGTGGCGGTGACGGTACCCGTCACACGAGCTAGCTTCATCAGAGGTTCCTCAGAGGTTCCTCAAATAACGATCAATTTCAAGTGGCGAAATTTCCGCATGCATGAACCCGACTTCACGTTCGGCTTGCTGAATAAGTACCGTTAACCGGTCATCTCCGATCACATCTCTCAACCAGCTTGAATCCTTAGCCAGCGCAATCGCATCATGGATATTGAGTGGTAGTACAGGTGCATCTTCCAGCGAGTATGCATCACAATTCGTGATGGGAGGCGGTTCCATGCCTTGTTCGATTCCGTCCAGTCCAGCGGCAATTTCCGTGGCGAAAAGATAGTAGGGATTGCAGTCTGCCGTCCCATCCCGTGCTTCTACTCTCACCGCGTTGTCAGCACCTTCAATAACTCGCAGAGCTACAGTTCGATTGTCCACTCCCCATGTAACGGTTGTCGGGCAGAATGAGTACGGGATTCGTCGCTTATAAGCGTTCGGGGTTGTAGCAACCGCCAATGAACATTCCGCCATTCGTTTGTGCATACCTGCCAGATAAGATTTGCCTATTGAGGATAATTTGCCTTTGTCTGCAAACTGGTTGACCCCTTCTTTCCAAATCGAGTGATGCATGTGAAAACCGTTTCCAGCTTGGTCCGCAAATGGTTTGGCCATGAAAGTGGCGATGTAACCGAAATGCATCGCAATTTCCTTAACCATGGAGCGAAAGAGAATTACTCGATCCGCAGTCTCCAGTGCTTCACCGTAGCGCATATTGATTTCCACCTGTCCGGGTGCATATTCGGGATTGGAATGTTCGATCGGAATACCGATAGCGTTCAGGTGGCGGCGCATCGGCCCCACTACATGTTCTAGTTCTGCCGCCCGAGTCAAGCTGTATACCTGAATTCCACGATCTCTTGGTCGCAGTGTCTCTGGGTCTAACAAATAAAATTCGAGTTCTGCGCCGATTTTGATTTGTACTCCCATGGCATCGGCTCGTTCCAACTGGCGAATCAAAGCACTGCGAGGATCAACCGGCACCGGTTTATGATCCATGCCTTCGGCGCGCCCCATGCAAATTGCCACACCGGATTCCCATGGCGAAGCAACCGGCTGGGTTAACGGGAACATGTGCATGTCCGGGAAACCGTTTTCCATATTTGCGTAAGGTGTGTCCCAGACATCAGACGTCATGTCTATGACCAGCAGTGCAATTGACAGCGCGTTTCCATTCTTGCTGACATTTGGCCAGTTTGACACGGGCACTCGCTTGCCTCGCATGATGCCGTTGAGATCGCCCATTCCCATAACTACGGTGTGCGTACCGTCGGGCAGATTAGAAAAGTCGCGCTTCGTTCTCAAGTTCATACGCAGGTTGTTCTCCATTGAAAAGTCGTATAAATTCTAATTTCAACCATTCGCTAGCATTATGCGTCAACTGCAAATAATTGTATACTGAATTCAGAATACATAACTATAGCACAGAAACTCAAAACAAATGTCGAATAGTAATGGAAGGGATGTGATCGTTGTCGGCGCTGGAATCGCTGGTGTCATGACAGCACTCAGCTGTCAGCGGCGAGGACATTCGACTACTTTGATTGATCGGTGGGAACCTGGCCATCCGAGAGCTTCTTCCACCGACTACACTCGCATCATCCGCTCCATTCACGGCAGCGACCTGCTCTACACCAAATGGGTACGCGAGGCGAGATTGCGCTGGCTGGAGCTTCAGGAAGAAGTAAACCAGACGCTGTATGTGGAGTGCGGCGCACTGGTTATTGCCGAAGACGGGAATTCGGAGTGGGAAAATTCGACGCTCCCCACCTTCGACGAAGTCGGAGTTCCCTATTTCAAATTTGATGTAACTGAACTTGAGGTGCGCTTTCCACAGTTCAACTTCAAGAATGTCGCTTACGGAATCTACGAGCCTGAGTCAGGCATGATCATGGCACATCGAGCGGTGGTGGCAACGGCAGACTTGTTTGTGCGGGAGGGTGGAAAGATTGTACGCGGCCGCGTACAGTGCGATGAATCTGAAAAGCTCCTTCTGAACAACAAACCCTTGGAGGCGGATTTAATCATTGTGGCCGCGGGGCCGTGGATTGGCGAAATGTACCGGCGCACCATCCGGCCGATTTCCAATATCGTACGGCAGAACATCATTTACACTTCCACGCCGGATGCGGATACTTCCTTTGACTGCGAAAACATGCCATGCTGGGTTGATCATGGGTATCAGGCATACGGCACTTCATCCGTTGAAGGTCACGGAGTCAAGGCAGCCATCGCATGGACCGAAGCAATTATCGATTTAGACAATGATGAGAGAGTTGTTGATGAAGCGACCTTCAACCGCACTCGGCAATATATCCGACATCGATTCCCAAAACTCGCCGGGCAAAGAGCAGTAGATCAGAAAGCCTGCCAGATTGCCATGACGCCCGATACACATTTCATTATCGACTTTCATCCGGAATACGATAATGTTCTAATTGCTGGCGGATGTTCTGGCCACCTGTACAAACATGGCCCGGTATTCGGTGATTTTGCCGCAGGGGTAGGATTGAGGGAATATGGAACGGCCGAACGGTTCAAGATTGGAACTCGCTCGAAACTCGGCCTAATCGACTCGCCATCTGGACGTTGAATATTGAAGAAACATAAAACTGGAATAAAGAGGAATCCGAAATGGCACAACTACAAGATTATCGAGGTGAACTTACCACAGTAGCCAGCCAACATGCGCTGGATCTGTATGAAAAAGCACTGGTTCAACTGCAATCCTACAAGGGCGACCCTGTTGAAACGATTGACGCCGCAATCGAAGAAGATCCCGGATTTGTCATGGCTCACTGTTTGCGTGCTCATTGCGGGAGCGCGATGGCGGACGGAGAATTTACTGATCACCTGCGGGAATCTCTGGAAGGCGCTCAAGCTGCAGTAAAAAATGGGAATGACCGAGAAAAAGGACATGTTGCTGCGATTCAGGCATGGCTAGATGGAAACTTTAAACATTCAGTCGATGTTTTAGAATCAGTATTGATCAAACACCCCAAGGACATTCTCGCGTTGCAGATTGCGCACTTGAGCGACTTTTACCTCGGTGACTCTCACAATCTAAGAGACCGAGTTGCCAGAGTGCTATCTCAATACGATGAAGATACGCCGGGGTACGGTTATGCACTCGGCATGTACGCTTTCGGTTTGGAAGAATGCAATGAATATGGTAAAGCCGAGGAGATTGGTCGCAAGGCCGTGGAATGCAGTGCTGGCGATGTCTGGGCGATTCACGCGGTTGCACATGTGCTGGAAATGCAAGGACGACAGGAAGAAGGAATTGACTGGTATGTTACCCGCGAACAGGATTGGGCACCGGATAATGAATTCGCCACGCACAATTGGTGGCACCTGGCGCTCTATTATCTCGATTTACAAAATGTTGGACGCGTTCTGGAAATATATGATGCGTCAATAGCCAATGGATCCGTAGCGCTGGAGTTGCTGGATGCCAGTGCGCTATTGTGGCGATTGCACTTGATGAATATTGATGTTGGCAATCGCTGGCAGCGACTCGCCGACAAATGGGAGAAAACTCTTCCCAATGGCGGGTTTTACTGTTTCAACGATTGTCACGCGCTGATGGCATTTGTCGCTGACGGAAGAGATGCAGAGGCAAAAGAAATGATGAACATGCTGCAGAAATCTGCTGAGGGAGAGAACTACTCAGCCTGGATGATCCAGCAGGTCGGTTTGCCGGTAGCAAAGGCGCTGACGGCTTTTGGTGCAGGCAGGTATTCGGAATCAGTTGAACATTTATGGAATGTACGCTACACCGCGAACCGATTTGGAGGCAGTCATGCACAGCGCGACTTGATTTCGCAAACTCTGATTGAATCTACGATTCGAGCTGAGCAGTACGACCGCGCACGTGCCCTGCTCTCGGAACGAGCTGCACGTAAACCCACGACTCCGCTCACTTGGCAGAATACAGCGCGTGTGATGTCTGCCCTGCAACGCCATGACGAAGCCGAATCCGCAAGCAGGCGCGCCCACGAGTTACTGAACTAAATATTGTGCCAGACAACAAAAAATCCAAACAAATTTAGGGGCGATATCGGACTGAAAAAGAATTCAACTTAGTTTGTTATCAAATTGTCTCTTGGCTTGGGTCAAGACTGTTTAATCTGTCCCTGAGAGGAGTGTTGTTGGAACTATCCAGCATCGTTTCAATCAAGGCATGTATACATTTACTGATAGTGGTGTACGCCTGTAAAAAAGCGTTGTGGACATCATCTTCTGACCCTATCACTGCTGCGGGGTCAGAAATGCTCCAATGTGCAACTATAGGATGAGCTGGCCATACAGGGCATGCTTCAGCAGCAGCATTGTCACAGACAGTAACCACGACATCCATGTTTGGTGCCGAATCAACTGCGAATTCATCCCAACTTTTAGATCGACAGTGATCGGTTGAGATGCCTTTTTCCTGAAGCACTTTGATTGCGGCCGGATGTACTTGCCCTTTGGGCTGACTACCAGCACTATACGCTTTGAAACGACTCTTGCCAAGGTGATTGAGTAATGCTTCGGCTAACACGCTACGCGCAGAGTTGCCGGTGCAGAGGAACAGTACGTTGTAAGGTTTATTGGCCACAGCGCGGTTTACTGAATATGGAAATAATTAGGGCAATATTCATCTTACTACATACAATCCTAACATCTCCCAATTGCTGCTTTAAACCGAAGTTTGAAGGCATATTGGCTGGCAAACACCGATGATACAACGGTTTTTTGGGAAATATATTTTAGCGTTTCTGCCTACATTCGGAATTCAATCAAACTTTGTTGATGGTTTTGAGCAAATCCAAAGCTTGTT
>JAKZRU010000097.1:0-3382 GCA_047517965.1 Gammaproteobacteria bacterium | reverse complement strand
GAATGAAAACAACTCTCATTATTGACTACAGAAATTGAACCAAATCCCACAAAACCAGATAACTGTAAGATTTGCAGAAACTGGCGATGCAAATACCATCGCTGACTTCAACATCGCAATGGCTTGGGAGACTGAAAGAATTCGTCTTGATCCATCCGTCGTATTGCGAGGTGTTGAAGCGATATTTGAATCTCCAAAGTATGGATTCTATGTCGTGGCGATTATTGAAGAACGTATTGTCGGTTGTTTGATGATCACCTACGAATGGAGTGACTGGCGCAACGGTGTACAATGGTGGCTTCAGAGCCTATATGTTGATTCCGAGTATCGTCGCAGAGGCGTCTTCAACCGATTGTATGCATTTGTCAAGAAGCAGGCCTTGAACAAGAAATATGTCACTGGCATCAGACTCTATGTAGACAAGAGCAACCAAAAGGCCATGACAACCTACAAGTCGCTTGGAATGCAGCCAACGAACTATCTCATATACGAAACATCTGTGCAAAATACATAATTCAGCCAATAACAGCATTTGTTGAGTCTAAGCAGGAGGCAAAAATTGATAGGAAATGAAGTGGTAGTTTTAGATGGAGTGAGAACTGGTATTGGTGACTATGGTGGTTCCTTGAAATCATTTTCGGCTTGCGAATTAGGCGCAATTGCTGTTCGTGGCGTTCTAGATAAAACCGGTATCAACCCGGCTTCGGTAGGACACTGCGTAATCGGAAATGTTCTGCACTCAGATAAACGTGACATGTATATCTCAAGGTATGCCGCACTTGAAGGCGGATTGCCTGTTGAAACACCAGCCCTGACCGTAAATCGGTTGTGCGGCAGCGGGTTGCAGGCGATCGTAAGTGCAGCGCAGTATGTTCAGCTCGGTGAAGCGGATACTGTAATTGCGGGAGGTGCTGAATCAATGAGCGCAGCACCCTACTGGGCGACAGGCATGCGTTGGGGGCAACGCATGGGGCACGCAGAATTCATCGACATCATGGTTGGCGCACTCAGCGATCCATTCCAAGACTGTCATATGGGTGTTACCGCTGAAAACATAGCGGAAAAGTGGAATATAGGACGCGACGAGCAGGATGAACTCGCAGTTGAGAGCCACAGGCGTGCGGCTCGGGCAACCAAAGAAGGTAGATTCGACGATCAAATCGTTCCGATTGAAATCAAATCACGCAAGGGCACGACAGAATTCATTACCGATGAACATATTCGTCCGGATTGCAGCATGGAGTCGCTTGCAAAAATGCGAACTGTTTTCAAGAAGGAAGGATCAGTTACGGCAGGAAATGCTTCAGGAATCAACGACGCAGCTGCCGCCATCGTAATGATGGAAGCAGGAGCTGCAGAAAAAGCAGGACATGAACCTATGGCAAGACTGCTGGGATATGCTCATTCGGGTGTGGAACCACAATACATGGGAATTGGTCCAGTGCTGGCAATTCGCAAGCTGCTGGCTAATACCGGCCTCAGTTTGGACGATATCGATGTCATCGAATTGAATGAAGCGTTTGCGGTACAAGCACTCGCAGTGATGAAAGATTTGGGATTGTCTTCTGAAATCACCAATCCGAATGGCAGCGGAATTTCACTCGGCCATCCCATTGGTGCAACCGGCTGCATATTGACTGTAAAAGCGTTGCATGAACTTAAGCGTTGTGGTGGAAAAAAAGCCATCGTTTCCATGTGCATCGGTGGCGGGCAGGGAATTGCAGCTGCATTTGAACTTTTCTGAGTAATGTTTGTCTAATTTAAAAATTTAATTACCACAAATTCGGGGAGAAAGGAGCTATTATTATCCAACAGAAACCTGATATTAAACCGAGTGAGATCACGCCTCAGAGCGTGTACCAGACTCGCCGTAAATTTCTAAAAACTACCGCCGCACTTGCGATCGGTGCATCTGTGCCACTGCTGTCTCTCGGATCAAAAGAGGCTGCGGCTGCAATCAAATTTGAAAATCTGATTAATAGTCCATTCTCAACAGATGCTGAACAGACGGATTACGAAGATGTCACCTCGTACAACAACTTCTATGAGTTTGGAACAGATAAGAAAAGTCCTGCAAGAGAAGCACACCGACTGACTACAAGACCTTGGAGTCTGGCAGTATCCGGTGAATGCGAGGCGCCTAGGGACTGGGATATTGAGGATATTCTCAAAACCTTTCCCGCAGAAGAACGGATATACCGCCACCGATGCGTGGAAGCCTGGTCAATGGTGGTACCTTGGGTGGGATTTTCTCTTGGTGATTTCCTGAAAGTGCATAAGCCTACATCCAAAGCCAAGTACATTGAAATGTTGACGCTTGTAAACCCGAATGAAATGATCGGGCAAAGATCAGGGCTGTTTGGCTCTGTTTTGAATTGGCCATATCGCGAAGGATTGCGAATTGATGAAGCCATGAATCCGCTTGCGATATTCGCGGTTGGATTGTACGGCGAGCACCTGCCGAATCAGAACGGGGCTCCGATTCGACTTGTGGTTCCGTGGAAATACGGTTTCAAAGGTGTCAAATCTATCGTATCCGTCAAATTCACGGAAGAGCAGCCTTTCAACACATGGCAGGAGCAAGCACCGAATGAATATGGCTTCTACGCCAACGTAAATCCCAATGTCGATCATCCCAGATGGAGTCAGGCATCCGAACGACATGTAGGAACTTTGTTCGGCAGGCATCCCACTTTGATGTTCAATGGCTATACAGAACAGGTAGCACATCTTTATAGCGATTTGGATTTGTCCGTCAATTTCTAAATTAATTTCAATTCAATTAAAATAGAATCGCGATTTCGGGGCTGCTTCCGAAATCGCGATTTCTTATTTGGTAGTACTCCAACATGGCAAAGATCTCAGGAAGTCAATGGGGAAAGTGGATGCGACGCTCAAAGCCGGTCGTATTCGTTCTTTGTTTAGTTCCGATTACTTTGTTAGTCGTGGACATCTTAACCGGCAATATCAGTGCCGACCCCATAGAAGACATCACGAACGTCACTGGGCAATGGGGAATTCGCCTGCTGCTTATCACACTTGCGATTACGCCTTTGCGTTCGATAACCGGCATCAACCAATTGATTTTGCTTCGAAGAATGCTGGGAGTTTTTTGTTTCTTCTACATCTTGCTTCATTTCCTGACTTGGCTCGTAATTGACAACTTTTTCGATATTCAAAGAATGTTCGAAGATATTGTTGAGCGCTACTACATTCTATTTGGATCCGCAGCCTTCGCAATGCTTATCCCGCTAGCTGCAACTTCAACCAATCGCATGGTAAAGTGGTTGGGTGGCAAACGATGGGTGAAACTGCACAAACTAGTCTACCTGATCGGAATTCTCGGCGTCGTTCACTTTTACCTGCAAGTTAAAGCCGATAT
>JAKZRU010000096.1:0-13591 GCA_047517965.1 Gammaproteobacteria bacterium | reverse complement strand
CGTGAAAGCGCGAAAAGACGAATCGCTGTTCAATGCGGCGTTGAACGGATGTATTGGTGCGTTAATGTATTCCGGTTCCGCGAATGCGGCCCGGATTTCTCGGAGCAGCACTTGGTCTGCGCCTGCAAACTGCTTGCGTTGTACTTGGAACCGTTCCTCGACCATCGACCTGATGGTGTCGATGCCTTGTTCGTGGACGGTTATCTTAATCCGGGCCTTGTACTTGTTGTCACGTCGACCGAGTGCATTGTAAACTTGCAGGATTGCCTCGACGTAGGGTAGCAAATCCTGTTCCGGCAGGAATTCCCGGATGACCTTGCCGATCATGGGTGTGCGGCCAAGCCCGCCTCCCACAATGACTTCGTATCCGTTTTCACCGGATTTGCTACGCATCATGCGCAGACCGATGTCGTGTGCTCTGGTTACCGCACGGTCGATCGGAGAACCGGTGATGGCGATCTTGAACTTGCGCGGAAGGTATGCGAATTCCGGGTGGTCCGTCGACCATTGCCGTAACAGTTCTGCTGTCGGCCGGGGATCCTGGATTTCATCCGCTGCAGCTCCAGCAAAATGATCGGCGGTCACGTTCCTCACGCAGTTGCCGGATGTTTGAACTGCGTGCATTTCCACGTCCGCTAGTGCATCCAGAATATCCGGAACATCCCGCAGTTTCGGCCAGTTGAACTGGATATTCTGACGCGTTGTAAAGTGGCCGTATCCCTTGTCCCAGCGGTCCGCGATCCAGGCGAGCTGCCGCATCTGGCGACTGTTGAGCGTCCCGTAGGGAATTGCGACCCGCAACATGTACGCATGAAGTTGGAGATAGAGCCCGTTCATAAGACGAAGCGGTTTGAACTCTTCCTCCGTGAGGGAGCCGTCAATACGGCGTTCGACCTGATGACGAAACTGCTTCACTCGGTTTCTGACGAAACCATTGTCGAATTCACTGTAGCTATACATAATTCAGTCTTCCGCTTGCTTACCGTGGTAGTAATTAGATGGTCCGCGGGACCTATATGCCTCGCGGAAATGAGCCGGGCACGGCCGGCCATGGATGTCGGGAACAGAATCAGCGAGGTATGGATCGAGAAGCGTGTCCGATTCCTGCTCGGCCTTTGCCAGTGCAGCCTTCGCCGCGGACTCATCGTCGATCAGCAGTGCTTCTTGGAGTTTGCGTGTCCATTCTCCGCGGGAAGTCAGATATATGACCTCGCCATCCAGAAGATGGTTGGCAGTAAGAACTTTCGGGACGAACGGACGTGCCATCAGACCGCATCCAGTTCTAGACCGGCAAGCAATTCGCCGGCATCTCTAGCGGCCGCTCCTGCAAGGCCGAGGAGAATGACGGTCGGTCCCTTGAACTCGTTCGCTTCCAAGGAATCGGGAAGGTGAAGCAGTGTGGTCGAAACGATTTTCTGGTCAGGCAGTGATGCATTCTCGACGATTGTGATTGGTGTTGGCCCCGAAGCACCGTGCATGAGCAGGCGCCCTCGCAGAAATCTCGCGGCACGCTTCCCCATGTAGATCGCTGTAACGGCCCCGGGTTTTGCCAAACCCACCCAGTCCTGCTCCGTAAATCCGTATGTGTCGTGACCGGTCACTATGCGGATTTCCGAATTTTTACTGCGCCTGGTCATCGAGACGCCTATACTGGCTGCTGCCGCTGTCGCCGCTGTGACGCCGGGAATGATTTCCCACTCGATTCCAGCAGTCGTGAGGGCATCGATTTCCTCATCGAGCCTTCCGAAGATCGCTGGATCTCCCGATTTCAGGCGCACAACATGACAGCCAGTACGTGCATGTTTAACCATGAGCCTATTGATCTCCGATTGCTTCGACGATGGCCCAAAACCAGTCTTGCCGGCGTAAATAATGATGGCTTCCCTCCTCGCAATATCAAGGATTGCTGCCGGAACCAGACGATCATGGATAACTACATCGGCCTCGTGCAGTCGGCTGCGTGCTTTGAGTGTCAGCAATTCGGGGTCCCCGGGACCTGCCCCGACCACCGAAACCAGACCTGTCGGCGCACTATCCGCAAGACGGTCTTCGAGAAGATTATGCAGTGCCTCGCGCACGCAGGTCTCCCCGCCCCGTGAGAGTGCCCGAGGTCCGGTTCGGAAGTAGAATTCGGACCAGAAGCCACGACGTTCCTTGCCAGCTGGGAGTTTTTTCGCTAACGGGCGGAATGTCTTTCCGATTCGTGCGAGCGGTCCGATCGATTGCGGCAGCCTTTCTTCCATGTCCGCCTTGATTCTACGCGCAAGAACCGGTGCGGCACCTTCTGTGCCTATTGCTACAGTAACCGGATTCCGGTCCACGATGGCAGGCGTGATGAATGCACTTTCCTCGAGATTGTCTACAATATTGACAAGAATGCCCAGCTTGCGGCCAATATGCGCCACCCGGGAATCCTCTTCCGGATCGCTGCTGGCGCAGTAAAGCAGCAATGAGTCTCGTAAATCCGGAGCCTCCACCCGACGTCTGAAGTGCTTGATGCGGCCGGTGCCTGCCCAATTCGGGATATCCGTATGGGGATTCTCGCCAAACACTGATATCCGTGCCTCCGTCTTAAGAAGAAGCCGCAGTTTTGCCGCCGCGATTTCACCGGTACCGGATACGACAACATGCTTGTCTGAAAGATTTAGGTATATAGGAAAGTGCTTCATGCCAATGTTCGCGTCCGCCTCCCTGCGGGCAGCTGCCTGTGATGTCAGTCAAGACAGAATAGAAAATATAAGATATTTGGGCTGGCGTATTTTAATTGAAAATTGAATTATTATTTCAATTATTCATATATTTTAGAACATTGTTGCATTTTATGCATATTTATGGTTTGATTTGAAATTAAATTTTCAATATGGCATCTGTCATCTATTCTACATGTTCGCACTGATTGAGGTATATCTTTGGCTGCGGTTTCCAATTCTTCCATGAATGCCACTATTCAGAATATAAACTTAAACCACTCTCCCCTACCATTACTCCAAGTGACACACAATAATACAAATGAAACTGTTAGAACAGTGGTTGCTGACTCGATATTTGAGGTAAAAAACTTGAAAAATGCATAAATTTTGCGCTCAGTAAAATGCTAAGCATCCATAATCCCAACCGGCTGATGTATAGTTAAATATGAATTCCTAGTTTGATGCGCGAAAATCCGAGGTTGGGTTATCCTGGCTGAAAGTATGATCAAATATTTCCAAACAGTTCGTCCCAAGTTTTTGCTCGCAGTCGCCCTTGCAACAGTGACGATAATTGGCCACAGTTCCGACGCAGTACGGGTGCTCAGAGACAATGCGATTGAAGTCAGAGGAGAAAAACTAGTGCTATATGGAATTGCAGTACCAAATGCCACGGCAAAATGTCTGGAAGATGAAGCGCAGTGGCCTTGCGGTGCAACCGCAACCCTGCGACTCTATAACCTTCTCAAGGATTCTCCATTGAGTTGCGAGAGGCTAGAGAATTCTTCAGAGGCGCCATTGGCCCGCTGTCGAAACTCGCAGTTCGACATCGCAGAACAACTGGTACTGGAAGGCTGGGCTCTTGCTGTCGGCGATAATGAAGATTTTGTCGACGGAGAACGTCAGGCAAAACTAAGCAAATTGGGAATCTGGCGTGACGATTATTCACCACCACCGGAATGGCGCCAATATCCCCAATCCAAATTCAATCCCATACTAGACCTTCTGTGCAGTAGTTGCGCTGTACGCAAACAGTGATTCCGTAATTGATGCCTTAGCAATTCAACTCTCTCAGTCTGATACCTGAAAACGGTTTCGAACTGCAAACGTGAATGGCAAACAGCAACAATCTAGACCAAGAACTGCTGTCCCAAATTAATGAATTTGGTAAACGCAGGCTAGTTGATACCGAGTAGAGGTAGCAGTTCAGTCAGAGAGTTTATTTCGGCCTGAGGCTTTGCAGGCAGCCGATCCAACTGCTGACTGTATCGGTTGCACCAGGCAACTTGATAGCCGAACTGGGCACCACCAATGGCATCCCAGCAGTTCGAGGATTGAAAACTTACTTCCTCTGGCTTGATGCCAAATTGATCACACGGCAGCTGATAGACTTCTGCAGAAGGCTTGAAAATTTTCGCTGCGTCCACTGAAATACAGGCATCAATGTACTGCGCTACGCCGGAGTTTTCGACAACGGGATCAAGCATGTCCGGTGAGCCATTGGAGAGTACGGCTGTCACGATTCCATTCTCCTTGAGTGTCCGCAACACATTCGGCACTTCTTCAAAACAACTGAGTTGAAGGTATGCGTTCATTAGATTACTGCGCAGTTCTTCATCTTCAACTCCATGCGAAGCCAGTGCATAGTCCAGCGAGTCACCCGTAACCGTCCAGAAATCTTCATAAGTACCCATCAGACTGCGAAGCCACGTGTATTGAAGCTGTTTCGCTCTCCACATTTCCGATACGGACGCTTCCAGTTCACCAAGTTTCTGACTGTAATGTCCGGCGGCTGAGTGAACGTCGAACAACGTCCCGTAAGCATCGAATACACAGGCACGAATGTTGGTAAATGGTTTATTCATGATTTTGTTTCCTCGTCTATGGTTCTCGGCGGTAGTGAATACGTACATGTCACATGCGCCACCAAATCATTACGCTCATTGCCGAACAGTTCAACTGCACCGACTGCAAGCCTCTTCCCTAACTTGATCACTTTAGCAACGGCGATTATGTCGCCGGGCTCCGGTCGAATCAAAAAGTTGATATTTAAATTTGTTGTGAGTGCCATCTGTACACGCTCGGCCTTGCTCATGATTGCACCCCACATCGCGTAGTCGGCCAACGCCATCAATATCGGACCGGATATCGTACCACCAGGCCGCAAAAAGTCTTCCTTGTAAACCGCGCGAACGGCGCACTCACCCTGTCCCATACTTTCTACGACAAAGCCAAGCATTTCCGCCAGCGGCAGCTGCTGCCTGGAAACCTCTTTGAACTCATCAATTGTAACTTTCATCACACAATTTGGTTCAATCTGCTATTGAAAGGTAAAATGGTTGTATTGATCACTTCAACATCTACATTCAAATGGAAAATCTAGCAGCCAATTTGCCGAACAGTTCTTCACTGGATTTGTATCGAAAAGATATTGACGCAATTGCAACGATCACACTGGACAAACCGAAACAGTATAACCCGCTATCGCAGAACATGCTTGCGCAGCTTCAGCAGAACCTTGAAGAAATCGCTGATGACGATTCCGTTCGGGTCGTCATTCTTGCAGCCAAAGGCCCCGCATTTTGCGCTGGACATGATCTCAAAGAAATTCGCTCACACGAAAGTGAATCTTTTGCCCGAGAACTGTTCGCGCAATGTAGCACAATGATGCTAACGATCACTCAGATTCCTCAACCCGTCATTGCCCAAGTGCAGGGTATTGCCACAGCAGCAGGCTGTCAGCTCGTCGCCAATTGTGATCTAGCTATTGCTTCCACAGAAGCAAAATTCGCAGTGTCAGGCATCAATCTTGGGCTCTTCTGCTCAACGCCAGGAGTCGCTTTAAGTCGCAACGTATCACGCAAAAATGCAATGGAAATGCTGTTAACAGGTGATTTCATTGATGCCAGCACGGCGCTTCAAAGAGGCCTGATCAATCGTGCCGTAGAACCCGAAAATTTGGAACAAGCCACACTCGAATTTGCTAGAAGCATTGCCGCAAAGCCAAGAGAAGTGCTAGCTCTAGGTAAAAAACTGTTTTATGAACAAATTGACAAAGGACTTGAATCAGCTTATGCGATCGCCAGTGATCGAATGGCCTGTAATCTTAACTTTCCATCTGCAGTGGAAGGTATTGATGCATTTATCGAAAAAAGAGAGCCGTCCTGGAAACAGTAGCTTTGCGCGAAACCTACATTGTTACATAGGTTCCGGGAGCATCCGCCAATGCCTTGAATGTTTCGTTGCCGGGTTCTCTTGCTGCAACCTGTTCACCACTGAACCCCTTAATCCAGCCCTCCCATTCCGGCCACCAGGAACCCTCACGACGATTTGCACTCTCCAGCCACCGCTGCGGTGACTCTGTAAGAAATTTTGTGCTGGTCCAATAGCCGTACTTGTTTTTTGACGGTGGATTGATTACGCCTGCGATGTGACCCGACTGACCGAGTAAAAATCTCACCCTGCCTGAAAACAATTTTGCACCGGCATAAGTAGACTGCCACGGTGAGATGTGGTCCTGTTGAGTGGAGATAAAGAACGCAGGGGTTTTGACCTTGGAAAGATCAATGGGAACACCGAGAACACTCAGTCCCTCTGGTTTGCACAGCAGGTTTTCAATGTACATCTTTCGTAGATAGTAGCTATGCATTTCCGCGGGCATTCGCGTAGAATCAGAATTCCAGTACAGCAGGTCGAAATTTCCGGGGTTCTTACCTAACAGATAATTGTTGATCACGAAATGCCAGATCAGATCATTCGAGCGCATCATGCTGAATGTCGAAGCCATGGATTTGCCGTCAAGATATCCGGTTTCTTTCATATTTTGCTCAAGCTGAGATACGCTATTTTCGCCGACGAATACTCCCAAGTCTCCTGGTTCTGAAAAGTCGATCATGGTTGTGAGGAAAGTCGCACTGTCGATAAAATTTTCCTGATCATCGACACTGGCAAGATAGCCCAGTAAGCTGGCCAGCAAAGTTCCGCCCAGACAGTAGCCAACCGCATTAATCTTCTTTTCTTTTGTAATCGACTGAATCGTTTGAGCTGCCCAAAGAGGACCAAGTTCCATGTAGTCATCGTATGATGTGTTCCGATAAGTTTCATCAGGGTTAACCCATGAAATCACAAATACTGTGTACCCTTGTCCGACCAGCCAGCTGATGAATGAATTCTTCGGTGATAGATCAAGAATGTAATACTTGTTGATCCAGGGTGGAATGATCATGATCGGTGTTGCATGAACTTCTTCACTCGTCGGCGCATACTGAATCAACTCCGCGAGTTTGTTGCGGGCAACAACCTTGCCCGGTGTAGTCGCTATATTTTTACCAAGCTCAAAGGCCGATGACTCAACCATTTTTACGCCGTGCCCAGATTCCAGGTCGTCCGCAAAATTCTTGAGGCCCTTAACCAGGCTCTCTCCATTGGTCTCCTTTGCTTGCTTGAGGACATCGGGATTTGTGAGTGGAAAATTGCTTGGAGATAACGAGTCAATCCACTGCCTGGTATAAAATTCCAGTTTACGCGTTTCCTTGGAATCCAGATTGTTTGATTGTCCCAATAGGTTCTCCAAGTACTCAGAACCAATGAGGTAGGATTGCTTCATTGCATCAAACCACAGATTCTCACTCCATTCCGGCGAACGAAACCTCATATCACCGGATTCAGGTGTCGCGACAGGTTCGCTGTCGCTGCCTTGGGACTTCTTCAGAACATACTCGGATAGTGCTGTGTACTTCTTCATCGTTTCGGCATTTGTCTGCACCAAGCTTTCTACATCAAGTGCACTGCCTAATGCCGCTTTGGCAAAAAGAGTTCCAATTCCCATAGAATAAAGGGCTGCATCTGGACTATCTGGAGCCTTCATCATCGTACGCATGATGCGACTGTATTGTTCACCAAACTCCGTGAGAAGAGAAACTTGGCTTGATTCGAATAAATGATATTCAGTAATTTGTCCTGTCATTCCAATACCTTTGTGTCGCTTGCAAAAATCAAAATCAGTCAATGATTGAAGGGAACGAAATAGCAGCCTAGCTGGCACCATTCCCCATATGATGCCTTCGCGGAACCTTTACCTTCGCCTGTCCTATGAGAACGACTTGTCCGTTTACGGAACAAGTGGTATCTAGAACTGCATAAGGGCGTTCGTCACTTAGTTCCACAATTTCGACTCTTGCGGTTACCGTATCTCCAACCCGAACCGGTACGGTGAACTTCAGACTTTGATCCATATAGATACAACCCGGACCCGGCAATCGAGTGCCGATCAAGGTTGAAATCAGACTCGCAGTCAGCATCCCGTGAACAATCGGTTCGCCGAATTGCGTCTGGCTCGCAAATTCGCGATTCTGATGCAAAGGATTGGTATCACCCGATACTCCTGTAAACATCAGTACATCAGCGTCAGTAAGGGTTTTCCCATAAACCGCCGTCATTCCCAGGGCAAGATCCTCGAAAAAATATCCGTGCAACTGCATAATCGTTTGATCGTCAACCATTTTATCTCCTACTATTTTGTGCATATACTTCCGTTATCTGAATGTCGACATGGCTTGCTTACATCAACTATAATTTTCAGAATCTAAACATTGAGTTTGTAAACTTATTGAATTAATTCAGGTTATTTGGATTTTACCGTGACTACGAATAATGCTTATGAGTATCATCTCGACAAAAACTCGGCAAACTTTTTACCTCTCTCCCCGATAGGATTTCTAGAAAGAAGCGCAAGAATATATCCTCACTACTTATCCTTGATTCACAATGATATTTGCTTTACTTGGGAAGAGACGTATGCTCGCTGTAACAAGTTGGCGTCGTCTCTCTCGAATCTGGGAATACAACGGGGAGAGACGGTTTCGATCATAGCGCCCAACATACCTGCCTTGTACGAAGCCCATTTCGGCGTACCCATGTCGGGTGCAGTTCTGAATACCATTAATGTCAGATTGGATGCGGAAACAATTGCGTTCATTCTCGATCATGCGGAATCCAAAGTACTCATTACAGATCGTGAGTTTTCTGACGTCATTGATAGTGCTCTTGGAAAAGTGAACCGGGATATAACTGTGATTGACATATTGGATGATGCAGTGCAACATGGATCAAAACTGGGAAGTATGGATTATGAGGCGTTTATAAGTCAAGGAAAATTTGAATTTTCCAACAAACAGCCAGAGGATGAATGGGATGCAATCTCCCTGAACTACACTTCTGGCACCACAGGCAATCCAAAGGGCGTTGTTTATCACTACAGAGGGGCATATCTAAATACTATCAGCAATGCGCTGAACTGGAAGATGCGACCGCATCCAACCTACCTTTGGACCTTGCCGATGTTCCACTGCAATGGCTGGTGTTTTCCCTGGACAATCGCAATGCTGGGCGGTACCAACATTTGTCTTCGCAGCGTGGATGCTGAATCTATTTACCGTGCAATCGCTGAATATGATGTATCTCATTTTTGCGGTGCACCAATTATACTTGGCATGATCATTAACGCCAACGAATCGCAACGCCGCGAGTTCAGTCATACGGTTGAAGTGATGACTGCAGCAGCACCGCCTCCTGCAGCAGTGCTGGAAAAAATGGAAAAGAGTGGTTTTCATATGACTCACGTATACGGGCTCACTGAGACATACGGGCCTGCGGTAATTTGCGAATGGAACACTGAGTGGGATCAGCTAACGGACAGTGAAAAGGCGAAACTCAAATCTCGCCAGGGAGTTCCCTATACTGCACTGGCTGGTCTGGAAATCATGGATCCGGAATCTATGACTTCGGTTCCATCTGATGGGCAAAGTCTCGGGGAAGCCATGTTTCGCGGCAACAATGTAATGAAAGGCTACCTGAAGAATTCCGCTGAAACAGAGAAAACATTTTCAGGCGGATGGTTTCATTCAGGCGATCTTGGCGTGATGCACTCAGATCAATATATTCAACTGAAAGATCGCTCAAAAGACATCATTATTTCAGGGGGTGAAAACATCTCGTCCATTGAAATCGAAGATGTTCTATTCCGTCATCCTGCTGTCATGGAAGCTGCTGTAGTCGCTCAATATGACGAAAAATGGGGAGAGTCACCCTGTGCATTCATCAAGCTTAACCCGGAGTTCTCGCCGCCGCCGTCAGCGGAAGATTTGATTGAGCATTGCAAAAACAACATGGCTCAATACAAAGCGCCAAAAAACGTTATTTTCGGCGAACTGCCGAAAACTTCAACGGGGAAAGTTCAAAAGTATCTGTTGCGTGAACGTGTAAACTCCTGACGGTCTGCAAAATGACTCCTACAACAGTTGACTGCTATTTTGACTACGTATCTCCGTTTTCTTATCTATTGCACGAGCAAATGTATCGCCTACCACCCGATACTACTGTAAATTACATTCCGGTGCTGTTTGCAGGACTGCTGAAACACTGGGGCAATCTTGGACCGGTTGAAATTGAGCGCAAGAAGACATTCACTTATCGTCACGTTACCTGGCTAGCAAAGGAATTGAATGTCCCTTTCCGACTGCCTGATACCCATCCGTTCATTCCTTTGCCATTTCTTCGAGTGACGATCGCGAAGAACAATGATCCTGCTTTGATATCAGCCATTTACCGTGCAATCTGGACAACGGATAACAATCCAGCAACGGAAGAAGGCAGAAAAGGCATCTGGAAATTCATTGGCATTGAAAACGCTGATGCCTTTGCCAGCGATCCGCAAGTCAAACAAAAGCTCATTGACAACACACAGCAAGCTACTCGAGCTGGCATATTCGGTGTTCCGACTATGACAGTTGGTCAAGAATTATTTTGGGGACTGGATTCGCTTGATCTCTTGATTGACTATCTGCGGAACACAGCATTATTCGACAGCGAAGAAATGAAGCGGCTTGACAAAATTTAGGTAATCATTCGTTTCAGCCGCGATAAAGGCACGGACTTCAGCTTTGAATTGTCGCGAGATTTTACTCTGCACGAGGTTGCGGTTGGAATCTCTAGGGTCCGGAGGTAGTGCACTGTATTATCTTGATTGACACTATACAATTTTTCCGATTTGGCTGAAAAAAATCTGCAGCACAAGTCCCTCATCAAGAAAACGGTATATCAGTATGCTATATTACATCAATAGTATGATTTATCGCACAACACCTTGAAGGCCGTTTTATGGGTACAACACGCAAAACAATTACCGTTACTTCCCAGCAGAACAACTGGATCAAAGCGCAAGTTGCAGCCGGCACATTCACTAATGACAGCGAATATATCCGCGATTTGATCCGTCGTGACCAAACCAGTCAAGCTGATATTGATGCAATTCGAGCCGCGCTAATTGAAGGCGAGAAGAGCGGTGAACCACAACTGTTTGATGCCGAACAATTTAAACTGGAAATGACCATGAAACATGCCAACAAATCCCCCTGAATATCGGCTCACACCGAAAACGAAGGAAGATTTGGAGGCGGTGTGGCTTTACACATTGACTAAGTGGGGTGCCTCTCAAACCGACCGATATATTGACGATTTGACTGAGGCTTTCGCGTTTCTGGCGCAAAGTCCGAAATCTGGAACAGCCTGTGACAATATCCGGCAGAGTTACAGGCGATATCCTATTTTGCGTCATGTCGTGTACTACCGAGAAACCGCTTATGGAATCGAGATTATTCGCGTCTTACATGACCGAATGTTGGCATCACGGCATTTATGAACAAAGGAAAAGAATTTGTAGAAGCTTACCCGTATATTGCACCAAACGATAAGACCTTGAAGGAATGAATTTAGAATTTCAATCTCCTGCCAATTACCTCGGCTGCATCCGAATCGCCCCATCCAGACGAATTACTTCGCCATTCAGCAACTGGTTTTCAATAATATGGACAGCCAACTGGGCAAATTCTTCAGGCCGACCCAGACGTTTCGGAAACGGCACCTGACTTGCCAGACTCTGCTGGACTTCCTCCGGCATTCCAAACAGCAGAGGTGTTGCGATCATTCCTGGAGCTATTGTCATCACACGAACTCCCGCGCTTGCTAGTTCTCTTGCCGCCTGAATCGTCAAAGCCACGATAGCACCCTTCGAAGAACTGTATGCTGCCTGCCCGACCTGACCTTCGAATGCGGATACTGAAGCCACATTGATAATGACCCCTCGTTCACCTACATCATCCAGCGGTGGTTCATTGCGCACTGCTGTCGCCATGAGCCGAATAGCATTGAACGTTCCGATCAGGTTCACATCGATAACCCTTTTGAAGTCTTCAAGCGGCATCGCGCCATCTCGTCCGACGATTCTCTTTGCCGGAGCGATCCCTGCGCAATTCACTAGAATGCGAGCGATTCCATTCATCTCAGCTGCTTGGGAAACAGCTTGTTCCATGCTTTGCGCACTCGTCACATCGCATTGCACTGCGATAGCTCCACAATCTTGCGCGATTGCCCGAATTTTCTCACCGTCTATATCCAGCAAACATACTTTCGCACCCTGCGCTGCAAGCATGCGTGCTGTTGCTTCTCCCATTCCAGATGCTGCACCTGTTACGAGAGCGGCGTTACCTCCAATTTGCATTGATCTGATCAACCTCTCAAGTAGATGTTAACTATCGAAGTCGGTTTTATAGCACATAACTTTCCAAGACTTGCAAACACACGAATCGAAACCTTTTGATGATGTTTGACAAATGAACAAAGGCAAAGTAATGCAGTGGCGGGTCTAAGGTCCCGGGTTGCATCGCTTGAAAAGATGCGGTCAACTGTTTGTAAGACCGTCAGCGGTATTTTTTTCGGTGGCAAACTCGGCAGGTCTCTTCCAAATACTCACCCAATTGAAAGAACACACATTTCTCTCATATTCCAGCCAGCACGGTTTTTTCGTGCAACTTCCGTCAAGCAGATATTCAGGGCAGCCACCTGGATTGGAATCAATGACAGATCTGGCGAAAATCTTTTTTCGATCCCTCAATTTAGTCCAGTTCATAGAGAAGCCGTCGGACCCAATTATTGCGACCGCTTTTGGGGCGATTTTGTTTGTCAGATAGAGTGCCTGGAATGTAGCAACTCCATCCGAGCATAGATAAAGAAGGCTGACACGGAATGGACCATGATCCTTTGAGTAATCACAATTTCGTTCCAGAACCGTCCAAATGAAAAACGGTTTATTCGCTAGGTTACCATATTCATATGATGGGTTGCCATCCTCTCTAGTTGGTGGCGGTTCGGCTTCCCAGCCGTTCGGCGTCAAATCCTCTTTGGTTAGCTTACGGGTTGCGAGCTCATGGTAGCCGCCAAATCCTCTAGTTCTTAGTTTTTTCATAAATTCTTTTTCACTATGACCGTAGTCGACGTACACGAAACTCACGATGTTTCCACTAAGGTGCTCAATGGGACGGTCGTCAAACGAAGAGCAAGGGTAGTAAAGTGAATATTTAATTAGTTCCTTGAGTGGAAATGGGTCATCCTTCATTGAGCTGGGGGTCAAATCGGCTAACCAATTTGGAAATTCAATTCGAGGTAATTGTTCAAGCATAATAACTCCTAAATTTCAGGTTTATTCTAGATTGTCAAATCCAACTCAGGTCTGGATATTGGTTGATAGGTATAAACTCATCCAAAAATTCACTTCCAATACCTATAGGATGGAACTTTGAAAACCTAATGATACAGACAATGAATTAGGTATCGTCGCTTTCATCTTTTTATAATCTAACTCAAAGTGAGATCGACGAATGGCTACGTAAGAATCTCAAGGCTGACGGGCTGAAAGGACTACTTAGTGTTTGCCAGGAAACTCATAATACATTGATATTATTATATAAAATCCGAATATTCTCGAACGAAGATCGCGATTATTTCTTATAATTAAGGGAATATCGCGTCAACCAGGCAAATCTTCGAGGAGTTCGGGGTATGAGAACAGT
>JAKZRU010000095.1:0-4814 GCA_047517965.1 Gammaproteobacteria bacterium | reverse complement strand
ACAACAGGCTTCTGTTGTGTAGTCGGAATCGGCGGTTCGTCCCATTCCTCATCGTCATCGTCAAACACACCGGCCGGCTCGGCCGCATCGTAGCGCTGGCGCTGCAATTCCGCATAATGCTGCTCTTCCTGCTGGACGGTGCGAAGCTCTTGAAATACTGGCAGGTCACCCCCGTTGCGGATGTAGTCATTCACACGGTGCTCGATATCGATCATTACTGCATCGGTTTTTTTCGAAACCGCATCCGCTACGTAGGTCAATAGCGCCGGTGTTTGAAATGTTCCATCAAGTCTTTTCAGCTCGGTGAGGAAGATTTTGTTGTACTCCTCTTCCGACTCACCCGCGGATACCCAGATCGAGCGTAGTGCTTGGTCAATTTTGTAAATCTTGTTAATCTGCGGTCTACCCAGCCCGTTCCGGAGTTGCGTCTTCAGAACGCCGTCCAGACGATCGACTGTGAATTTGTACAAGTGCAAATTTTGGTTGTTGACTTTAAATCCTTTATCTTTGGCGGTGGATTCAAAATTTCTTATAGTCATTGCCTTACCGTGCTGTTCTTCTATCAGTGCACGTAAATTGCAGATCATGTGTGATCGCTCGTGCCATGTCAGATTTCCGCGAAGTTCGTTCTCGATGCAGTGGCCGATCAACAAATCCTCCTCGCTCGTCCAGACGCGATACTCACAAAGCGTCACCGCGAATTTACGATCGCCTGTGTCTGCGTGAAGTTCGCGGAGACATCGAAGCCGTGTATTGCCGCCTTGGGCAAGTACGAACCGGTCGCTACCCGGGCGTTTCGTAACGACGAGGCGCTGGATTACGCCGCGTTCCAGAATTGATTCCTTGATAGCCTTAAACTCCGGATTTTCGTAAAAGCGTGGATTACCTTCATACTCGTCGATCTGATCGATCGTAATCGGAAACATCATTGTTTCGGCGACCGGTACCTGCTGGCTAGATATTGCCGCAGGGGATGATTCTCCAATAATTCTAGCAGTCAGATCATTGTTTTGCGATTTCACTTTCATACTCCAAATCATGGTTATTTGAGTTATTTCTCATTTTCATAAATTATTTATTCAACAATATCAAATACATATTTTGCTCACAGGTGTGAGCAAGATTATGTCAAATAGTGCTTTCAATACCCCATCGTTGCGGTTTCGATAAAATGCCGAAAATTTCGTCTCGAAGCGTTTCCATAACCTGCCGAGCGCTCGTGTCATCCCGCCTGGATCGCTCATGGATATGCGCTGGTATGCGTCGTGTCGAAGCTTCCCTATAAGCCACCCGATTCGGCACCGATGTCTGCAAAAGTCGGGCATTCGATAAATCAACTGCAGCAGCGATGCTTTCGATGACCGCTCTTGCATCGTTGGTTCGATCATGGCGATAGATCAATGCATATAGTTCGCCAGGCGAAATGCCGAATGCACTCATAGACTGCAATCCGTTGAATAGGGAGACAGTACCCCGGATGAATTCCTGTGCTGCCATGACTTCCGGAGGAATCGGAGACAGGCAGATGTCGGCAGCAAGCGCTGCCGACTCAACGATGACGCCAGTGGCACCGCGTGTATCAATAACTGCGAAGTCGTAGCCGTCAATACGCTGAAGTCCCGTATGCATGCGCAGGCGGCCATCAGCCGCGTACAGCAGCTGCGTCTCGAGAGAACCGGTTGGATCATCTGAAACGATGATGTCGAGGTTTTTCACGTTGGTGCGAGCTGGGATGGGACGTTTGGAACATGTGAGCAGGTCGGTGAGACCAGTCGAATCCGGAGATTGGTCGACGGCGTAATAGCTCGAGAGTGACGGCTGAGGATCAGCGTCGATTAGGAGTACACGGTATTCCGTGTTTGCTATAATTGCACCAAGGTTGGCTGTAAGCGTAGTTTTACCAACGCCCCCCTTGGTTGAGCAAACCGTGAGTGTCTGCATGTCAAATCCGTTTGCCCGCCTAGGGAGCCGACCGCACCTGAGCGCTGCTACGCTCGGGTGCCGTTTAGCTCAGTACGGCGGGGTATTTGTACTTACGAGTTCACCTCCATACTGAAATGGGTGGTGGCTCGTGCAGGATTCGAACCTGCGACTCACTGATTAAGGTTCAGTTGGCTTTGGAATATTTCTAGTCTTCGTAAGTTATTGATTCTAAAAGAATTAATCATTTTTCTTCGAAATTGTTCAGAAATTAACTTTATTGGGACACAGAGCACAAAAAATCTTACTTTTCACCCAAATTTGCACAATCGAATTCACTAAATCAAGGATTGTTTCTAATCCCTTTTGCTTCGGTTTGAATCTGAATTTGACTTCATTTAGTGCAAATATTCTGACTGTAGAATTTGCACTGAATCCATCATTTGTTCTGCCATAATTCTCACTTTATGCACAGTGTAGCCAGCCATGCGTTCACTGACTGTTTGAACATTATGCTATATTTGATTTCCACAAAATGTCTTTATGAATTCTGTTCAATAGCCCACTCTGATAAATATACTTAAGTTATGAGACTTGTTCTTCTCAGACATGCGGTTGCTGAAGATCGCTATGTATTCCACATGAACAGCAACGGTGCTCCCGACTCTCAACGACCGCTTACGAATGACGGAATTGAAAAAATGAAACTGTCCGGTGCAGGTCTTTACAAAGCCTTGGACTATGATGTCCAACGAGTAGTTACGAGCCCCTATACGCGTGCACTGCAAACTGCCGAACTATTTCTGGAAGCCATACCTGAAGACAAGCGCCCCGAACTTGAAATTTCCCACCTCCTTACACCAGGTTGCAGTTTTCATACCATTCAGGACTGGCTGCACGGAGAATCAGGGACAGTCGTCCTTGTAGGACACGAACCGGATATGAGTTGGCTGATGCAGCAATTTACCGGCGGCCGAACTCAGATCGAAAAATTTGGAAAGGCCGGAGCGTGCATGATTTACTTTGAAGGGCATCCCAGAGATTCGTTCGGCATTTTACATTGGTTCATGAACCCAAAGGACCTGCGTCAACTGGCCACTGCGTGACGGAAATTCCTACCTCAGGAGATCAAAACAACGACTCTGAATTTGTCGCTGCAGCGGATCTCGGATCTAACAGTTTTCATCTCGTTATTGCGAGACTCGATAGCGGAAGATTGGTAGTAGTCGATCGAATTCGAGAAATTGTTCGGCTGGGCGGCGGACTGGACGCCAAATCTAATCTCACACCACAAACCCAAAAACGTGCATTAGAGTGCCTGCGCCGATTCGGCCAAAGGCTGCGTGATGTACCTGCCACTAACATACGAGCTGTCGGAACAAACACTTTCCGTAAGGCTCACAACATTAATCAATTCCTACCTCAAGCCGAAAGTGCGCTTGGGCACCACATTGAGGTGATCACAGGACGTGAAGAAGCAAGATTGATCTATCAATCTGTCTGTTACGGATTGTCGGAAAACTTGGAAAACCAACTTGTTGTAGACATTGGTGGCGGAAGTACTGAAGTTATCGTGGGAACCGGCCACGCTCCCCACCTTACCGAAAGCCTTTACATCGGATGCGTTAGCTTGACTAAATCTCGTTTTCCAAACGGCAGAATCAGTCGAGAAAGAATGCTTCAAGCGGAACAAGATGCACAACTAGAGGTACGTGCGATTCATCGTAAATATCGTGAACATGGCTGGAACAAAGTCTTGGGATGCTCCGGTACCATTCGCGCAGTAGGAAGCGTATTACAGCAACTCAATTGGTGTAACGGAACCATTGAGCGCCAAGCATTGAACCGACTGAAAGATAAAATTCTCATGTTTAAACACACCTCCGAACTTTCTGAACTTGGATTTGATCCAACTCGATGCGAGGTTTTGCCTGGAGGCTTTGCCATTGTCTGTGCACTCTTCGATCTCCTTGACATTGACTCTATGGAAGTCTCGGAACTCGCACTTCGTGAAGGCGTAATGTACAATCTGCTTGGACGACTACGTAATAATGATGCTCGACAGCATACCGTTCAATCTCTAGTAGATCACTGGTCGATAGACGTAGACCACGCAAATCGGGTTCAACACTTTGCGCTCAATTTATATGATCAGATAAACAGTACCTGGTTTGCAGATCTACCTGAAACAAGAAATTTGCTCAAATGGGCAGCGATGCTTCATGAAATTGGCTTGTCAATCGCCCATACGAAATATCATGAGCATGGAGCATATCTTCTTCAATTTTCAGATATGGCAGGATTCTCCCGTTCCGAACAGACAGCCCTAGCTACTCTGGTGCGAACGCATCGTAGAAAGTTCCCTGAAAATTTTCTGGATGCTACGACACATTTACCCAAACAGATTTTGAAAAGACTGTGTGTACTTCTAAGGATCGCAGTTCTTCTGCATCGTCCTAGAACTGACCGTGTAGATTTAGAAGTTGAATGCAAAGTGAATAAGAAGAAAATCGAAATGACTTTTCCGTCCGGCTGGCTAAATCATCATCCACTAACACGCGCAGATCTGGTACAGGAGAAGCAGTACCTGCAAAATGTAGGAATAAATCTCCGCGTACGAACGTAACTGTGCTAGCAATAAAATGCAAATCTGGTTCGGTGTTCTAGAGTAACAACAAAGAAGCAGGGTTTTCCACTGAGGAGTGCTCGCTTAAATTTTACGCTGGCCCCTGTGCTCAGCACAAAACCAAGCCTTAAGGAACATTAGATCGAATTCGTATAATATTACTTTCTGGTAGAATCAAGTTCAGGAGGAAAAAGGTTATGTTTGCACTCAGAACACCAGATGAAACTCGCACAGTTACAGTCGACGGATACCAGATTGTTACTTACAG
>JAKZRU010000094.1:0-5070 GCA_047517965.1 Gammaproteobacteria bacterium | reverse complement strand
CCCAACTAAACGATATTTCACCATCTCCCGGTGTCGCGTTTAGGTTTGTCGGGGCACTTGGACGCGTGACCGTTGTTGGTGGTAAAGGTTTTGAATATGTCCCATCTCCAAATGGGATTCTCAAATCATGATGAGTACCGGCTCGCCATGTATACCAATAATCGTAAAAATCAATTACGATTACTCCGTTACTATTGATATCAATAAAATTGCAAGAATCCATATCGATACTAATATTAGTTACCTTGGTTCTTTCGTTGGGATAGAACCTGAATGCCCACAGTGTAAGACAGTTTAGATGATCCTCTACATCATCCGAGAATACCTTCACTGAAAGACCACCGTCCAGAAAAGGCCCACCAATTATTGGGTTTGGGTGAGTTGGAAACACGTAATCATCCGGTACGGAAAGACTAAGTTCAACACTTATATTTTCACTCGCGTTGGGAATCGATGCCGTCAGTGATCTGTAAGTCACTACAGGTACATCTTGACCTTGAACAAATGACAATTTAGCGAAGATCACTATTAAAAAAATGATTGGTGAAATCCACCAAATAAAATTCGCACGTAAAGGCGTAAATGACAAATAGGAATTTCCATCCACTACAGTTCTAGAAAACCTTAGCCGCGATGACCAAGTTGACGCAGATTGGTATCGATTCAATGAATTCATTCTCGTAAATGCCTCGAATATGTCGTGTGCTAATGAAATGTGTATTTCGTTGTGAACGATTCGCTTCCGAATTAAGCTTCACACATCAAGAAAAGTGCTCACACCTAGTACGGAATGAACTAACAATTGCTTTGCTTAGTAATAAATTTGAATTCAGTGTTTGTAGGTGACAGAAACAACAAATTTTGACTAAGGTAAAGTCTTAATTTCTGCCTATCAAATTCGATAAACTCGAAAATATTCCTTTACCGAGCATCCACAGTGAGAATGGATTTAGTTGGTTAGGAGAACCATTGATTGGAATATAAGGTCTACTCCTACTTGGGATAACTATTATAGCATCAATGTGTTTTAGTAACTACAGTCAACTCAATTTGTGTGTGTTTCGGAGGTTCATACTGCTATTCACTCAGCTGAACGAATGTCAGTAGAACGAAATGAGAGTAACAAGTTTGTGTTAAGTTTCGTTGCCCATGGGACAATCTAATGAATTGCGTGCTGAAAACGGTATCGGTTGACTCTATGGCGTGCGTAGATCTCATGAAATACAACGTTTTTTTAAAAATAGTTTAGATAGAACACGATTCTGGCTGCGTCACAATCACCCCATTCGGCGGCTCTATTCATACTGAACGCAAATTTTGGGCTCTCCCATATTGACAGTCTTGAATTAAGTGCTGGACAAAATTATGCAATACGTAAAATAATCATGCATATTACAACGCCAAGTATGGAAGGATAAGATGAAAACTGGGATTCTCGGCGCCGGTCCGGCTGGCCTTTATGCGGCGATTTTGATTAAGCGCAATTATCCGAATGCGGAGATCAAAATCCTCGATCAAAGCAGCGCAGACGCGACGTGGGGGTTTGGGGTTGTGTTCTCCGAGACGGCGCTGACGTTCCTACGCAGGGATGATCCTGAAACCGCCGATTTGATCGAACCGTATATGGAGACGTGGTCTGACATCCGGGTTACCCATCAAGGCGAGACTATTGCGATCGATGGTATTGGTTTCAGCGCAATAGGTCGACTTGAGATGTTGTCATTGTTGCAAAAGCGGGCCGCCGAATTCAACGTTTATCCGATCTACAATAAACGAGTCGACGATCTGTCGGTTTTCGATGACTGCGATTTCGTGATTGCTGCTGACGGACTGAACTCGATCGCTCGGGCCGAAGCGCCACAAGCGTTCGGAGAGACAATGTATTTCATTAACAATAGATTCTGCTGGTACGGTACCGATCGTCCGTTTGAAGCTTTGACTCAGACGTTCAAGGAAACAGATTACGGTTTTTTCAACGCACACCACTACCGGTTCGCGCCAGATCGCAGCACATTCATAGTGGAATGCGAGGAGGCAGCATTTAAAAAAGCCGGATTCTCTCATATGCCGGAACCGGAATATCGGGCCATTTGTGAAGCAATTTTCGCTGATACATTAGATGGGGCAAGTCTGATCAACAACAATTCAATCTGGCGACAGTTTCCAGTGTTGAGCAATAGTCGTTGGTACTATGGCAATCGTGTCCTGGTTGGCGATGCTCTGCATACAACGCATTATTCGATCGGGTCAGGAACTCGGCTTGCAATGGAAGACGTGATTGCACTCGTGAAAGCTTTGAAGGAAACAGACTTCAATGTTCCAGAAGCCTTTCCAAAGTATCAGGCCGAACGCCAACCGATTTTGGACAAATTGGCGAGTGCTGCACTTACTTCGGCAGTATGGTATGAGCGTTTTGGCGAACACATGGCCTTGCCGCCTTGGGAATTCGCCCGCAGCTATATTACCCGCACCGGGCGGTTGACGGTCGACAAAATCCGGAAAATGTCCCCACAGTTTGCGACCGGCCTTGAGGAACATGGCCTAAACATTGAAGACGTCTGACGAGCGCTAGGCAACAACGAAAATTCTATGCAAATGAAGGCAACTGATAATCTATAAAGGAAGTCCTTGCAATGACTGAACCTACTATTCAGCACCTCGCCGACGCGGTCGGTTTTGAACTGCCAGAGTCTTACAACGCAGCACGGTTGCTTTGGGACAATTTGCTGGAGAATGCCGCTCGGCCAGCCATTCTCCATGATATGGGGATGTGGACTTATGCGGCGTTAGCCGACGAGGCAGCGCGAATCGGCAATCACCTCAAGAAATTCTGTGAACCCGGCGACCGCGTGTTGCTGTTGATGGAGGACGAACCCGCTTATCCCGCAGCTATCATGGGAAGCATGCGGGCGGGGTTTGTGCCGATTCTCACAAATACCCAATCGCCTGCCGATTTGATAGCGTTTTTTTTGGAAGATAGCAGTGCGACGGCGGCGATCGTTTCCGAAAATTTTCAGTCTTTGCTGAACGATGAAATGATTGAGGCTTTTCCTTGTCAGATAATCTTGTCTGCGCAACGACGGCCCTGGGCTTCAGAATCGACGCTGCTGTTGGAGTATCCGACATCGCGCCGAGATCAAGCGTTTTGGATGTATTCATCCGGTTCCACCGGACGGCCAAAGGGCATCATCCATCATCACGAGGACGCACCCTATACGGCGGAGACTTACGGCGCAAGTATCTTGAAACTTCGACCTGACGACATTTGTTTTTCAATCCCGAAAATCTTCTTCGCTTATGGCTTCGGGAACTCCGTATCTTTTCCTATGAGCCGCGGCGCTGCAACCGTATTGCTTTCTGGCCGTCCGACGCCGGAGAGCGTATTCGAACAAATCGCCAAGCATCGTCCAACCGTCTTGTTTGGGCTGCCGACTATCTATACGGCTTTGGCGTATAGTGCCGTAGCCGAAACGGCGGATCTCAGTTTCGTACGGCTCTGTATTTCTGCAGCCGAAATTCTATCCGAGGAATTAGCAGTGAAATGGAAAGCGCGATTCGGCTTGAATATTATCGAAGGGCTCGGATCGACAGAGATGCTACACATCTATTTGTCGAATGACGAGACGCTCCAAAAAACTGGATCCGCCGGACATACTGTGCCGGGCTACGCCGTCAAACTTCTAGATGTAGATGGTCAGACAGTCGGCCCAGGCGAGGAGGGCGTTATGTACGTGCGGGGGCTCTCCGGTGCGGAGACATATTGGAATCGGCCCAACAAAACCAGCGAGACCATGCGTGACGGCTGGATTATGACTGGCGACTGTTTTGTAATGGATGAAGACGGATACTATTTCTTCAAGGGCCGCGCCGACGATTTGGTCAAAGTGTCCGGTCAATGGGTCTACCCGATGGAAATCGAGACAACGCTCAACGAACACCCAAAGGTCAAGGAGTGCTGCGTTCAGGCGAACGAACTTGCGGACCGGCGGATTACCATCAAAGCCTGGGTTGCGCTTGTCGACGGGATCGACGGCGACGGAGATGTTACGAAGGAGTTACAGAGTTTCGTCAAATCGAAACTTTTGCCGCACAAGTATCCGCGCGAGATCGTGTATTTGGATGCGTTGCCTAAGACCGGCACGAATAAGATAGATCGTCAGGTGCTGAGAAAGTTGGACGTGTCGTGAGGCAGATCGACCGACGCAGATAACCACTTGCCTACACTGCACACGGGTTCTGCCCATCGACATGGGAATGCCAGCGATCTGCGTCGATACCGTTGCCGCACCTGCAAACAAACCTTCAATGCCTTAACCGGTACACCGCTTGCGAAACTCCACAAAAGAGAGCTTCAGCAGGATTTCATGAAAGCTCAGCTGTTATCCGATAAGGTTCGAATGCGGCTTCCAAGCTAGGGGTGAGTGTTCCTACTACGTTTCATTAGCGGCATCAGTTCTTGCGTTAGAGCAGTCCGATGATGAGGACAAATTAACCGGCATTGCAGAAGGTGATGAGATGTATCTTGCGTTTTCTGAGAAAGGTCAACGATATCTGAGCTATGCGCTACAAAAGTGCGATGGTAATGGGATTTGTGCGAGTTTGTCCAAAGACTTGGTGTGTGGCATGGTGGCCGGCCTGCGACCGGCACGGAAGCGCGAAAGATTTTGTGGTAGGAAGAGGCACGCTGGTGAGTTTGCAATTGCAACATCATTTTCTTTCCAAGCCGAATTGCACACCTTGCTGGTGAGTAATTCGAGTCGTGCCTAGGGAAAAATACGCGAAAACTTGAAAAACCATGCAGATGCGGGTTGCCCTGAGTCTGTCGGTGATGCTGGCGATGGCCTGTACGTCGATCCGCGAGGGTCAGCCGCAGTGCATGAGATCGATGATTTTGCCGCTGGCAGCCTGACGGCTGTCAAACAATCCACTCGGCAATGCCTGGCGGCAAGTACTTGCGCGGCCTGAATCCACACAATCGCAGCCATCAACACGATAGACAGAGCCATTTGACGGTGGGAGCTGCCAAAACAGCTTGAATGGGCATGTGTACCAGAAATTTTGGAATTTTGA
>JAKZRU010000093.1:0-26499 GCA_047517965.1 Gammaproteobacteria bacterium | reverse complement strand
ATTAAAGCAAATCCATCTTCAAATTCAGCTCGAACGCCATCTAGAAAACTGATCCTAGCATCACAAAACTTTACGTGATTTTTGAAATTTTCAATCAGTTGATGAGGACGGTCACACTTAATCCGCATCTCTGGTGTGCTGACGAATGACGGCAGATTGTCAAATATTTCGTATACCGATTCCTCACTGTTCGCGAGGAGTTCACACAACCTTGCCGCTGCATAGATGCCGTCGTCGAATCCAGGCCAGCGATCGTGGAAAAACAGATGACCACTCATCTCACCACCAAATATTCCATCACATTCCCGAAGTTTTGCTTTCATCAGAGAGTGTCCAGTCATCCACATGATTGGTTCCCCGCCTGCCTTTTCAATTTCAGAAGGCAACGCTCTCGTACACTTTACGTCGAACACTACCTTTTGCCCCGGGTGCCTGGACAGTATTTCCTTTGCGAAAAGTATCATCAGTCTGTCCGGCCAAATGACTTCGCCATTCGGAGAAACTGCAACGAGTCTGTCACCGTCTCCATCAAGCGCTAGCCCTACATCAGCTTCCTCATCTCTAACCATTTCTACGAGATCAGCCAAATTCTTTAAAACAGTCGGGTCGGCCTCATGATTTGGAAACGTACCATCAACCTCGCAATACAGTTCGATAACTTCACATCCGATTTGTCGCAGAATATGAGGAGCAAATGAGCCAGCAATTCCGTTCGCACAGTCTACTACCACTTTCAATGGGCTCTTCAGTCGAATATCCGAGCGAATGGCATCATAGTAGTCAGCAACCACTGAGTTTTTCTTCAATCTGCCACGGCCATGCCGAAAATTCCCTTTGCTCATGCGGTTGTATAGTTTTTGAATGTTCTCACCATAGAGGGATTGCCCTAACAGAACCATTTTGACGCCGTTGTACTGCGGCGGGTTGTGACTTGCGGTGACCATCAGTCCGGTATTAGTACCCAAACAGTGTGTGGCAAAATACATCACCGGAGTTGGAACCGTTCCTACATCGATTACAGAACATCCAGTAGACAGAACCCCCTCAATCAAAGCATCCTTCAATTCGGGACTGGAAAGTCTGGCATCGGAAGCAACTACAAGTTGATGGACATCCTTGATAAGGCAAACAGTACCGTAAGACTGGCCAATCTTGTGCATGACATCGCTCGACAGTTCCTCGTCTGCCAATCCTCGAATGTCATACATTTTGAAGATATGTTGCGGAATTTGTTTTTTCTGCATGAAAAAACGAAACATCAAACGTCAGTTGATTCGATGTATGCCTCGACTGTCTACTGACAACGCAGCTTCATGAACCGCTTCGGACAATGTGGGATGTGCATGAATGGTTCTTGCCAAGTCTTCCGCACTGGCATGGAACTCCATTGCGACGACCGCTTCAGTGATTAGCTCGGATGCGTGCGGTCCAATGATATGCACACCCAAAATTTGATCGGTGCGGGCATCCGCAATCACTTTAACAAATCCTGAAATCTCTTCCATCGCCTTGGCGCGTCCAGTTGCGGCAAATGGAAACTTGCCGGTTTTGCACTCTCCGCCTTCTACAGCAACCTCTTTCTCAGTCAACCCCGCCCACGCGATTTCCGGTGACGTATAGATTACCCAAGGCACAGTTTCGTAGTTGACATGTCCATGACCGGTCGCGATTCTCTCAGCAACAGCCACTCCCTCTTCGGACCCCTTATGTGCCAGCATAGGACCTCGAACACTGTCACCGATTGCATACACGTTATTCACATTCGTCTTGCAGTGTTCGTCTACCTGAATGAATCCGCGTTCATCCAACTGGATGCCGCTACCTTCAGTAAAAAGGTTATCGGTATAGGGTCTACGCCCGATACATACAATCAGTCGGTCTACGGATAGTCGTACTTCTTCGCCTTCAACTGTGTAAATTACGTCGATGTAATCATCACCAAGTGCTGCTGATTCCACTCTAGCGCCCAACTGAATGTTCAGTCCTTGCTTCTGGAATAGCTTGGCTGCTTCAGCAGAAATTTCATCGTCAGCGGTTGGCAGAAAGTCGTATAGTGCTTCCAGTACTGTTACCTCAGAACCCAATCGGTTCCACACGCTGCCGAGCTCAAGACCGATTACACCAGCACCCACGATGCCTAGTTTTTCCGGCACGCTTTCAAACGCAAGAGCACCAGCAGAGTCGACGATGCGGTTACCGTCGAATGGAATACTCGGGAGTTCAATAGGCGTTGAGCCACTCGCAAGAATTACCTGAGTCGCAGTTATTTCGCCGATTTTTTCGTTGGTTTCGCAATCCAGCAGTTCAACCGCTTCACCACCGGTATATCGTCCGTGGGCGTGAATGGACTTGATTTTGTTCGCCTTCAGAAGTGCTGCGATTCCTCGAGTCAAGCTGTTGACGATCTTGGTCTTGCGCTTCATCATCGTCGCAATATCCATATTGACGTTATCGACAATAATGCCGTGGACGGCGTAACTCGTCAAAACATTGTGGTATCTTTCCGTAGAGTCAAGAAGCGCCTTGGAAGGAATGCACCCGACATTCAAGCAAGTGCCACCGAGCGCGGGCTTGCCATTATCTCCGGTCCAGCGATCAATGCAGACGGTATTCAGTCCGAGCTGTGCACAGCGGATGGCTGCAACATATCCTGCCGGCCCCGCTCCTATGACGGCAACATCGTAAGACTCACTCATTGAAAGCCCCTCCTACAGTTCTAACAGCAATCGCGAAGGGTCTTCAATCGCGTCCTTGATCCCAATGAGAAAAGTAACCGCCTCACGCCCGTCAATTATCCTGTGATCATAGGTGAGTGCAAGATACATCATCGGCCGGGCGACTATCGCCCCGTTTAGAACTACAGGACGTTCCTGAATCTTATGCATACCGAGAATGGCGCTTTGCGGAGGATTGACGATCGGAGTAGATACAAGCGAACCGAATACGCCTCCGTTGGTGATGGTGAATGTACCACCGCTCAATTCATCAAGTGAAAGTGTTCCTGATTTGGCTCGCTCACCGAAATTTCTAATCTGCTGTTCAATCTGTGCGAAACCCTTCAAGTGGGCGTCCCGAACAATCGGAACAACCAGTCCACGTGGAGAAGATACTGCAATTCCTACGTCATAGTAATCGCGATAGACAATGTCGTTGCCATCGATAGTGGCGTTCACTGCCGGAATTGATTTCAAGGATTCAACAGCAGCCTTGACAAAAAATGACATGAAACCGAGTCGTGCGTCATGCTTTTTTTCGAACACTTCCCGGTATTGCTTCCGTAATGCCATCACCGCACTCATGTCCACTTCATTGAATGTCGTCAACAGTGCCGCTGTCTGCTGTGCTTGAACAAGGCGGTCGGCGATAGTTCGGCGAATTCGGCTCATGGGCTGACGGCGAGTCTCTCTCCCTTCTGCCGCCACCGGCTTCGCGGCTTCCTTGATTACATCATCAGCTGGCTTTGGGGGAGCCTTAACCTCTTTCGATTCCAGAAAATTCACTATATCCGCTTTGGTGACACGGCCTTCCTTGCCGCTACCGGCGACTTTGCTGACATCAATGCCATGCTCACCGGCCAGACGACGAACCGCTGGACTTAATTTTTCTTCGATTTTTACTGCGGCAGACGACTCTTCGACTTCAGTTTTTTCATCTTGAGTGGATTTTTGCGCGGGAATCTCAAGAGGCAACTCCTCAGACCCTTGAGCAGAGGCACTTACAACAGCAAGAACATCGTCTTCGTAAATCGTATCTCCGGCTGACTTGAGAATTTCATCTACAACTCCGTCGCTGGGAGCAGGAACTTCAAGAACAATCTTTTCAGTTTCAATCTCTACCAAAAGCTCATCCCGTCTGAAACCATCACCAACGTTCTTGTGCCATGCAAGAACTGTGGCTTCACTCACCGATTCCGGCAACATGGGAGTCTTGATTTCAATTGACATTTTCTCTCACATTCTTGGGTTCTGAGATGGAAACAACCTTACGGGTAATCGTCAGCGCTTCGATGATCAACTGTTGCTGCTGAGCCAGATGCACGCGGTAATTTCCAACCGCCGGGGATGGTGCTGCTTCTCTGGATTTGCATAGCAGTTTCTGGCTTTTCTTGAGACAATCTCGAATCTGATACCACGCACCTTGGTTCTGCGGTTCCTCCTGACACCACAAAACATCTTCTGCATTCGGATATGATTGCAGAAGATGGCCGAGTTCTGTTACCGGAAACGGATGCAGTTGTTCGATTCGCACGATCACAACATTGTCTATGTCCAGATGCTCGCGTATTTCCAGCAAATCATAATATACCTTTCCAGAGCACAAAATTACGCGCGCCACGGCATCTCGATCCACTTTTTCGTCAATTTCATCAATAATCGTCTGAAACCCATATCGAGTCAAATCACGCACATCCGATACTGAACGTTTGTGCCTTAGCAGGCTCTTCGGAGACATTACAATCAGAGGCCGACGGTAAGGACGAATCGCCTGTCTACGCATCATGTGAAACATTTGTGCTGGAGTCGTAGGCACGCACACCTGCATATTGTCTCCGGCACATAGCTGAAGAAATCTCTCAAGACGAGCAGATGAGTGCTCGGGACCTTGCCCTTCATAACCATGGGGGAGCAACAGCGTCAAACCACAGTATCTGGCCCACTTTGCGAAACCGCTGCTAATGAACTGGTCAATGACAATCTGGGCTCCATTGGCAAAATCTCCAAATTGCGCCTCCCATACGACCAAAGAATCCGGGTCTGTTGTAGCATAGCCATACTCGAATGCTAGAACCGCTTCTTCAGAGAGTAGAGAATTGAATATCTGGCAATCTTCTGGATTGCGAATCGTCTTCAGAGGGCAGTAAACCTCTCGGCTTTTTTGCTCGTGCAATAGTGCATGACGATGCGAAAAAGTACCACGTCCAATGTCTTCCCCTGACAAACGAATCTGAATTCCGTCATCAATCAGAGACGCATACGCCATGGTTTCGGCAAATCCCCAATCGCCGGGCAGTTTGCCGGCAGCCATGCTGCTTCGATCTGCCATAACTTTCTTGACCCGATTGTGCAGCGTGAAATTTTCTGGCAACTCACTCAGCTTCGCGGTAAGTTCTCGAATCTTTTTCAACGTCAGAGTCGTATCGACCGGATCCGACCAACTTGCTTTGTCAAAACGAGACCAGTCAACGATCTTCTCCAATTTTGCGGGATCTATAATCTGACCGACAACCACTTCACCGCGATCCAAATTATCACGATATTCAAGCACCATTCTCTGGGCATCTTCATCCGACAGAATTCTTCGATCATCGAGTTCAGCAGCATATTTACGTCTTACAGGAACAGTTTTCTTGATTGCATCATACATGACGGGTTGAGTCATCATCGGCTCGTCCGCTTCGTTGTGTCCATATCTTCGATAACACACCATATCGATCACGACATCAGTGTGAAATTTCTGGCGATAGGCATGAGCAAGACGCGCTACGGAAACAACCGCTTCAGGATCGTCTCCATTGACATGAAAAATAGGTGCCTGCACCATTTTTGCAATTTCCGTACAGTAAACGGTAGAGCGGGCATCCAGTATGCTGCTGGTCGTAAATCCAATCTGATTGTTGATGATTACGTGGATGGTTCCGCCAATCTCGAAGCCGCGAGTATGAGACATGTTCAAGGTTTCCATTACGACTCCCTGACCGGCAAAGGCTGCGTCACCATGTAAAAGAATCGGCGTTACTTCGTTTTTGGCTTCATCGCGTCGACGATGCTGCCTCGCCCGCACCGAACCTTCAACAACCGGATTAATAATTTCAAGATGTGATGGATTGAAGGCGAGTGCCACATGGACAATACCGCCGGCGGTATTAATATCAGACGAAAATCCCTGGTGATATTTGACATCGCCGTGATCTTTCAGCCACGAACCGCTAGCTGACAGACTCCCCTCAAACTCTCCAAACACTTCGGCCGGTGCTTTTCCCAAAATGTTGACCAGCACATTGAGCCTCCCTCGATGAGCCATTCCGATAACGACCTCCTTACCGCCACTCGTTCCAGACATTTCTACGAGTTCGTGCAGCATCGGTATCAGTGATTCGCCACCCTCCAGGGAGAATCTTTTTTGACCGACGTATTTCATGTGCAGATAGGTTTCCATGCACTCTGCCATGGTTAACAGTCTTAGAATATTTTTACGATTCTCATCCGAAATCACCGGCCGCAGAGCCGTTTTTTCAATTCTGTCCTGAATCCACTCCAGCCGTTTCGGATCGGTAATATGCAGGTATTCGTAGCCGATCGAACCGCAATAGGTTTGCTCGAAGAATTCGAGAATTCTAGATAGTGGAATCGATTCGGTATCTGCGACCGCATCCACCTTGAACTTTTCAAACAGGTCGCTTTCTTCCAGTCCCACTACATCAAGACTGAGATCGGCGGTAAAGAAGTCATCGCTCAGTCCAAGTGGGTCGAGTTTTGCATTCAGATGACCGTAAACCTGATAGCGTCGTAACAGACGCTGCACAGCGGCTTGACGACGTATGTCATCCTGACTGATAAAGTCGTCAGAGTATGAGGTTGTGGAAGTAAGAGGCGGCTTTCGGCTGGTCTGTTCAAATGCCTCAAAGGTATCGCGCCATTCTTCAGAGAGCGACTCCGGTTTTGAACGGTACTGCCCGTACAAATTCTCCAGATAAGCCGCACTACCGGCGGCAAATCCGGTATCGTCAATTGTCTTGCTGGAATTAGTCATGGCTCTAGTCCAAGGATAGATTCTACAGATACGTAAAAGAAAAGGGGGGTAGCCCTGGAAGCTTGAGAAAGGAATGGATCAAGCACGGCGAAAATGTAATTGCAGCGTTTGTGGTAACGTCTCGAAATATCTTCGACATGCAACCTGAATCCAGATTTGAATGTTCAATGTCTCAGAGAGCAAATAAACTTGCAATTTTTCTTTTACTGGTGTTTTGTATAACAGAAAATTATAAGCGATACAGCCAACTGCAATGAATTGATTGAAAATCAATCTACGCACTCGCAAGCATTTTATGTCGGCTCAGCAATTCTGTGTACGAGAATTGTCTCCTGCAACCGAAAATTGAGAGAAGTTAGTATGAGTGTTGGGTAAATTTATAAGAAGTGCATGCGTCGAATTAAGCGGCCGGCTGGAGATGGAAATCTCATCTCTTGAATGGGAATCTAAACTTAATCTGGTGAGGTTGTTAGTGTAATGTCATAATCGGTCAGTGCACGCAGAAAGTCAGAATGTTCGATGAGTGGCATTACTTCGAGTACTGCCAGTTTGCAAATAGCTCTATCGAAAATTGCTATACACGCGTCACCTGTAAACCTCGATTGAAACATGATGCTGTCTGCCTCTGGTACATTTTTATGGGTTGCAGTTGATAAAGCGCGACCCGCTGTGTGGTTGGAGTCATGAACTACAGCTGCAGGAGCCGCAATGCGGGTTGCACCATCTCCTCGAAGGTCAACAAGAGTGAGCTGCTCAATTGAGCAGAGCGACACCACCAACATTGACTCAACATCCGTACTCGGGAGTTCACGGTGCTTTCGGCGGGCAAATCGATTGCGAACGAGGGCTTCACAAAATCCACAACGTACCGTTTCGGATGCGTATAGGATCGCGTAGCGCATCTCAGGATCGCTAAACCGACTCGGTGCGGGAACAGCGCCAAGCATGTGTTGGTGACCACTATTCATCAAGCGGAACATACGTTGAAGCCAGACGGTTTGAAGACATCCTCGAATACGGACAGGATCATATCCCAGACTCACGTAAAGTCGCCCTGCATATACCCCTGTAACGCAGCTACTACTTGGTCTATTTCTCCTCTGCGCAATAGTATGAGAGGTTTCACTTCATCAAGCGAAAGGTGAGTTGTTGTCAACCAGACCCAAGCCGCATAGCCATCGTCGAAGTACGGTGTAATCCTCTCCAGTCCTTTTAGTGGCCTGCCGAGATAATCAAACTGTAATGCTGGAAAAACATATCCGCGTTTAGCACCTCGCCAGCCGATAATTTTGCCCTTTCGCAACCAATTGTGTACCGACTGACGAGTCTTGAGGCCAATCTGTGCAGCCAATTCGCTAGTAGTCAGCAGGTCTTCACTTTCCCCCGGTTTCGTTCTTTTAGACATTTGCCTATATGCATCCGCGGAGCTAACGTAATGTGGTGTCTCACCTGTAATAGTCTCAATTGGGGATTTGTCAGTATGAGATCTGTCAACCTCTTCCGAGGATAGCGCGTTAGCCGCTACAATCAGTGCCAATCGAACGGCATCGGGAAATTCAACCAGCGTGGCAACCTCAGTTGCACTGAGATTGTCGGCGGCGCGATGCAGCACACTTTCCAACTTCCGGTTGTTCCAACTTTTTGTCTCGGTCATAGTAATTCCAACAATTGGTAGTAATCAGTAAGTGTCAATATCGTCTATTTTGTCTATTTTGTCTATTTTGTCAAGCACGCATGTTCCTCAAATACCAATACATATGACAACGCCAAAACCTTTTCCTACCAAAAATTAAATTTAGTGGATATGGTTCTGTCACAGAATGTCAGAATGTGTCTAAAACGACTCATTAAGAAACATACACGGATACAGAAAATCCGTTCACACGGTTGTCTTACTACTCGCTGGACCGACCACTTGGCAGTGGCGAGACAATGACTGTTTCTGTACTGGCTAGAGAATTGGGCCTGCCACTATTTGAAGTTAGGCTTAATGGCCTGATGAAAAAATTTACTGGTGAGACAGCTGCAAAACTCCGTTTGATTTTCGATGCGATTCAGAAAACACGAGGCGTATATCTGTTTGGCGAAATTGATAGCATCGGGTTCCAGCGAAAACTCGTGTAAGTCGCATCCATTGAAAACTCGCTCAGAGTTTAGCTCTCCGATTCCAATTCAATCAGCAAGTCTTTAGCGTCAACATTGTCACCGACAGCAATCAACATGGAATCGATAACCGCAGCTCGCTCAGCCCGAATCGCAGTTTCCATTTTCATTGCTTCTATGGTTAACAACACATCCCCCGCTTCTACCAACTGTCCAACTCCTACACTTACCGACGAGATCATTCCGGGCATTGGAGAGATAACATGATTAGGGTTACCTTGCTCGCCCTTTCGGCGTTTTTCAAGCAAATTCGCAAATTTGCTATTCGGTACTTTAATCGTACGCGGCTGCCCATTGAGTTCAAAGAACACCCGTACGTTACCATCCTCACCCGTATCGCCAATCGCCAGACATTGAATAACCAGCGTTTTACCAGGTGCCAAATCAACTGAAATCTCCTGCTCAGGCTTGATGCCGTAGAAAAATACCGAGGTTGGCAATATATTTACTGGACCAAATTGCCGACGATGGGACATATAGTCTGTGAATACCGCGGGATACATCAGATAGGACTGAAATTCCTCATCCGTAATTCTCCGTGCGACCTTATGTTCAGCTTCCTCACGCAAGACATCAAAATCTGCAGGCGGTAAATTTTCTCCAGGCCGGTTGGTGATGGGGACCTGTCCCTTCAACACCTTATTTTGCAAATGCTCCGGAAATCCTCCTGGCGGCTGCCCCAACTCACCACTAAAAAATGACTTGACGGAATCAGGAAAAGCAACTTCCTTGTTCGGATTTTCGATATCTTCTCGGCTGAGTTCTGAACTCACCATGAAAAGAGCCATATCCCCGATCATTTTCGATGTGGGCGTCACCTTGATCACATCGCCGAACATTTCATTCACCATTGAATACGCATTTGCGACTTCGGGCCAGCGATTTTCCAAACCTAGTGATCGAGCCTGTTCTTTCAGATTTGTAAATTGTCCGCCCGGCATTTCGTGCAGATACACTTCAGACGCTCCATACCTCACGTCGCTCTCGAATGCCGCATAATTTCTTCTGACATTTTCCCAATAGGCTGAAAATTCCAGCACTGCATCGGCACTTATGCCTGTATCGAAATCGCCACTTTTCAGTGCTCTGACTACTGATCCCAGGTTGGGTTGGGAAGTCATGCCAGAAACCGAATCCATAGCCAGATCAATCGCATCCGCTCCTGCTTCAACTGCAGCTATGACACTCGCCGCAGCAATACCACTCGTATCGTGTGTATGAAAATGAATCGGCAGTCCAGTTTCATCCTTTAGCGCCTCAACTAAAATTTTCGCACTACCCGGTGTCAGCAGTCCGGCCATATCCTTGATGCAAAGAACGTGAATTCCAGAATCTGCCAGATCACGGGCCAGTTTTACGTAGTAGTCGAGGGTGTATTTCGTCCGCTCAGGATTGAGAATATCGCCACTGTAGCAAATTGCTCCTTCCAGGAGCTTTCCGGTTTCGAGTACTGCATCCATAGCGACGCGCATATTTTCCACCCAGTTCAGACAATCGAAAACTCGAAACACATCTATTCCAGATTCGGCGCTCTGAAACACGAATTCCCGAACTGCATTGTCGGGATAGTTCTTGTACCCTACTGCGTTAGCACCTCGAAGCAGCATCTGAAGAAGAATGTTTGGGACGCGCTGACGCAGTTCCTGCAACCGCTGCCACGGGCATTCTTTCAGAAATCTCATCGCTACATCAAAAGTTGCCCCGCCCCAGCATTCAAGACTGAACAGTTCCGGCAGATTGCGAGAGTAAGATTCAGCAGCTTGAATCAGATCATAAGTTCGAAAACGCGTAGCTAGCAGCGACTGATGTGCATCGCGAAAAGTAGTGTCTGTCACTAGCGTTCTCTGCTCTTCCAGCATCCATTTTGCGAATCTCTCAGGACCCAGCGCTTCTAGAATTTGACGCGACCCAGGAGGTTGATAGTCATGTGCAAATTCAGGAATCGGCGATTCTCCGATTACACCCGGTTGCGGGCGTCCCGCAACTTCTGGGTTACCATTCACTGTTATATCGGCGATGTAGGTCAGCAGTCTGGTTGCTCGGTCCCGACGCTTCGGAATGTGCAGGAGTTCTGGAGTTTCATCGACAAATCGAGTGGTGTATGTGCCATCGATGAACGTTTTGTGTTCAATCAGATTTTCAAGGAACTCCAGGTTGGTGGCGATCCCCCGAATTCGGAATTCCCTGAGGGCACGGCTCATCCGTCTTACAGATTCCTCGGGGGTTGGTGCCCATGCCGTCACTTTCTCAAGCAGACTATCATAATATCGAGTGATTACTGCACCTGAATACGCTGTTCCTCCATCCAAACGAATTCCAAATCCAGCAGCACCTCGATACGCCGTCATGCGGCCATAGTCAGGGATAAAGTTTTCCTCTGGATTTTCAGTCGTTACCCGACATTGAAGTGCATATCCATTCATTTTGATTTCACTCTGACTTGGCACTCCTGAGCTCTCAACATCTCCGATCATCCCGCCTTGAGCAATTCGAATCTGAGCCTTGACGATGTCAATGCCAGTGATTTCCTCGGTAACAGTGTGCTCCACCTGAATTCTCGGGTTTACTTCGATGAAAAAGTACTCGTCAGTGTCGTTGTCATACAGAAACTCCGCTGTACCGGCATTGACGTAGCCTACAGCGCGTGCAAGTTTAATGGCAGACTCGCACAACCTGTGACGCTGATCTTCGGAAAGGAAAAGTGCCGGTGCGCGTTCAATGATTTTCTGATTTCTACGCTGAATTGAACAATCGCGTTCATACAGGTGAACAATGTTTCCGTAGCGATCGCCGAGCAACTGCACTTCGACATGTCGGGCTTTCCGAATCAGTTTCTCAAGATACACTTCCGAATTGCCAAATGCAGCTTCCGTCTCCCTGCGACCAAGTAATACTGCTTCCTGCAGATCATCCGCTGACTCCACAACGCGCATTCCGCGACCGCCTCCGCCCCAAGAGGCTTTCAGCATAAGGGGATAACCGATATCTTTAACTAGTTGTTCAAGCTGGCTTGTATCTTCAGGCAATGGACCCGTAGCAGGCAAAACCGGTACTTCGACATTCTTCGCTTCTTCTCGTGCAGTGACCTTGTTGCCGAGCCTGCGCATGATTTCTGGAGTGGGACCTATGAATTGAATTCTGGCATCAGTGCATGCCTGTGCAAAGTCAGGATTCTCAGAAAGAAATCCATAACCAGGATGAATTGCATCCACTCTGCTGCTTTGAGCAACATCCAAAATGTCCGCGATGGACCCGTAAGCTTGAATGGGACCAAGCCCTACGCCAATCTTGTAGCTTTCGTCCGCTTTGAACCGATGTAGAGAAAACTGGTCCTGCTCCGCGTAGACGCCAACCGTCGTAATTCCCAATTCACTAGCGGCACGGAATACTCGAATCGCAATCTCGCTTCGATTGGCAACTAACAGTTTTTTGATTGGCTTGTCTAAATTCATACTTCGTTAAATTTCTTCGTTAGTAAAACGATTTATGCGGAAGCGCCTGACCATATGTCGCAGATGGAAAAGTTTTCCGGAAATGGATCCTTTGAGCTGACAAAACACTGAAAAAACCAGTAATCCAGGCTCTGCCCTATATGGTGGGAATGACGGCGTCATAGGGACCGATAGTACATGTATCAATTAATCGTCCCGTAAATATCGTACCGAGAATCCCTTCATGATGAAAATCTTCATTCAGCCCAAGTTTTCCTTTTGCATACATAATAGCCATTTTAGCACTCGTTCTGGCTCCGCAAGGTGACCTGTTAAGCGCTGCGGTACATGGTGTTGCCGGGAATATCCGCTACGCTGACAACAATCACTTTTCCATGCTCGTCACCGGTATGAAGTCAACTGCACTAGGTCACTCCATGCTCGCCACGGGATGCAACAACTTCCATACCTGGAGCTTCTTCTTCACTATCTTCAATCTCGGCTGGAAACCCTGGAGCGAGTACTGACGTATCGCAAATTTCTTCCAATCTCTTGGCCCGTACCGCTCCATGCCTTGCTTGAAGATATTGACCATCAAAGGATTGATTTCCAAAGGCACTCCCGCTCGATCAGCAACACCTTGAAAAAGCGAAATATCCTTCATTACCAGATCCATTGTGAAGTTGATATTGCGACTGCCATTAAGAATTACTTGGCTTTCAGTTTCGTGAACAAATGAATTACCTGAGGAAATGCGAATCGCTTCATAAGTGGTGTTCAAATCCAGTCCAGCTTTCTTGGCCGTGGTAAGCGCTTCGCATAAAGTGAGAAGATTCGCAGTTGCCAAATAGTTGGTAAGCACTTTCAGTACTGAAGCAGTGCCAAGGGGGCCGGTATGCAGTATGAGTATGAGTCGCCCCATAGTTTTCATCACTGGGAATGCACGTTCAAACGTACTTCGCTCGGCTCCTACGAATATTGAGATGTTTCCAGTGGCTGCTCGATGACATTCTCACGCCACCGGACAATCCAAAGGTTCTGCGCCTTTATCGCGAACGCGCTTTCCGAGATGCAGAACTTCCATTTCGTCGGTTGTGCTCATTTCAGCCCAAAGACTGCCCATCTTCAATCCTGATAGCACACCTTCCGGCCCCTCCATCACGGTTCTACAGGCTTGTGGACTTGGTAAACAGGTAATGACCATGTCCACAATAGAAGCCAACTCTTCCGGAGTTTCAGCCCAACGCGCACCTGAGTCAAGAAATGGCTGTGCGATACTCTTGTCAAGCTCGCGTACAACCAATTCAAATCCGTTTCTCAACAAACTTCCAGCGAGCTTACCGCCAACATTGCCCAGGCCGATAAAGCCTATTTTCATTGTTTCCCCTTCAAAGGATTTGTCCCGCTCGATTGTTCTTCACATTATTTTCTTGAATACAGGAAAATTCTAATCTGGTTAATTCATTACATGCACTAGCTTGTCCGCTGCATTGGAGAACATCCATTTGGTACCCGACCGAATTTCCCGTACAAGCAGATTGACGGAATTTACATATCCGGTTCCCCACGGGATATTTCTCATTGCAAGTTCTTTGCGAATTTTACTGTTCAAAAGAAGATAGTGCCCTGTCAAACCACCGTATTTACCCTTCAGAATCTCGCTATACATTTGCCGGGTGTTGGTGGTTGCAATCAGCAACAAAGCCTCCGATGGAAATTCACTGACGGCTCGCAGCTCATTCGGGTCTAGCGACATGATGTGAAAATCAAGAACCGGCTCCAGTTTCGACAGACAGTTGGAAAGTCGCATATTGGTACTGGAATTGAGAGTTGTGCCTTTCAGTTCAATCATCAGATGCATCTTTCCCGCATATCGTTCAACGACTTCTTCGAGTCGCGGAACTATGGGAGTGAATTTTCTCAGTTCATCGAAATCTGTACGCTCCACTTCTACTGGCGAAGCGCCGGGCAAATTGACCGTGTTCGGATCATGTATGACTACAGGCACTCGGTCGCGTGTAAAGTGCACATCGAACTCAATCCCCCATGTCCCAGCTTGGTACGCTGCATCAAAGGCTGGAATCGTGTTTTCGTAAATTGAAACTCCGGAATCATGACATCCGCGATGCGCGATCAGTCTGCACGACTGCCATTCATCAGGGGTGAGTTTGGGCCTGGGATACCATTTGAAGAATGAATTGGCAGAGGCTTCAGCCAGGCGGGTCATCAAGTCGTAATCGTGCTTCACGATTGGTGCCTTTCGTGTACTGCAGCAAAACGCTGACGATAAAGTATTTGGCATTCAAAAGAGCGCAGAAAAAGTCTTAATAAACTGCAGGAAAATTTAATCTTCCTCATTGTCTCTTGTGACAAGCCGAACTTGCGGAGTCTTTTCGATACTAGCGGCGTTTTCAGAAGTAACACTGTATCAGTTTCCGGGTGTTGAGCAATCAGCTTCTGTAATTCCGCAATACGGACATTACAATCTTTCCGACCAGCACCATATCGCCTAGCGGCCTCAACCTTCCGTTCCGTAGTGTTTCACATACTCGCTCAGACTGAGGTCTTTCTGGAATTGGGTTTTATAGATATAACCTTTAATATTCAATCATTTATGTCAAACAGGTCATACCATGAATCGCACTTGCTTTTCGAGGGAAATCGGTTAGTTCAAGCTAATCGGCAGAACCATGGACTTGCACTAATTCACGTGACAGTTCCTGTGCTTTAGTGATCTCAGCACTAGTCATGCCTGTGGCAATTCTTTTTTTCACAATCCTGGATTGCTCATGTCCCTGTGCAGCAGCAACACTAATCCAGGCATACGCTTGCACGTTGTCCTCGGCAACCCCTTCACCGTTGGCATACATAAGGCCGAGATCGTGTTGCGCGTCAGCATCCCCCTGTTCCGCGGACTTTCGATACCAGCGGGCCGCTTCAACATCATCCTCGACAACCCCTTCGCCGTTGGCATACTTAATGCCGAGAATGCATTGCGCATTGGAATTTCCCTGCACTGCAGATTTACGATACCAGCGGATCGCTTCGACATCATCTTCGGCAACCACTTCGCCGTATTCATACATAACGCCGAGAAAGAATTGCGCAATTGAATTTCCCTGTTCCACAGATTCAATAGGGGCGTCTAACTCGTCTGAAGCATATACAGACCAAGCAAATAATAAAATTATTAGAAGAATCTTGCGCATACATGCAATTTTAGACTTTGTCTAAATCAAATTCATAACTCTCTTCAAATTCGATCGCAGGCTCTGGGGTTCCCGTCCAAGTAAAACGGTAGCGCGCAAATTTACGAACGTTGCCGACCAAAGCGGGGCGGAAGCATGCAAGACAAACACCATTCTTTCGACGCACACTGGGATAAATAATCCCAGATGAATGCTTCGCCAAGAGAATCTCAGCGAGTTTTTGTGAATCCACATAACTGAGTGGGTTAAGGCATCTTTCAAATCCAGGGTTATCTCGAATGTCGTGGTAAGCTCCGTTGAAATCTGCAAGATAGTCATCGTAGGTTACACTGTCATGGAACCAGTCTATTTCATCAAACTCGACTGATTTGTGCCAAGCAATTTCAGCTTGTGCTGTCTCTAATTGAAACCCGGTATACCATGCTCCTCGTTCCGGACCGTTAAATCGACTTCCGAGCGGATGAGTACACGTAAATGCACTATTGATGATGTGGCTGTATGAAATTCCGAACACCAGTTCGTCAATTCCGATTCCTTGGAGCCGATCAATCTCAGCATGCTTTCGTTCACTGGTTGCTTGTTCCAACTCGGAAATTCCGCGTAGGTGATTATGATTGTCCGCAATTCGCTCGAAAACGATTTCACCATTTTCGCTGAATTTTGAGTGGATAAGCCGATGTGTATCTAGTTGCAGAATCTGTGAAATATTCGGGGTTTTCAATAGCCTCCCTGACGCGCATCCAAGAGCTTTCGGAGCATTGCAAATGCTGGTATACCACCCTGTATGAGAAATTCAAGCGGTGTCGCGCCTCTGAAAATTCTGTTTTTATTTGGAAGTTGTATCCAACGGTCTGCCAACTCTTCACTGTAAATGATGTTCAGAGCTTTAAATATTCCAATAAGATAGGAAATTCGGGTTAGTTTATCTTCATTGAGGGGGCGTTCCTGTCCCTTCTTTAGAGAGTAGTAGACGCCATTCGAAACACCGCCAAGCAACAAACGGGCATCGATATCTCGAATTCTCCAATGAGCCGCAATATTAAAAAATACTCTTATTGCATCTGAACTCAGACGCTCGCGATCAGCCTGTTTAGAAAAATCAATTACGGACACAGTCTCGTAACGCGTTGTAGGATATGCAGTGTTAAAAGGTAAAATATTATCCATTTCAGGAGTAATATATCTCCATTTATGGAGAATTACAAGATTCAATTCACCAATTCATCTCAAGTCTCAATTCAGGCGGTATGCAGGACTGAAACCAATGCTTTCAACACGACATCTAGTTGCTTTTTCTCGATTACAAGCGGTGGCAACAATCGAATAACAGTTGAGCCCGCAGGAAGAACCAGAACTCCCTGTTCTTGCATTTGCTTGATGAGAGGAGTCGCTTTTTTGCGAAGTTCGATTCCAATCATAAGCCCCAGGTGCCTAACCTCTCTGACGATCTTTGGTTGATTTTTAATCAGCCTTCGTACAAATTCATCGCCAAGCTCAGCAGCGCGCTGCGCCAGCTCTTGTTGTTCCATAATCTTGATCGTAGCCAGGAATGCTGCACATGCCAGTGGATTTCCGCCAAACGTACTGCCGTGCGTGCCTATCGCCGTCTTTACTTTATCGTTCACCAGAATGGCACCCATTGGGACACCTCCGGCCATGCCCTTGGCAAGACATAGAATGTCGGGGGTCACACTGTAGTGTTCGCTTGCGAACATCCTGCCAGTTCTACAGAACCCGGTCTGAATTTCATCGATGACCAGCAACGCTCCACGACTGCTGCAAAACTCGGCCACAGCTGATACAAACTCCCTGTCCGCCGGCCTTACGCCACCCTCTCCCTGAACCAGTTCCAACATGACAGCAGCTATATTCTCATCGATCACTTGATCAAACGCGTCTATTCGATTGTAGGGAGCATGCACAAATCCAGGCACTAAAGGCTGAAACGGCTCTTGATAATCCTTCTTCGCTGTCGCGCTTAACGCTCCAAATGTCCTGCCATGAAATCCTCGCATAGCACTGACGACATTACTTCGCCCAGTGGACTGCCGAGCGAACTTGATTGCCCCCTCAATGCTTTCAGTTCCTGAATTACATAGAAATACCCGGTCCAGACCATCCGGACTGATCGAAACAAGTTTTTCCATGCATTGTCCTCGGACATCGTTCGGAAACACACCTGCACACGTCATCAGTTCCCTTGCCTGTTTTTCAATTGCTTCAGCAAGCTCCATATTGCCGTGCCCAACACTGGCGACGCCTATGCCTGCCGTGCAATCAATATACTCCCGACCCTGATCATCCCAGACTGTCGCTCCACTACCCTTAACCAGTGTAATGCCGCGACTCCCATAGACGCCGATTCCAAATGACTTTTCCTGTTCGCTGCTGTTCACTTTACATTCGTTATTGTTTAACCGATTACGGTTCCATTTCCACCAACTGCATCCAAATATGGAGTTTCCGTGCGCCCATCCGATATGATCACTTGCGTGTATCCTTCATCAAACAATTGCCGGATGGCCAGAAGCTTTCGTTTCATTCGACCGCTCGCACTATCCTCTCGCATTTGAACATCGGACACCGACAGTTTGTGTATCAAACTGGAAGGTTGGTCTGGGTCCGCTAACAGCCCCGGAGCTTCGATGAACTGATAGATTCGATCTGCATCCAACTCGCGATGCAATGCAGAAATAATATTGTCGTTGTCTGCGTTGATTGCGAAGCCGTCCGCATCGACAATCGGAATGCTCAAGACCGGCGTATAACCTTGTCCCAACAGCAAACGCAGAAGATTACCGTTGATCTGCCGTGGCTTACCTGAAAAGTCACGCTTGATCAGTGTCTTGCCGTTTTCGCGAACTCGTATCCCGCGATTGCGTTCTCCCTGAATCAAGCGTCCATCAAGGCCGCTCAAACCGACTGCGTTGATTCCATGACGCTGACAGCACTCGACGAAACGGTTTCTAGCTACACCTGCATACGTCATCATGATCAGATCGATTGCATTCTGATCGGTATATACGCTGTCATAACCAGAGACGGACTGGATCATCTGTGTCGGCATATCGAGCTTTTCAGCCAACCGATCTCGTGTCGAATTCGCGCCAAGAACAACGATGATGGGTTGAGGTTCGGTTGCAAGGTCTCGAATTATGCCCTCCATATTGATGCTCTCTCCTCCCCCTACCTTGATGATTATGGGCGGACCTACAATTTGTACATCTTCGATTTCTGACATATCAGTCAATAATCCTTGTGGTACGGTTTTCTATCGGAATCCAGCCGGATTCATTCTCGTAAGGTGTAGAACTGATGGCGTACTCACCTTCGGAAAACTTTTGATGCATTTGAAAGTACCCGGGATTCTCGTTGAATACCGTACTGATCCAGGCTTGCCCTTGTTCTGCAATGATGAAATTCATCGCTCGCACGTATTGAGTTTTCTTCGCAAGCAGTTGAACTCCCTGCTGGATCGCACTCAGAGTATCACCTTGATCAAATCGCTTGACAAAGTTGAACACCTTTTCCGCACCGATCCTCCCCTGCTCATTAATTCGAACACCTTGTAATTCCCCATTGAAAATGAACACTTTCCTGCCGTCGTAAAACGGCATGTTGTTTTCGATTTCAATTCCTTCATTTCGATACGCACTTCTCGCATGAGCCAGAAAAATTCGGCTATCTGCAAATCGATTAAAATCATCTTCCCACACAGGCTTGAGATTATGATAGAAGGCCCAGTCTCCAGACTCAATCCACGCGCATCCCCATCCATGACTCTGATCTTCTGGACTGTTCTTGGCAGTCAAGGCGAATCTCTTCAGATGCGAGCGAATATCGACAACGTCCGCAGCACGTACGTAAAGCAATCTGCACATTGACAGTCAGTCGCAGTTTCGAAGCCTGATCGAATTCAAGCAGGAAACAAACCGGTAAATTCAAGGCCTGTTCGTTCCGGCAGTCCGTGCATGATGTTGAAATTCTGAACAGCCTGTCCGGCAGCACCTTTCATTAAATTGTCCAATGCACTGACTGCAACAATCCGAGCTCCGTTTGGATCTCGTTCAAATCCAACATCACAAAAATTTGTGCCTGAAAGATGTTTGGGTTCCGGCAATCTATGAATGCCGGAGCGTTCCTTTACGATTCTCATAAACGGCTCATTCCCATACGCCTGACGATACGCTTTCCACAACTCCTTTTCATCCGGAGTTTCCTGTTGTGTAAAAACATGACAGGTTGCAACGATACCGCGAACCATATCGATGGACGTGGCTGAAAAGCATATCTGCTCGATTTCGAGTTCCTGTTTCATCTCGCCGATATGTCTGTGACCAACAAGCTTGTAAGATCGAACTGCACCGCTTCTGACAGGATGATGACTGCCCTCGCTGAATTGACCGCCAGCTTCACTGGAACCAACTTTCACTTCCGCGATGATCGAATCAACATCGAACGCGCGCATGATAGGTAATACTGCCAAAATAACTGCCGTTGCATTGCAGCCTGCACAGGAAACGTAATTTGATTCTGCAATTTTGTCCCTGTGAAGTTCTGGAACACCGTACACGAACTGCTCAAGCAGGTCGGCGCTGCCGTGCGGGCGGTCGTACCACTTTAAATATTCCTGAGGGCTGTTGAGTCGAAAGTCGGCACTGAGATCAATAATTTTGGGGCTTAAGTCAAGATATTTGTGAATGGAGTTCATTGCCTCTCCATGTGGGAGACATAAAAACATCACATCACACTCAATAAGTTCTTCAGGTGCACAGTATTTCAGCAGAACTGACTTGCGTAAATTTGGATTGACTGAATGGACAAACTTGCCAGCTTTGCTTCGCGACACAATCTGTCCGATCTGGACTTGAGGATGACTGCTCAAAAGGCGAATCAATTCTCCCCCTGTGTAACCGCTACCGCCGACTATGGACACCCGAATTTTGTCAGTCAATTCAACCCTTCCTTAGTTTCTGTATGACGCAATTTCCAACTGTGATTGATCAAAACGCGTCCGGGACTATTCGATTTGCGCGATGACGAAGTCCACCATCTTTTCGGGAATATTTACACTTGTCGGCATGATGCTGTTTCGAAATTCCATGGTGTAATTTACTTCATTGACAAGGAATCCTTTTTCCGTCTCAAAGATGTCAATAGCAAGAACACCTCCGCCAACGGCTTGCGCGGCTGCAAGAGAAATCTCTGCAATTTCGCTTGTTACAGGACAGTTTGAAGCAACAGCACCTCGTGCAGTATTCGTGATCCAGTGTTTTGATTCTCGATAGATTGCCGCAATACACTCATCCCCCACTACGAAGGAACGAATATCGCGTCCATGTTTTTCAACGTACTCTTGAATATAGAAAATTGAATGCTGGTAGGAACCCAATGTTTTCTTGTGCTCCAGAATTGCTTCTGCCGCTTGACGATCATTGATTTTGGACAGTAATCGTCCCCAAGAACCAACCACTGGTTTCAATACAACCGGATATCCAAGCTCATCAATTGCATTGAGTGCAGACTCTTCAGTATAGGCAACACGAATTTCGGGTTGCGGAACATGATTTGTACTGAGTGCAATGGATGACTCAATCTTGTCGCCGCACACCTGTGCAACGTCGGCTCGATTAACGCATGGCAGCCCAGCACTTTCTAACAGTCTCAGGCTGTAGAGGGCACGAGAATGATTGATGCACCGCTCGAAAACAACATCAAACTCTGGAACATAATCCAGATCAAACACCAAAGCCCTGTCATCCAGAACCACTACTTCCACACCTTTACGTCGCCGAAATTCCTCAAGCAGAAGCTTCTCCTCGACTCGCATCAAGGAGTGTAGAAATCCGATTTTCACTTAAGTCCTTTTATCCACCAAAATCAATACGGACTTACTGTCCCCAATCCTCATCCAAATCCGGTGCTAAATCAAGCGTATCAGGATCTATGTTGATGACTTCCAGTTCAGAACCGCATTCAGGGCATTCAATCAATTCACCTTTGATCGTGTCTTCCTCAAATTCGATCTGGCATGCACAAACCGGACATTCTGCCATAGCTACTCCTTCAAAAATAATTATTCGATTCTGTGATCAATGCTCAGTCTATTTCCGGCGTCGGATACATTAGTATTTCATGCATGTCCACTCGGGGATGCTGTTCAACAGCAAAAAGAATCGTGCTGGCAACGTCTTCAACTTCCATTGCAATCGCCCGGCGTTCGTTGAATATTTCTGTGTTCGTGACACCAGGTTCGATGATTGTCACGCGGACACCAGAACCACGAAGTTCCTCCCTGAGGTTATATCCCATGCCCGTTATCGCCCACTTGGTCGCGCCATACATGGACCCGGCGATAGGTCTTCTGCCAGCAGCTGAGCCCAGTAACAGCAGGTGTCCTTTCGTTTTCTTGAGAGCAACAAGTCCTGCTCTTACAGTCAAACCAATACCATATATATTGGTAATGATCATTTCCTTCCATCGTTCAGGATCGCCTTCAGTGAAACCTCCGCCGCTATGATAAATTCCGGCGTTTGCGAGGACTACATCTATGCGGCCAAAGTTTTCAATAGTACGACCGACCATTTCCTGCTGATCGCCCCACTGAGTGACATCACATTTAATCGCAAGCGCGCGCTCGGAACCACCGAGTTCCTCCGATAGCTGATCAAGCCGATCTTTTCTGCGAGCTGCTAAAACCACCCTGAAACCTCTTTTAACAGCTTCACGCGCGACAGCAGCGCCAATTCCGCTAGATGCTCCAGTAATCAGAAAAACTCTGTCGTTCATGTCTGCTCGTTGCCAGCCAGGATGATCATTGAAAATAGTTGCGAGCGGATTATTATAAATGCCAAGACTAGTAGTTCATTGCATGGTTAATCGGAACATATGCGTTGGCGCGGTCGGAAATTTGTGAGTTCACGCTCTGATTCATCCCATCGAAAATTCTGAGGCGTAAAGATGATTCTATAATTTATACAGATGAAATTATTCATACATTGCTTGTATCGCCAACGTAACGGATTGCTGTCCCTCGAATCTTCAGCCTCACCGTACACTGGACTAAAGTAATCTCGACTTCACATGCCTGAGTTGCCAACACCCACAAAATTGCTCCGTAAACCGCCATATGCCAACTAACGTCACAGCTGACTACAAAAAAGCTGAACAGGCTTTTCGTGAAGCGAGAGAACCAACGGACCGCCTCCAGTGCCTCAAGGATATGCTTCGCACCATCCCTAAACACAAAGGTACTGAGCATCTGCAACGGGACATTAAAACCCGAATGAAACTCCTGACCGATGAACTGTTAGGACCTCGAAAAGGTGGTGCGCGTACAGGTCCGTCGTATTCAGTTCGACCCGAAGGCGCGGTGCAGATTGCATTGTTGGGGCCACCTAATTCCGGAAAATCTCAACTTCACCATACTTTGACTGGGGCGCGAACAGATATCGGCCCATATCCATTCACGACACATCTTCCTATCCCAGGAATGATGCCGTTTGAAGATGTACACATTCAACTCGTAGATTTGCCACCAATTTCCAAAGACTACTTTGAACCTTGGATCATCAATGCTTTGCAACCAGCTGATGCTGCTCTGCTTGTAGTTGACATAACCAATCCGGAGTGTATTGACCACATCGAGCAGGCCATCGGTCAACTTGAGGGCAGAAAAATCAATCTGACAAATCAGTTCGAAGAAGATAGTAGTAAAATCATCAGCCAGCAGGATGATTTTGCAGATCCGTTTCAAATCCGACTTCCTACCATACTTGTTGCAAACAAAATCGATCTCGCAAACAACCCGGATGAACTGGATGCCCTCAACGATCTTGTGAATAACGATTTTCCGTCCATCGCAGTATCTGCGCAGACGGGAGAGAACCTTGATCTGTTAGCACGCATGATTTTCGACAAAATGAACATCGTGCGCGTATATACAAAAATCCCTGGAAAACCAGCTGATACCAAACGACCCTTCACAATTATCTCAGGAGGTACTGTGTCCGATGTCGCGCGGCAAATTCACAAAGATTTCGCCGAAACATTTCGATTTGCGAGAATCTGGGGACAACATGTATTCGACGGACAGCAAGTTGGGCCTGATCACGTACTGCATGATTTGGACGTGGTCGAACTTCACGTGAAGTAAACAGGAAAAGAAACTCTCGTGAATGAAAAACGCATCATGGAACTGCGCGAACGAAAGATCGTTCGCGTAGTCGGGGCAGCTCATTTCTACTCACACTTCTATTTTTTAGTGCTGCCGCTAATGTTTCCGATTCTGTATGATGTTTACGGAATCGGATATACAGAACTCGGTATTGGCTATGCGGTGTTCAGTGCTACAACAGCACTGTTCCAGGCACCCATTGGGTTTATTGTCGACCGATATGGCGCACGATCCATCTTGATTTCAGGTGTCGCCGTGGAATCGGTGGTTTTAGCATCGTTCGGCGTTTTTCACAGTTACCCATCCTACCTCATTTTGATGGCTTTGGCCGGCATGGCAAACGCAGTTTATCACCCGTGCGACTATTCAATCCTTACTCGTTCCATCCACAGCAGAAGCCTTGGTAAAGCGTTTTCGATTCATACGTTCTGTGGTCAATTGGGTTCCGTTGTTGCCCCTATAGTCATTGTGCTGATTACTGCAGGTCTCGACTGGACTTATGCCTTGATGTTGTGCGGCGCTCTCGGACTGGTTGTAGTTGCAGGTCTAGTAGTCGGATTTCGTGGTATTGATTTGCCCGACATTCAAGAAGCGGATTCAGCGTTTCAGAAACGGGGGAGCAGTTTGCGTCTGCTGTTCAGCCTGCCTGTACTTCTCGGTTGGCTATTCTTCCTCGGCTTCGCAATGAGCAGTACGGGTTTGTATGATTTTTCTGTCTCCGCGTTTACCGAGATTTACGACTCGACGCTTGCGCAAGCGGGATTCGTAATCTGGCTGTTCCTGGCCGCTGACGCTGTCGGAATCCTCTGTGCGGGATTCTACGCGCATCGCTGGAACCGTCACCAGCTAGTGGTGATAAACTGTTTTATCATTGTCGCTGCCTGCATGTTTTTCATTACGCTGGTTCCTATGTCACTGATGGTACTATCCATACCGATGACTATCGCCGGATTCTTTTATGGATTCATTGCACCATCCAGAGATGTCATAATCTCAAATTTGGCACCTGCCAAAGACATGGGGAAAGTTTTTGGCACAGTTACCACCGGATTCAATGCTGGAGGAATATTGGGGGCGCCTCTGTTTGGATTATTGCTGGATTTGGGTAATCCATACTCAATATTCTGGGGAGCCGGTGTCATCTGCATTCTAACAATATTTACCACCATGAAACCTTCTCCACTACGGCTTCGGTCCGAGGTGTCGACTGAACAAGGAAAGTAGAAAAAGACGTGGCCAATAGTCAAAATACATGTGGCATCAGCCTCATGAAACTGCTCAAAAGTTATGGGACTGAGTTTGTTTTCGGTATTCCCGGAGTGCATACACTTGAGCTGTATCGGGGAATCGCAGAATCAGGTATTCAGCACATTACACCGCGGCACGAACAATCTGCCGGATTCATGGCGGATGGATATGCACGTGCAACAGGCAAAGTTGGAGTCTGCTGTTTGATTACGGGACCTGGGGTAACCAACGCGGCAACGGCTCTTGCACAATCCTACTCCGACTCGGTTCCGGTTCTGGCGATTTCCAGTGTTAATAAAACTGCAAGCCTGGAATTAGGACAGGGGGACCTGCATGAATTGCCAGCCCAGCAAAAACTGACTGAACACTTTACCGCGTTCAGCCAGACGATTTTTGACGTCGAATCGGTACCGGAAGTGGTCGCCCGTGCATACTCCGTATTCGACGCTATGCGGCCGCGCCCTGTACACATCGAAATTCCCATTGATCTGATTGACAGCAATGTAGGTTGGGACCCTGTACAGGCAATGCGAGTTCAAGCGCCGCATGCTTCACAAAGTCTTCTAGAACAGGCTGCCAAGCGACTGTCTACAGCAAACAATCCCGCAGTCATATTTGGCGGCGGGTGTAAACATGCTGCATCGGAGGCAAATCAACTCATCGACCTGCTGAATGCCCCTGCAGTCACTACGTTCGCTGGAAAGGGAGTGATATCCGAGGATCACCCGCTCAGTCTAGGCGCAAACCTGCTACATCCCCCAATTCTGGATTTTCTGCAGCAAGCGGATGTCGTAATTGCTGTCGGCACGCACTTGTCGGAAACCGATATCTGGAGTCGAGGAGGGGATATTGTGTTTGACGGCGACTTGATTCGAGTGGACGTGGAAGCCGGGCAAATCTATCAGAATGCAATGCCCAGCATTGGCATCATAGGTGATTCACGCCATGCATTACAGGAGTTGGCCAAGCTGATTTCCTCTGTTTCCAGTCGTATTCACCTGGATCGAAACAAACAGGAACATCTGGTAGGCAATTTACTCGACAGCACGCCGCCTCACTGGTACGAAAACACCTCAATTCATGCGAAAATTTGGAACATTATTCGAGGAGTTCTACCAGACGATGGCATCATCACAGCGGACTCCACGCAGATCGTCTACAGCGGAAATTATATTTATCCAGCACGCCAACCTAGAACTTATCTCACTTCCACAACCGGTTACGGAACGCTCGGCTATGCGCTGCCGGCGGCGATTGGCGCAAAACTAGGCAAACCAGATGTTCCTGTAGTTTGCGTTGTTGGAGACGGCGGCTTCCTCTTTACGATTCAGGAGTTAGCCACGGCGGTTGAACACAAACTGCCAATCGTTATCGTGCTCTGGCATAACGACGGGTACGGAGAGATACGGGATAATTTCAATAGATTGAACATTCCCCTAGTCGGAGTCGATCTTCAGATGCCTGATTTTTTGACAGTTGCTAAAGGCTTTGGTTGCAACGCAAAGTGTGCGAGCAATCTTGG
>JAKZRU010000092.1:0-8850 GCA_047517965.1 Gammaproteobacteria bacterium | reverse complement strand
GGAAATGACAGAATCATGTCCCCAATTCTCGATAGTACGTCATCAACCCAGCCACGATAGTAGCCGGCAACCAGTCCCATCAGAATTCCCAACACATACGCACAGAAAGTCGCAAGTGGAGCGTAATAGAGAACAGTTCTGGAACCCCAAATTATCCTTGAGAGAATGTCTCGACCAATGTGATCGGTACCAAGCCAAAATGTCCCACCAGCGGGGTTGACAGCACCCGGTTTCATATATGGCAAGATAGTTGCATTTGGCTCATAGGGCGAAATCAAGGGGGCAAAAATTGCCATAGTCACCCAAAAACCAACCAGACACGCTCCAATAACGCCGACTGGACTCTCTCGCAAGAGTCCGATTGCAGATATGATCCTGCGTAGCCCTGTAAACAGGGTGACCGTTTCTGTAGCAGCTAAAGTGCTATTTTCCATCTCGCATTCCGTTAATTGAATCGAATACGCGGGTTCAGTAGGGTATATGCAATATCAGAAAACACCTGCGTCAACACCACCACAAAGACTGCAACCATGGTACACGCTTCGATCAAGAAGACATCCTGACGCAAAGCAGCCTGTAGCAGCAACGCACCGAATCCCTTGTAAGCATAAAAAAATTCAACCACGATGACTCCAGACAACAACCAGTTAATTTGCAGCATCAACACTGTAAAAGGCGCAATAAGCGCATTGCGAAGCGCATGCTTTAAAATGACCTGTCGATATGGCAAACCTTTCAAAATTGCTGTTCGAACATAGTGAGTTGTCATGACTTCTGCCATTGAGGCGCGAGTCATTCGTGTAACGTAACCGAAATCGTAAACCAGAAGAACTAAGACTGGCAAAATCAGTTGCTTCCAGTCGAATCCTTCAAACATGCTGCTCGTACCAGGCAGCCACTGTAACGAAAATACGAAAACACCAGAAAAGAATACGGTGCTTGCGAATTCTGGAACCGAAGTTGTCAAAATGCTTATGACAGATATTGATCGATCCAGTTTGGAACCTTCCCTCATGCCGGATAATATGCCTAACACCAGTGAAACAGGGATCAGAAACACGAATACCCAGAATGCAAGAATCGTTGTATTCCAAAGACGCGGCCAGAGAATTTCGGAAACCGGAATTTTGTAAATCGTCGATGTTCCAAAATCACCTGTCAAAAAATTTCCAAGCCATATGAAGTATCGGATTACCAAAGGCTCGTTGTAGCCATTATTTTCCAGCCAGATCAATCGTTGTGCTTCCAAGCTATACGGGCCTAGCACCTTGATCGCTACAGATTCAATGTTGATTTCCAGCAGCAGAAATAGGATGATCGACACCGCAAACATGGTGAGGAGCATAAGGAGAAATCGTTTTGTTATCAATAATGCCATGCTGTTTGTCGAACTGCCAATTCTAACGGCGTGTGTTCAATGCTCAGAACAACGCGTATACAGCAGTCGTAAAAGTGATCAATTATTGAAGCTAAGCGGCGGACGTAGTTGTCCGCGATTCAAGAATTTGGTCTAGCCAGTCTGGATCCATTTCCGGAACTGAACTTAACAGTAGTTCCGTATACTCGTGATGGGGTGGTGTCAGGATTTCCTCTTTCAGCCCATGCTCCACAATTCTCCCCCGCAGCATCACGACGATTTCGTCCGCAATCGCCTTGACAGTTGCCAGGTCGTGGGTAATAAACAAATACGTCATCTTAAGTTCTTTCTGTAAGCGATCAAGCAGCTTTAAAATTTCTTCGGCGACCAACTGATCCAATGCTGAAGTCACTTCATCGCAGATTATGACTACAGGATCGGCGGCCAATGCTCTGGCGATACATACGCGCTGCTTCTGTCCGCCGGAAAGCTCTGGCGTGAATCGATCAACGTAATTCGTTGGGAGTTCGATCATCTCAAGCAGATCCTTCACTCGTCGCTCACGCTCAGCGCCAGAAATCCCGAAATAAAATCCGAGCGGACGTCCAATGACATCTCGCACCTTTTGTCGAGGATTCAGTGCAACATCCGGCATCTGATAAATCATCTGCAACTGACGCAACTGATCCTTGCTGCGTTCTTTGTAGGAACCTGGCAATAGCTTACCGGAATACTTGACTGTTCCCTGGGAAGGAGGCAGCAAACCGGTAATCGCTCTCGCCAGAGTACTCTTCCCGCTTCCAGACTCACCTACAATTGCAACGGTTCGACAACGTTCGACGCTCAGATTTATGTCCTCCAGAACCTTCAATTGTCCTGCGTAGGAAGCATGGAGGCCAGATACTTCAATCAACGGAACATCAGATTCCGCTGCATCTTCAGTATTTTTCGCGAAAGTGCGTACCGCAAGAAGATCTCTTGTGTATTGTTGTTTCGGATTTGTAAGTATTTCTCGTGTGGTGGATTCCTCCACCAGATCGCCATAACGCAATACCATGATCCTGTCGGCCAATTGAACAACCACCGCAAGATCGTGAGTGATATATATCGCAGCTGTATTGAACTGCTTTACGATGTCCTTAATTGCCGCCAAAACTTCTATCTGCGTCGTGACATCCAAGGCAGTCGTCGGTTCGTCGAATACGATCAGATCGGGTTCGCACGACATTGCCATCGCAACCATCGCTCGCTGCAACTGACCCCCTGATACCTGGTGAGGATATCGATTGCCGATTTTGTCTGGATCAGGCAATTCCAATCGAGCGTAAATTGCACGCGCATTATTAGCCGCCTGTTGAAATTTCAACACTCCGTGTTGCACAGGAGTCTCTGCATACTGTTCAATCAACCTGTGCGCAGGGTTAAACGATGCCGCAGCGCTTTGTGCGACGTATGATATGCGAACGCCGCGAACTTCTCGTATCTGTTCAGGAGTCTGTTCGAGAATCTGGATTCCATCGAAATCGATCGAACCCCCGACAATACGACAGCCAGGGCGGGTGTAACCCATTGCGGCAATACCGATTGTCGACTTGCCTGCACCGGACTCCCCGATCAAACCCAAAACTTCGCCTCGGTTCAAATCAAGGTCAATGCCATTGACAATCGGCTTCCACGTGTCATCTGCAAACCCTTCGATCTGCAGATTCCGTATGGTTAATAGTTTTTCACCCATGCGATCGTTTCCTGTTTGACGTTCAGCGATATCTCTCTGTGAGAACTTCCAGTTTTCTAGTACTCTTCACGGAGTCCGGCGGTCTTTCTCAGAAACCAATCAACAACAAGATTGACAGCAATTGTCAGGGTCGCTATGCAGGCAGCCGGCACCAACGGTGTAAAAATTCCATAGGATATTGCAACTCCATTCTCCCGCACCATTGCACCCCAGTCAGCTGCTGGAGGCTGAATTCCAATTCCAAGAAAACTCAATGAACTGATGAATAGAAACACGAAACAGAACCGCAGCCCGAATTCAGCAAGCAATGGTGTAAGCGTGTTGGGTAGAATTTCTCTTCGCATTATCCATAACAGTCCTTCGCCACGCAATCGAGCGACTTCGACATACTCCATCACATTTATGTCCATCGCGAGCGCTCGAGAAATCCTGTAAACTCGGGTAGAGTCAAGAATGGCAATTACAAATACCATTACCGGAATGGATGTTCCGAAAATTGACAATGCGATCAATGCAAAAAACAGTGTTGGAAATGCCATGATGATATCGACGACTCGACTGAGTAGCATATCCGCCCAACGGCCCACCGCTGCTGCAAAAAATCCGGCCGTCATTCCCATAAAAAAAGCAAGCACCGTTATTCCAAGCGCCAAAGCAATCGTGTTTCTCGCTCCGTACAGCACGCGGCTGTACAAATCCCTTCCCAGTTGATCAAGCCCAAGCAATGTACCGCTCTCCTGCGGAGTCCCCCAAGGTATTGAATCGACAACCTCGCTTTCTCCATAGGGAGCAAGCCATGGTGCAAAAATGGCGGCAAAAGCGAACAACAAGATCAATACGATGCCTATATGTGCAGGCAATCCAGCGCGCTTGAGTGAATTCAAAAATCTGATCATGACTCACTCAGCGCGGATGCCGCATTCTCGGATTACAGACAATCGCCAGAATATCTGCAAGCATGTTTAGTGTGATGTAAGTAGCACCGAATATGAGAATGCAAGCTTGCACAATCGGCAAATCTCGGGATGTAACTGAATCCACCATCAGCAGTCCCAGACCTGGAAAAACGAATACCACTTCCACAACCACTACGCCAACAACCAAATATGCCAAATTGAGGACAATCACGTTGATGATTGGCGATAAAGCGTTTGGCAACGCATGGTGAACTATGATGCGATAGCGTTTCAGTCCTTTCAGGTTAGCCATTTCAATATACGGGCTCTGCATGAGATTGATGATCGCTGCTCTGGTCATCCGCATCATATGTGCCACAATAACCAATGTTAGGGTCGCAATCGGCAGTAGCGATGCATAGACCTTCTCGCCGAAATTCATGCTGTCGGAAATATTGGAAATTGCAGGAAAAATCTGCCAGTAAACAGCGAATATAGCAACCAACATGTATCCTATAAAGAATTCTGGCAAAGATATCGCAGCAAGTGTGATAGTCGATATCATTTTGTCCACTAAAGATTCGCGGTACAGAGCTGCGAGAATCCCGAGAATCAGTGCCAATGGCACCGCTACAATAGCCGCCGCTACTGCAAGAAACAGTGTGTTGCCCAGTCGTGAAGCCAACAACTCCGACACTTGCCGATTATTAGACAACGAAACACCCATGTCACCCTGTAGAAAGTTGCCGAGCCACTGAACGTAACGAACATGAACAGGTTTGTTCAGACCCAGCTGCTCGCGAATTGCAGCAATTGTTTCAGGTGTAGCAGATTGCCCAAGGCGTTGCTCAGCGAAATCACCGGGCAACGCTTCAAGGGCTAGTGATATGAGTATCGTGATTACTAGGAGGGTAATTACCCCGAATGCCAAACGGCGAAATACAAGTTGGGTCAAGCCCATTTGCAAAGTCAACCGTTATGCGCAGACAATCAGATCAAACCTCAACGATTATGCGAAACTCCAACGTTCGGCAGCTAGATGTCCATCCAGTTCCCAATTGACACCAATGACGTCTGGCAAAGCCACTTTGTCGGATACACCCATTAAGTCAGCAGCAAACAACGGAACTACCGTTCCACCTTCTTCCCAATGCAGGCGCTGCATTTCCCAATACATGTCCTTACGTTTGGCTGGGTCGACTTCGACCCGAGCAGCTTTCAGCAAACCCTGGAAATCTGCATTCTCCCAGTTATTGTCATTCCAAGCGCCGCCACTTTCATAGGCAATGGTCCACATCCAGTCCTGTGTCGGTCGTCCAGACCAGTAGCACATGGCCCAGGGCTTCTTCTGCCAGACATTGGACCAGTAGCCATCGTTAGATTCACGAACTACATTGATGGCGATACCTGCCGCTTTGGCATGCTCTGCCATTAGAACTGCGGCATCAACCGCGCCATCAAATGCTGCGTCTGCTGCGGAAAGCTCTACTGACAGACCCTCAAATCCAGCTTCTTTCAACAGAAATGCTGCCTGATCAGGATCATACTGCCGCTGAGGAAGGTCGGTATTATAGAACTCCTGGTTTCGGCCGATCGGCAAGTCGTTACCGATATCACCGTGGCCTCCCAACACCGTTTTCAACATGGCTTCCCGGTCAATTGCAAGTCGAAGTGCCTGTCGAACCTTGACGTTGTCAAAAGGCGGTATGCTAACCAGCATTGGAACTGTATAGTGCTTGGTACCTACAATCTTGTGCACGCTTACGCCTGGAGTTTTGTCCAGCAAATGGGCAGTTCTCTGGCTAATGCGATTGGTGGCATCTACCTGACCCGTTTTCAAAGCATTGTCGCGCGCTGCTGAATCTGAAATCACCGTGATGGTTGAGCCGTCAAAATACGGTCGTCCTTCCTTATAATAGTTAGGATTGCGTGTGGTTTCAGAACGAACTCCCGGTTCATAGGAAACCAGCGAGAAAGCGCCGGTACCAATACCCGATTCCCATCCCTCTGTTGGGAAGATTGACACGTGATAGTCACTCAGTAGCCAAGAAAAGTCGGCGTTTCCTTCACTCAGTGTCATATGCACAGTATTGTCTCCATCCGCTTTCATCTCGGCAATCTTACCCATTTGTCCTGCCACAGCTGAAGTTGAACCTTCCCTGATATGATGTTGAATCGAATGAATTACATCGGCAGAAGTCATGGTCTTTCCATTGTGAAATTCCACGCCTTTACGAAGTTCAAGCGTCCATTCCGCAGCGCCAGGCTTGGTTTCCCAGGTTTCCACAAGGTCTCCAACCAACTCTCCCGATGGGGAGATTTCCATAAGATGACTGCGAATCTGGTGCTCCAGATGGATACCCACGGAATCAGTATGAGTTCCTGGGTCCAACGTATCCGTTGTAGAACCTCCACCCATACCCAGGCGGAAAACACCACCTCTTTTCGGCTCGGCAGCTTGTGCCATGCCGGAAAACAAAGTGCCGGGTGCTGCAACTACTGCACCTAGAGCAGCCGAGCGCTGCAGGAATTCCCGCCTGCTGACACGGCCTAGTTTGAAAGCTCTTTCAAGCTCGTTTTTATGATTCATATAAATTACCTCTTGTTTTGTACTGTAACCCGTCAAGCGTCTACGCTTGCTCCAAGTCATAGCAGCACGTTGAAATTCAAGGGTTCAATTGTTTTATTCGTAATATTTCTCCCTTGTTATATCGGTTTATATCACATTAAACACCCATCACAAATATATGCAATGCAAATCAAGAGAGTTTCCGTATTTGAAACTATCGAATCGTCAGCCGCAACTGTGCGCTTCGCGAATGATCAAGGATCTTGTATATATTCAAACAACGACTATTTCAATTTCGCCAACGCTTTGTACTCCACCTGATAATCTGTCGCCAGGTTCAATCGGACCCACACCAGCTGGAGTGCCGGTAAAAATCAAGTCGCCGCCTGCCAATTCAAATGACGCAGACAGAGTGGCTATGATTTCAGGTACCGACCAGATCAATTGACTGAGGTCTCCGTCCTGGCGCACCTCTCCATTCACTGTCAGCCAGATTCGCCCGTTATTCGGGTGTCCGCACGACGCCACCGGCACAATTTCACTGATTGGCGCCGAGCGATCAAACGATTTGCCCGCTTCCCAAGGACGCCCCTGCTGTTTCATTTGCTGCTGAAGATCGCGGCGCGTGATGTCTATACCAACAGCATATCCATATACATGCTGCAATGCATTGGTTTCATCAATGTTCCTGCCGCCAGAAGCCAGCGCGACGACCATCTCAATTTCGTGATGAACATTGCTAGACAGAGGCGGGTAAGGAAATTCACTGCCGCTCGCAAGAACCGCGTCTGAAGGTTTCTGAAAAAAGAACGGCTTCTCCCGATTCGGATCGTGTCCCATTTCTCGCGCGTGGTCTGCATAGTTCCTGCCGACAAGATAAATTCTCCGTACAGGAAATCTGGAAGATGTTCCCTGAACGGCAACATCCGGCCAGTTGAAATTGGAAATGACATACTCCATTCTTTGTTCTCCACCTACAATCGTGCTTCAATCGGGTAATTCTAATCGCTAATTTATAATTCAACCAACAGCATCGATTGAAATTTTATTGCTGAACGAATTTCTTTGTAATGAATACAATCGATTCTTTTTAATATCATCTCGCAAATCAAACTCCCGAACATGTTAAACACTTACTGAGCCCAAACTCTTACCATGACAAGAATGAACCGACGATGGGTGCTTGCCTCACACCCGGCAGGCATGCCAGTTGAAGACAACTGGCGCCTTGAATGCACTTTGATTCGCTCTCCTTCAGACAATCAGATTCTTGCCCGTGCCTTGTATCTGTCTGTCGATCCGTACATGCGCGGAAGAATCAGTGCCAAGCGCGGTTATGCGAAAGGCGTTGAAGTAGGAGAGCTCATGTCAGGCGCTGCTGTAGCCGAAGTGATCGAATCCAATCATCCAGACTGGAATATTGGTGATCTTGTTGAAACATTCAATTTTGGCTGGCAGGAATATGCAGCTTTGGATGTACAGGGTGTTACCCGAGTTGACTCGAAACTCGGTCATCCGCACGCCTGGCTAAGTTACCTCGGAATGCCAGGAATCACAGCATGGTGTGCACTCAACAAGGTTGGAAAACCAAAAGCAGGTGAAACTGTTCTCATCTCTGCCGCTTCAGGCGCAGTCGGACAAGTGGCTGGTCAGATTGCCAAAGCGACCGGTTGCCGCGCTGTTGCGGTCGCCAGCACTCAATCCAAACTGGACTGGTGCCTGGAACTCGGTTACGACGAAGGAATCAACTACCGTACCTCTGAAAATCTCCTCGCAGACATCTCAAGTGCTTGTCCACAAGGAATCGACGTGTTCTTCGACAACACCGCTGGCCCCATTCACGACGCTTCCATGAAGAACCTCGCTTTGGGCGCAAGAGTCATCATCGTTGGAACCATCAGCCTAGCGGACAAGTTCGATCAGCCGGACATGGGCGAGCGCTTTCTGCGGCAGATTCTAGTTGCAAGGGCGGAAGTTTGCGGCTTCCTTGTGTTCGACTTCCTGGAGTTCTATGATGAAGCAAGAGCGGCTCTGGTGCAACTCGCTGCTGACGGCAAACTGAAATTCAGAACTGATTTCATGGATGGAATTGAAAATATGCCTGCTGCATTCCTGAAACTGCTTCATTCAACCAATATGGGCAAGCAATTGATTCGGACTGAATTCGCCAGCGGGCTGTCAGAGTAGTTTTCTAGAAGTCGGTGGCCACGCCTCCCTCTTCAATTCGGCGTACGACAAATTCTTCTAACTGTTCTTTTATCGCTAGGTCAAGCGGCGGCTCCTCATAGTCGGC
>JAKZRU010000091.1:0-5736 GCA_047517965.1 Gammaproteobacteria bacterium | reverse complement strand
TATGACATATTCCAGTGGCCTTGATTTCCACCAGAACCTCGCCCGCCTTGGGGCCGTCAAGATTTACTGTCTCAATTTCAAGTGGTTTGCCTGCTTCATAGGCAACGGCTGCGTCGGTTTGCACAATTTCACTCCCATATTATGTAGTGGTCATCCGTGATTATATTGAACTACATGAAGTAGGTATTCTGATTCAAACATTACAGCTGATACAGAGTCTGCTTCAATGTTCTCGTGCCCCGTGATGTCCAATATGAAATGTCTGAAATTTAACCCCTTAAAAATAATTCACAACCGTAAGAAACAACATCAATCGAGCCAAGGCTACCTCTGAGTAAATAAATTGAATTAGAGGCGTGTGCCCCTTTTCCTTTTTGTTTAAACTTGAGTCCGTTGAAGTTCGTCGATTACAAATGACGTATCGAAAACAAATTTTTGATTTTTGTTGTTACTCATCGTGGGGCTCAATTCGCTTCAATTTAAATTTTCGAATCTCTTCGCTACCCACACTAGACGCTTCTATCTCTTCAATGCAGAAGAACTTGTAACACTTTCCAACGGTCAAGCCATCCAAGTCTGGACCATCTTCACTTACTTTACCGTTAATGATTCCTTCGGTAGTAAGCAATCCCCAAGTTCCCTTAGTTCGGTTAACTCGTTCGAAATCACCGACAAGGGTAACATCCTCACTACTAAGATTTTCAACATGGGCAAGCGAGTTAGCGAGAGTTTTTGCTTGGTGAAGTGATACTCTCCCGCAATTTGGTTCATCGTGGCTTGGGTCAGCCCATGAATACCTTAAGCTTGTTTCGCACTTTGTCAGAAATTGTAGTAAATTCAGAAAAGTCCCTGCCAAATGTCCACGATAATTTTTAACGGCTAATTGCGTATCTTCCATATCTATGACATTCGTAAACAAATTGTCGATCAATTGAAGCCCATAAACCAACTCCGCGTTTGTATCGAATAAGTCGCTCTGAGTGGAAGATTCAAGCAGAATCTGAAAAGAACCTGCTGCCGCTGGTATTACGACATCCATCACATCCGCACGGGGTTCCGCCCGCTTAGCAGGTGTACCGGCATCTTTACGCACTTTTTGGCAAGAGTGACTAATTAGCGATTGAAAATGCCTCAGCAGCCCTGCTAGCGTATTCGCGCGAATTCGATGACTTTCCGCAGCTTCCGGAGGGTCCGCTATCAGTGCCAAGACGAGATTATTTCTGGAACGCGCTTCGGAAACTATTGAGTTAGTAATAGGTTGGTCATGCAAATAGAAATCGGGGTCGGGCAAGAATTGGCTATCAGTCAAAGATGCAGTCTGTAGCTTCATGAATAGGTCTTCATCGATGTTTTCGGATTCGATCAGATACCACTCATCCCTACCAATTTCAAGAAGCAATGACCGCAAATCAAGCGCGCCGCTACGGAATAATTGTAAGCTTTTGGGTGCGGTGCCAACCACTAAATATCGACTCTTTCGGTTGTTTGGTTTTAGAGCCACTGCGATGTAGCGGCCGCCAATACAATCTCTCGCTTCAAAAATTTGTGAGCCGTCATACTCAAAAAGTGTTTTTTCGTAATGGATTGTTTTCATTGTTATGCTACGTTACAATTCGCTAATATTTCATAGTCTTCAAGCGGCCACCATGTGTAGTGTTCGTGGTTTCTTCCGGTTTGCTGAATATTACCCGCACCTACATTCAAAGTAACACAGCATACTTTCCAATCGCGAAATTTTTGCAACTTGAGTACATTTTTCGAGGCTGGAATCGTCGAAAAAACTGACAAACCGCGAGCTTGACATTCTGAAACATTCGAGAATTTAATTTTGGGATTTTCGGCTCTTTGTGATCTGAAATCATTCATTGTCGGAGGAATAGTCCGTACCAATCGGAACACGTACGCTTGCTTTTTGACTAGTTTCGCACTATCGGGCGGACATCCTTTAGGTAGTGGTTCAAGATATCTCAAATAATTTATTTTTTCCCGTTTCTTTCATTCCTTGAAATTATTGTAAAGAAATATTCACAATTCCTAGTAAAAACTAATCGTTTTTTTCGGCATTTGAGTGTCGTTGCAACACAGCAAGTTGGTGACTGGTAAAAGCAGATTTAGCTCGGCAGTAGGGTATCCCGTAATTATTGCGTATTCTGGATTATGTGAACGGTGATGTCTTGGCATCATAATTGAGTGAACACAAAAACCGATATTTTATATTATCCCATCTTTACTGCACTCCTATTGAAAACCTCTGATTTTTAGGGATATTTCCGATTTCCTGCTTTCCAAGCTTTTGTTTTTATTGCATCGGCATTCAACTTATTTCCAATAATCAATTGAAGTGCCACAATTAAATCGAAGCGACACTGATGCAGTGTATGATAAAGTTCTTCTTGTCATCATAAACTGTTGACAGCGAATTAGCGTTTCGGAAATTTTTGGTGGGCGCGGATGGAATCAATTCGAACCTTGGCATATCTGCGGTTCCAAACTGCACTCAAGTTGGACAATACTAAGTCTACATATAGCGATAAGTTTGTTATACAATAAAGCCTATCGCTATCTATGAATTGATCGAAAGTAGTACCGTTATGTACCAACTGACGATAAGGAAGCAAGCCCTCAAAACCTTACAAAGGATGCCAAGCCGGGATGCGCGCCGTGTGCGTAATGAACTCGCAAAACTGATTGAAGACCCGCAGCGGCAGGATATTGAAGTAATGCGGTTACAAGGCCGACCGGGCTTTCGGTTACGCTCAGGCAACTGGCGTATCATCTTCGAGCGAGATGAAGAGAAACACGAAATCAATATACTGCGTATCGGCCTGAGAGGTGATATCTACAAGCAGTAGGAGAACGACATGACCAAACCGCAAGTTATCCTCGACGATAATGGAAACCCAGCGTTCGCCGTTATTCCATGGCGGATGTATAAACGCTTGACCGCAGTCGGTACTGATGCCGACCTAAGTGATGAAGAACTCTATGACAGCGCCAAAATCGCCGACGAAGAGTCCTTTCCGATCGATATGGCGGACCGCCTGCTAGCAGGTGAAAGTGCCGTCAAAGCATATCGTGTTCATCGTGGAATGACCCAGAAACAACTAGCCCAAGACGCCGGTATCAATGCAGTCTATCTTTCGCAGATCGAAAGGGGCAGACGTACTGGCTCAACTAGGACATTGGCCAAAATTGCTGAAGCCTTGAACGTAGACATAGATGATTTGATCTGAGGGCCAGGCCCGACGAAATAGGTTGTTCCGACGGTCATGAATCACCAGCATTTCAGAATTGTTCAAGTGCAAACTGCCAGTACGTAGGTCAAGCGGTACTGAATTGGTTCTGTGATTTCGCGCGTACGGTTTGTGTTAAGGAGAAAATTCGTACTCAATCGGCCAAAAGGGATTCCTGCACTTGGCTCAATGACACTGGACGAATGGGCAAACGTGGCTGATTAAATAGGAGTTGTTCTTGATCGGCATTGAATTTGTCGGCAAGTAACGCTGCTAGGGCATCGCCACAGATACGGCCCTGACAACGTCCCTTACCGATTCGAGTCCAAAGTTTGATACCGTATAAATTGTCGGCTCCATCATTCCATGCTGTAAGTACTTCACCCCAGGTAACTTCCTCGCATCGACAGACAAGGGTTTCATTGGCAACCAATGACGCCATTCCTGGCAGTGGTTCAAACATTTCTCCCAATTTGTCGGTAAATTCTTGCGCTCTCTTCAATTCTTGGCAAACTCTTTGTCGCCTCTCATTGAGGTTGCCAGACGAAATTCCAATACTCTGTGCTGCGGACAAACCTGCAAGCGCGCCACGTAAAAATCTAGGGCGAGCTCCCGCTACACCTGTCACCTCCCCCGCCGCAAAACCGTTTCTACAGAGGCAGCGCCTGTGGCAAAATCTGTTTTACAAAACCAACCCCCTTTGCCTGGGTTGAAGTCATGTGCACACCTCAATAATGAAGTAATTTCCGTAATCGGCCTGAAGCCGTGGCTTACTAGCAAACAGTCTGCTTCTATGTTTCGATCTTCACTAATTTTCGAGCCATTCTGGAACGCGAGACAACTGTGTGCGCATCTCCCGAATCGGACGTCCTGTAACTACAGTCTCAATTTCGGCGAGTTCATCAATGCGCTGACGAATAACCTCAGCAAATGCATGGAGGTGTCGAGAGCGATCGAACGCGTCAAGATTTGACCAGATGTCAAGCGATTTGTGTGCTGAATCAACAGCATGGTCTATCGATTGTGCTCCGACATCTGAAACTGTGGTCAAAAGACCGCCATGTGCGGGCGAATGAACTTCAATTAATGAGTCAGTAGCAGACTGAAACCATTTCCCGTTGATATGTAGCTGATATGAAGCTAGCGCTTCTCCGGGCTTAGCCAATGTTTCGTTCAGTACCAACCGATATTCAGACACTATTTCATTACCTGCATACTGGGAGAGTATTTCTACAACTTGAATGGCGGTGTCCAATTTATGGTTGCTTCTTCCATCTCCCCCTCTGGTCTACTCAGCCAGCTTCGCTAAAGTTGCGGCAAGCACGCGAGTTCCACTAGCAAGATCTGTAGATTTACAGCTTTCAGCCTCGTTATGGCTGATTCCCTTGTGACAGGGCACAAATATCATCCCTGTAGGACAATGGTAGTGAAGTTGACGGGCATCGTGGCCAGCCAACGAAAAAATTGGTATATGGGCTATTCCAAGTAAATCGGCGCATTTCGAAATGCAATCTCTGAGCTCATATGGAAACTCCAATGACTCAGACGTGGCAATTTCGTTAATGTCTACAGTGCATTGACCTCTATTTTCCCTGCATAGGCTCGGTATTCCGTTTCCTAATCGCATCAGTACTGATGAATCTGGATGACGGATATCGATTGAAAAGTATGCGCTTGATGGTACGACTGACGGGACGTTCGGTAATATTTCAAACAAACCTGTCGTAAATTTCAATTTCTCGTGAGTTTCGACAAACGCCCGACGCATCGATTGGATCATGTCGATCGCGGCGAACAAAGCGTCTTTTCTTTTTGCCATAGGCTCCGTGCCTGCATGTGATTCATCTCCTGAAACTCTAACGCGAAACCTTCTTGAACCTTGTATGCCGGTCACCACGCCTATCGGCACACCCACTGCTTCAAGCAAGGGCCCCTGTTCGATATGAGCTTCGATAAAACTCGCCACAGGAAACCCGAAACGCCGACATGGGATATCGCTGAAAACGGCCTGTATTTTATCGAGCGCTTTGGACGTGGTAGTTCCTGATGAGTCTTTGACTGAAAGAATATCCTCTAGTGGACGAAGCCCAGTGAAGGCTTCAGAGCCCATCATGCCGGGCGAAAATCGCGATCCTTCTTCGTTCAGCCAGACAGCGATTTCGATAGGACGCCTGGTCGAAACTCCCGCTTCACTAATAGCCTGCAGTGCCTCAAGACCCGCTACTACTCCAAATGCGCCGTCAAATTTCCCACCTTTCGGTTGCGTGTCAATATGAGAACCGGTCATTACGGGTGCCGCGTTCGCATCAACACCATCGAGACGAAAGAAAAGATTACTGATGTAATCGGTAAACACGGACAAGCCGAGTTCAGATGCCCACGAGATCAGCAATTTGCGTGCCTCTGTTTCTTCGTCGGAAAGTGCGAGTCTGCATACACCACCCCCATCAGTCGCGCCAATACGGGCGAGTTGCATGAGCCGACTCCAGAGCCGTTTTTCGTT
>JAKZRU010000090.1:0-12203 GCA_047517965.1 Gammaproteobacteria bacterium | reverse complement strand
AAAAGGCTATCACGGCGTGACAATCGCCTGTACCTCTCTGACCGCAATTCCTGTAATTCAAGAAGCCTTCGACGCTCCGCTTGACCGATTCAAGCATACCAGTACGCCACATTACTACAGATTCGGCAAAGACGGGGAATCTGAAGAGGATTTTGCTTCTCGTTGTGCAAAAGAACTTGAAGAATTGATCCTGGCAGAGGGACCAGACACCGTTGCTGCACTGATTGCAGAACCTCTCATGGGCGCCGGTGGTGTGATTCCCCCACCCAAGACCTATTTTGAGAAAATTCAAGAAGTACTGAAGCGTTATGACGTGCTTTTTATTGCTGATGAGGTCATCAACGGATTCGGTAGAACAGGGAACCCGTGGGGATGCGATACTTTCGGAATCGTAGACCCGGACATGGTCACTTGTGCGAAGCAACTGTCCTCCGCATATATCCCGATTGGCGCCACGATGATCTCGGAAGAAATTTACCAGACAATTGCGGAAGCAAGCGCTCGACATGGCGTATTTGGCACTGGATTCACATATGGCGGACACCCAGTAGGGGCTGCGGTTGGCCTCGAAACACTGCGAATTTATGAAGAAAGAAACATGCTTGGACATGTTCGGGAAGTCATGGTTCCATTCCAGAATCGTCTGAGTGCACTGAATGAACATCCGCTAGTCGGTGAAGCACGAGGTGCTGGACTGATTGGCGCCATTGAGTTGGTTGCAGATAAACAGACGAAGCAACCGTATGACCCAGTACTGAAAGTAGCTAATCAGGTATACCAGCAGTGCCTCGAAAACGGCTTGATTCTACGGGCACTGCCATCGGGTGATACTGTTGGAATCTGCCCACCACTTATCATCACGGAACAGCAGATTCATGATCTGTTTGACGCACTAGAGGCAGCTCTCAATACAGTTGAAAGCAACTTGATTTCTTCACTCCATTCTAACGTAGCCTAGAGCTAGACTAGATAATATTAGTTTTCTATTCAATAAGATAAAACGAAAATCTTTCAAAACACACACTTATCTCTGCACTGAATTATCACTAGAACCGGTGCAGACAGCGTAGTATCATCACAATAGCAGCAACGGATCGACCGTTTGTTGCTATTGTGCCATTGGTTGCAATTCTTTTCTGATTTTTATGCAATCATTTAATAATTTTGAATGATTGCATAATTCTCAAAGGTTTCAGTGCAGAATTAGACTCATGGCAATTCAAGCGACTCACAAATATGAAAGTGACGCTAGTCGTCGCAACCAATTAATCAACTCAACAATACAGACTATTGCCGAAAACGGTCTTTCCGCAGTAACTCTGGCAAAAGTTGCATCTCAAGCAGGCCTTTCTTTCGGCCTTGTGCAATTTACACCATGGACTCTAGGTTTGGCTCAGCACTGAAGTTGTTGCATTAGAGCAAGTGCTTCTTTCGCAGAACCTTACTCAATGCGAATTTGAATGCTCTTTCAGTTGTTTGCGCTTTTGGAATTTGCAGTATTCTGCAGTTTGATGAGAGGTTTGAAGAATGAGACAAACATTTGACTTAAAGCTACGGAGCAAGTCTTTCTGAAATCCAAATTCCAGCCTGAAGACGATACCGTATGCGTTCGTGCAGGCGGTCCTGACGTCCCTGCCAGAACTCAATACAATCAGGAGCCAGCCGGTAGCCTCCCCAATTATCGGGTCTCGGTACATCCTCTCCCTTAAATTCAAATTCGAGTTCGGCGACCCGTATTTGCAGAGAGCGAAAACTGTCAATAACCTTGCTCTGTGGAGACGCCCTTGCACTGATTTGGCTTCCCCGAGGTCTTGTGGCGAAATAATCGTCTGATAGTTGTTTTGATAGAACCTGTACGCTTCCTTCAATCCTGACTTGGCGATACAACTTGTCCCACCAGAGAACAGCACTGGCGTTGGGATTCTGATTCAGTTCCTCAGCCTTTCGACTTTCATAATTTGTGTAGAAGATGAAACCCGATTCGCCATGTTCCTTCAGCAATACCTGCCGCGCGGATGGTCTTCCGTTAGAAGCTACTGTGGCCAAGGTCATGGCACGCGGTTCGATAAATTCCGCTCCGATAGCGTCATCCATCCATCGGGCAAACAGTTCAAATGGACTGTCTAGCGGTTCGAGTAAGATGTATTCAGGCAAGTTTGCAGTCTTTCCAACTGATGAACGCTAGATTCCAGCCATGCACAGATACTTCATCTCGACGTATTCGTCTAATCCGTATTTTGATCCTTCTCGGCCGATTCCAGATTCCTTCATGCCTCCAAATGGAGCAGATTCCGTCGATATGATGCCAGTATTAATGCCGACGATTCCGTACTCGATTGCTTCCGACACTCTCCAGATTCTGCCAATATCGCGGCTATACAAGTAAGCAGCCAGTCCAAATTCCGTATCATTGGCCATTTGTATGGCTTCTTCATCGCTGTGAAATCTGAACAGTGGCGCAACCGGCCCAAAGGTTTCTTCATTTGCAACGGCCATATTGACCTTGACATTCGTCAGCACCGTTGGCTGGAAAAATGTTCCCCCCAACGCATGCCGTGAGCCTCCTGCAGCAACCATGGCACCTTTTCCAACCGCATCCATAATGTGAGATTCAACTTTCTCAACTGCAGCCAGATCGATAAGCGGACCAAGTTCTATGCCTTCATCGAATCCATCACCCACTTTCATCTTGGAAACCGCATTGCTCAACTTCTCCGAAAACTCATCATAAACGCGATCATGCACTAATATACGATTGGCGCAAACACAGGTCTGTCCAGAATTTCGATATTTCGACTGCATGGCTCCAATGACAGCAGCATCGATATCTGCATCCTCAAATATCATGAATGGAGCATTTCCACCCAACTCCAGAGAAATCTTCTTGACTGTGTCAGCACACTGCCTCATCAATACCTTGCCAATCTTCGTTGAGCCGGTAAAGGTGAGTTTCCTGACTTTTTCATTGGATGTCAACTCTCCTCCAATCTGCGAAGACGCACCGGTAACTACATTCATGACTCCTGCTGGAACACCAGCCCTTTCAGCCAACTCGCAAAGTGCCAATGCTGAATAAGGAGTACTCCCCGCAGGCTTGATCACAATCGTGCATCCTGCAGCCAAGGCCGGACCGGCTTTGCGTGTAATCATCGCCGAAGGAAAATTCCAGGGCGTGATCGCAGCGCAGACCCCAACGGGCTCTTTGATAACGATAATTCTGCGATCTGGAAGATGAGTCGGTATAACATCGCCATACAGTCGTTTTCCCTCTTCCGCAAACCACTCAAAAAATGAAGCTGCGTACACAACTTCTCCCCGCGATTCGACCAGCGGCTTTCCCTGTTCTATGGTCATCAGCGCAGCCAGGTCTTCTTGATTCTCCATCATCAGGTCTGCCAACTTACGCAGGATAGCAGCTCGTTCCTTTGCAGTTCGGTGGCGCCATGACTGAAAGGCAAGTTCAGCTGCATCCACTGCTCGTTCAGTTTCAGCTGCGCCCATCTTCGGTACAGTTCCAATAACGCTTCCGCTGGATGGATTGGTGACCTCTAGCGTTTCGCCGCTATCCGCATCAATCCATTGGCCATCTATGTGGCACTGTTGTCGAAACAGCGACTGATTTTTAATGTTCATTTTCATATTTGTTCAACTAATCTCATATGGTTCAAAAAAATGCAGATATGCCGGTTTGAGCTTTACCCAATATCAGTGCGTGAATGTCATGTGTTCCCTCGTAGGTATTGACGGCTTCCAGATTCATGCAATGACGAATTACATGAAATTCGTCACACACACCATTGCCGCCATGTATGTCTCGTGATGCTCTAGCAATATCCAAAGCCTTACCGGCATTGTTTCGTTTCACTAGACTAATCAGTTCGTGTGGAGCATTCCCTTCGTCCAGCAATCGACCAGCGCGTAAACTGCCCTGCAAGCCTAGAGAGATTTCAGTCTGCATATCGGCCAATTTCTTTTGCACAAGTTGATTCGCTGCAATCGGTCGCCCAAATTGCTTTCGATTCAAAGCATATTCCAGTGCTGCATGCCAGCAGAATTCCGCCGCCCCTAGCGCTCCCCAACTGATTCCAAAACGAGCCAGTGTCAGACAGGCAAACGGAGCTTTAAGGCCCGATGCACTTGGCAACGCCATGCTGTCAGGAACGAATACGTCCTGCATGACAATACTGCCAGTCGTTGACGCGCGCAATGAGAATTTACCTTCAATTTTTGGCGCACTAAGCCCCTGAGCACCTTTCTCAATCAGAAATCCACGAATCACATTTTCGTCGTCTTTCGCCCATACCAGAAAAAGATCTGCAATGGGAGAATTCGAAATCCAGGTCTTCTCTCCGTTCAGCCGATAACCGGCATCTACCTTTCGCGCCTTGGTCGTCATGCCGCTTGGGTCGGATCCGTGATTGGGTTCGGTTAGTCCGAAACATCCTATCATCTTTCCGCTTGCAAGTTTCGGCAGGTATTTCTCTCTCTGACTGTCACTTCCGAAGCGAAAGATCGGATACATGACTAGAGATGACTGAACACTAAAAAAGGATCGATACCCGCTGTCGACGCGTTCAATTTCTCGTGCGATCAGTCCATAGCTGACATAATTTAGCCCAGCGCAGCCGTATCCATGAATTGTAGCCCCCAGCAAACCCAATTCACCCATCTCCTGGGTTATCATCGGATCAAACTTCTCATGGCGATTTGCTTCTACGATACGCGGCATGAGAGACTCTTGAGCGTAGCGTCGCACTGACTCCTGAATCATGCGCTCTGACTCATCCAACTGCTGATCAAGCAAAAATGGGTCATGCCACACGAATTGAGGTTTTGCTTCTTTCAATATGACTGTGTTAATTTCCAGTATTTCTGACCCTGCTATGCAGCTTCTAGGTCCGTCACATTATGTCGAATTGCTGCTTTGAGCTCTTCAACCCGATCTCGGGTCTCCTGGACATGGCGTTTCTTGATATAGCCGTAGCCTCTGATACTTTCAGGATAGCACACCAATTCAACGGCGATACGGTGGTTTTGCGAACTAAGATGCGCAACCGTTTCTTCGACGACAGATTCATATTCTCGGATTAATTGCCGCTCCAATTTTCGATCATCCGATCTTGCAAATGGGTCGAAAAAGGATCCTCTTAAAAACTTCAGTCTTGCAACTAATCGCAAGAGCCTCCACATCCATGGTCCAAACGTCATTTTCTTTGGCAATTCAGTTACGCTGTCTTTTTTTGCCAGCAACGGCGGTGCCATGTGAAACTGAATTTTGAATTCGCCTTCAAACTGAGTCTGCAACTGCTTGGAGAATTCACCATTGGTAAACAGTCTAGCCACTTCATACTCATCTTTGTAGGCCAGCAGCTTGTAGTAGTATTTTGCAACACCTTCCGCAACACCGGCCATTCCAGGCGTGTTCTTCCGTTCGCCAGCGTGCACCTTTTCGACAAACGCTTTGTATCTCTCTGCGTATGCACGATTCTGGTAGTTGCTGAGTAACTGATACCTGTGTTGAACGATATCGTCGAGCGATTTCGGATCACCTGCGGAGAGTCCGCTCGCTTCTTCTGTTGAACCACGCACATCCTGTTCAATTCTTGCAGGTTCAACCACGAACTGACGACCGCGATTCAGTGCCAATTTGTTCATTTCAACTGACCTGCCGTTGAGTTCAATCGCTCGTTCGATTGCTTCAAGCGAAATCGGAATCAAGCCAGTCTGCACTGCAACACCGACCATGAACAGATTCGCTGCAATCGTATCACCGAACAGCTGCTCGGCATAACGGTTTGCATTGACGAAAGTTGCACTTTCAGGTCTAACTGATCGTTCTATGATAGACTTCAGTTCCTTACCCGGAAATTTCAAATCGCTGATTCTAGTGAAATCACCGGACATCATTTCAAAATCATTTATGATTGCACTGGTTTTGCTTTGACTTGTGGCCAGCATCACCTTTTCGCTTGCTGAAACCACAAGATCGCATCCGATGATCAGGTCTGCACCTCCATTGGCAACATGCGTGGAAGAGATGTCCTGTGGACTCGCTGCCAGAATCAAATTGCTGATGACTGCACCGCCTTTCTGAGCAAGTCCAGTCATGTCCAGTACGGAACATCCCAATTGTGCTAGATGCGCCGCCATTCCTAGAATTGCGCTGACGGTAATGACACCGGTACCCCCTACCCCTGTGATGACGATGCAATACTCTTTGTCAATAACCGGTACGACTGGCTCTGGCAATGTTGATGCATTAAACTTGTGCGAAGCACCAGACTTGGACGGCTTTCTCGGCATTCCTCCGAGAACTGTGACAAAACTTGGACAGAAGCCTTCGACGCAGGAATAATCCTTGTTGCATGCAGACTGATCAATCCGCCGCTTGCGCCCTAATTCCGTTTCATGCGGCACAATTGCAACGCAATTGGACTGAACTCCGCAATCACCACAACCCTCACAGACCTCGGTATTGATAAAAACTCGCTTGGGCGGATCAGGATACTCTCCCCGCTTTCTTCTACGTCGTTTTTCTGCGGCACATGTCTGATCATACACAATTGCAGTTACACCTGAGATTTCTCTCAGTTGTCTCTGAATTAAATCTAGTTCCTGCCGATCGACAACCTTGACGCCTGTGGGCATTTTATTTCTCGAACGACAACCATCTACATCATCGGTCACGACGGTAACTGTGTTCACACTCTCAGCCAGAAGTTGCTGAGTAACTTGCGATACCGTTAACGGGCCATCGAAAGGCTGACCTCCTGTCATTGCTACTGCGTCGTTGTACAGCAGTTTGAATGTTATGGTTGTATCAGACGCTACTGCTGCGCGAATTGCGAGCAATCCCGAGTGAAGATACGTACCATCTCCTAAATTCTGAAACACATGTTGACGCTTGCTGAACCTGCTCTCCCCAATCCAACTTGCGCCTTCACCGCCCATTTGAGTAAATCTGGCAGTAGAGCGATCCATCCACTGTGCCATATAGTGACATCCAATTCCAGCGAGTGCGATGCTGCCATCTGGAACTTTGGTCGAGGTATTGTGCGGGCATCCAGCACAAAAATACGGCATTCGCTGTATGGGTGCCAAATCTGTGTCTTTTTCGAGTAAAAGTAGAACTTGATCAAGCTGTCTGGATAACGATTCCGACTTGATGTGCATCAGGGTCTGTCGGCCGACAGCACTTGCAATCTGCATAGCGCCGAGTCGCGCAGTCGACGGGAGCAGCGTATTCCTTTGATCATCAAACTTACCGACGACTGCGGGTGCATTGACTCGTCCATAAAGCAATGTCTTGATCTGATCTTCAATCAGTCCTCGTTTCTCTTCAACCACAATAATTTTTTGAAGGCCTTGCGCAAATCGATACAAGCCTTCCCGTTCCAGCGGCCAACTCATGGCGACTTTGTAGAGACGAATGCCCAATTTGTCTGCGGTCCGCTCATCGATATGGAGTTCAGTCAAGGCTCTGCGTAAATCCGAGTAGGACTTGCCCGTTGTGACGATACCGACACGAGCATCTGAAGGATTGAAGATGAGCCGGTCCAGTCCGTTTACACGCCAGAACGCCTGCACTGCTGGAAGCTTGTACTCATGCAGTCTGTGCTCTTGCTCAAGCGGTGTATCCGGCCAACGAATGTTCAGCCCATCTGGTGGCAGCACGATATCGTCCGGAACGATAATCGGGCGATCGCGACCGGTATCAATTTCGATGGATGAAGATGCCTCAACGGTATCGTGAACGCATTTCAAGCCAACCCAACAGCCCGAATATCGAGACAGTTGCCAGCCCATCAGTCCAAATTCCAGAATGTCTTGTACGCTCGATGGGTTTAGAATCGGCATCATGGCGTCGACTAGTGCAAACTCGCTTTGATGTGCAGTGGTTGACGAATCACACGCATGATCATCTCCCAAGGCTGCCAGTACGCCACCGTATCTTGAGGTCCCCGCTAAATTTGCGTGTCTGAATGCATCGCCTGACCGGTCCACTCCGGGACCTTTTCCATACCAAATGGCGAAAACCCCATCAAACTTACCTTCACCATTGATTTCAGCCTGCTGTGTTCCCCAGATCGCAGTTGCAGCAAGGTCTTCGTTGATTCCCGGTTGAAAAATGATGTTGCGAGGTTCCAAAAAATCTTTCGCCTGCCACAGCTGCAAATCAAATCCGCCAAGTGGTGAGCCTCTGTATCCAGTGATGTAACCGGCTGTGTTCAGCCCACTGGCGGCATCAAGAGAGGATTGCAGCAGCGGCAGTCGCACCAAAGCCTGAATGCCGGTCACGAAAATTCGACCGGACTCCTGGGTATATTTGTCGTTGAGCGAAATGTCGGCTAGCATTTACTCAGGCCTCGTAATATCCTGATGAGAGCAGTCAAGCACCCCACCTGAAGAAATCATCTCCTTCATTCATGTAGTACTTTGACAGTACCATTTTGTGCACTTCCGAAGCGCCGTCCACCAGTCTGGATTGACGCTGGTAACGATACATCCACTGGAGAATTGTATCTTTCGAATATCCTTTTGCCCCCAGCATTTGAATGGCGGTATCTACAACGTCATGCAAGGTATCTGCAACGACTACCTTGGCAATGGATACCTCCTTGCGCGCAAAATCGCCTTGGGCAAGTTTCCATGCGGCATGCATTGTGAGCAACCTCCCCATATGCACTGCACTGGCGGCTTCACCCAACATCCACTGTACGCCTTCGTGTTCAGTCAGAGTTTTTCCAAACGCACTGCGATCGCTAGCATAATCACTCGCGATTTCAAGCGCCCGTCGGCACAGTCCGAGCCATCTCATGCAGTGGGTAAGCCTGGCAGTTCCCAATCGTATTTGTACCACTTTCATTCCATCCCCAACTTCCATCAGGCGGTTTTCATCTGGAATTTCAAGTCCATGAAACTTGAGCTCGCAATGTCCACCGTGCTCTTCTGGCCCCATGATTGGAACGCGTCGAACCAGCTCCCAGCCTGGATCATCCCGATCAAACAGGAACGCGGTCAGCCCTTTTCGAGGATGATCGGATGTTCGAGCCAGCAGAATGAAGTGCTGAGCCACTCCAGCACCAGTGATGAACCATTTATGTCCGTGCACGACCCACTTGTCACCAGATTTCTCGGCACGAGTGAGCATCATACCCAAAGGGTCAGAACCAGAGCCAGGCGCCGGTTCGGTCATCGCCAAAGCAGAACGAACCGTTCCGTCGATTATGGGTTGAAGCCAACGTTCCTTTTGTGCAGGCGTAGCGACCCGTTCCAATACAATCATATTACCATCATCGGGTGCAGCGCTGTTAAAAACCACCGGACCGAATATCGAACGCCCCATCTCCTCATAGCATGCAGCCATGCCTACGGTATCGAGTCCGCCTCCGCCGAGCTGTTTGGGCATCTGCAGGCACCACAGTCCTTCCGAGCGGGCTTTCTCTCGCAATGGGAGGAAGTAATCATCTGCAATATTCTCTCCTTCATCATAAGCTTCCGGAATTGACTCGACCGGAATAATGTGTGTGTCGACGAAATCGCGAACTCTTCGCTGATAATCCTGAATGGTGTCGTTCAGATAAAAGTCCATATATAGAATTTTCCTTTCTTACATTGAAGATTGCAGGTGCCCGCCATCCACTACAATGGTGCTTCCCGTCATATAGGATGAGGCATCAGAAGCCAGTAACAGCATCGCACCGTCCAGATCTTCGGGACGACCGAATCTCTTCTGAGGAATCTTGGTTTTGGCTTTTTGTCCCATCGGTGAATTTAGATAGTCCCGGTTGATGTCTGTGATGATGTAGCCCGGTGCGATCGCGTTCACGCGTATGCTGTAGCGTGCCCACTCATAGGCAAGTATACGCGTCAGATGATCCAGTGCTGCTTTTGCCGCCGAATAAGGTGCAACTCCACCCATCACACGTCGGCCAAGAATCGACGCGATGTTGATCAAAGAGCCGCCTTTGCTGTCTGCGGACATGCACAGCCCGGCCTGCTGAGCAACCAGCCAGGCACCTTTCAGATTCGTGTCAACGACATCGTCCCAGTGCTGCTCGGATATATCCAGAGCACTTCCTGCAGAAGCAATTCCAGCATTGTTGATGACAATATCCAGTCTTCCACACTTGGCAGTTGCTTCCTTGAACGCAGCTTCGACGTTGGATTTATCTGTCACATTCAACTGAATCCAACTGGCCTCGCCACCGGATGCATTGATGTCACTTGTAATTTGCTCAAGTCGCTTGGTTCTTCTCGCAGATAGAACCACATTCACACCCGCTGCAGCTAGAGTCCGAGAAAAATGCTCCCCGATTCCACTGGATGCACCTGTTATCAGTGCAGATTTTCCAAATAAATCGTGAAAAATGTTCATTACAGAATTGTGATTGAAATTGACGCCACCGACAGCATTTTCGACTTGCCTAATCCGATTGCCAGAAGCACTATGCTATGAGTGATTTTATATAATTTTCGTGATCAATCTGCAGATCAATCAAAGCAAGTCCCGTTTGAGAATCGGCTTTCTTGAAAGCTTCAACAAATTCCTCGATGGTTGTGGCAATCAATCCCATCGCACCAAAACTCTCTGCATATCGGGCGAAATCCGGATTGAGCAAATCAGTCGCCATCACACGACCCGGAAAGTCTCGTTCCTGATGTTTGCGAATTGTACCAAGCGTACCGTTGTTGATCACGATAAAGGTGATGTCCAGATTCAACATCGCAGCTGTGGCCATCTCCTGTCCCGTCATTAAGAAGCATCCGTCCCCACTTACACAGACTACCTTTCGATCTGGCTCGCAAATCTTCGCTGCAATTGCAGCAGGAACGCTGTATCCCATGGAACCTGCAACTGGTGCCAGCTGTGTTCGATAGCGCGCTCCGTAATAGTAGAATCGATGCAGCACTCCACTGCTGATGCCTGAACCGCTTGCAACTATCGCATCAGGCGGTAGATACTCCCTCAGCCACGAAATCGCCATTTCGTTCAACAGCGAAGAATTCTTTTCCTTCAAAGTAGAGTGCGATACGAAGTCGCTTCGTCCCTGCTGCGTTCGCTTCAGCCAGCTTGGGCTGCGGCTGATGCTTACGTTCTGCAAGCGCGAAACAAACGACGCTGAAGAGGAATTGACTGCAACATCCGGTCTGTAAACACGACCGAGCTCTCCAATATCGGCGTGTACATGGAACAGCTTCGCGTGAGGAACCGGTGCTTGTACCAGGGAGTATTGCTGAGTCGGCAGTTCTCCCAATCTGGCACCGATGCACAGGATTCGATCGCTATTTTGCACCAGCTTCGCCAATCCCGGCCCAGTGCTGATTCCAAGATCACCCATATAGTTCGGGTGCCGATTGTCCATGTAGTCCTGACATCTAAATTCAGCTGCCACAGGCAGCTGATTGCGCTCGGCAAATTCGGTCAATCGTTTTCGACTATCCTCACTCCAACCGCTGCCACCCACAATGATCAATGGACGCTCCGCTGGTTCAAGAAAAACGGAAACCTGCTCGGCCGTGTCTTCCGGAGCTACGGGCTGCACAAATTCAGTTGCAGGAATGTTGTCGACCTGCGTTTCTGCGTATAAGACATCTTCTGGAAATATCAAGACGACTGGACCTGGACGTCCAGACAGAGCAGTATGCCATGCACGACTTACGTATTCTGGAATCCTGTCGGGATCTTCCACCTGAGCAGTCCACTTCGCTAATGGGCGAAACATGGTACGAAAATCGACTTCCTGAAATGCCTCACGATCCAGGAATGCGCGCTGCACCTGTCCGATCATGAGCACCATGGGTGTGGAATCCTGATACGCAATGTGAACACCCAAAGATGCGTTGGTTGCACCGGGTCCACGCGTCACAAAGCACACGGCCGGCTTACCTGTCATTTTTCCATGCGCTTCAGCCATAATCGCTGCGCCGCCTTCGTGACGACAGGTGATAGTTCTGATGTGTCGATGGTCATAAAGCCCGTCGAGAGCGGGAAGAAAAGACTCACCCGGAACACAGAACACCGCCTCACATTGTTGAATAGCCAGTTGATCAGCTAGAATTTTCCCGCCATGTCTCATCGTGGACATACAGGAAGTTCGAGTGTTAAGAGTAGTCGGTTGGGCCAAAGTAAATTGCGAGAAGTGCGTTTAATGTGCGTTATTGTACCTGTACCCGATAGCTCATTTTGGGCATGATTCGGA
>JAKZRU010000089.1:0-9877 GCA_047517965.1 Gammaproteobacteria bacterium | reverse complement strand
GGACCGGTGTGATTAAGTATGACGAAGATTATGGGGCGCGACTTATTCGCGTTCTCGTTGTATCTGAGCAATCAACTGAAGAGGTTGTCTGTTTCGCCGACCCGCTTTGCTATGTATCTCACCTTTCCGCGATGCATCGATGGGGCTTGACTGATCGTTCTTCTTATGCACTCATCTGTACGCGTCCGGACAGGAAATCCTCAATCGTGCAGTTAACGAACATAATGTCAAACTATCTGGAATTTTTGCCTCCAAAACGCGTCCGTTTAAATTATATTGGCCACCCTAAAACGGTCCGCAATCGCCCGCTCCGCATGTTTGAGAGCAAGGCAGCTGGTGCCTCCATCAAACTACGCGGCACCGGTATACGTCTTGCGACAATAGGTCAGACGTTTCTTGACATGCTACAACAACCCGAGTTATGTGGCGGAATAGCCCATGCTCTGGAAATCTACGAAGAACATGCATCAACCTGGTTAGACCAAATTATTGACTCTGTTGACGCTGCCAACAGCAAGCTCGTAAAAAGTCGTGCTGGCTATATTCTCGAAGAACGATTGGGCTTTCGTCGCAAGAAAATCGAAACCTGGAAAGATTTAGGGCAAAGAGGCGGTAGCCGGAAACTGGACCCAACCAAAGCCTTTGCCCCTGATTACTCCGAAACTTGGATGATTTCCCTGAATGTCTGAACCGGTTATTAAGATCAATATTCCTGAATGGGTCGAGGCTGCTAAAGCGGATGTGGAAACTTATCGCCAACGACAAGTGACTGAAATCATTTTGCATTCCATCGCTAATACGCCGTCATTGAAAAAAAAGCTCTGTCTGAAAGGCGGGATTCTCATGAGTCTGGTCTATAACAGTCCTCGTCAGACTAGTGACATCGATTTTTCTGTTGCTACCAATGAGAGTCCAGATGAAAACACAGCTGACACTTTCAGTAAACTTATAGCCTCCGCTATACCAAACGCTGTAGCGAATCTTGGTTATCCTGACATAGTCGTGCGTGTTCAAACAGTGAAAGGATTTCCATCCAATAAATTTCCGAATGCTCGTTTTCCGGCATTGCAAGTAAAAATAGGTTATGCCGACCGCGGCAGCCACCAAGAGAAAAATCTACTCAAAGGAAAGGCAAACAATGTCATTTGTCTCGACATTTCCTTCAAAGAGGAGATGAGTGAAATTCAAGTTCTGGAGATTGCTGACGGGGAAGTAATACTGGCTTACTCTTTGGTCGACCTCATCGCAGAGAAGTATCGAGCTACGTTTCAACAAATTTCCCGAAATCGTTATAGAAGACAGGATATTTATGACTTGAATTTCCTGATACCGAATCCGAAATTGAACGATGAAGTAAAAGCCAAAATTCTCACAACGCTCATCAAGAAATGTGAAGCACGAGGTATCAACTTATTGCCGGACTCAATAGACGTACCAGAAATTAGAAAATATTCGGGTTCTGAATGGGATACGCTAAAACTGGAGATTGGGGAGATTCCAGATTTCAACTCCTGTTTTGAGCGTACTGCAACTTTCTATCGTCAGTTACCTTGGCTAACCAAGGCATAAAACAACAGCACTAAATGGACTATAGGGAGCGTTGATTCAAATAATCAATCACATTTGAGAAGAATACAAAATTACATGAATGCACCCAGCCAATTGCGCGATTGAGCGAAATCACACCTCCGGCAATTGAGGTGTGCTCAGCCTGAAATTGCTCTGCAGTTTGATTCAAGATTGATCCCTAGTGAGCTTCAGAATCAAGCAACAATATCACCAACTGCTTTATTACAAGGCAATCAGTTCAAACCACTTGTCTTTCAAACCCTGTTGCTTAGTCGTTTCAAGCCACACAAACTTAAATACATTGATTGCCATCGATGTCTAAATGGAATTTTCAGACAGAAATTACCTCAGTCCACCCGTAAATGTCTTCGATTTCACCTCTCTGAATGCCGACTATTGAGTTGTAGAGACTCTGACTCAACTGGCCAGCAACTCCATTGTTGATTTTATAGAGTTTATCTCGGTAGCCGATGCTGCCGATTGCAGTGATTACTGCTGCCGTACCGCAGCCAAATGCTTCATGCAGAGTATTTTGCTCGACGCCGTCAGTGATTTCCTTCATGTCTATGAGTCTTTCTTCGCAAGTTATCCCCATATCTCTTACCAACTGTAAAACACTGTCACGCGTGACGCCTGGAAGGATGGTTCCGCGAAGTTCCGGAGTAACCAGTTTCCCATCCAGGTAGAAGCAGATGTTCATCTGTCCGACTTCTTCGACATAACGGTGTTCGACACCATCGAGCCACAGAATTTGGGCGAATCCATGCTCTCGACCTTCATTCGTAGCCAGAAAGGTTGCAGCATAGTTTCCGCCTGCTTTGGCGAATCCGGTACCACCCTGTATTGCGCGGGTATATTTTTCTTCTGCTTTCAGCGAAACGGCGGGAAATTCTCCCCCAAAGTAACCTCCTACAGGGGAGGTGATAATCAGAAAGCGATATTTGTTTGCCGGCCGTACATCCAACTGTCCTTCATCTGCAAACAGAACTGGGCGAACATACAGCGCCTGCTTTTCACCTGGCGGGACCCATTGATGATCGACTCTCAATAATTCCTTGATTGCATTCAGAAAAGTTTCTTTCTCAATCAGCGGCATACACATTCTTTCGCAGGATGCTGCTAATCTCCGATGATTCATTTCCGGTCGAAATATCCGGATCTGATTGTCCACACCCCGATAAGCTTTCATGCCTTCAAAAATCGATTGGCCGTAATGGAGAGAAGCAGAGACCGGATGTACCTCAATGTTGCCGAACGGCACTATTCTATGGTTTTGCCATTTGCTATCGACATATTCCATGGCAAACATATGCTCGCTGAACAGCGATCCGAATTGAAGATTCTTAAAATCAACCTCCGCGATTCGGTTTTGCTTTGATTTATGAATTTCCATACAGCACTCTTCTACTCTTGACTCATCATTGTTATGAAATGCTCACGCTTATATCTTCGATTTTGAACACGGACCAGCTCAACGTCGCACAATAGTGGTAGCGGGCAGATTGAAATTCTACTGAACCGATGCGCTCGCTGCAAATTTTTACACAGTTTTTATACGGCGTCAATTTTAGCATTTCGGGCTAGATTCAGAAGGTGGACGAATTGTAGCCAGACACGGACATAGTCAACTGTATACGAGTTACCTGCCCAGTTTCTGTTGTTTACGCTTTAATTACTGGTCGTAGACAAGAACCTCTCCCATACCGCCAAAATTTAAATCGCCGACGAAACGGCTTTTTGGCTGACCTAGCTTTTCCGTTAAAAGCAGATGTATGTCCAATGCCTGTAGTCTGTGTTCAATTAACGGCACAATTCCGTGAGATTTGAGGTTTTGCCTGAAAAATGTTCCTGGTGGAAATAGAGGGTTTTCAGTACAGAGGATTGACCCTCTCCTCATATTAACACCCAACTGTCCGTACGGCTTGCCCAGCACGATGACAGTTCCTGCGACCATCCTCGCACAAGCTCCCGTTTCTACGCTGCCCATTACAACGATCAAACCACGTCTCATGCGCTCGCCTAAACGAATTCCCGCATTTCCGTTCACGACGATGCAGCCGTCCTTCATGCCGAACTTGCTGCCAGGCGCTCCTGCGCCCAGATAATTTCCGGCACTGCCGTCAATTCGGACCAGCCCTCCACACATTGAACTCGCAGAAAAATCCCCCGCAGAGCCAGAAATGTAGATTTCACCTCCACGCATCAAAGCGCCTGCAAACGCTCCTGCATCACCGTACACCACAATTGAACCTCCTGTCATTCCGTAGCCAATTCTCTCGAATGCACTAACAGAGTCTTCAAATTCGATGTGTCTGGAATCATCGCCAGAAACCTTGAAAATGTCTCCGACTGCAAGTGACTGTCGATCATTTCCAAGCCGCAGCCGCTGAATTTCCTTAATTTTCTTTCCCGCCAGCGCATCCGGCCGTAAAATCGATAGGTCGACTGGTTTTGTCACCGGCAGTTTTCTGGTAAATGTGAGCGGCTTCAAGACAACAGCTCATGCAGGTGAAAATGGTATTTACCGAGTTTCCCGCCGAAATTCGATGCAGTAATTTCCAGTATTCCTTTTTCTTTCCCGCCAGCGCAGGCGGCGCGGATGCCTTCACGCATCGCAATGCCGACAGATTCATCGTCCAGTCCGTCTATTACAATTTCGAGAACGGCATCTGCGTCATCCGGCAGTTCCGATTGAACAAGCCCTCGTAATGAAGGACAGAAGGCTTCGTTAGTAGAAGCGATCAACGCGGGGTACTTCGAGCCGACTTTGGAGCCTGAACGGACAACGCCACCTGGAAATGGAGTGATCACGTTGGGTACAGCAGCAATGGCCGAAACTGCGTTTTCCGCCGCTGTCAAAGCGGACTGAACATCTCTGGCGATGATCAGGAAATTGCCGCCGCCGACTGCATCTATCCGGTGAGTGATGTCCTCGCAGATGAACTCTCCGTCCATGACGGGTATTCTCCAGTAGCGGCGGTCTGCGAACTTCTTGGAAATTTGGTAACCGTCTCCAAAGTATCGAATTGCTTTTCCCATGGCAACCGGATTGCCTTTGTCGATGCCCGAAAACGCAGCACTTGTTGGGGATGTCAAAATGCACTGGCCAATTCTGTTCTGGAGTTGTTTCTCAAGTTCACTACCGGAAACAGCGAAAAACAGCACTGACGCGCCGGTCCTCCCATCCGGAGTGTTGGATTCCTGCAGTTGTAGTTCAACTCCAGCCTCTACTTTACAACCGATGACAGATGTTGCAAACCCGGTTACGGATTGCACCGCGTGGTTCACCCATATTTGGCTGCACGCAGTCACGATGACTCTGGCTGCGGTCATCGGAAACGCCTCTGCGAATGTATCTTTAATGGGTATTCCGTTTAGTTTCAAGATAGACTCTCAATTCAGCACAGGGAGTGTCTCACAACCGAAGACCCGATGGAGTTTGCCATCTCGTCGTCGCTGATTTTGAAGTTCGACGATCGAACTGTTCCATTCTCTTCAAAATAGGTTTTCATCGTTTTTTCGATGTCCCGATCAAACTCAGTCTGGGCACGGTGGGATTTGCCAGCAATGACATTCACTATCTCTCCTTCCAAGACTACAGTTTCGCCGTCCTTAATCACTCTTGCCGGCTGTCGAAAAGTCTCTTCCCAGTTGCTGTTTGGACGATACAAAACAACATCCGCATTTGCACCTTCGCCGAGATGTCCGCGATCTTTCAATCCGAGTGATTTGGCCGGTCCAGCTCGTGTAATGATGGCTATTTCGTATAGCGAATACTCTCTTGACAATTCTCGAATGCAACTCAATTCAACAGCAGTTGGATTGATTGTAGTGAGCATGTCATTTCGATAGCTTCTGTCCATTAAAAGACGAATCAGGTGAGGGTAGGTTGTGAACGATGCTCCGTTTGGATGATCCGTAGTCAGAAATACTTGCCACGGATTTTTGATGGTCAGAAATAGTTCCAGTCCGATTGCCCATTGAAGGGCGTTTACAAACTGCTTGGAGCGATAACGAAAAGGAACCACTCCGCATCCCGCTTCGCACTCAATATCCATGAATGTTGATTTTCGTGGGTGTCCATGGTGGCGATTGGGGTATTGACGCATAATATCCGCAGATATTGTGATGGTTTGCCCGAACATGATATGCCCGACATCCACTGAAATCTGCGGGTTTTGATTTACTTTCTCGGAAATTTCCAGGCTTGCTGAGGAGAACTTTCTCTTTCCTTCGGAACCGTAGCTGTGGAATTGAACGTGAGCGAGGTGCAGCGGCAGACCATCGGCCGCATTGATTGTGTCGATCGTAGACCTGTAGTTTCCTGGGACGCCTAGATTGCTGGCATGAACGTGCAAAGGATGCGACAGCTTGATGTCGGCCAATGCCTCAGACAGCGATCTTACGATTTCACCGGGCGTAACTCTGTAGTGTGCATGAGGTTCATCGACATTGAGCGCACGCTGATTGAATTTGAACGCGTTGATACCGCCCGGGTTGACTGCTTTCACGCCAATGCATTGGGTAGCATCAATCATCCAGGAGACGTAGTCACGAACTTTCTGAGGCTCAGTGCCGTTTGCCATCATCTGTAGGAAAAAATCGTCATTTCCCAATACCAGATAACCACCTGTATCGAGAAGCGGCGTGTCCGCCATTTCCATGTGCGCCTGACGGGCATTTGAGGGAATCACTGCGGGCTCGAAACACATCGTATATCCGAGTTTTGCATATTCATAGCCTGTCAGGAAGGTAGAAGGAACCGCGTGTCCTGCACCAGATCTTAGGTTTTCGTTGCTTGCTGCTCGATGTGCGTCACAATCTTCCGTCATCATCATTCGGGCGATATTGACCTTGCCACCGCCGATGTGTGAATGAATGTCGATGCCGCCTGCCATCACAATGAGACCACTGGCGTCAATCGTTCGGTTGATTTTTTTAGAGTCAGGAGGTTTTGCAACAATCCGGCAATCTTCTATGTACAGGTCTTGAACGACACCGTCCAGCGAATGGGTCGGGTCGTAGATCATTCCACCGTGAATCAGCGTTAGCATTTACTTGTTTTCCAGTTTCTGCAGGATGGAACTGATCACTTCGGCGGTAGAAGGAAGCGAATCACCTTGCAGTGCGCGAAGGTAGAGAGATACCGCGATATCCGTACGGAATAGATGAGCGTCATGATGAACTCCGGGAATGCCGGCAGGAATGAATAAATCCGCGTTTCCTGGATCCGATCTTGCAATGACGATCTTGGGAACTGCTGATTCAGGAAGGTTGACTTCGTCTTCCAAGCCTCCGAGCCATAAAATCAAATCGCAATTACCTCGTTTGACAACCGAATGTAGCGAATGGAATACTGGATGATGTTCCGGGCTTCCACTGGCAAAACTCAGTGCTGTGGGATTTCCGCACTGCCAGGTTGCTACTTGGTTTACTGTGACAGTACTCGGTGACTGCGTAAGCATCAGCCCTGCACATCGACTGCGCTTATTGACTGAATCAATCAGACGAACGAGCGAATCGACAACAAGGTCCCCGAGGGGATTGTCGAAGTTCGAAGCGCACCAGGCAAGCACTGGGTAATCTGCGTCCATAACCAATTTGGTGAGAGAGTTGATTGTATCGCTGGATACAATTTCAAGGTCAAGAGCCGGCCGATTACGTTTTTCAATGTTGGATCGAACGGCGTTCGCAATAAGACCTGCCTGCTGCGGGTCGCATTCGATAAATGTTGAATTCTCAGGGAACTCTTTTAGCTCAGCACAATTCCTGCCGACGACAGCAATGGTTCTTTTTTGTGCAGCGCTGTATGCGGGCGAATGAAAGGCATTGAGCTTTTCCAGAAGTCGAGGAAACTGCGCCAGCAGTTCCGAACCGAACAGCACGATCAGGTCAGCGCGATTTCGGGCTTCGGAGAGTGTTGTCAAATATCCGCCGTAAGTCTGCAATCGCGAGTTGTTCCGATGGTATGCTGGATTATGATGATGATCAATGACTGCACCGGTTCGGTCTGCCAGTTCCAGAGCCGCCCGGGAACCGGCAACATCGGTCATCATGCCGGCGATAACAGGAGAATTTGATGCCGAAATGAGTGTTGCAGCCTCATGAATCGCTATCTCATAGTCGACAGGGTTTCCATGCAATTGAGGCTGCAAAATTTCGGAATTCAATGCACCCTGGTACCTGGATTCTGAAATCAGACAGCCATGAGAATCGATCGAATATTTGGAGCCAGATCTCGTAACGTTTATGTCGTCGCACAGCAGCCCGCAGAAAGGACAGATTGCTTCTTTCACTGAATTTGAATTGTTAACGGACATGAACCACAATCGATCGATGCGCAGGACATGGAGGTGTACCGTTTGCTGGTGCGACTCTTGGTTGGCGAATGTGAGAGGATGCCGCTATGCGGCTGCTCAGGAATGTTAGGTCGAATCGGAGGTGCATCAATCACCTTCTCTATGATTACTGCGAAGACTTCTGGAATTATACAGAAATAGTCGAATTTATCTCTATATTATCAATCTCTTATATGTCTATTTTGATGAGATTTCACGGCTTGTGCTGGTTCGAGTTTTGAGAATCACACAATTGGATGATCTGTTTGCAGCGTCGGCGTTCATCTGCGCTTGCTGCAGTCCATCTATAATGACCGTCAGCCTGCATCGCCACTGGAATCCATCGAATGCGAAGAGTTATTGTATCTGCACCAGCACGTTTGCATTTGGGATTCGTAGGTCTGTACGGATGCTCTGCAGATCGATTTGGAGCGCTTGGTGTAGCTATCAAAAAACCGCAAACACGGGTGGAAGCTACCGAGAGTTCCAAAACCGCCGTACTCGGTTCCATGCAGATGAAGGTACAACAATATGTTGATACTCTGATTCGGAAACTGACACTGAGTCGACCATTTGAGATCACGGTTTCAGAGACAATTCCTGCACATATCGGTTTGGGTTCCGGTACCCAGCTTGCGCTTGCGGTTGCCACTGCCTGTATCAAATTAAACAGGTTCGATCTTCCGCTTGAAAAATTGTCGAGCCTGCTGGGTCGCGGTGATCGTTCCGGCATTGGTACGGCGACATTTGACAGCGGCGGATTTCTGGTAGATTGCGCACCGGAAAACAGTGATTCATCAAGGTCGGTCGCCACGAGAATTGAATATCCGGAAAAGTGGCGAATTCTATTGATTTTCGATGACAGTTTTCAGGGCATACACGGAATATCCGAAACCAGCGCGTTCAAAGCTTTAGGTGGGTTTTCAGCAACTCTCACGCAGAAACTGTACGATGTGCTGGAAAAGCAGGTTCTTCCAGCACTGCAAAAACAGGATATCGCTTCGTTCGGAGAAGGCATCACGACCATTCAAAATTGTGTCGGAGATTTTTTCAGTTCGATTCAGGGCGGAAGATTTTTGAGTTCTGAGGTGGCTGACATTCTAGAGTACGCCGCGATCAATGGTGCAGCAGGCATCGGCCAAAGTTCCTGGGGACCGACAGGATTTGCTATTATGGAAAGCGAATCAGGTGCACTGCAATTGCGGAAACAGCTGCTTGGCCGTTCAGTAGCAGAAGGCATTCGCTTCGAGATTTGTCAGGCGAGAAATGTTGGTGCTTCAATCACAGTTGAAAAATCAGCAATGCTCCCACGGAAAACGATGGAAAAGTAGTTCCCCAAATTCCAAACCTTTCGAGAACTCTATGTCAAAGCCGAAAATATTGCATATGATTACCCCAGCGCAGAACATGAGTCCATTTGATGTGAACATGGCCGCCGACGCGGGTTATCAAATCATTGTTCCACACTGCCAGGTACCCGTTTCCAGCGTCTTCGGCCTCGTTCAGGATGCGATTTTTTCAAGGCCTCCAAAGAGTGCTGCTTCCACCGGTATGTTTATCGGTGGATACGACGTAAATCAGGCTGTGGACATGCTGGAAGCTGCACGAAAAGCGATGGTCCCGCCATTTGAACTTTCGCTCTTTGCCGACCCGAATGGCGCATTTACTACCTCGGCTGCTCTGATTGCGGTGATCGAAAAATGTCTGTTGGAACAGACTGGGCACGGACTTGAAGGTCGCAGAGTGAAGATTTTCGGTGGTGGCCCGGTCGGTTTGTGTGCTTTCATTCTGGCTGCCCAGCGGGGGGCAATGCCAAGTCTGGTGAGATTGACGGAGAGTGCACGGTCAGATGCAGCGACAGAATTCACCCAGCGCTATGGAATGAAAATTTCATCAGAGCAAGCAGTGGACACAAAGCAGCGAATGGATGCGGTTTTCGATGCGGAAGTTGCAATCTGCACCGCGAAAGC